>CALIBL010000113.1 GCA_938045805.1 uncultured Rubripirellula sp. | reverse complement strand
TTTGTAGTGCGGATGAGAGGACTTGAACCTCCACGCCCGTAAAGGGCACTAGAACCTGAATCTAGCGCGTCTGCCAATTCCGCCACATCCGCATGTGTGATTGTCGAAGGGTATTATCAGTGTAAATACGCCCCTGTGAAGTAGGTATCAGAGAAAAGTTCATACCCGAGGAACCATTTTCACACGATTTCGAACCGCCATTCCAATGCTGGAATCCACAGCCACAAGAGAACAGCCACCTGAGCAAGGTAAGCAGCTAAAATCTACTCAAAGCCCAAACCTCTCCACGATCCTTTGCAACCACCATGAAGAATACAAGCACATCTCGCGGAACCTTCACCAAGACCAAGTTACTTTGGATGGCTTCGTTGTGGGCCATCCTCACAATGACTCTCAACATTGATGCTATCGCGTCTGGCAATGAACTCAACATCAGGCCTCGTGCAACGCCCCTGAAAATCACAGACGAAACACCCACGATGCAAATCCGTTCATCGATGATCGGCTACCGTGACACCCTGATCTTTTACTCGCTCCCAGACCAACGCGCGGTGGTGAAGATCAACATCGATAACAAGGGAACGATGTTCCCGATCACTGCAACAGTCTTCCTCTTTGACGCAAACGCGGACTTCCTCTTTGACGCAAACGCGGATCAAGAGGGAATTGATAAATGGATAAACAACCAGCACTCCGATGCCCTATTCGCGGATGCACTCGAACCGACCTCGCGTTACACCCTGCCAAAGAACAAGGCAAAAATCCTTTCCTTCTCCGCCGCAGAGACTGTGTCCGACTCCCTCGGCCAACACATTAATTACACGGTGCAATTTAAAATACGTTCAACGAGCCAAAAGGGATCTTTTCAACTGAAACCATTCAAAGACGATGCGTCCGTTTTTGTGAAGAAAAACTAGTGCCGGAACGGCACGCCCCAATAGCGCTCTGGGAGATTGAAAGCCTTCTCGGAGATTAACCTTTCGTTTACGACGCATTGGCAATGCAACAAAAAAACCTTGTGATAGAAGGTACGCTTTGAGCGAAAAGAAAGATTGCAACCGGAGCCTTTTCAAATGAGACCTGCACGACGCGAGAAAGAATGTGAGACAGCACCCGCCGAAATTTCTAGAATCAACCGATGTTGCATCGCTTCTCGATTTGTTTTGACCCTAACACTATTACTTGGTCAGGAACAAAACCGTAATGAAGCAGGCGAATGGCATCAATTTCGCGGCCAAAATTCTTCGGGTATCGGGACCGGTTCGCCCCCTAAGCATTTCGATCCGCAAACAAATGTGCTCTGGTCTACTGACGTTGCTCCCGGACATAGCTCGCCGTGCATCCACGGTGATCGTCTTTTCCTGACGACGTTTAATTCCGAGCAATCGACAGTCAGTGTTGAGTGCTTCAATCGCCACCATGGTGAACGGCTCTGGATTCGCTCTTTCACCGTCGAAGCACTTGAAAAAGGCCATCCCTCGTTTAATCCGGCCAGCAGTTCACCCTGCTGCGACGCCCAAAACGTCATTGCCTATTTTGGTTGCTACGGCTTAATCTGCTTGACTCACGACGGACAAGTCCAGTGGGAAAAGCGAATGCCCATTGCAAAATCATTTGGTGGCAATGCAACTTCTCCCGTGATTCACGAGGACAAAGTCATTCTCTATCGCGGCAACTACGTCGATCATTACATCGCATGCTTTGACAAAGGTACGGGCGACGAGCGTTGGAAAATCCCGCAATCGGAAAAGTTCACCGGTGAGATGGCATGCACTGCCTGTCCAATCATCCACGACAACAAAGTGATTTTTCATTCTGCACGCAGTGTACAGGCCTTTGATATTGATAGTGGTCAACGAATCTGGATCGCTCAGTGCGCAACCACTGCAACCAGCACACCAATCATCGTTGGGGATGAGGTCCTCGTTTCAACTTGGAACAAACTTGGAGAACCAGATCTCCGTCCACCCCTTCCCACCTTCAGTCAACTCATTTCAGATCATGACGCGAACAAAAACGGAACGATCTCTCGTGATGAATTCCCCGCACTGTGGATCTTTCATCGACCAGAAGGCATCGAAGCCCCAATGAATGGTGCGCCGGTCTCGTTCAAGCACGGTGATAAAAACAAGAATGGTGAGGTCCAAGAAGATGAATGGTCACTCGCAGTCAAAGAGATTGAACAATTCCGCGATGGCTATGAAACACACGGACTGCTTGGCATACCGCTCGATAGCGCCGGATTGGTCGCTGCCGATGAAGTGCGAATCTTAACCACGCGAGGTATTCCGGAAGTGCCCTCACCGGTCGCGTCCGAAACCACCATCTACCTCGTCAAAAATGGTGGACAACTTACTTGCATTGACCAAAAAACTGGTCAGATCACTAAGCGAATGAGAACGAAGGGCAGTGGAACCCATTACGCATCCCCACTGATTACAGACGATCATCTCTATAGCTTCGCCGGTGACGGCCGAGTATCAGTTATCGCACTAAACGATGAAATGCCTGTCGTTGCTGTGAACGAACTAGGTGACAATGTGTACGCCACTCCAGCAATCTTGGATGGCGTCATTTACCTGAGAAGCCATAAAAAACTATTTGCGTTCAAAGACAAGACCAGAAAGTAACCATGAGCCTTAACCTGACCCAAAAGTCTTTCATTTTTAGCTTAGCGTTGATGCTATCGTCCTCGACGCACTGCTTTGCAAAAGAAAATTGGCCACAGTGGCGGGGTCCGCTCAACAGCGGTGTCGCCGAATCGAGTGACCCGCCAACATCTTGGAGTGAAACGGAGAACATTCAATGGAAAGTGCCGATCGAAGGTGACGGCACCTCGACTCCCATCATCTGGGACAACAAGGTTTTTATTCTGAGTGCCGTCAAGACTGATCAAAAAGACTCCTCCATTCCAGATCCCGCAGATCAGCCCAAAACCAATTTCTTTGATATTAAACGCCCCAATGCGGTCCATGAATTTTTGGTGATGTGCTTCGACCGAAACACTGGTCGTCGCATCTGGAGAGAAACCGCAACAAAAAAAATCCCACACGAAGGCGCTCACAACGACAATGACTTTGCCTCCGCCTCGCCGACTACCGACGGCAAGCGATTATTCTGCTGGTTCGGCTCCGCCGGACTGTTCTGCTATGACTTTGATGGAAACAAAATCTGGGAGCGGAGTCTGGGCGAAGCAAAGGTGGGATCAAGCTTGGGGGAAGGCTGCTCACCTGTACTGCACAACGATAAACTAGTTGTCGTGCGTGATCATGGCGGTCAGAGCTCAATTGAAGTCCTCGATGCGGCCACTGGCAAGACGGTTTGGAGACGTGATCGGGATGAGGGCAATGCCTGGGCAACGCCCCTTGTCTTGGAACACAGTGGCAAAACCCAAGTGATCACCTCTGCGAGCAATTATGTTCGCAGCTACGACCTCGAATCCGGCGAAATCATCTGGCAGTGCAGCGGCCTTACCGGCAACTGCACACCGTGCCCTCAGGTCGAAGGTGACCACGTGATCTGCATGAGTGGTTACCAGGGCTATGCCGCAATGGCCATTCCACTGACCGAACGAGGAGACATTTCTGGATCGGACAAGATCCAATGGTCCTTAGACCGAGGCACTCCCTATGTCCCTTCAGCCCTTCTCTACGATGGCCTTCTGTACTTCAATCAATCCAATCAAGCGATCCTCCGCTGCGTGGATGCCAAATCCGGAGCACTTCAATTTGGTCCTGAACGCGTCAACGGCATTTCAAACCTGTACGCTTCACCGGTCGCAGCAAGCGGCCGAGTCTACCTTGTCGGACGAGCGGGAAACACGGCGGTGCTCAAGCACGGTACCAAATACGAAGTGATGTCTTTGAATCATCTCGATGAGCGATTTGACGCATCCCCAGCTATCGCTGGCAACCAGTTGTTCCTTCGGGGCGCAAGTCATCTCTACTGCATCTCAGAAAACTGACGCCGCATCGATCTTTCGAAGCTATACCCGCCGAAGTTTGCGATAGATAAACCAAGCAGGAACAACCAAGATGGCTGCAAAGCTGAGCAAAGCAGTTAAACGAGTCGAACCGGTTGAATGAGAGACTGCTTGAGAAAGTGAAACGCGGGATGAGGTAACTTCAATCTGAGGTGTCTGATCGTAATACTTCTGATCAAACCTCATTTCTGGATTTGCACCCTCGCTGACCCACGCTTCCTCGTCTTTGACAATTTGGGCATACCAGTTACTACCATCTTCCAATTCCAATGAGAACTGACTTTCCAATTCGCTCAGTTCGATTCTGGTCGAGCCACCTCGATTACCGGTTTGAAACTCGAGGCAACTATCGGCTTTGCCGCGATACTTCTCCTTTGCCACCGGATCCTCAACCTCGTAGGACGCTTTGAGGTAAGCCCGAGCAGCAAGCTGTTTCGCATCCGCTTCCAATCCACTGCTGACCAACAGATCCCCCAAAGCCTCAAGAAGTATCGGCGAATCAAAGTTCCCAAACTTCATCATGCCGAGCACACCCTTTAATGCTGACCCAAGGACTTGCTTCCGTTCTTCGGCTGACACCTCACCCGGTTCATCGCCAAACAGAAATGATGCAAATCCAATTGGCTCAAACCCATTTGGCATCTGCTCAGAAAGCGGTAACTGCAGGCCAACTTCAGCATCGCAATCGAGCAAATACAGAACGAGCTGATGCTGATACTCTTCGCGGCCAAAATGCGCACTTGGGTTAATCTCCAACGCCTTTTCAATCTCCGCCAAACCCAGTCGAAAATCACCCGAGTGGATCAAGAACGTCCCAAGATTCGCGTGGGTTTCATACAAACCGGGAAAAAGAAGATTCTTCTCGCGCATCAGGTCGATCGCTTTCTTCGCATCGCCAGTTTTTTCATAAGCAACCGCTAGATCATCAAACCACTCCGGTCTCGATTCCCGCTCGAGTTTCGACTCACGATCCTTGATGCGCCAAAGATAGAAAGCTTCTGAATGCCGAAGAAACTTACCGGCAATGAGCTCTAAAGTTGTTGGAAATCGTTGCCGCTCCATCTCAAGGGTGTCACGGTCCCAGAGGCAAGCAGAGGCCGTCACACACGAGGCAACAACGAAAATCGTAATCGACAAGCCGATTGGTCGCTGAAAAAACTGTCTCAACATTGACACCTACCTTGCGAACCGACATCAAACCTGATCGATGAATATTGCTGCAAAAAGCGGAAAGAGATCCTGCAGCGCCGCTTTACTTCACCAAGAAATGCTTAACAGACTCATGATTAGTTTTGCCAAATTCATCCCCAACAAGATCCCCGAGGCCAACAGCAGATAGGCCGAGTTTTTCTCTGCCTTCGCTTTGCCGCGTTCTAACTCCTCCACTTTCTCCCACAACTTGCTGCAGTTGCTGCAATTCGTTTCAGACGGATCACTCAACTTTGCATCTCCTATATTCTGATAAATTACACATCGAGGAATGACGGCAATCGTGAATCGTACCGCAAATAAACTCAAGTAACTCTCCAAAAGATAACACATCGAAGTGCGATCTAGCACCTCGGAACATCGCAGCGGCGACAACCATGACAAACTCCCAACACGAGCGAGATAAAACGGTTTTTTGTGCTTGCCCTAACTGCGGAAAGATCCATTCGTTCCTCCTGTCGCAAATCAGTGACAAACGAAGATGCAAGTGCACCACGCGTTTCTTGCTGAAACCAAATGT
>CALIBL010000112.1 GCA_938045805.1 uncultured Rubripirellula sp. | reverse complement strand
CCATGATCAAACTCGGCCGTCGAATCATTGGAGCGATGTTCATTCGGCTTATTCGGTTCTATCAGATCGGCATCAGTCCAATGATTGGACCTTCCTGTCGTTACACACCCACCTGCAGTCAATACGGAATCGAAGCGATTCAAAAGTACGGTCCGCTAATTGGATTGTATAAAACGACGAAACGAATCCTGCGATGTCATCCGTGGCATCCTGGTGGATATGACCCACCCTGATCATTCGAACTACGACCCAGATCGTTTTTTTTGCTTCAACCCCAGTTCGATCATTCCTTCAGAATGGAAATCGGAAGATGCTCAAAACTCTCCCCTTGATCGCTTTCCTCTCTTTGCTGCTAACGAACACCATTGATTCCACTCGCTCGATAGCTCAGCAAACCGCTGCGCCCGCGAGACACAATGTTCTGATGATTGCAGTGGATGATTTGAAAACCATCGGAACGCTCTACCAAGCGGAAGCGGGCAATTTCCTTCAACGCGTCTATCCGGACCCGGATGTTCGCCAGCGAGTTACAGATCGGATGACCCCCAATCTAACGCGACTAGCCGCGCGTGGTGTGACTTTTACTAACGCACACTGTGCCGCCCCTGCTTGCAATCCATCGCGTGCAGCATTAATGACTGGGATTCGCCCGAGCGACTCAGGACTCACAACCAATGCAGGCGGTAAATTCTTTCGCGATTTCCAGTACAAAGGGAAAGCGACGCTATCGAATGCCACCACTCTCCCGCAGTGGTTAAGGAAACGAGGGTGGTACACGGCGACGACCGGCAAGATCTTTCATAACGGTGGTTCCTACCGCCATGCTGACGGGGAACTTTCATGGGATCAATGGACCAATGTTCCCGGTAGCGCGGGTGCCAAGGTTCGCGACCCCTACAGTCCAAAAAGTCTCGACTGGGGTAGGGAGGGCGATGGCGACTCAACCTTCCACCAATTGAATGACTATCGAAAAGCGGACTTCATTGCAACTCTGCTAGAGAAGGGACGAAGTGTCGATCGAGAGACGGAGTTTATCCTACCGGAAAACCAACCGTTCTTTATCGCCTGTGGGATCTTCCGGCCACACTTGCCGTTTTACGCCACTCAGGATTTATTGGATCTCTTCCCAACAGACGAAATGGCAATCACGCAGGGTCTGTTGGACGAATTTACCAACGACGCAGATGACCTACCTTCTTTGGCGTTTAGGTGGTGCGGTTTGAGTCTCAACGAACAAGGACACCCCGTCATCGGTAAAGACCGATTCGTCGATATCTTGAACCACGGGCGTCGCATTAACAAAGAAAACGGGCACCTACTCGGCTGGAAGCGAATGTTGCAGCATTACTTTGCAAGTTGCGCAATCGCTGACCGATGTGTCGGACGGCTTCTTGATGGTCTCGAAGCCAGCCAATGGAATTCAAATACCACGATTGTCCTCTGGAGTGATCACGGCTATCACTTGGGCGAGAAGCTCCACGAAACGAGGTTCACTCTCTGGGATGACTCAACAAACGTCAACCTATTAATCGCTGATCCGCAACAGCCGGACACTCATGGAGATGTGTGCAACGCACCGGTATCTCTTCTGGATCTATTCCCGACCGTGTGCGGCCGCCTACAGGTCGGCTTGCCCGAGCAACACATCCTTGGAAATGACCTTCTCCCACTGCTAGTCAACCCCACACGAAGCTGGTCACACCCAGTGATCACCACCTATGAATCGGTGCGGAGCAACATGATCATGCAGGGTGACTTCAAGCTAATTCGTTATGATGAAGAAGAGCCTGAGTACGAGTTGTATGACTTAAAAAAAGACCCGCAAGAGTTCGAGAACCTTGCGGGTCGAGTGGAATACCAAAATCAAGCCCTTCACCTTCTAAAGATCCTAGACGGCGAACTTGCTCGTTGATGTAACTATCAATCAGTTCGCCGATGATTCTTTCGCTTTCGCAAAGTCGCCTGCAACACCGATCACAAGTTTCTCGGGCACGATGTATTTCTTCAAAGCTGCATTGACGCTGTCCACGGTAGCTTTAGAAATGTTCTCCTCGTGGTCAGCAACATGTTGCATCGTGCGGTCGTTGAACAGTGACCCAAGCAGTTCTTGATTCAAAGCTCCGTCATCTGAACGTCTAACGCGTGCGGCCTGCAGATAAGCGGCTTTTGCTTCATCGAGCTCCGTTTGGGTGATGCCGTCTTCTCGAATCTTGACCAATTCCTCGTTGATCACTTGAACTAGTCGATCTTTCTTACCAGGGTTGGTGATTGCCGCAACAATGAAGTCAACTCGGTTGTCCTTCGAGCGGGGCAGGGTGTAGCTCGCGATCCCGTAGGAAAGACCTTCTTGCTGCCGAACACGATTACCAAGTCGACTGCTGAGCGAGCCGCCACCAAGGATGAAGTTCCCGAGTTCCAGGGAGGCGAATTCAGGGTTTGAATCCGACAGGTTTACCTGCAGACTCGCGCGATAAACCGCGTTTTCCTTATCGGGTGTCTCGATCGCCTCAATTGATCCGGGAACATCAGGATTCGCAGGTCGATCAACTCGCACGTATGGCTCGTCTGACTCAAGCCCGTTAAGCTCAGCCACAAGCATCTCTTTCAAACTTTCCACATCGAACTCACCAACCGCAGTCACTTCGCCGGCTTGGTTACCAATGAAGTCGCGATGCAACGCTGCGATATCATCAATGGACACCGCACGGTACATTGCGATTTCATCCTCGATCGACATGACCTCAAGAACGTGACCAGCTGGATAAGGCGAGAGACGCTTATCGACACTGCGACGTCCCAGAGCAGTTGGATCGGTTGAGGACTGTTCCAAACTGGTCACTATCTGTCGGCGAATCACCTCGAGTTCACTCGACTCAAACCTAGGATCACGGATCACCTCACCGATCAGTTTCACGACCTCGGGCAGAAATTCGCGTTTGGTCTTTGCCGAAACCTGCAAGAGACCGATCGTCGAACTGACGGACAACTGAAGACGAAGTCGCACCTTCTCATCCTCAATTGCCGAGTAATCGAGTGACTTGGTACCGCGTGCCATCATGATGCCGAGCAGTTCAGCAGCTCCCACGCGGCCTTTGAGTGACTCCTCGGATCCAAACCTCAGAGTCACTGACAAGGTGACCGTCTCACCCCGAGTCTTTTTAGGCAGCATCGCGTAACGAATACCGGCGGTGAGATCCCCACGGAGCGTCCTTTCTTCTATTTTTAGCGGATCCGGATCAATCTGTTCGCCAGCCGCAACCGCCTCACGTCCCTTGTAGCCGTCTAACATTTGGGCCAGGTCTGGGGCTTCAGGAATCGCCACTCTCTCCGATTTCTCGCTGGGTATGAACAATCCCACCGTTCGGTTGTTTCTCACAAAGTATTTTTCCGCAACCGTTTGAACTTGTTCAGTCGTCAAGGACTCAATGTTGTCTCGGAAAAGGAAGTAAAGACGCCAATCTCCCTGAGCGGCCCAATCACTGAGAGACACCGCGATGCGATCGGTATTAGCGGCCTGCAACTCTCTAGCTTTAAGAATCTGTTGCACCGCTCGCTGGACTTCTTTTTCCGTTACCGGCTTATCAACAAACGACTTCTCCATCGCGTCGATCAATGCGCTACGTGCTGACTCTAATGATTCATTTGCTGGAACTTCCGCGAGTGAAAAAAGAAGCCCCGGTTCGGTAAATGCATACGAATTCGCATAAACGCTCGAGGCAATTCCCGGTTCCACCAACTGTTGGTAAAGCCGTCCGTTCGGCTCATCACCGAGAATGTAAACGAGCGCCTTGGCCGCGGCATAATCGGGATGACTACCGGCGGGGATGTGGTAAGCGGAGCCCACTAACTGCACCTCTCCGACCCGTCGCACCACTACCGTTCTCTCACCATCCTGCGCTGGCTCAGTGGTGTAGGTTGGGTCAATCGGTGTCTCTGGAATCGCCAAAGTACCGAAATACTTCTGTAAATGGGCGAGAGCTTCATCCGTTTCAAACTTACCTGCAACAATGACCATCACGTTATCGGGGCGATAATACTTACGATAAAACTCTCGTAGTTTCACCACAGGTACACGCTCGATGTCGCTTCGGTTCCCAATCGTCGTTTTGCCGTAGTTGTGCCACTCGTACGCCGCACCTTGCATCCGCTGCAGCATGACTTGAAACGGAGAATTCTCGGAGCGTTCAAATTCATTTCTGACGACCGTCATCTCGCTCTCAAGATCTTCACCGCGAATATTACTATTGAGAAGTCGGTCCGCTTCCAAACGAATTGCAAATTCCAGATTGTCGCCCGTTGCGGGCAGGGTTTCGTAGTAATTGGTTCGATCCATCCACGTTGTCCCATTCATCGATCGCCCCGCGCCACGATCTTTCAGCGATTTGGGAATATCAGGATGCGTCGGCGTCCCCTTGAACAGCATGTGCTCAAGTAGGTGGGCCATTCCCGCCTCACCATAGCCTTCATGACGCGAACCGACGAACACTGTCATGTTGACCGTCACGACTTCCTTACTGGCGTCAGGGAAAAGGAGGACTCGCACACCGTTCTCGAGGTGATATTCTGCGATACCTTCGACCTCAGTGACCTTCGTTACCATCGCCGTCGCTTCCTGTTGTTGCTTTTCCTGTGCCGCAAGTGTGCTTGGGTTGTTCATTGCCACAGTACTGATCAATAGCATTAACAACGTGCGTACACCCTGAACTGGTGCAGACCAATCGAGCCGCCTCATGTTCGTTCCTTCTCTGTCGTGTGGTTTCAATCGTTAGATTCAGTTGATGAATCCGAAGCGAAAGGTCTACAATCACATCGGCAATCAGCCTTTTCTCTCTTCGTATTGGGTCATTGTATCGACATGTTCAAGACCCGATAACTACCGGTAAAAGACATTAGCCCTTTTCATGCACCATTCACCTCAGCCCAACAACGAAACACGATCCCGCGAAGGTTACACCTGGAAACGTGTTTGCGAATCAACGCAGGTTGAGGAAAATTCCGCCGTTGAAAGGATTGTCGGTCGGACGGTCGTCGCTCTGTTCCGGCAACCGGATCGACTCTACGCGATTGACGGAATGTGTTCTCACCAAGGTGGCCCGATTGCTCAAGGTCGTGTTGAGCATGGATGCGTAACGTGTCCTTGGCATGGCTGGCAATACGAGCTCGCCACTGGTATTCAGACCATCAACCGTCAACCACTGCAGGAGTGTTTTGAAACTCGAGAAAGCGACGGCTGGATCGAGATTTATATCGGAGAATGACCGGAGAGAACGCGTCAGAGATGATCCTCATGCCGCCTCCTCTCTCTCGCTCTCACCACGGCAGGTCGCCGAGACTCACTCTTTCCTCTCGCAAAAGTCAGTCGACAGGGAATCCGCGTTTTCTTAATAGAGCCCCAGTGTCGACATCACGGCCTCGGAATCGGCGAAAACCTTCGGCGGGGTCAATCGTATCTCCGATGCTCATCACGTTGTCGTGCAGGCTCTTGGCCACCACTGGATCATAGAAACTTCCGGCTTCAGTGAACTTCTCGGCTGCATCGGCGGTTAGCGCGTCCGACCAAAGATAACTGTAGTAGCCTGCGGAGTAACTATCGCTGCTGAAGATATGCATGAACTGCGGAGTACGGTGCCGCATCGGTAGTTCCGAAGGCATCCCGATCTCCTCCAGGGTCTCCCTCTCAAATTGATCCGGGTCGATAGAGGTTTGGTCCGTCAGGTGGATTTTCATATCAATCAAAGCACTGGCCAAGTATTCCACCGTCGCGAAGCCTTGATTGAAGGTCGACGCTTTTTTGATCTTATCGAGCAGTTCTTGTGGAATCGGCTCACCGGTCTCGTAATGCACAGCAAAACGGCTTAGCACCTCCGGTGTATCCAACCAGTGCTCGTTGACTTGGGATGGAAACTCAACATAGTCGCGCGCGACATTGGTGCCAGACTGTGAAGGATATCGCACCTTGGAGAGTAATCCATGTAACGCGTGACCAAATTCGTGGAAGAGCGTCACCGCATCGTCCCACGAGATGAGTACAGGTTCGCCATCGGAACCGCCGATGAAATTTGAGTTGTTAGAAACGATTGGCGTGATCTTGCCGCGGTAGTTTTCCTGAGCCCGGTAATCGGTCATCCACGCGCCGCTCCGCTTGCCTTCGCGGGCATAGGGATCCAGGTACCACAGGCCAACATGGTGACCGTCCGCATCGGTGACTTCCCAAACCGTTACATCGGGATGGAACACGGGGACCCCACTGATCTGCTTGTACTGCAAGCCATAAAGTTGTGTGGACGCCCACATCATTCCTTCGCGGAGTTTATCAAGCTGCAGATAGGGTTTGACCTCATTGAAATCTAAATCGTACTTTGCCTTTCGAACCTTCTCGGCGTAGTAACGATAGTCCCACGGTTCAATCTTAACATTTGCGTTCTCGGCGTCAGCGATTGCCTGCATATCCGCCACTTCCTCACGCACGCGTGCCACCGCCTTGGGCCATACCTTTAACATCAAATCCATGGCAGCTTGCGGATCTTTCGCCATTGTGGGTTCCATCCGCCAATGCGCGTGTGTGGGATAGCCAAGCAATTTGGCTCGAGCAGATCGCAGGGCTAAGATCTCGGTGATGATCTTGTTGTTATCGAATTCGTCTCCGTTATCACCACGACTGTAATAATTTCGCCATACCTTTTCACGCAGTGACCGCACGTCTGAGTAGGTGAGGAACGGGTCCATGGAGGAACGTGTGTTGGTCACAGCCCACTTTCCCCCCGCTGAATCGCGATCCGAAGCGGCATTAGCCATTGCCTTAACCACGCTCTCAGGTAGACCCGCCAAGTCCGCCTCATCGCTGATCCAGGTCACGTAACCCTTCTCGTCTTCCATCACGTTCTGACTGAAGTCCGTGAAGAGTCGAGCAAGGCGAGTGTTGAACTGTGACAACTGCGCTTTCTGCTGGGCATTCAGCCTAGCACCCTTGCGGAGGAACGTTTTATATCGCTTTTCAACGAGTCGCTGTTCCTCGGCGTTCAGTTCACCATTCTTCATCGCCTCGCTCTGATAAACGGCGGAAATCCGATCAAACAACTTTGCGTTCTGATAGATCCGATCTTCGTGCTCCGTCAATTGCGGGACGACCGTCTTTTCGATATCCGCAATTGGCCCGATATTCAAATTCGAAGTGTAGACGAAAAACATCGAAGAGAGACGATTCAGCGATGCTCCAGCACTTTCCATAGCGAGCAGGGTATTTTTGAAGGTCGGAGCCTCAGTCGACTCGGCAATCGCAGCAATCTCCTCGTCCGCCTCGGCTATCGCCTGTTCAAACGCCGGCAGAAACTCACCTTCCCGAACCAAATTCCATGGTGGAACGCCACCGTGGGGACCCTTCCACTCATCAAGCAGTACCGATCTCGTCGACTCCATATCCTTCTCCTTCACTCGATTCAATTGCTGCGCCGTTGCGATGTGGCCGCCAAAAGCCACAGCGGAGAACAAGCAAGTAAAAGCTAACCCTCGATATGAAAACCTATCCATCCCAAATTCCTTCAGAAAATCAACGCACCGAAACTGATCACTAAAGTTTAGCGGCTAAGGCTGACTTGGGGTGTCGATGACTGGACTTTTTTACGTCCATCGATGTTAGAAAATTCCAATGGTAAATCTAGGACTACCGGTCAAGAGACGGCTTCTTTGACCCAAATCGCTCCCGTGCGTACCCGTTTGAACTGAAGGGAGCGGAGCTGATCAATTACAAAACGCTCGCCATCAGCTTCGACCGTCAAATCGACATACTTCAACTGATGGCTCGCGGCGTCCCTGACTAAACTTGCGAGAAGGTACAGAGCCTCGGAATCCATGCCTTCCTCTTGCATTGCTCGATCAAGGCGCACCATGCATCGATAGGGCTGCATCACTTCGGCATGTTGATCACTCAGATAAAAGTTCAAGTGGCATTTTTCTATCCCTCCCGCTCCAATCAAAGAAATCCGTTTTGGGTCGAGATGAGAGGCCGCCTGCGCCCGCTTTCCTTCACCCACTGGTGAAACGGTATATCGTGTCTGCGTGATGCGACGCAGTTGCATGAAATCGCGATTCATCGGGAATCGAAAATCGGCAACAGATGCCTCCATCAAAGTGAACCGTGACGTCGGCATCAACCCAATTTCCTCGGCAACCTCCAAAAGGTCACGATCCGACTCCAAGACGCCGACACCGGGTCCCAGAGGATCCATGCCGCCATAGCCATGGGTCATATCATCCCCGACACCGAGTTGCACTCGAGCACCGGCCGGTCTCGCATCTGAAATCGCAGCTTCCAACAATCCTTTTAGAATCGCCGCTCTCGTCAAACCGTGGTTTCCAGCACCCGCGACGACCGTCGGAATGACAAGTGCGTTGACATCTTCGTCTGTCTTCGCCCGATGGAGCCAACCGACGAGATGACCATCAACTGCCCCAACGAGCAGGTCTTTCGGTTCAAAAAAGATGCGTGAGAGAATCCCTTGTTCCAACTGCCGGACGCTGCACTGAGACGGTAGTCCCGCAAATTTCCAGTGTTCACCCCATAACCGATGAAGCTGCAATAAATCGTCATTGCGAAAGGTTCTTATCAACATTGCGTTGATTCTGGTCTCGGTGGGGAAATCAAGAGGAATCACTGATCGCTACGTGTAGCAAAGGTTACCACGTGCCGCGAGCATCGGAGTAGCCGTTAGCGAATTTCACGTATGAAAAAAAAACGGCGGAACGATCACCGTGGTCACCGTTCCGCCGTCCCTTTATTGAAAACCCGCGAGAGAAGCTATTTCGATTCAAGACGCAATCCCACACCACGTCTGATTCGAAACAGTCCGCTCAGTCGAACGTGGAGCGACAACTCTGCCGCTCCTCGCCGGTACCAACAGCATCGACCGATTAGTCGGTTGACACGGATCGTAACTGAGGAATGTCTCGTAAAGGTTGTGTCACCCGTCAAATGATGCCGGTTCTACCAAATGTTCCACCTGTACCGGTTATGCCGTCGCCCTTATCGAGCAGTCCAACCGCCATCGACCACTAACATGCTTCCGGTTGTAAAGCTCGCTGCGTCGCTCGCGAGATAGATTGCCGCCCCTTGAATTTCCTCCATCTTGCCCCATCGATTCATCGCAACCGCTCCAACGATGAATTTCTTCGCCTCTTCGGTTTCAGCGATCGGCTCGTTCATCGGCGTCAAAAAAGGACCCGGACAAATTGCATTGACGGTGATGCCAACGTCGGCGAGTTCCAATGCTAGGGCTCTGGTCATTTGAACCACCGCACCCTTGCTGGTGGCGTAGGGCGTTCGATTTGCTAAACCTACCAACCCAAGTGTACTTGCTAGATTGATGATCCGCCCCGAACCCTGCTTCTTCATTTGAGTGACAACCGCACGCGAGGTGAGCCACATCCCGTCAACGTTCACCTCCTGCACACGACGAAACTCATCGTATGACAACGCATCAATGGGTCCGCGGATATTAATACCCGCGTTGTTGACCAAGATATCGAGTCGCCCAAACTCAGCAATCGCATCCGCGACGATCGTCTCCACTCTGCTTTGATCTGTGACATCACCTGCACGGCAGATGACTCGGACCCCGAAGTCGGTTGACAATTCAGCCGCTGTCGTCTGCAACTCCTCCTCATGTCGACTCACGAGTACAAGATTCGCACCGGCAGAGGCGAGCCCAGCCGCCATCGCAGCACCAAGCCCTTTTGACCCACCCGTGATCAAGGCCACTCGCTCGCTAAGATCAAACTGCTTGATTCCGGGCAACATTTCACTTCCTACTTCGCTAAATGGGAGGGGGGACGATTAACACTGCTTTACAGATAATTGCAAGCAGCGAACGATATCGACAAGCTGGGAAGGGCGAACGATGGACTTCTTTACTCAAGCTAACGCGTTCATCCGTTATTCGCCCGACCCGATTGGGGGTGAATTTGGTCCAGCAGCATTATCAGGCCGAACCGCTTTCCGTTCCTGTTCGGTTCGCTGTGAACCCGATGCAGTGGCAACGGCTTTTCCCTGATTGGCGGCGGAATGACGAATGGATCTGGTGGGCCGCCTCTTGATGGGGGTCAATGCAACTTGGCACTGGTAGGCAATTTCCGCAATCATGCTGTCAACTCGATTCCGGCAGACGGCGTAAATCGCCAAAGAAGGAATCGCCACGAGCAGGCCACCGACCGTGGTCACCAACGCCTGGTAAATTCCCTCTGCCAGATCACCCGCACCAGCTGCCCCCCTCGTTGTTGCGACTTGTTGAAAGGCAAAAATCATCCCAGTAACCGTCCCCAGCAGTCCGACCATCGGGGCAATATTTCCAATCACCGAAAGATATTCGACCTTTCGAATCAAACGGCTAGATTGCTGCAGCAGAGCATCCTCGACCGCCTTTTCAACCTCCGTCCAACCGAATTCAATTTCGGACAACCCCGAAAGCATGACAACACTGAGAACGCTCGGAGCACGGCGGCACGCTGCATCTGCCTCTGCGACTCGCCCCGTCAGGAGCGCCTGTCGAACGGTCTCGCTCACTCCATCAGGAATCAGCTCACGACGACGCAACGTCATCACCTGATCAAACAAGAGATAAGCGGATCCAACACTGAGTGCTACAAGAACCAGTAGGATTAAGACACCAGGAACACCGCCACTGAGAACAATTTCCGCGAACCCACCGCTATTGGACGCACCGGTTTGATCGTTCACGTTCCCCGAATCGGATTGCGCCAAAACAAGGTTCCAAGGACTGGCACCACATCCCAACCTAACAAAGCCTTCGTGCGAGATCGTGAATAAAGACTGCATCAATCCATCTTCCCCAAAACACTCGAAATCGGAAAAACCGTCTTTTACCAACCGTTACTAGTCCCACTGATCTGGGTCGCATAGGCGTTTTACCGCCGAAAGCTCAACTGCGGCATGATCATCTTACGATGATTTCACCTCACCGCCCACGGCGATGCCGCTCTGCGGAGACTCACTAAAAGCCGAACCAACCGTCAAAAGAAACTCGGCGTCGGCAAGCAATGGATCGTCCCAGCGGAGCCTCAGTACACCTGATTTCTGTAGCGCCTCAATCGTTTCATGATGCCGCGTTCGGATCGACTCTTCAACCTGCCTGACGCGGCGGTGACTCTGGATTGATGAAAGGACAAACATCGCATAGATCGCCGTAGGTAGGAGAGACAACAGAATGCTTGTCATCAACATGTTGGCGTCAGGCGACGGAAATTGTTCTAAACCGCTAGGAACAGAGGCTGATTGAGGCAACCCAATCTCTCGGAAGACGCTTAAACTCGCCCCCACGTATTCGCTATAGATCGCAATGATGGGCGCAGCCATCAACCCCCAAAAAACAACCGTTCCAATCAGTCCAAGCAATGCAGCACGCCATCGCGACGGACCACCCGTCTCAACCGCCTCGTCAAAAATACGTTGTGACTCCTCCTGCAAGCTTCCGAGGCCGGTCAGCTTCGCCGCGGTCTCTCGGCCGGCAGGAACTCCACTGTCGCGGTCGTTCTCGGCGCGTAGGTCGAGCAGTTCCCGCCGAAATTGTTCAGCCAATGGCTCGAGCCTTTCCATCACCGCAACCTCACCACGATGCTCTAGACCGCGTCTGACCTGATCCAATGCGTTTTGGTCGAGCTTGCGATCCTTTGCTGAAGTCCACATCGCACCGATCAGGGAGGGAAGTGATCCGGAGAGTGAAATGAGGATTCGATCCCAAGCACCATGAGTCCAATTCATCACGGCAACGATCGTCCGATACGGAAACCAGAAAGCGGCCGTTTGGGTTAAAAGCGTCAGACGAAGGCGAGAGCGAATGGCTGCCTGCAAGGGTCCGCCACGACCCACAAGCGATTCGGCGATCTCCGTCGGAACCCGCCGCGATTCCTCTCTGAGGCGTCTCACCGCCGAGGTCAAGCCTGGTAGTTGATCGGATAGAACTTGATGAAGAGAGCGGCGCAATCGGAGATCGAGTGATTTCAACCGCGCTGTCCGTCTCCTCTCATCCTCCCATTTTCCACCTAGCGAATGACGGATTTTGTTTGCTACTTCGTCGGCCGCCCGGCCGCCCACCCCCTCCTCGGTTCGCTCTCCAATCTCAAAGTCCTCCACGAAGATCGCATCGGTTACCGTGCTTGTCGGCGCAACCTCTCGCAGTCGGTTTACCAACGCATTAACATCACTCCTTACACTATCATCCAATTCTCGAATTGCGTTGACCACGGGGATGACCAGCGTCCCCTCGCTTAACTCCGTCACGTATGTCACCACCTCACTGCGAATTTGATCGGCGCGAATCACCAAAACTACGACTGATGAAAGAGCGAGGGCTCGGTAGGACAACTCACGATGCTTGGCTCTCTCGTCATTGAAACTCGTGCTGTCAAGCAAAAGGTACGGCAGCCCGATCGACTCCATCTCCACCGTCGAGCAATGACGATATCGCTCGTTAGCCGAATCCAAGAAAGCGGGAGGATTGGGACCGTACCAAATCAGTGGAGGCTCTTCTAATTCATCAACGGCACCGGTGATTGATTCAGGAGATCGAGTGGCACCGGAAGCTCCAGGGGCTAACCAATTCACAAGAGCCGTTTTACCCTGTCCGGTTGGCCCGGCCACCGTAATAACCGGAAGACCATTGCCGCGATCCTCAAGCAGTAGTTTTCGAGCCGCCTCATGGCGATCGCAAAGGCTCGATATTTCACCGCCAATCGTGGAATCCCCAAGAACGTTAGCAGCCGATCGTCGAACGCGCGCCGTGAACTCGCATGCTGTTGTCAGATGTTCATCACTGGGGGAGTTGAGCATGAGGGACACCGAAGTATCAAAGAGTTTAGAGTCTTGTACGATCGATTCTAGCGGCGTGATCCTTGAGGTGTTCCCGAAAACTTTCGCGGATGGCGTAGTAGGAGAGTGTTCCCCCGATCGGTTCACGTTGGATGATTTTCGACTCGATCAAAGGCTCTTCCAACCCCGTAATACGTAACGGTTGTTGGGTGTTGGGTCGTCTCAGACCAAAGGTATCACAAAGAACCGCATGGAAGTCGGAAAGTTGCTGCCGAGCTGCCTGATGCCCCACATTCCGTGTACTCTGTTTGCCGGCCCACAGTGCCGATAGTGTGGTAAGTCCCGCAGCAGCAAGCAATTCAGAGATGGAAGCCGACGCAATCAAATGCGTCGCGCCAAAATCGATTGGGATCATCATCACTCCGCCAAAAGTAGCCAGAAGTGCCGCAAGAGGCGTCAAACCAGCCGTTAGCTTCTGATGAGTCGGGATCTCTTTCCACATCTGTTTGACCGCCTCGTCGAGTCGGCTCGGATCCAATGAGGTAAAATCGTCGCGTTCAAATCGCAGGATCGCGGCCTCGCACGCCTCCAACAACGCATCCACTGAGTTCCCGGACTCCGCCGGAGAACTACCCGAGCTGAACCAATACTGAAGGTGCACCGAAGCACCGTGTCGATCCAATGACTGCGCGAGCTTTTCCGCCGTGAGTAGTCCGCCAAACTCACCACGCCGAAATTTATCCTTCACCTCTCCCGCTGCTCTCCTTGCCAGAGCTGAGGGAGTTAACTGTTTCAAGAGGTCACCGGCACCCCCAAACACCCTGCGCACCGTTGCATTCAGCCGGACTCCCCATCTCGCATACCAAGGCGCCGTCGCCGCAAAAGACTCCGTCAATTGGCGAATGATGCGTTCGCTTTGGTGGAGTCGCAATTCTTGGACCTCGCCACCAAGCCCACGATGAGCAAAAAAGTCGGTTGCGGCCTCCAATAAACAATCCTGCGCCCGTGAGCTTCGCCTTTGTGATTCGTGAGCATCACGGTCCAGTTCGTAAAACGCGTCGTTCCATAACAGCGTCTGAAGACCCATCTGCAACGCGTCTCGAAACTTCTCAAACAACTGTCCGCGATCGAGCCGAGACGGTAGTGTCGCGAGCAACCGATCCTCCGTAATCATCGCCGGGGGATTATCGTCAGGACTCGAGGAAACCGAGTAGAACAGAGGCAAGGGGTCTTCACCCGATGATGACAATGCCGCACTCAATTCAACCGTGGGAATAAACGGTGCGCTTGAGGGGACATCAAAATCATAGGCGGCGTAGATCGCCTCGATTCCATGCGACTTTGCCATTGGAGCGAACGTCTCCAACACCTGATCGGGTGTCTGCTGCGCACGCACCTTGTTGACGGCCAACATTCGCGGCACACCCGGCATGAGATCTGCGGCGATTCGAAGCAGATCACCCAGCGTCCCATCACGCGTGGAGTCAGCAGACGTAACCACCATGAATGCCGAGCAAAGAGTCGCCGCACGGCCGAGCACCTCACGACGCATTTGCGGTGAACCCAAGCCAAACGCTTCGTCCGACACAATATCAGGACAATCCAGTAGCCCGATTCCCAATTCATTCAGTTTCGCATCTGTCGCCACCAGCGGAATCGCAAGCGTATCGGAATCCCCACCACGGTTGTTGTACTGCAGATGCGCTTCGGCCGCAGTTTCGGCGAGCGGTTCAGGGGGTGAACCCACCGCATCCCCAATGCGTGCCATCAATAGCCCCCAGAGCTCGGCGTCCTCCCTCCATTGGCTCGGCAACCAGATAACAAAGCGATGCGTTCCCTGAGCATTACTCGTCCCCCGCAATGAGCGTGCTTGGCCTTCCTCGCTGAGAAAAGAAGCCACGAGACTTGTCTTGCCGCTGTTCAACATTCCAGCCACGGCCACGGTTGGCCAATCGATCAAACGCGACACACTGTTGAATTGTCGCCCCGCAGCGAGTAATCGTTCATGGAGATCACCATCGAGCCTCGCTAACGCGCCAAGAAAGCTTTCCCGCTTCTCGTGCGGGTACTGCATTTCAACCGCAGCACGCTGATCATCATCCTCCAAAAGGGTCAATAAATCGCCCCAATGAATGGATTCTTGCTCTTTTCCGCGGAATCGGAACATTGCGTCTCAGGCAGAGAGGTTATCAGAGGAATCGAACTGGTGATGGCAACACTGACGCGATGGTAACGGACACACTGAGCACACGATAGCCGAGCGATCTAAACCAGCCTACAGCAGACTAGGCGGGCAAGCTCGCGAGCAATGCAGGCGATCGTCTGAATTAAGAGCATGATGCCATAGCCAGCAATAAAACCTCAACTGATTGACGAGCTCAGGAACTGGCAGTCATTCGCTGCAAAATTGGACGCAAGTAGCGGGCAGTCGGGCTGTTTTCAATCTCCGCGATTGCTGAAGGCGGCCCCATGCCCATGATTTTACCACCACCAACACCGCCAGCCGGTCCAAGATCGATCAACCAATCGCAACTAGCGAGCAAATCAAATTGATGCTCGATCACGATAACAGTGTTCCCTGCATCAACCAGACCGTGCAGAACCTCAATCAGCCTTTTCACATCCGCAAAGTGTAGTCCAGTTGTCGGCTCATCAAGTAAATAGAGTGTTTTACCCGTCGCACGCCTAGCAAGTTCCGTCCCTAGCTTGATCCGCTGAGCTTCACCGCCGCTGAGCGTCGTGCTTGCTTGTCCCAGTTTAATGTACCCCAGCCCGACCTTCTGAAGCGCCAAAAGGAGGCGGTGCACCTTTGGCATGTTATTGAACACCTCAGCGGCATCATCAATGGATAGGTCGAGGACATCTGCCACGGTCAAACCCTTGAATCGAACGAGGAGAGTTTGCCGATTGAATCGCCTACCTCCGCATCGAGTGCACGTGACAAAAAGATCCGAGAGAAAATTCATCTCAATTTTTTCGGCACCATGCCCCTTACAGAGTTCGCACTGGCCAGACTTCGAGTTAAAGCTAAACCTAGCAGATGTGAAGCCCATCGCTTTCGACTCTCGAGTCGCAGCATAGACTTTGCGAATTTCATCCAGCACTCCGGAATAGGTGGCAGGACAACTGCGAGGACTTCGCCCGATCGGGGACTGGTCAATGGGCACAATTTTATCAATCAGGTCTGCGCCCTTGAGTTCTCGATAAACCCCGGGTGTTTTTGCTTTAAGACCGAGTGAGGCGGCTAGGGCAGGGTAGAGCGTATCGTTGATCAACGTACTCTTCCCGCTACCCGATACTCCACTTATCCCGATCATACAACCCAAGGGGAATTGAGCATTCACATCCTGCAGATTGTGCTGGGAGGCCCCGAGGAGAACGATACTCTCGGTGGCCGCTGTGGCGTGACACTCCCGCTTAATCGCTACTTTTTCTTCGCCACGAAGAAACAACCCGGTAAGACTTTGAGGATCCTCCTGAACTTCCTTCGGTGATCCTTGACTGATCAGTCGTCCACCGTGCTGACCGGCGCCTGGGCCAATGTCCACCACGAAGTCGGCTTGACGAATCGTCGCCTCATCATGCTCCACCACCACCACGGTGTTGCCGCTCTCCTGTAGCGAACGTATGGTGCGAATCAGCCGATCGTGATCACTTGGATGCAAACCAATAGAAGGCTCGTCCAAAACGTAGCAAACACCGACCAGGCCGCTACCGAGGCTAGTGGCGAGACGTACCCGCTGCAGTTCACCACCACTGAGCGTGTCCGCTGATCTCGCGAGCGTGAGATAAGAGACTCCCACTTCAATTAAATAATTTAGCCGACGAAGAACCTCTCGGCGGATCGGCTCGGCGACCACCTTATCGGTGTGACCAAGTCGCTCGTCCAATCCCTTGAACCAATCCCTCGCTGCGTCGAGCGAACGGGCAACGAACTTGTCGATCGTTACGCCATCGACGGTCACCGACAACGCGGATGAGCGTAGGCGTCCGCCGCCACACCCCGAACACTCTAAATCGGTCTCAGAGTCACGTCCAAGACCGTCACAGGTCGGACATGCTCCATAAGGGCTATTAAAACTGAACGTTCGAGGCTCGATTTCGTCAAAACTCTGACCGCATTGCACGCATGCCATCAAGGTGCTGAATAGCTGTTCCTCCGACTCACTATCACCACCACCATCCAAAACGGCAGCCATCACGCCGTTGCCGAGTTTCAACGCAAGATGGACCGATTCAATCAATCGCGACTCGATCCCCTCACGCACGACCAAACGGTCCACCACCGCTTCGATGGTGTGTAGCTTACGCGGAGCAAGTTCGGGTACTTCTTCTAATAAATGAATTTCACCATCAACCCTCACGCGGATTAGCCCAGCTTTTTGAATCTCTTCAAAGACTTCACGATGAGATCCCCTTCGACCACGAATCATCGGCGCCAAAAGGACGACACGAGTCCCGGAGGGCAAAGCGTTAAACTGCTCAATGATTTTTTCGCTCGATTGTTTTGCGATCGCCGAACCACAGTTGGCACAATGAGGAACACCGATCCGAGCGTAAAGAACGCGAAGGTAATCATAGATTTCCGTGACCGTGGCAACCGTGCTCCTTGCGTGGTTGCTCCCCGGCTTCTGATCAATCGCCAACGTTGGCGCCAGGCCATCGATGGACACGACATCCGGACGGGGCATTTGATCAAGAAACTGTCTCGCGTAGGCCGATAGGCTATCGATGTATTGCCGCTGCCCTTCCGCGTAGAGCGTATCGAAAGCTAGCGAACTTTTCCCGCTACCGGATACACCTGAGATGACAGTCAACGCGTCTCGCGGTAGATCGAGATCGATCGATTTCAAATTGTGGACCGATGCACCGCGAATGCGTATCTTTGCTTGATCCGAACCTGCCGCCGGTCGGGCTAAAGCCTTAGCACTCCGCTGCGATTTGGAGGTTGGCTTTCGGGTCGCCTTGGTTTTCTTTTTGGCTTTCAAGTTCTTTGCGACTTTATCGCTGGAGGGCTCGGCTAAATTTGGACGCAAGTTGTTTGGATTTTAGTTTGTCTGCGGACGCTTCAGGAGATGTCGCCCTCACAAGGTTTCGGACTCTTAGAGTACAGTCGAGAGGGGTTGTGCCCTACTCGTTACCGTGATTCGTGTGGGCGGGCGGCAAGACGCCTGCTAAACTCAACACACGGTAAAGGAATGACAACCTCTTGAAAATGAGCCTTAGCCAATCACTGCACATTGGAGTCGTGGTGGACGCGTTCAACGGTGAACCTATTATTGACTTGAGAAGATACGACGATAGGGAGCACCTTCTGTTGGCAAGTTTTGCGACTCACAGTCGCGATTCCAAGGGTCGTATCCACCCAGAAAAAGACCACTCGTATCGAGGTCCTTACGCCCGTGATCGGGATCGCATTCTGCACAGCAGTGCGTTTAGACGATTGAGCGGTAAAATGCAGGTTTTCACGGGCGAGATGGGTATCTACCACCGCACCCGGCTAACACACACATTTGAAGTCGCGTCGGTTGCCCGAACTATTTCGCGAGCGCTTCGACTCAACGAAGATTTGACCGAAGCACTGGCCCTTATGCATGATATTGGTCATCCGCCGTACGGTCACTGCGGGGAGGATGTTCTACATGAGTGTCTCGCGGGTAATGGAGGGTTTTCTCACAACCAATTCGCCTTGGTGATTGTTCAGCAACTGGAGAAACGCTACCAAGCTTTTGACGGCCTCAACCTTTGCCGCGAAACCCTCAGAGGGCAAGACGTCCGCGCGAACAAGAAAGCTGCGTCCGTTGGTCGCTCTGCCGGCCTAGAAATCCAAGTGGTCGATGCGGCAGATTCAATCGCCTACGACGCGCATGACGTGGATGACGCCTTACAACTTGGACTGTTGAGCATCGATCAGCTGGCAGGTCTTTCCATCATTCGCCGTACCCTCGATGCGATCAACCAAGCCAATGGAACGGTCCCGAAACAACAACTCCGACAACTGTTGGTCCACGAACTGATTGACCTGCAAGTTAGCGATCTGATCCAACAGAGCAGCCAATTGCTATTTCCACTCGAAGGCCGAACGAGTGAAGATCTCTCGGAATCCGGAGTACGTCTCAAACACAGCGAAGTTCTGGAAGCGGAGCGTAAGGAGCTTGAAAGGTTTCTTTTCGAAGCCGTCTACCGCCACGAACGATTGATTCCAGTGCGTGAAGCAGCAGGCAACCGACTCTTGATCCTATTTGAAAAGCTGGTGTCGAATCCATCACGGCTGCCCATGCGATTTCGACAGCGAGCAGAGCAATTCTCACCCGCAATCGCAGTTGGCGAATACCTCGCGGGGATGACAGACAACTTCTGCGACCGCCAGTATCAACAGATCACCAGTCTTGCTAGCGGTCCTCTGGCCGACTGGTAAACGTCACGGCGTCTGACCAATAGCACTACCTATACTGCTCGTGGCACGCGTCGCAGCGTTGGCGGATCTTCGCGACTCCCTGCCGAACGGCATCGTAATCATCTCGGCCTATAGCCTTAACGACCCCAACAGACTCTTGGGTCATCGCGTCACTCAGTCCGGTGTAATCTTCGTCGTCCGACTCATCCATCCCCTCCTGCACAAGCACCTCTCCGACCATCGACAAGAGTTCCGCGTTGCGTTTGACGCTATCCACCTCACTCTTATAAGTTTTTTCGTCCCGGACCCCGTCTTCGAGTGTCTCAACCAGAAGTTCCAAATACTCCATCAGTGGAGAACGATCGACGATCGATGACCAATCGTTAGCCGCTTCGCCGTCTCGAGCACTGATACCTCCGCCAGAAACGAGATCTTCAAGATCGACTTTTCGCAGCTTCGCCTCGTTGTATACCTGGGTCGATCCGGCTTTACAGTTATAGGCTGTCCGAGCAATCAGATCACGAGCGGCCGGAGCGTCTTTCTTCCACCGAATCTCGCCACTGTAATCGGCAATCACCGCAAAGAGAGTCGCCAAAACCGACAAGTCCAATCGTGCCTCCAAGTAGCCACCACCATTAAACGAAGCCGGAGTACTAACCACCGTGTCGTAATGGAGTCTTATTCGCTTCACTTCATCTTCGATTGAGTTCGGCGTGATCAACTTGGCCCAGCTATCGCTTCCACCAGATTCTTCCCCGGCTGCACCTTCTGACGAAGCAGCCATCTGCTGTGCAGCGGCTTGCTTTTCTGCCGCTCGCATTCTGGCAAGATCGGGTGGACCGCTACGAAATGCATCCTCGAGCTTGTCAAAAAAGACCCCCGCACCCTCATCGGCCTTAAATTGCGGTCTCGGGGCTCGCCGCTCGTCCGCCACCACCCAGCCCGCCACCAGAATGACAAGCACCAACAGCGGGAGTCTTTTCTTCGTAAAGTGACCAATGTACATGGGTAATCATCGTTGGATTTGAGTTTCGTACAGCCTTTTCTTACTCGAAATATAGCACGACATTTGGGATGTCGCAGCTTCATCTGGATAGAAGCGGGCACGCTGAGCCAACACCGGCCAAGCACCGCTCCACTAGCTTTTGGATCCCGCCGCCGGTGACGACAGGTTGTCCGAGCTTTTCGCCCGCTGATTTCGTTGCTGCTCTCTCTCCCCCAATTCATGATTGAGAATCTCAAGCAGGGTTTGAAGGAAGACGACGACCATCGGGCCCACCAAGATCCCGATTGGTCCAAAGACTTTGACCCCACCGAGCACACTTAGCAGAGCGAAGAGTGGATGCATCGTTGAGCGACCGTGCAAAACATACATTTTGATGACATTGTCGATCGAAGAAACGATGGTGGCTCCATAGATTGCGAGAAACAACGCGGCCCCCCATTTCTGGTCAATCGCCCCCAAATAGACGGCACAAGGAACCCAAACCGCCGCGGCTCCCAAGAAAGGAACGAGTGCCATCAGACTAGTGATCAGGAACAAGAAAATCACTGAATTGAAGCCCAGAAAATAAAACGCAATCGAAGCTAACACGCCTTGCCCCAAGGCACTCGCCACACTTGCAAGTACAACCGCTCGGCTCGTCTTTTCAAACTCCAACAACAATCGCTCTTCGTATCGATCATCCAATGGACTTAGACGCATCAATGTGCGAATCATTGATGCCCCGTCATGCAGAAAAAAATACACCGCTAGCACCAACACCATGAGTCCAAGAGTCGCTTCAATCAGAAAACTACCAGTTGCACTCGTGAACGTAACGAAACGTGGCTGGAGTGATTGTCGCGCACGTGTCAAAACGGACTTGAAATCCTCCGCACTCGGGTTGGCGAATAGCCGTACCTGACTGAGAAACGTTCCACCGAGGAATTCTCGCATCCAAGCTCGTATTGCTGCCGATGCAATCACGCTCTTGCGGTGAAATGCCTCCTCACCACGAATACGTTCGACGAGTCGCGAATGCTCGGCCGAGGAGACGGATTCTTGTTGGCTCGGCGTCTCCCCGGTTTGCGTATGGGACCGGACCGCTGCAAGTAGTTCCCCAAGACGCGCTTCCGCCGTAGCAGCCGCTTGATCTGCACTAGCCTCTCCATTCTCTTCGACGCGCAAGAATTGCATGAGCATCAGAGCCTCTCGGACCTGTGCCTCAGCTGAATTCTCTTCGATCCCAAGGTCACGGTCATCAAGTTCACCCAGCTCATCGGCCAATTGATCGAGTCTGCGGAACTGTTCTGGATGAAGCAACGATACACCGAGTTGCTCTCGACCCCGCTGCAACGCACCAGTCAGATCCTCAAAATTGACATGACTAACCATTGAGGTGAATTGTCCTGCGGCCACTGAAAGGACGGCGATGATTGGCATCAGTACAACCGCCAAGATCAGGGTGGTCGTCGCTAGACAGGCGAGACGACTACGATTCCCGATTCGATGGAGAATCCATTCATGGACGGGTCGAAAGAGGACCACCAAGAGAACCGCTAAAAAAAGCGGAACGAAAAAACCAGCCATGACACGGTAAAAGAGAACACCAACCGCGACGATCCCGAGAATTAACATCACGATTGATAGCAATCTTGCCATCGTTGGTACCGATTGCATCAGACCGATTTTCTCAATGCTGCCCTCTCCTCGGTAACTTACTTTGGAAACGCCATCGTCCGCCTCAGACCGGTTTGGACACTCGACGTTTCCTTCCTTCGTCTCTTGTGTCCCCGAGGATTTGGCTCCCGAAAGCTGCTGTGAAGTTTTCTCCGACGCCGCCTCGTCAGAATTACTAAGCCCCGGTGAGTCAGACTTTTCTGCTTCCCCTGATTGCTCACTCACAGCAGCACCACTTTCAGATAGAGAATAATCAACCTTAACACCGTTATGCATGCTGCAACGAACAACACTGCAATGTCCGAGTCCGCCATGATCACATCACCAATGCCTATACCCCAGTCTTGACGTCGAACTCAGGAGCAAGACTTTAGTCGTGCATGGTCGGATGTTTTCCAGTATGTTCCCAGATGTGTAGTATTTTCAATGAGGAGTATAACGGGTCGTGTGATCGCCCCAAACTCCGGCTGGATTCGAAAACCCCGGTTCGTGCTTTTCGTTTCTTAGCGGTTGATACGTCTCAAATTTGATTCGAGTCCCTAGCCGAATGAACTCCACGTTGAAACGTATCATCAAAACCACCATCTTTGTGGCGGTGGTGATTGGACTCATTTTCTCCCTGAAAAAGGCTACAGTGCAGTGGGAAGCCCAAAGGCAGACAGTCCAGGCATCAATTGATGAAATCGAGCGTTCCCTGAGCGAGACCGCTGATAGCGAACAACGCAAACAACTTGAAGACAAACGCCGTGTCTTACTCAGAACCCTGCCAAGTTTCGGGAATTTAGATTGGAGTCATATCCTTTTAGCCTCCCTAACCTACGCTTTGGGTTTGGTACCCGCCGCAGTTCTTCTTCACCTATCGGTGACGCGTTTTGGACATCGACCGAAACTAAGCACATCCATCGCGGCTCATCTATTGGGACATGTTGGGAAATACGTTCCCGGCAAAGCGTTGGTCGTGATCCTGCGTGCAGGAGTACTCGGGCGAGCAGGTGTTCCGCTGCGTGATGCAACCGTCTGTATCTTCATGGAGACATTGATGATGATGGCGGTTGGCGGGGCGATCGCCACACTGGTTGTCATCTGGCTTCCATTACCCAAGTGGATTACCGGCCTCTCCGTCATCGCCGCTTTGGTATCAAGCCTACCCACGTTTCCACCTATCATGACCTGGTTGAGCCAAAAACTGCTTCAAAGAAAAGATGTCCATGAGCCAAGCAGTCAAACCGTCAGCGTGGAAGCCACCAGCGGAGAAACCAATCGTGTCGAGCATCCCCAATCGGCCGACGGATTAGACCGACCAATTGATTCCTTACGACAAGACAGCCCGACGGCACCAGCAGACCGCAACAACGCGGCATCAAACAGTGATCAGTTTAACCGACTCAGTTGGGGACTATTCTTCACCGGATGGCTTCTTCAACTTTCAACATGGGTTCTGATCGGTCTCTCATTTACGCTGGTCGTCCTAGCGATTCCAATCAACGACACACTGCCAAGTATTTTCCAGCTTTACGCCATTTCAACCGCTGCAATCAGTCTCGCAATTGTCACAGGATTTGCTTCGCTCCTACCGGGCGGAGCAGGTGTTCGAGAGCTTGTTTTAGCGACGGTGCTGGGAATCATGCTCAGCCCAGCTCACGGTTTGCTCGCTGCGATTCTTGTTCGTCTCGTCCATCTCGCGGTCGAAGCGTTCACTGCCGCATGTTCTTGGCTTTGGCTGCGTTATCAAGATGCTTGATCTTTGTTCGACGTGACGGATGTCTACAGCAAAGAGTCGAAAGTCATCCTCTCGGCTATGATCGTTCGTCAAAGCTTGACCTCGAGACATCTATCGCTATCGATTGAAACGAAGACCTAATCCGTTCCTACTCACAAGCGAGACCCAAAGGATCAAAACTCAACTCCGCAATTCGAAGCGAATCCTCAATACACGGCAATCGGAACACAACCAACCCAATCGGCGCCCGCCAAATCAAGATGCCAGCAGGAAGCTTGAGCAGCCGATCAGCATCAAACGTGTCTGGTGGATCAGCATGCTGTCACATCTCGTCCTGATATTCATTTTTGCATGCATCACTCTGTCCGACGCACGAAGTATCGCGCCGCCGATACTCGTGGTATCTAGTACGGTATCCGATCCTGCTATTGTGAACTCGGAACCGATCCGGTTTGACATACCCGAGGTCGAGCAACACGAGGATCAACCGATTTCAGAAACGGATCTAGTTCAGTCAGACATCCCATTGAATGTTAACCTGCCGGTTTTAAAGATGCCGGACCAATCGGTTTCCGCAAATTCATTCACACTCACGCAAAGTGCTTCAACCCAACCTGTAAAACTGTTACGTGGAGCGGCGTCTCGGAGTCGGTTCAACGCGGATCCCATCAAGGTCAAGCAGCAATACCACGGTATCAACTTCACGGGCCGCCGTTTGATCTTTATCGTTGACAGTTCCAACAGCATGAGAAGTAAGTTCGCTGATGCCAAACGGGAATTGCAACGAACCCTTCATTCGCTGACCGCCGAACAGACCGTTTCAGTCTATTTCTATGATCAACGTGTCCACCTTCCCCTTGATCCGCTCGGGAAGCAAACAGGAACTCCACAACCCGCTGCTCCCCAATGGGTTAGTCGATTGACGAGTTGGAGTGAGACGCAGCAAATGGACGCGGGCGGGTCACCGGAGCGAGCTCTCGTTAATGCATTGAAGTTCAAACCGGATACCATCTTCCTGTTATCCGATGGAGAATTTTTATCGGGGGTGATTGATCGGGTGACCGAGGCAAATCTCGAAACGGATGGTTTTGGTGATCGCCGAAGACCGACCGTTATTCACTGCATCAGTTTCGGAGCTGCCCGGGATGGAGGGAACCTGAAAAAGCTGGCATACCAAAACGGTGGGACCTTTCGTCATCGGCAGTTGACTGATGAATGACTAAAATGCCCTTCGGCCGGAAAACCTTACCTAGCCGCATCAGCTCATACCTCCCACCGCCTTCGCGGACATTTAGTTGCCAGAACCCCGTGTCTTACCTAGACTGTCAGCCATGTTTCAAAGAAAGCACCGGAAACGTTGCGTGGCTCCCGTACGGAAAATGGCTCACACTGGTGTGAGGTCGCTGAGCCATTCCAAGTAAGTATCAGCCAACGGTAATGATCTAAGCCGTTAGAAGTTGCTGAGTCCATTGGAAATTGTAAGTACCTAAGCCTCCAAGCATTCCCTCACCTCAATCACCTCCGCCGTCCATGAAGTGTTCATCTTTCGGAACCATCTACATGCCCTCAAATAAAATGCTTTTGATGGTTATTCTGATCAGCACCATCGGCGGGGTAAGTTTGGTTCCTGCACAGGCGCCAGTTTCATCAGACACCGAAAATTCAGTTTCAAACGAGGCGAGTGATGAGAACGTTGCCCCACCCTCAACTACGGACACAACGCAGCCAACTCAGGATCCTTCTCAAACGGCTTCCGAAAAACCGGCGGCTAGCGACTCCGGTCGCGTCCCATTGGGTGTGACTCCTGCGGGTGTTCAGCGGCACATCGGCGGAAAGTGGGCCACTCTAGCCGTCAACGGCGTGAACGCGAGCGATGCAGACGCGGAAGAGACAATCCTGCTGACTCTCGATGGTAATCAGACGGATCAAGTCGCAAGAAAACTCTGGATTCCCGCTGGCGCTCGTCGTCAGGCATGGTTCCCCGTTTTGATTCCCGATACCGCTCGTGAAAAGACTCAGGTCAATGCGCAAATCATACAAATTACGGAGTCCGACGCCGGGGAAACGTTTCAATCCAATCGAGTGGGAAGCCCAACGTCCCAACGATCCTTACTCATGTCACCGCCGGAGGATGAACAAGCTGGAATGATGATCGACTCGATTTTCGCAATCGATGGTGCAAAAATCGACAATAGATCAATCATGGAAATGATGTACGCCGGTTTCGATTCAGCAACGGACGTCCGGCAGGATTTAGGGATGGCACGATTTGCGGGACACTTCCTCCCGACGACCGCGAATCCTCTCGACAGCTTGGACAATGTCATTATCGCGGATGAACGACTGATCCACGACAGTACGGGGATCGCTCGATTAAGACAATGGCTCAACGACGGCGGTCGTGTATGGGTAATGGCAGATCGAGTTTCTCCCGATTCGGTTCGTACGTTATTGGGTGATTCGGTTCACTACAGTGAATTAGATCGAGTTGACTTAAACGAGTTCACCATTGAAAAACTCGATCCCTTTTTTGGCACCGTAAGTCTCCAAGAAAACTGGGCGTCTGAGTCACCGGTGCAGTTCGTTCGCGTGATGATTGATGCCGGCGAGGTCGACTCTCGAATTGATGGTTGGCCATCTGCGTTTTGGGTACCAGCCGGCAAAGGTGAAATCCTCGTAACCACACTTGGACACGAGGGCTGGATGTTCGAAGGAAAACCAACCGAGACCTATAACGCGGTTGCGTCTAGATTCTTTGTTGAGAGAGAGACGCCGCCGAACAACACTGAGGCAATGTTGAGCGAACTCAATCGGGAGATTGGATACCAGATTCCAACTCGAGGCTTAATCATGGTTCTCCTTCTCGGGCACTTTTTACTGTTAACTGTTGCCGGTAGCGTCCTATCAAGAAAACGTGCGTTACATCACCTCGGATGGATCCTTCCTTCTTCGGTGGCTGCATCGGTTACGATTCTTCTGGTCGTTGGAAAAACGAACACATCCGCGATCCCCTCGACGATTGCGATTGGTCAAATTGCCCGCGCCATACCTGAAACCTCTCAGTTACACATTGACAGTTCTCTCGCGGTTTACAGCCAAACGTCCGCTGAGCTACCCATTGAGTCAAACTCCAACATGGTGACGCAGTTAGCGGACAACTGGACGTCGAGTGAGACTCGTAGACAGCAATTCACCGATGATGGAATAGCCGAGTGGAAATTCCTCACTCAACCACCGGGAAAAATCCAGCACGTTCAAGTGACGACGCGTCAGAGCCTCAAGGAACCATGGCAGGTTCTGGGAACTTTCAACGAAACCGGCTTCACTGGCCGGTTGACCGGGCTAGACACAGCGGAAGCAAGCGATGCGATTGTCATCTCGGCCGCGTCCCCGACAATGAGCCTAAATCTAGAAGATCAGCAGGGGGTCATGACGGGCGGCATCGCACAAACCCTACTGCCCGGTCAGTTCTATGACGGCTCCCTCCTCACCGATACACAAAGGCAAAGGCAAGCCTTTATGCGCCGTTTACTTGAGACCAATAACGATCTTCAGACTTCAAACCCTTCCTTGCTTATTTGGACAAGTCCCGTTCCGGATGGTCTGAAGATTCCGGAACAATACGAGCGTCGGGGCTGGGCTTTGGCATCCTGCCCAATCCGAGTTGAAGCTCCAGAACAAGGGGCAGCGTTTACGGTTCCGCCTGCCTTCATCAAGGTGGAGTCCTATCGGGGAGAACGCGGGATCTCAACGCTGTATAACGCCGAAACCGGAAAGTGGTTTGAATCGGTCGATAAACCAGCGGAAATCGACTTGCGTATTCAACTTCCTCCCGCAGTTGCCTCGAGCAAAATCATGAGTTGCGAGGTTGATCTACACGCCAATGCACAGGGCCGAATGATTCGCCTCTTTGGCTTTGCTGACGGAGAGAAGCAGTTACTTCACGAAATTCAGGATTCACAGGGTCTCAATCAATTCACAATCGGCACCAGCGACACGTTGGAACTCGATCCCCGCGGCGGTTTTCGCTTGACAATCGAAGTGACCCAGACGGAGCAAGAGCGTCTCGCGGCAGCAGCCGAGAGCAACGCTACACCTGCCGATGCGACCTCTGAAGCGGTCCAGGCGGCGTCGGCTCCCAATCAGGAAATTCAAACCGAAGTCACAACCGAAAACTCAATCACATGGGCGATCAAATACTTCCGAGTGAGCGTTAAGGCCCAAGCACAATAAAAGCACCATATCGGATTAAAAATTGCTCCGCGACTCGGGCTCAAACAAACTCCCCCAGCAAAACACTACAGGATGCAACGAAGCTTGAAGCGCTGCTTCGTTTCACACCATAAAATTGTCTCAAGGTATCCAAGGCATGACCTCTCAAGCACCAGCCATTGAAATCACCAACCTAACGAAGCGGTACGGCGAATTCGTTGCTCTCGATTCCCTATCACTTGAGGTTCAGCGGGGTCAGATCTTGGGATTCATTGGTCCAAATGGAGCCGGCAAGACCACTACTATTCGTATTCTGGTTGGACTTCTCAAGGCCACCAGCGGATCGGCTCGCATCGCGGGCGCCGACTGCCTCTCAGAGACCAAGAAGATCAAACGCTTGGTTGGTTACATGCCGGATGAATTCGGCAAGTACGATAACATGCGGGTCAGCGAGTACTTGGATTTCTTCGGTGCCGCCTACGCGATTCCACGCCGCGACCGCATTCGGCGAATTGATGAAGTGCTCGAGATCGCCGGCGCAACCCACATGAAGGATCTCTTTGTTGACGCGCTCAGTCGCGGGATGCAGCAGCGCGTCGCTCTGGCTCGAACCATGATGCATGACCCCGAGGTTCTAATTCTCGACGAACCTGCCAACGGACTGGATCCTCAGGCGCGGATCGACATGCGAACCATGCTCCTGAGGCTTTCAGACCTTGGAAAAACGCTGATTGTTACCAGTCATATTCTTCCTGAACTCGCAAGAATTTGTGACGTTGTCGCGATGATCACCCAAGGCAAGCTCCGGGCCGCAGGCACGGTTGACAAGATCATGCAAGAGATTCAACAGCGTCGCACGTTCGAGATCATGTTGCTTGCTGAAGATCAGGTGCAGTCCGTTGCGACAAAGGTGGAAGAGTGGATCGCCTCGCAGCCCACCTCCGAGGATCCGTCCCAGGCTGTAGCAGCCGACGTCGTTCCGGCGATCACCGAGAGAATGGTACGCTTCTCAACAGCGTTGACCGACGAACAGCTGGCGCCACTTTTGGGCGAACTGGTTCAATCAGGCGACACCATCCTGCAGTTCCGAGAAGTAGCGACAGACCTTGAAGATGCCTTTCTCTACGTGGCCAATGAAGGAAGTCAACCTCTGGGTGATATGCCACGAGCCTCCTCCGCAGTCATTGAGGAGGCCAAGTGATGAACCCTGTCATCAGACGAGAATTCATTGGCATTTTACGATCGCCAAAAACTTTTGGGATGCTGCTGATTCTGACCGCATTATTCTCCGCTACAGTGATCCTGCAGTGGCCAGCGGATAGTTCATCGGTCAGTGGTTCAAAGTCGCTCGAGGTGTTCCGTATCTTTGGTTATGGACTGCTTGCCGGCGTGGTATTTCTTGTGCCCGCATTCCCCGCGACGTCAATTGTTAATGAAAAAAACGGCAAGACACTCGCTTTACTGCTGAACTCTCCACTGAGCGGTCCGGCAATCTACCTCGGGAAAATCTCAGGAGTGCTGCTTTTCAGCCTGCTAGTTCTGCTCTGTAGTCTCCCTGCCTCCGCAGCCTGCTTCGCGATGGGCGGCATTTCACTGTTTGAAGAACTTGGACTCCTCTACCTCGTTCTGTTTTTCATGATCCTGCAGTACAGCACGCTCGCGATGTTGATCAGCAGTCATGTGCAGACCAGTGACGCTGGAGTCCGGCTGACCTACACCGCTGTGTTCTGCTTTCTGCTGGTTACCCTCATCCCTGCAGCCTTTTTACGCGGAACGACCTTCTTTCCGCCTGCACTGCTAAGCGGTGCCGAGTGGCTGCGATGCCTCTCGCCCCTACCAGCCATCATGGAAATCCTCGGTGATGGCGACGTGGGTTCTTCTGGCCTGCAACAGGCTTCCACGATCACGCGTTTTCTCGCTCTGACATTCTTCACGAGTTTAATCTTTTCAGGCCTGACCCTCACACGTTTGAACTATCGAATCTTTGACCGTTCCAAAAGCAAAGGAACGATCACAAATGACCGAGAACTCAGTAAGCGACTGATCCGACGGTTACTCTACATCGTTGACCCACAACGTCGGAAAACGGGGATTCCTTGGTTCCTCAATCCGGTGATGGTCAAAGAGTTTCGCTGTCGTAAATTCGGTCGCAGTCAATGGTTATTGAGGCTGATTGCCGCCTGCTCGATCGTCTCGATGCTCTTGACCTTTCTTGCTACCACCAGCGCCGAATCTTGGGGCGTCACGACGATCGGGCCACTGCTGGTTCTCATGCAAGTGATTCTGGTGGTGGTCCTAACCCCCAGTCTCGCCTCGGGATTGATCAGTGGTGAGCGTGATAGCGGGGGATGGGAGATCCTTAGAATGACTCCACTTTCGACCTTCAGGGTCGTCACAGGAAAGCTCCTGAGTGTGGTTTGGACTCTCTTGCTGGTCTTGATGGCGACCTTGCCGGGGTACGTGATGACGGTGCTAATCAAGCCAGACCTATCGTTCCAGATTCAGATGGTTCTCGTTTGCCTGTTTTGGATTACCCTACAAGCCTTAGCGATCAGCGCCGCTGTGGGAAGCCTGTTCCGTTACACCGCCGTCTCGACGGCTGTCACTTATGTAACGGTGATTGCTTGTTTCCTGACACCGATGCTGGTCTGGCTGGCAAGGGAGGCACCATTTGGGCATGGAACCGTCGAGACCGCATTGCTGCTGACACCCGTGGGAGCAGCATTAAATGTGATCGGAGCTAGTGGATTCGAGAATTACCAACTCCTTCCAGCTGCTTGGTGGGTATCGGGAATCATGTCCGCCGCCATGTTCGCTCTTCTCAGTCTTCAAGTTTGGCGTTTGAACCGAGCAGTCTGATGCAAAAGATTCCGTATATGAACCGAATAATCCAATACACGCTGATTGCTGCTATTTCCCTCACCGTCGGTGTGGGTAATAGCCAAGGCCAAAAGCCATACGGGAATTTTGAGGAATATGCTCTCGATCTTCTCACCCGCCCGAATTTGGTGCGGAAATCCGAGCAGCAGATTCTTTTCCCTGAAGGTCTTGTCGCACTCTGGACTCGCGCGTTGGACCGCAATGAGGCACAGCTGACTCGCCTTGTGATTAACTCATTAGCGATCGCCCACACACGTGGAGTGCCAGACACCCTTTCGCTCCAGCCAAAACTCGTTGAAATCGCCTCACGCGATGACCTTGACCCTCAAATCGCAGCGGCAATCGCCAAGACACTAGTCACCTTCGAGGCGAAGGATCAATCCGAACTCCTCGCGTCATTGGCAGCGGAGTACGGGCCCATGGTCGCGGGTATCGTTGAGCCGGCTCTTACTCAGTGGCAGGTCGACACACTCGAGTCGCGTTGGCTGGATCGTCTGCGGATTGGTGTTGCGGGGGAAACAGAGACAGCATTTGCGATACACGGTCTCGCAGCTATCAATTGCGCTGAGGCAACTGAACTGATTCGGAGCCTTGTCCTCGATGAGAAACAATCACCCTCGATCCGACTGGTCGCTGCCAGGGAATTGGGCAAGCTAGAGCGATCTGGCTTGATTCCGCTCGCTGAGCAATTGGTCGCGATCGACACCGACTCAACCTTCCATCGTTTACTCGCCATCGAGAGTCTCTCGCAGCACCAAGACGATTCGTCTGTTGAATTTTTCACTGCATGCTTGTCAGTTGACTCCAACGCCGTGCAAGCTGAAGCAGTGCGGAATTTGTATCGCATCAAGCCGAGTCTGGTCGAAGCGCTCAATGAGCAACTCCATCAAAGCACCGACGCAAATGTCCGTCAGCACCTTATCAACGCACTTGCCGATTCGAAGTCACCGAGCCGTATAGCGGATCTTAGCTTCTTCCTCAGTGATGTGAATCCAAAGCTCCGACGAAACACTGCCTCGCATCTGATCGAGTTGGCCGAACTCCCTGAACTGAAAATGGAGATTATTGAAGCCGCGGTCAAGGTCCAATCCAAAGACCAATGGCAGGGCTGTGAGCAAGCGACGTTTGTCCTGGGCACTCTCAAGCATCTACCGAGTGGGTCGCGAATGGTGGAGTTGCTCGGCCATCCGCGAGGTGACGTCAAAGTTGCAGCGGCATGGGGGCTCAATGAGTTGAAGATGCCCGAACATCTACCGGCGATGCTCGAACATGCACAAAGTATTTGGGAGGGTTTTCAATCGGGACAGCTCTCTGCACTCACGCGCGGCATGACATTGCACCAAGCATTTTTGTTCAACGCTTTTGGTGACCAGTTGTATGAGCCAGCTGAACCTCTGCTGATGTATTACGTTCCAAAAAACTTCGAAATCGGTATCGATGCTAGAGTGGCTGCGGTTTGGGCTCTTGGCAAACTGCACGAAGATCAACCTGTTGATCGTTTAGTGGCTGATCTGGTTGAAAGATTGGAGGACAATGGGCAGTTCCCAGAAATTGAGGACGTTCGCAACATGTGCGGTGTCTCCCTCGGCCGTATGAGAGCTGAATCTGCATTGGCTGCGATTGAGCGTTTCGCTGATGAGGGCCTGACTGGGTGCCAGTGGGCCCTGCAACGTATGACAGGCAAAGAACCTCCCACACCGCGGACCGATCGAATCCTCATCGATGATTGGTTCCTCTCTCCTGCTCCCAACTCTTCGCCGTAGTCGAAACGGACAGAAAAAAGCGACCGGCGAGTTGACTCGCCGATCGCCTCCCCTGTGCTCGGTGGGGGTTCGCAGGCTTAAATCAGCCAGAAATCGCGAACCGT
>CALIBL010000111.1 GCA_938045805.1 uncultured Rubripirellula sp. | reverse complement strand
AAGCCTCGTGGTCAGGCCGGATCTCATACTCATACGGCTCACTTTGAACCTTGGATTCTTCCGCAAAGACGTAGCTCGCGGGAATCATCAAACCGATCATCAACCATAAACTTTTGTGATTCATGCAAAGATTCCTACACTTTTTTCGGACCAAATTCCAACGCAAGCTGTTCCACATTAGCTAGCAAGCCCACAACGAGTTGCTCAAAGGCGTCCTTGACCTAGTCTGAACGATCTTGATACCTACTGAAAACTTCATAGTGAGTATCTCACCACAACTGATGCTGTGAAACCAGTTGAAATCGTAGTTTTCCCGACCTGCAAAAGCGCTGCTGATGTTTCTAAAGTCTGAGCGGTTCCGATTCTTCTACAAAGAAACTCCCAAATGCGGTTCAACGACCTTGATCCACCGAATTCTGCAAATGCACGGAATCAATCCAGGGATCAACCCGAGACGTTTTCTTAGAAAGCACTCAGGATCCCTGTTATCACATGGACTGAGCTACGGCTCGCTAAGCGATGCAAGTGATGAATTTTATGCAGATCTCAATCGTAACTTTTTCAGCTTCAGCGTCGTCCGCAATCCCTATGATCGAACATGGTCGAACTACTGCAACAAGCTAAATCGATACGCAGCAAACTACGCCTCAGCGGCATATGTCGCTGGCAAGTGCAAACAACTTCTGATGGGTCCTAAGGCTTGGGGGCGAGCGAACGAGGCATCTAGATGCATTGCTCGATATTTAAGCTACGGTGAGTTCGTACGCGGATTAGTCCGACACGGTGTACAATTCGATAGCCATTACTGGACTTTGTGCGATCTATTGCTACCAAGCAGAATCGACTACGACTTGGTGTTGAAGTTGGAGACTCTCGAAAACGATTTGGCATCCCTTGATCAGCACCTGAAACAACTTGGCGTTGAATACGTCAGGACTGAGTGGTTGGGACGTTTGAACCAATCACGTTCAGCGCGATCAGAAGCATCGGCAGATCAAGAGACCCAAAATCTGGTCCATCAAATCTATCAAAATGACTTCGAGGCTTTCGGTTACGCCTCAAACCGCGTCGCAGCGGCGGCATAATTCAGTTCGCCCCGTCCACGGTGCACTAACATCCGTTCGCCAGCGGATTGAAGCAACGTTACCCGACCAACCCGCATATCAGTTTCAATCGTGCGGACCGCACACCTGAAACGACGGTTGGTGGCGATGATGATTCACCACTTCCTGCTCGGTGATTATCTGAGGGTATCTTTCAAGGGATGTCATTCCTGTGATTGACTTTTCTCTTCTCTGACGAATCTGAGTCGCTATCGCCATGCCGCGGGAAGCCCAAAAGATAACTTTATCAGTCCTCCTTCTCGCCTTCTTTTTTATTTCGCCCACATGTGCAAATGATGTGAGACTGCTGTGCGACGACCATCTTGCGCTCGACGCTAGAGTGAAGCTTATCAAGACGTGCGAGAAAAATCTCGACATTGCGTGGTTCGAATTCGACGATGACGCGATTGGCCAGCACCTGTGTTTGGCGGTTGCCGACGCCGCGAAGCGAGGAGTATCCGTACGATTGGTGCTCGACGGAATGTTCGATCGATCCTCCACCCACCAACGTGAACTTCTGAAAACGAGTGGCGTGAAGATAAAATGGTTTCACCCGACAGGTACGGGTGCTACCAACCTGATGCAACGCATGCATGATAAGTATCTAGCTGCTGATCAAAAACAATTGATTGTCGGTAGTAGAAATATCTCCAATGTCTATTTTGGACGCTCTGAGGTTGAGCCCAATTTTGTCGACTATGACATTTTAGTTTCAGGGGAGTTCGTCGAGTTCACCAAAGAGTACTTTGATTCTTTGTGGGATAGCGAGGAGGTTGACTCGCATCGCACTCACAAGCCTTCCGCCAAGTTGCTTCACCACTCCAGTCGTAAAATCGACGCTCCGTTGGATATTGGCGTACCGACCGCAGCAACACCTCAAGGGTTTGATATCGCAACTGATAAAATGTCCTTCCTATACGATGCTTCAGCGATAAAGGATCCGACCAATGGGATCCATAACGATCTCTATAAATTGATCCAACAAGCATCTGAACAGATCGATATCGTTGCCCCCTACTTTTTCCCCTCTCGTGATTGCGTATCGGTACTAAAGAAAGCCGAACAGCGAGGTGTGAGAATCCGCATTCTCACCAACTCACTGGAATCAACCAATCGCCCCATCAATCATGTCGCATTGATGACACAGATGCGTCACCGACTGGGCACTCTCCCAATTTATCAGTACGCGGGCGATCGAACACTTCATGCCAAAGGTTTGGTCGTAGACCAAAAGATTGCGTGCGTCACGAGTTACAACTTCAACCGCCGGTCGGAATTCTTTGATACCGAACTAGCATTAACCATCAACGACGAAGCATTTGCCGCTGCCTTATCGGAACAATTCGCCGCCTACTTCGCACGGTCGAGTCGACTGCCCGTCACACCACGTCGCAACCTCGGCACCGGGACGAAATATCAACCCGAAGAAATCCGGCAACTGCGTTGGCTAGCACGTTTGATTCCCAACCATCTCTGAAATAAGGCTGTCGCCCCTCTCCGAGTCGATCTAATCACCGCGCACAAAAAAACCCGCCCAAGAAGGCGGGTCTGTTGATGTATTCAAGATCATCAGGACGACATACTGCTCGCGTGTGCGATCGACTCCACGCAGCGACCGTTGGTTCACAGAAGATCAACCGGCCAGGCGTCCCTCGGTAGACAAACTAAGCTTCGGCCAAAACGTTGATTCGACGACCCTTCTGGTCAAAGCTGACTTTGCCATCGACAAGTGCGAACAAGGTGTAGTCATTGCCCTGCCCAACACCCTTGCCGGGGTGAAACTTATTACCAACCTGACGAACCAAGATATTACCGGCTCGAACTGCTTCGCCGCCAAACTTCTTTACGCCACGTCTTTGAGCATTCGAATCGCGTCCGTTGCGGCTCGAACCCTGACCTTTCTTATGTGCCATCGTCCAACTCTTAAAATGCTATGGGAATTCCTGTCGGTGCAGCAATTTATCGACTCGATCCAGTTTCCTCAAGAGCCAAAGCTTCACAAGACACCGCAATCAACGCTCCTACCGGCTCAACACCGAAAAAACCCCTCCATGGGGTGGTTCGCTCGTTGGGCGGGTAGCATAGAATCGATTGAACTTCCGTGGTCACTCAAGACTTGAATCGGATCGAACATTGGCTTCATTACCTGTCGAACCCGGTGATGGAGGATCAACCCCAGATCGAAGATGCTCTAACAGAGCTGTTGCCCTTGATTCGTGCGGGTCGATCTCCAAGCAACGAACAAGAAACTTCTCTGCATCGAGTTCCCGCTGCTGAGCCAGACACACCTCAGCGAGCCGAAGATAAGCGTAAACGGGATCCCCATTGAGATCCAGCAATTCACTAAACCTGCTTTCAGCCTCGCTAAAACGCCCGAGAGAAAATAGAGCCTCCCCGATAAGAGCGACGGTAGCGGACTCGCCACCAGCCAACCTCTCGCACTCCAACAAACTCTCCAACGCAAGGTCGTATTGCCCAAGTTGAAGATGCGTGAACCCAAGGTCGTACAACGCTCGAATACGGTGCGACTCACTCGGAGCGATTGTTGCCATCAGTAGAAACTCAACGGCGCGATCGTAACGCTGCAAATCCATCAACAATTCGCCAAACGGAAGGTACGCTCGTCCGTAGTCACCCTTCTGAAATAATTGCTGATAAACCAAATAGGCTTCGTCGTCCCGACCAAGTTGCCGCAAACAATCGGCCATCACAAACCAGCTCTCTAAATCGTCGGGAAGCAATCGCGTTGCATCGACGGCCTTGGGAATCGCCTCCTCGAACTTGCCCGCCCAGTGAAGCACCTTCGCAAGATTTCTGAATGCAACGGCCTGCCTCTGCGGATCAACCCTCGAGCTAATCTCCTGCGTCACGGCACCAATTTGGTTCTCATCCAAATCCGATTCGGCAAGCCATCCAATCCCCTGCAATTCTCGGATGACGGAGAGTGCGATGAGTCGATGCGTCTCGATTGATGGATGAACGTGATCGAGAAAATAATCTGCCCCGAAACATTGGTGGCCGTTTTCCTGCATCGACTCTCGGCCTAAAACGTCATCAAAATCAACACATGGCATCTGATGCTTGGCTGCAACGCTGGAGATCATCTGCCGAATCTCCGTGGTGGCACGCAGTGGACAGACATCCTCATCCAACGCCTCCAAGAATGCTCGGCGTGCTTCAGAGTGTTGTTTCAATCGAAAGAGACACCGACCTTGAAAAAACAAAAGGTCAGCATTTCGAGGATCATTAGCGAGGTTCGCAGTAACCCACTTGAGCGTCTCTTCTGCCCCGTCCTTCTCGAGTTTCTCTTGGAGGACCAAGCCAAGGGGACGATTTCTCTCTGTGGCGAAATCCTCTTCACTTGGTTCACGTGACTCAGCAGATTCTTCGCCCCCTACATCTAAACTCAATGCCCCGATGTCGCTAACCGATTTGAACGGAAGGCAATCACGAAGATTCGAGGTCGGAGAAATAAATAGAACCTTAGCATCCGCGGTCTTTCCCATGGCGACCATGCGTTCCAGATTCGAACGAAGATGAACCAGCACGTTAGCATGCCACTGATCGTCTCGCTGATAGTCTTTGGGACCCGCGGAGTGATTCAAGATTTCATCGACCTCCTCGGGCAGTTTCTCGCGGCTATGGACTTGAAAATTAGCCTCAGGACGCACAAACCCCTCGATCAAATTGAAAAGGCGTGAGGCTTTAAGGATCCGCCGCGTTCTGGCCACAACTTGATCACCACTCAAGCCCTTCTCGAGCAACCCAGCGTAAGTCCTCCTCTCTAAAAACTCATTGTGACCCGTCAAAATCACGAACAGGTCAGGCTCATATTCGCAAAGCTCTTCCATGACATTTGCAACGCGATAACTCGCATAACTGACTCCACCCGCATTGATCACTTCCCATTGGGTCGAAGAATCTACCAATGGCAATATCTCGCGAAGCCAACCTGAGAACGCGGTGTGATCATCAAACGGACGGCCGAAGGTTGTCGACCCACCAAGACAAAAGACGCGTTTGGTGTTGCCCGCTTTTTTCCTAGCAAAGGTTTGATAGTTAAACCAAACCTGTTTCCCAGCGGCTGTTTCCAAACGCATTCCGTCTGAATCTTCCGCACTAACAAAAACAGGACTCTTCGCGTCAAATCCAACAAACGGATCCTCAAAATTCGCGGGTCGACCGATGCCGAGCACACGAAGAGCCACCTCCGTCGTAAGAGCCAAACCGCAGAGGAGAAGCGAGGAAAAGAGAATTTTTTTTCTGGTGGAAAGCTTGATTGCCGAATGACTCACTTAGTTTGCTCCGCGCGATCCTACACCGCTATTTTGACAGATTTAAGATCCAGAACTGATCATCTTGAGCAACGTCCAACTCAACAACACCCTTGATGCCGATGGCTTCGTTCACAACCTTCGGCTTCTGCTTCGAATCAACAGACGCTTGATAAAGAACCGGCCTCCCAAGGTCGCGTGAAAACATCGAAAAAAGGAGTCGACCGTCATCTGTCCAGAGTAGATCCCCTAAAACCTCCTCCGAGGCCCCGAATAAAATGTCGTACTGAACGCCGGTGCTTGCTTCCGAGTTACCGACACCGGCCCCTTCCTCTGCTCCCTTATTGACCGGCATTTGGAGCACGACTAATTCAATCGTCTGTTGCCGCTGCGCAAACAGAGCGAGTCGCTGACCATCAGGCGACCAAGCAAAATGCGGATACAAGTACCGATACGGGTGCTCGTGCTTATCGAACCAAATCTCAGACTTTCCAGAAGTGACATCAAAAAGTCGAACACCGTTGTCATTCCGATAGGCGATCCTACTCCCATCCGGTGACCACTCTCCGCCCCAACCGGAATCAATTCGCGTTCTGGCGTTTCCATCGAGCCCAACGATCCAAACCGAAGCACCTCCATCGTAACGAGAACAGACGAATCGATCGCCGTTTGGAGACCAACTCGGCATCAAGCCGTGACCAATCTCACGCGTTTCTGAACCGTCTGACTTGACGAGCAACAAAACCGCTTGGTGCTCACCCTCACGAGGCACCGCGTGAAACAGAACCTCGCTGTCCCCTCGGCGAATAGCGGGCGATCCCAATCGCGTGTATTTCTTGTCAGAAAAAATCTGCTTGGGCGTATCCTGCCCCAATCCTGACTTCAACCTTACCAACGAATGCATCGGCTGAATCTTGAAGGCAAACTCATCCGCCGATAGAAGCCCATCTTGGTCCAAATCAAGGCGATGGAAATAATAACGCTTTTGAAGCTGAAATAAATCACGCGGATGAAATTGAAACTCTTCGAACGAGATCTGCCCATCAAGATTGTCATCCTCAGGGAGATACTCCCAAGGGTAGTTATAGTTGGCCAACATGGATAAGCGATATTCATCAATCGACAAGCGTTGATCATCGTTCTCATCAAACGCTGCAAAATTTGTATCAACCAAATGCCTTCGATACAGTGGAACAGCACCGCGGAGTTCCTTCAGGGTCGCAAGTCCATCACCGTCTGCATCAAGACGATGGAACGCATCAACGACATTCCTATAATTAGATCCGCCTGAATGTGAGTATTCCTTCAGATCAATTTTACGATCTCCATTTTGATCCATCTGTGCAAACTCAGCATCGCCGCCTTCGCGGTCCCACATTGCAACAACGAACTCCTGCTCGCTGATCACATCGTCCTGATCGGTGTCAGCCCTCAGAAAGTCCGCAAAGACGAGCACCCTGCCATCATCATGACGAAGTGGTTCTCCCGAGATCCACTTAAGGCCAATCTGTGACTGCAAAAAATCAAGAGCCTCTGTACGTGTTACCGCTCGGTCTTGATCGGGGTCAGCGTGCAAGATCATCACCCGATCCAAGCGTCTTCTGCCATCGGTTGCCAACGAAGCAATGTAGTTGATAGTGAACGTGGTACTATCGACTGTCTCCTCGGGTCTAAAATTCCACTGGTCGTATGACTCGTCCAATGCTTCAACCGCACGTTCCCACATCACCCGCAAAGGATCTGAGCCTTCTGCCTCGGACCCAGTATCGGAATTTGTAACCGCAGGGACTCCAAGATCGGTTGCCGTGTCATCGGATTCTTGGTTTGTCGAACCAACGATGTTTGACTCGACACCAACCACGTTACCAGTCGAGGTGACTTGCTGAGATTTTGCACACGGGACAATGGTCAGGCAGCTGAGAGCAGCCATCAGTGGAATGATGTTCCGTTGCAACCTCTTCACAACTTGCACCTTATCTACCGTAAGTCCAAATCCCTACACTCGATCAACTAACTTCTTATCACCCACCATCCAATCAGCGCAGCACACCCTCTTTCGCGGTTTCTTCAACCAAACGTTTCACCACATCCCGCGCACCGACTCCCTCACTTTGAGCGGCAAAGGTCGTGATCAATCGATGCGACAATACAGACTCCGCTACGGCCTGAACATCTTCGAGTCGCACCATGTATTGACCACTGAGGGCTGCGCGCGTCTTGCCGCCCAAGATGAGATACTGGATCGCTCGTGGCCCTGCTCCCCAAGAGACAAGTGATTTCATCCATTCTGGTGATACTTCATCTTGCGGTCGAGTCTTCCGCACAAGTCGGACTGCATAACGATAGATATGTTCCGGTACTGGAATCCGTCGAACGAGTTGCTGATACTCCATAATCTCTTCGCCGGACATCAGAGCGTCCAAAGTCACCAGATCCTCACCCGTGGTACTTCTGGCAATCTGTATTTCCTCTTCCTCCGATGGATAGGTTAGCTCAATCAGGAACATGAAGCGATCCAATTGCGCCTCGGGAAGTGGGTAAGTACCCTCTTGCTCTACCGGGTTCTGCGTCGCAAGAACCATGAATGGCTGCTCGAGTTCGTAGGAGGTTCCCAAGACGGTAACACGTCGCTCCTGCATCGCTTCAAGCAGTGCGGCCTGTGTTTTGGGCGGCGCACGGTTGATCTCATCAGCGAGAACGATATTTGAGAAGATGGGGCCATGAACAAACTTAAATTCGCGCCGTCCGTCTGGAGTATCTTGCAGAATATCGGTTCCCGTGATGTCCATCGGCATCAGGTCCGGAGTGAACTGCACACGACTAAAGCCGAGCGATAGGGTTTCGGAGAGCTTGCTGACCAGTAGCGTCTTGGCCAACCCAGGAACCCCCATTAGAAGCCCGTGTCCCCTCGCAAACAGAACAGTCGTTAATTGCTCAATAACATCCTGCTGCCCGACAATCACTCGCCCTAATTCTCGTTTCAGACGCTCATGACACTCGCGGAGACGTTCGATACGAGTCACATCATCTGAGCTGAGGGACTGACTGCTTTGATCAGGAGAATTTTGACCCGTCGGATGGTTCATCGATTTTGGCTTCGTATCAAGTGGTGGGTGAACCGCAACAGACTATCCGGCAGCACTCACCAAGGCAAGGATTGAAGTCCGCCCCGCCTCGGAGTCCTTCTACGACCTAGCGACTTACCCTACAATCCGGCGACGTCCGCGACGGATTAACGCATCAGGTGATGGGAGAACATCGCAGCGATCCTAGCCAAGGGCGGCAATTCTTTTGCTCTCAGAATTCCTTGTCCCACCTTTGGCGAGAGATCCCCCTCAAGATCATTCCGAACGTCATAATCATCACGTCCCTCGACGAATACAGTTAGCGACCAAGTTTCCCTCGCTTCGCCGAGTCCAAACCAGCGAAAATGTTTAACCTAACGGTAGCGCAACAACGCCACTAAGACCAGTCTCCTCAACGCCCCACCAAAGCCCTCCACCGTATCGCTACCCTATGACGGATCAAAAGCCAAAACCAAGGCAAGCTGCGATTGCATTCATCTTGGTGACACTGTTCATCGACATTCTCGGTATCGGCGTGATCGTTCCCGTACTACCCGAGCTCATTATTGAACTCCTGTGGGGGCATAGTGCGACCACCGCGGAAACCATCACAGTGATCGATCCGGCGAGCGGTGTTGGCCAAGAAATCACCCGAGACAGGATGTACTCGATAGCGGGTCGATACGCTGGCGTGATTGCCGCAAGTTACGCGTTCATGCAATTCATTTTTGCTCCGATCATGGGGGTATTATCGGATCGATTTGGAAGAAGACCAGTCATCCTTGTGTCTCTCTTCGGGCTGGGAATCGATTTCCTCATCCAAGGTTTTGCAACGAGCATTGGCTGGCTCTTCGCGGGCCGCATCCTAGCTGGTGTGATGGGAGCAAATTTCACAACAGCCAACGCTTACATCGCCGACGTCTCCACCGATGAAACAAGGGCGCGCAACTTTGGCTTCATGGGTATGATGTTCGGACTAGGGTTCACGATTGGCCCAGCGATAGGTGGACTCCTCGGTGATTGGAGTCCGCGACTGCCCTTCTTTGTTTCAGCGGGACTTGCATTGGTGAATTGGCTCTACGGATATTTCGTGTTGCCCGAATCACTACCACCAGAGAAACGTGCTCCCTTGTCTTTCAAGCAAGCCAATCCTTTCTCCAGCATCATGCGTTTAGGAGCTTACCCGTTGGTTGCTGGACTAGCCATTGTTTTCATGTGCAAATCGTTGGCGCAACGCGGTCTTGAGAACGTCTGGGTTCTCTACACGTCCTATCGTTATGACTGGGACACCACCACCAACGGCATGGCACTCGGATTAGTGGGGATTTGCGCAATTGTGGTCCAAGGTGGACTGGTGCGCCCGGTGGTTAAACGCTTTGGTGAACGAAAAACTGTCATTTTCGGAAGTGTGATTGGAACCCTCGGATTCCTTGGTTACGGGTTGGCATATCAAGGTTGGATGGTCTATGTGATCATCATCTCCACATCCGTGGGAGGTCTAGCGGGGCCCGCAATTCAGAGCTTGGTAACGAGCACCGTTAACGAGACCGAGCAGGGGAAGATCCAAGGTGCGCTGACATCTCTGACGAGCCTCACCAATATCATTGCTCCGGTTTTCTTTAACACATTGCTTTTCAGCTACTTCATCAGCGACCGCAGCCCGATCCATTTGCCTGGAGCGCCCTTCTTAGTTGGGTCCCTCTTGTTGGCAATCTCCACTGGAATCGCGGTCCTCGTGTTTCGCAGATTCCCGAAGTCGGCGGTCACCGAGAGCTAAGACGCGTTGAGGGCGGCAAAGGACCTAGTTTGTCCGCCTACTTTATCACGCGAAAGATCCGCTTGCCGCTGACCACTTTTTCACCCGTCTGCGCCCGCACTTCAATCATATGGCTTCCTACGGGAATTCCGGTTGGAAGCGGCGCAGTCCACTGATGCGGTGTTTTATGGGGTCCCGGGAGATCGATCCAGTTCTTTTCAGCAACCTCATCCTCCCTCGCCTTAACAGCCGCGAAATAGGGATCGACTCCAGTCCGACGCTCCATCGGAATCCATTCACCGCTTTGGCCGACTCGGAACTCTACCGAAGTCTTCGAGGATCCGTTGAACACATTCACCGAGAAGTCCTTGCCGGATAGCTCCGTTTGCTTGATCGCCTCTTCACAATGAATACTCATTTGATAATGAGCAGGGCGACCCGCGCCACGAAAGGATAGAGAGTAGCGGTTCCCATCAAACTCCATGATCGAGTATCCATTGGGACCACCATCGCTCATCATCGCATGAGGAATCCCGCGTTCATCTTTTTGTCCTCTCCACCAGCTCCCACCAACTGTCACATTCACAATGTGATGATGAGGTTCGGGACCCTTCCAACCATCTTCCTCGCCGATAAAGCGATGTTCCATGTAGTGCGTATGCGCGGAAATTGAGACGGTAGCGGGTCGCTGTTCAATCAATCGATATAAGTCTTGGCGATCTTGCACCCCGCCGAGCGGGATATGCATCATCAATACAACCAACTGCTCTTCTGGAATCAATTCTAAGTCATTCTTGATGAACTGAATTTGCCGTTCGCCGAACCCACCGTGATAGTGCCCCTTTTTCCCGTCCTCGGGACCGTGCCACATCACATCATCGAGAACCAGAAAGTGTGCCGGCCCATAGTCAAACGAGTAGTAACTTGGACCGTAATGCCGCTCAAACGTTTCGTCACTTAACGAATCGTCAGGTGCATCGAGATTCAGATCATGGTTGCCGATCACGTTGTACCAAGGAATCCCAATCAGCGCGATCGCTTGGCTAAGTGGCTTCATAACGGATAGGTCATCAAAAACAATGTCACCCAATGTTACTCCAAACGATGCGTCGTGCCCTTCCTCCATCACAATCTGCTCGATCACATCGTGCTGGATATAATCCACCTCAGCGAGGTTCCGAGGTTGTGGGTCACCAAACAAAAGCGCCTTGAAACGCTCCGGCTCGTTCTGCTCGTGCAGTCCAAAATCAACGGACTCGGGCAACTCACCAGTTGGCTCAACACCTTTAAACCGAAAGTTTGCGGGAGAGCCCTCAGGTTTATGGATATAAAAGAACTGCGGAATCTGATCTTCGTTGACGGGGGTGGCCCATTGGCGTGGCTTGATAACAAAAAGGATGGTATCGCCACCAACTGGAAGTTCGTATTTCCCGTCCGCAGAGGTGACAACGATTTCTCGCCCATTGCTGACACGGATACCCGCGATCCCTTTTTCATCTGGATCCCGTTTTCCGTTCTGATTCAGATCGTTGTACACAACTCCCTTGGCCGTCTCGGTGTACTCTGCCTCGTGCTCATGACTCCCATCACCTTCATGAGCAAAGGACGATCCTTGAATCAGCGTCGTGATGAGCAGAGCACCAACCAGTTGCCAATGTGAACGACTGAGCTTATCGCGGGATTGAAGGGGTGTTTGAACGAGGAAAGACGGATTCATGACTCTAGACTTTCGATGGAGCAAGCTTTCAAGTTTCATGCGAGCCGGTCACTCGCATCATTTGAGTGACGCAGTCTAGCATCCTGCGTCGCATGCTGCAGTCCTCCTACCACTAACGAGTTTGAATAACGAAGGAGTACAAATAGCCAGATCTTAATGATTCCCAAAACCTAGTGAAAACGATCCCCGCCCCAAAGCGTGTTTCGATTGGGCGGAACGAGTCCTGGCTGATGCGGATTGCAGTAGAGCCATTGATGTACAAGCGATTCCCCCGCATCAGCCAGCCGATACTTTTGATGCCAGTCCCGCGAATCTGGGACCACATTCGTGTGATAGGGCCATGGATCAGCCCACGAACCACCTAACACATCGGTAAGCTTTTCTGAGTTCATCGTCACATTGCCCGCACGCGGTGGCATTGGGCCAGCATCGGCCCTCGGGCAACCAAGCAATAACTCCGGTGGGTAACCACCCACCACGTTAACAATCTGCGCAATCTCGTACAGACTCAGTTCCCGCGTCCCACCGGCATGAAACAGCCCATTGATGGAACTAGGCAGGAGTCGATGGAAAAGACGATTCAAGCAATCGGTGTAGGCCGGTGTTCGCACTTCATCAAAATAAAGTGTCGCCGGTTTACCCTGTCTGAATCTTGATGCAATCCAGTCGATCGCACCAGCATGTCCGTTGAAGCTAATCCCCATCGGCAATGAAATTCGAAGGATGCAAGAATCCTCGACCGACTCCTGAACCACCCTCTCCGCCTCAACCATTTTCGCGCCATAAACGGTCACTGGGTCAGGACGGGCCTCCTCGGTATAGTTGCCACCGCGTCGACCTCCAAACACCAAATCAATCGAAAGATGTAACACCCGACTGTTCTGTATACCCGCGAGCCTTGCAATTCGCTCGGTTCCTAAAACATTCACGCGATGCGCCATCTCTGGATCCAACTCACACGACTTCAAACGGCAACTACCAATCGTATTGAGGACCGTTTTGAACTGATACTTCTCCCAAAGGCTCTTGACATCACGATCATCGTCCAGATCACACGCGATAATACCATCGCCCTTGAGCGGCCACATATTGGGCTGCCGGATCCCAACGACATTGTCTCCGTAGAGGGACCTAAAATAGTGATACGCGTTGTACCCCGGCACACCCGCAAGTCCAGTGATCAGCATCGGGAATGCAGGAGAGTCAGCCTGCTGGTTGAGGATCGCCAACAATTAATTTCCTATAAATGAATAAAAGCAGAGACTAAACCAGTTTCCAAAACCTGAGCCTCGCAGTGACCGGAGAGATTTGACACAACCATTGGCTTGATTAATCAGTCTTCGGTGCGGAACGCGTCGACCAGTGAACGCAGGCTCCACCGATAAAAACGCAGATCCCCGCAGTCAACAACCAGCCCAAAGGCAGATGCGTCTGATCATCAAAACCATCACCCAAGAAGCTCAATCGATCCGCGTAATAAATCACCACATTAAGCAAGGCATTGTGTACGAAATGAATCAGCATTCCCGGCAGAACACTGCCGGTTCGATACGCGACCCAACCGATAACAATCCCCATCAGGGTCGATGGAACGAATCGTTCCACCAAGAGTGCATTCCCAGTGAGAACGTGGAACAAGCCAAAAGCGATCGCCGTGACAATCACTGCCGACCAAGGCTTGACAACCGCACCCAGTGAGGAAAAGAAATAGCCACGGAAGCACAATTCTTCGACCACCGCGGGAGTCACCGCAAAAACCGCGAGTAGGAGCCAAAGTGGCGCCTCCCGCATCTTCTCGACCATCGCCTCTGCCGTTTGAACCTGATTTTCACTGAGCCCACCGATGCCGAGGGTGTCGGCAATCACAAAAGCTTCGTGAGCAAACGCCCAGCAACCCAAGCCAAGCAGCAGCGAACCAAGCAATGCACCAAGACTTGCTGGGCTCACACGAAACGATTTGGCGATGCGACATCGCTCCCACCACACGCTGATCAATGGCAAGACACCGAACGTAACCACCAGAGCGGTTGCGTTGAGTAGCAACTGATACGACACATCCAGTAACTCGCCATAACTTCGCAAGATCAACATCAGGCCGTTGGAAACTACAAAGTAGCTGGGCACCAACAACGCAAGAAGCAATGTTGCTTGCTCTAACCTTGGAACCACGTTCCCTTTGTCGGGACGACGGATCAGGCTAATGATCGACTGTTCACTCGAACGCATCACCGCATCACCGCCAAACAGTCTTGCTGCAACTGCGAGTGCGCCACATGCGTAAAGTATCGTCACGGAGACCGAGACCGCTGCCGCCTGCATGACCAGTTCACCCGCAAGTAAATCTCTCGCCAGCAAGACGATATTGACCAGAGGAACGACAACCAGAACACCCCGAAGTTCAATTCCCGGCACCAAAGAAATCATTGCCGGAGCCAGTGACATAAGCATCACGGGAATCAAATACGCCTGTGCTTCCTTGAATGACCTCGCGTAGCTGGTCAACGCGAGTAGCACGGCAGAGAAGAAGAAGGAGAAGAGCACGAGCAATAACAGCATGGGAGCGATGAGCATCCAAGGAGGCCCAGCCCCCTGTTGAATCATGTCGATCAACCCGCTGCCCCACAAAGTCGTAAACATCGCCGCGAGGTTTGCGATTGCCGTTAAACATGCAACGCTGATCACCGCAAAATACTTTGAAAGTAACACGCTGAACCGCGGCACAGGCGAAGCCATTACCGCCTCAAGCGTCCCTCGCTCACGTTCTCCCGCCGTTAAATCGATCGCTGGATAAACCGCTCCAGTGATGGTCATTAACACTAGCACCAATGGGATGAGCGTCGCGAGCAGACTGGACTCTTTCGCCTCCCCAACCTCTTGAATCATCACGCTTAGGGGTGCACGATACCTTGGAAATTGCGAGCGAATCCACATCGCGGCATCCGACTCAGATAACCAATGCAACCTCTCAACTAAAATCTGTCGTGCTGTTTCACTGACCGCATCACCGCGATGCGAAAAGATTGAAACGACATTCTCACCGACCGGAGTCACTTCAATCTTCACACCAACGTCGGCTTCATTCGCCTCAATCGCCACGGCAGCATCTTCAGATTGACAAAGCCCAAGGCGAAACGATGCCAATTCCCCGCCACGGCTATCCAAAATCATCTTGGGTGGACGACTACGCTCATCGCTCAGCCAACGACTAAGAAGATCAAGTTCGCCTTGCGTTTGAAGGCAGACGGTGTAACCAGCCTCGGGAACATTCACCGATAACAAGAATCGATTCAGCGCCATGCTTAAAATCGGATACAGCAGAAGTGGCATCAGCAACAGTGTCACCATCGTCCGACGATCACGAAGGGTTTCACGAAGCTCTTTTCGATACATCCTCGCCAAACGCTTCAAGCCATAAAACGCGGATCCGTGGTGACTCGCATCCTTTGGCTTTTCGTCAGACACATCGCTATTTTCAGACTCACTGGTTTCCGGCTTGAGCCTAGTTGGTTGCTGCTCAGACATGGGCTTCCCCGTTCAAGAGCCCCGCAAACATGTCAACCAAATGATCTTCTGAGGTGGTCTTTCTCAACTGCTCCAGAGTCCCTTCATGAGCAAGATTCCCACGATGCAGCAATCCAAACCGATCACACAATCGCTCAGCCTCATCCAAGCGGTGCGTGCAGATCACCACCGCCTTGCCCAGTTCTCGCAGGTGCCCAATGTACTCAAAAATCGTCTGCACCCCGACCACGTCCAGCCCACGTGTCGGTTCATCCAAAAGCATCACTGGAGGATCATGAATCAACCCTCGCACGAGTGTAACGCGTTGGCGTTGGCCGGTGCTCAGGCCGCCAGCGCGTCGATCAAGCAGTTCACCGATTCCCATCAAACCGGAAAGCGTCTCGCAGCGATGTGCGGCCAGTTCAGGTTCGACCCCATAAAGATCGCCAAAATAGAGCAACATCTCGCGGACCGAAAGCCACGGGTAGACACCATCACTCGCTGAAACAAATCCGAGTCGCTGTTTGACTTTTTCGGGATCGCTTGACGTGCGATAGCCGAGAACCTCGGCATAGCCCTCGTCTGGATCGAGCAACCCGAGAATCATTCGTAGCGTCGTGGTTTTCCCGGCGCCATTCGGCCCCAACAACCCATAAACCTCTGATGCTTCCACATGAAAGGATAAATTCATGACCGCATGCACCAACCCCGCCTCGAGCGGAAAAGTTTTCGTTAGTGCTTTGACCTGTAGCATGCTTTCCGCTTCATTCTGAACACCTCCTGCCCGTCCTGCCAAAGTTATCCGCTCGCCAGATCCTACTTGCCGTGTTACGGAGCTCTGTGGGCCCCGAAACAAGCGATTGGGGGAACGAAACCTAGTCGGGTGAAGGAGTATACGAAGGATAACACCCCGTTGATCGAAAATCGCTGGAAAGTTTATTCGAGACCGGTTTCTGGCGGCTCAAAATCGGTTGGGTTGACCCAGCCTGCCTTCACGCTTGCAGGATCAGCTCTATATTTCTCATAGAAGCCCCGCTCACGCTCGTTGGCGTACAGGTATTGATCAAAAACGTCGCCCTGGCCCAACATCCGAGGATCCCCCTGAGCCTTCAGAGTTGCTTCCAGCTGTTCAAGCATCGAGGCCCTCTGTTCTGCATACCGAGGCTCAGAAGCCAAATTCACGACACAATCGCGATCAGTTGCAAGGTTGTACAACTCGTACTCTGGCCTCAATCCGAAGGCCATTTGCCAAAACTGTGATTCCCCGCCTTCACGGCGAGCATTCAGGATCATGGTCTTGGTCGGACTACCGTCGGTGTTGAGATAACCCGTGCTTGGATTACCCGCCGGCCAACGACTCGATTCAAAATTCCTCAGCAGCAGAAAATCACCCTCGATGATCCCCCTGACCGGATACCCCACATCGCCCGGCCTGCCGATATCATGCCGCTCTTTACCGAGCAAGATGCTGCGGTGCTCGGACTTCGTCTCAGCGTTATTAAAAATTGGCACTAGCGAAACGCCGGAAAGACTCGCCATTGAGGTTTCGCTCGGTACCACGCCAGCTAGTTCGAGGTAGGTTGGAGCGAGGTCAACGAACGAAACCGGTTCGTCCACTTCCCTACCCGGATCACGAATGCCCTCCGGCCAAGCGATCGCCAACGGCAAATGGTGGCTCCAGTCATAACTCTGACCTTTGATTCTTGGGAATGGCATACCGTTGTCGCTGGTCACAACCACCAACGTGTTCGCCAACATCCCCCTACGTTCAAGCTCATCCAACATCCGTCCCAAGTGCTTATCGAAATGCTCAATCTCGAATGCGTAATCAAGCATGTCATTTCGAATCACCTCATGGTCGGGCCAAAAATCCGGAACCTCCTCAATCGAATCAAGTGATTTACCTCCGACGCGAACCCCCGTTCCGTACTCGTACCTTCGATGTGGCTCCGTTCCTCCATACCAGAAGCAGAAGGGAGCGTCGCCCTGAGTTGAATCCAAGAAATCGGTAAAATTAGCTGCGTAATCGTTGCCCGAGATTGCCTTCGTCGGAGGTTTAGCTTTCTTTTTGGCGTATGGTTTGCCCGCCAGATCTCGACGTTTGCCCTGCCCGTCCAACGCGATACCCGGAGCCCAACCTTTTCCGGTCATGCCCGTTTGGTAACCATTCTTAGCGAGAGTCTCAACGTAGGTGGCAAACTTGGCAGGAAAATAACACCAATGATTCGCAGCCTCTTCGAGTTGCCAAGAGTAACGTCCCGTCAGCAAAGAAGATCGTGATGGTGCGCATTTCGCATTCGGTGTGTAGCACCGATTGAACAACAGCCCATTCTTAGCCACACGATCGAATGCAGGCGTCTTTACCCATTGGCAGCCATACGCACTGGCGTGAGGAAACGATTGGTCATCAGAAATCGCAAATAGAATATTGGGACGGCGCCGCACAGTGGGGTCCCCCGCGGTCGCAGCATCGCCCCTATTGAGTGACCCATCCAACGATACCTCATCTTGCTGGCCGATCTCACTTGCGTCCAATGGCCCCACCCGTATCGCAGCCAAGAGGAGACAAATTACAAACAAAACACTCAATCGCTTCCCCATCATTTGTCCCCAATCGAACGGACTACAGAAAACAACGCCGCCTCCAGTCATCATTGAACTTGGAGAGACGAATCATGCGGGCCACGGCAAACGACAGACACCCCATTGTCCCTCGTTCTCATCCACGGCAACCTCGATGAAATTTAGATGTGGTCCAAAGCGTTGCTGAGTCTTGGCGATTACACGTTCAGCGATCACTCGCGCTAGTTCCTCCGCAGTCGTATTGACGACTGGCAAAATCACACAATCTTCATTCGGAAAAACCCAACGACGCTCTCGAAACGTCACCGTGGTTTCTTTCTCACTGGTATGAACTTTGATCTCGGCGTGGTCACGCGGCAGGATCATGTGATGATCAAGCGCTGATGTCTCATCAAGTACTGCATCGCGTAACGCAATGAAATCGACGACATAGCGATTCTCATCGAGAGGCCCTTCAACACTTGCCCTCACCTTGTAATTGTGGCCGTGAAGCCGCTCACAGATGTCACCGGCAAAGGTGATAAAGTGCGCTGCAGAGAAGACAAACTGCTGCTTGGTCACATCGACTCGATAAACACCCTGTTCCACAATTGATACCTTAACAAAGACGGTTCGTTTTCATCCAACCTCAAGATCCCCGGCTCGCGCCTCCGGCATGGTTCGCAGTATCACGAACAGGCCAGCGGCAATTAGATCTGCCGTTGTCCCCGGGTTTAATCGATTCCCTGCCTCAGCACGGAGTGTCCGGTCAAATCGAGCGTACTGCATCGGATCCGAGTTTGTAATTCCAGATGCCGCGACGCGAACCTCCTCCGCGACTGCCTCTCCATTCTTACGCATGATCAAGGAATCGTGTGAGGAAGCCAAGATTCGCAACTGACTTTGCATCACCCCGTGCAAGACGTCCCCCGCTTCTTGGATCGCCCCGAGAAGGACGGGAATCACTTCTTGGAACAGGTCTAAAAAGCCGGTTTGATACTGCAACGCAATACGATCGCCGCGTCCCGCCGCATCCGCCATCGCCGCCAATAAATCAACACGCTCATGCGTCTGATTCACGTCCCAACTCTCAACCTCTCCGAGACCTCCTGCGTTGGCAACAGCAATCGCTCGGAAGATCGACTGTTGATCCTTCTGATCCATCGCCGAGAAGACTTCCGATACGGCGCTCAGCCAGTCCTCGGGCGTCGGTGAGTTTACAACGCGATCGACAAGCAGATTGTCAGCCGCGACGAGTGGCCCCAAGAGCAACAAGATTCCCAAATTCACGTTACTCTGACAGGCTTCCGATGTCGCCTTGGCTGCCTCAAAGACGGCGTTCCCGAACGTGCGATGTGCCGCGAACGAATCAGAGGCGAGGTTAGCCGCTTTCACAAAATCGATGTAGCAAAGATCCGAAAAGGAAACCCCTGGACTGACGTTTCCCGCCTTCGGCGATGTGGCCTCGAGCAAACAAGCCCACCTTACAGCCTCACTAGCTGTCGTCACTCGGGGAGCCAACCAGCGCAGAGGAGATTCTGACTGGTCGCGGTCCACTTGATCGCCGCTGGAAATCAAGATCTTCCCCCAATTTGAGTCTGCACCTATTTAGTCCGCACTAGCAACCAGAAAACGACTGATTGCATCGAGCGTTTCCTCGGGTGCGTCTTCAATCACATAATGCCCAGCGTCAGCAACTTCCACCGAGGTTGCGTTGGGCCACTCTGACTGAAACCGACGCAAGCACTCCGGACGAAAACACCAGTCTCTCATCCCCCAGACCAGCAGCGACGGCATTTCAGCAAGGGTACCGAGCGTCTCACCGAGAGATTTCAGCTCCCCGTAAGTTGGATGCGTCGAGTTCATGGGGATGTCTTTGACGAAGCGATCAATCGCGATACGGTTGGCCCAGTTGTTGTAGGGAGCGAGCAATCCCAAACGAGCATGCTCACTCAGAGCCTGTCTCGACATTGCCATCCGAACCGCCGCGCCAGCGAATAGATTCGCCCCTCGCACTCCGAGAGTACCCAGCACCGGTATTCTGCAAGCAGAAATGCGTCGAGGAATAAACGGAGGAATGAACGCTCCAGTATTCAATAGCATGATCCGGTTAAATCGAGGGCGAGTCTTCAGCAAGGCAGACAATCCAATTGCCCCACCCCAGTCGTGAGCCAGCAGCGTGACTCTCTGTAAATCCAATTGCTCAATCAATGACACCAATCGATCTCGGTGCGAAGCGAATCGGTACAAAGCCCCATCGCCTGATGGTTTATCGCTTCGGCCACAGCCGAGATGGTCGACCGCTAGGACTCGGTGACTCGCTGAGAAACGCTCAATCACCCGCCGATAGTAAAAACTCCAAGTCGGATTTCCGTGCACGCACAGAATCGTTTCATCCCCTCTGCCTTGGTCGATGTAACGCATCGTGTGACCACCGACTGAAAATTCAGCCGATTCATAGGGAAACAGTTCACTGGCGATGGTTGCGTTCATCCCACGAGTGTCGCCGATCCAGCGTGGTAGGGAAAGCACCCGATTGCTAGAACTTCCGCTAAGCAAGCATTTTAGGCAAAAGCGATTCGCTCGCTAACGAATCGCCATGAAAACCGCTGCGAACACCAAGAAGCACAATAGACCGTGACGCATCATCACGCCAACGGACTGATTCACTCGAAACCAAGACGCAGGTAGATCCAACGAAAAACACTCACTCGATGGTACTTCGCTGATCAACTCTGCCTGATTGGAAACACGTTGTCCATTCATGACTGCGGCGTCCCTGAAAGAACTGGTCCTCAAAACCATCCGTGGCCACTGTAAAGCTGCGAGCCAAAAGCTCCCCGCGGCAAACAGCCCAGCGATCAGCGCGAACGCGAATGCGCCACGTTGTTTGCCTCCACTGAATCGTTGTCCCATGACGATCGGAGCCAGATCCAAATTGCTAGCCCGAGTTTCCCGCTTCTCCTCGATGCCACGAAGACTCGACGCAACGCCAACTCGATGCTGCTGCCACAACTCCGCACTCTGTTGATATTCGGCAAGTCGCACTGACCACGCTGCCGAATTGTTCTGCGTGCCCTCACCCAATGCTGGGCCAGTGTTTTGAATCGACTCGAGAGCCAGCAGCTCGTAGTGCGCCGCTAGCTCGTGCTGCCAGGCGTAAATCGACTCCTCCACCGCACTGCCGGAATTCACCCAACGCTCCCGAGCCTCCACAACCCGCTGCCAAGCAGGCGAACCGACTGCGATGACCAATTTGACCCGCGCCCCATTCTGATGCTGAATCAAAACATCCTGTTTTTGCGGCGCGTTGGGCCAACCAAAGTAGATGATCATCGCCGCGGAAAGCATGGCCAGCAGAAGATCCGATTGCGAAAAGCGACGACACGGCTCCAGCATGTATTTGCCCCTACACTTCTCGAATTCGCAACGATCAGACACACTTGTAGAGATCGGTCAGGAATAGCCGGCGAATGAAGTCGTTTTGTACCGGTTATTCTGGTTATTTGGGGTAGTGAAGCCATGTTTAAAATCAAAATCTGTGGTGTTCGGACTCTTCAGGATCTGCAAGACGTCTCCGACGCCGGGGGTGATGCTGTCGGACTCAATTTTTTTCCACGAAGCGTTCGCTACCTCCCACCGAACTTAGAAAGCACTCGAATCTTATCGGAAGAAGCGGGGAAACTCTCGCTGAGGAGAGTCGGCGTCTTCGTCAATATGCAACGAGCGGATGTCGAGCAACTGCTGCAAACAATCCCGCTCGATGCGATCCAACTTCACGGCGATGAACCGCCGAGCGACGCCTCAAAATGGCAAGCCTTGGGTATACCACTGATCCGAGCAATCAAACTCCCCATCGGTCAGATCTCAACTTCAACGATCGATGAGCGATGCGCCCCATGGATCAACAGCGGCTTCCACCCGCTATTTGACGCCGATGCGGGTCCGTCACACGGTGGAGTGGGACAAAGAATCGACTGGCAGAGTATTCACCAGTGGCGCGAACGTCACACTGGTCAACCGTTCACGCTCGCCGGCGGCCTGACTCCCGACAACGTTGGCGAGGCAATCGAGGTAAGCGGGGCATGCAGCGTGGACACGGCGAGCGGAGTCGAAAATCCCCGAGGAACAAAGAGCGCAGTCTTGATCGAGGAATTTGTGCGAAACTGCTCAGCGCTACTCTAAATTGAGTGGCTCACTTGGTGAGGATCAATTTTCCCTGCTTGGTCTTCCGCAGTCGATAAAGCTGCGATTCAAATTCAATCCAGACCTCGTCACCACACCTAGCCAGTTCACTGAATTTGATAATCTTCGGAAGGAATGCAGGCGAGACGTTGGCTTCAGTCACCTCAAGTGGCTTCGAAGAAGAGCTCTCATCCGGCCCAATCTTTCTGTCGCTCTCGACCATATTTATCGCCCACAATCAGATATGACTTGGTTTCCAGACAGATTGCCGACCTACAAACTGTCGACCTGAAGCTTCTTGCAGAGCAATCTACCACTCGGCACACCCTGCGAAGTCGCCCACCAATATTCTGCGGACGTCAGAGACCGCAGGATAACACTATTGAGAATGATTCGCAACAAGCATGTCCTCACAATTCAAAACGCGACCCGTAAAGCGATAACTTACGCTAAAAATCGGCATGGCCGCCACATTCCACACATCCAACAGTGAACCGCTCTGAGTGATCTGAGGAGCGACACCCCCTGCGAAATCACTTCCTCCATGATTAGACTGTGGTGGATCGAACCGGAATTCCGGTTATAAAGAAACACCATGATCATGGCGTGTTGCGAAGGAGGATCAATTGATGATCTTTTTCGGTAACACACCATCAATCGCGGTGACGTTCACTGTTAATTTCGCCACCTGAAAGGCGTTCGTGGGCTTGCGTACCAGCGAGAGTCCTTGTGTTAGGTACTTAATCCCTCTAACGCATTCAGGAAGAATTCCCCGTTTCAGAAAAGAGAGAGAACTCGTGTCGCAAGTTGAAACTGACCGCCTTCCCTACAAGGTCAAAGACATCACCCTCGCTGAGTTTGGTCGCAAGGAGATTGAACTAGCGGAAAACGAAATGCCCGGTTTGATGGCACTTCGTGAAAAGTACGGGAAAGAAAAACCACTTTCGGGCGCCCGAATTGCTGGTTGTCTTCACATGACCATTCAAACCGCGGTTCTGATCGAAACGCTGGTTGAACTCGGAGCCGAGGTCACCTGGAGCAGTTGCAATATCTTCAGCACCCAAGACCACGCGGCTGCCGCGATCGCTGCGGCCGGTATCCCCGTCTATGCTTGGAAGGGCGAGACCGAGGAGGAGTTTGATTGGTGCATCGAGCAGACCTTGCACTTCCCATCGGGCAAGAAGTTGAACATGATCCTCGATGATGGCGGCGACTTGACCGCGATGGTCCACGATCGCTTCCCAGAGCTCCTGTCCGACATCCACGGCATTAGTGAAGAGACCACTGCCGGGATTCATCGATTGGAGGTCCTGAACAAGTCTGGTCGATTAGCCGTTCCTTCGATCAACGTTAATGACAGCGCAACAAAGAGTAAGTTCGACAATCTCTATGGCTGTCGCGAGTCACTCGCTGATGGTGTCAAACGAGCAACCGACGTGATGCTCGCCGGCAAGGTTGCCGTCGTTTGCGGCTACGGAGACGTCGGAAAAGGTTGTGCAGCCAGCTTGAAAAGCTATGGTTGCCGCGTCATCGTAACCGAAATCGACCCCATCAACGCACTTCAGGCCGCGATGGAAGGATACGAAGTGGTCACCATGGAAGAGGCTTGCAAAGAAGGACGCCTCTTCGTCACAACCACCGGTAACAAGGACATCATCCTCGGTAACCACATGGTTGACATGCCCAACGATGCAATCTTATGCAATATCGGGCACTTCGACACCGAGATCGACGTAGCGTGGCTCGAGGCTCAAGTCGCTGATGGAAAAGCAACCAAGAGCGAGATCAAAGCCGCTGACATCGGCGCTGTGGACCGATACACGTTCAACGATTCCGGTCGAAGCGTGATCATTCTGGCGAAAGGCCGTCTGGTGAATCTTGGTTGCGCTACCGGACACCCCAGTTTTGTCATGAGCACCTCGTTCACAAACCAAGTTTTGGCGCAGATGGAGCTATGGGGTAATCGCGACAACGATACCTATGAAACAAAGGTCTACATGCTGCCAAAGCATCTGGATGAGGAAGTTGCTCGACTCCACCTAAGCCAGCTAGGTGTGAAGCTGACAACCCTCACCCAAGAGCAAGCCGATTACATCGGCGTACCTGTAGAAGGCCCCTATAAGCCCGAGCACTACCGCTACTAATCATGCGAGGGAGGCAATTAAATCTCCCCGCTAAATCCCAACAAGATCACGATGAGCCCGAGAGAATTCACTCTCGGGCTTTTTCTTTTCCTTCGCAGAAAATTCACACTTAACACGCACTCACAAAGGATCCGTGAAACACGCGAACTCAAACACACCACCACTCCGCGCCGTCGGCAAATTAACCTAGGATCTTTAATTCGTTTCGATTAACAGCCCAACTTCTTCACCCATGCGATTCCATGCCCAATACCGCACCATTCGCCGCGCTTCGATACAACCTAGAGCATATTGGATCACTGTCGGACGTGATCGCACCACCGTACGACGTGATCGATCCCGAATTCCAAGACGAACTCTACAAGAAGCATCCCGCGAACTGCATCCGCGTGATTCTCAATCGCACCGAACCTGGTGATAGCGGTGACGAGAGATACGAGCGCGCTGCAGGCTTTGTCCGACAGTGGATCGAAGAGGGGGTGCTTTACCGCGAAAACCAACCGGCCTACTACGTCTATCATCAGCAGTTCGAGGTGGACGGAGTGACTGTCAATCGAAGAGGATTCATGGCGCGTGTGCGCATCCAACCCTTCGGCGAAGGCAACATCTACCCGCACGAAGAGACACACCCCAAAGCGAAGGTCGATCGCCTGAAGCTTACCAATGCGACGCAACAAAATAACAGCCAGATCTTCGGACTCTACCCGGACGCCGAGAACCTGGTCATTACCAAACTTGACGCCGCTTGCGACGGATTGACCCCCGTTGAGGCAACCGACCACCTCGGTGTCAGACACACACTCTGGACGGTCACCGACCCAACCGTGGTGCAAGAAGTTGCAGCCATCATGGAAGACAGGCCAATGTTCGTCGCCGACGGTCATCACCGATACGAGACGGCCTCGAATTACAAGGCACAACTCGAGGAAGAGCAGGGAGGTCTACCGGAAGATCACCCCGCGAACTTTGTCATGACCATGCTGGTGGGGATGAGCGACCCCGGTATGCTTGTCTTACCTACCCATCGCCTGCTGCGTGGGACACCTCGATTCACCTCCGATCAGATCATGGAAAGGCTTGGCGACGCATTTTGCTGCAAAACGCTACCCGGTGGTGTCGATGCAGCCAATCAGGCATGGGCGGAAATGGAGTCAGCTGACCGACAGGAGATCGTCGCACTCTACGGAGTCGAGGACAACACATGGGTTCTAGCCGAGGCGACTGAGTCAGCCGCCGGCAGAATGAACGAGCTAGCGCCGAACCAGAGCGATCAGTGGCGATCACTCGGCGTCAGCCTCTTACATCGCCTGATCATCGACAGTCTCCTGGGCTGCGAGGGACACCCAAAGCCGACATACGTCCACGAAGTATCCGAGGTAATCGAAGGCATCCGAGGCGAGGGCAGCCAAGCAGAAAGCGATAGCGACGAACCCTACACCCTCGCCGCGCTTGTCATGCCTGCTAAGCTCGAGCATGTCGAGGCAATCAGCCTTCACAAAGAGCGAATGCCCGCAAAAAGCACTTACTTCTACCCAAAACTACTAAGTGGGCTGACATTTAATCCGCTTCGATAAGCGACCCTAGAAGCGACGAATGCACTGCACAAACGGCCGCGCCAACTTGCGGCCGTTTATACTTCTAAGCCTCGCCATCACGCAAACACTCTCCAGAACGTCAATTCAGACGCCTCGCAAACAGATGCAAGTCAAGACCAGTTTCGTGTGAAACCAGTATTGTTTCACTCTCTGGAAATCACCTAACATCCATCCAAGTTGGCCAATCAAGGGATTCGGCAGGACGCTACCCCCGACAACTGAGAGCCCCAGTGGGAAGGATTCTTTGCGTGGTAAATCAGAAAGGCGGAGTGGGAAAAACGACCACTTCCGTCAACCTGAGTGCTGCTTTGGCAATCGCCGGAAAGAAGACACTTCTGCTTGACATGGATCCTCAGTGCAATGCGACCTCTTCCCTCGGAATTGAGCCAACCAAACGACACGCCCTTATTGGCGAAACTCCGATCCACGAAAGTATCCAGTACAACAAAGCAAGCTGCATCTCGATTGTTCCAGGCAGCAGAAGCTTCGAAGATATCGATCGCTTAGCTGGCCCCAACATTGACGATACGCAGCGTGTAAGGAGACACCTTGATGATGCGTTTACCAACTTTGATTTTGTTTTAATTGACTGCCCACCGAGTGTGGGAAGATTGACCCAAACCGCCCTGGTCGCAAGCACGGAAGTCCTGATCCCAATCCAATGTGAGTACTTTGCTATGGAGGGGCTAACACAACTAATCCAGACTATTAAGCAGGTCATCGTGTCCACCAGTGGGCGGCTGTCGTTCGGAGGCATCCTCCTGACGATGTACGACCCATACCTAGAACTAACCAAAGAAGTTGACGAGGAAGTAAGAGACTTTTTTGGGGAAATCGTATTTGAGACCGTGGTGCCGCGTGACGTCGCTCTGAGCGAAGCACCCAGCCACGGTCAAACCGTTTTTCAGTACGCTCCACGTTCACGCGGTGCGTACGCTTACACCCAGCTGTGCATGGAGGTGCTCCAGCGTGACTAGTACAACCACCAATAAGGACCGACGTCTCGGTAAAGGACTTGCCGCACTCCTCGGTACCCCAATGGATGACCACGGAAATCCCATCGAGCAAAGCGATTCCCCCAAAGGGATCGAAACGCTAGAACTTCCCGTCCATGAGATTGAGAATAATCCGTTTCAGCCACGTCGCGAGTTCAACCACGACGAAATTGCATCACTAGCGGAAAGCCTTCGGAACCATCAGCAGCTACAGCCGATTTTGGTGCGGGTGGTCGATGGACGGTATCAACTCATCAGCGGTGAACGCCGATTGCGTGCGACCATCCACGCGGGCCTCCAGACCATTCGCGCCGAGGTTCGAGAAGCCGACGACCGTCTCGTTGCCGAGCTCGCGATCATCGAAAACCTTCAGCGAAAGGATTTGAATCCTGTTGAAAAAGCGATGTCGTTCAAGCGATACATCGAGGAACACCAATGCAAACAAGATGACCTGGCGAAGCGGTTAAGCATCGACCGTAGCACAATCGCGAACCTCATGCGTCTTCTTGAGCTTCCAGAGACCATCCTCGATTGGCTCGTTGCGGGTGAGATCAGCGCGGGACACGCACGAGCACTACTCCCGATTGGTGATGAACTTGTGCAGACCCGCACCGCTCAGAAAATAATCGAGGAGCGATGGAGTGTGCGAGCCACAGAGACTTACGTCTCAGAAATGCTTAAGAACGAGGAAGACGACGAGACCGGACGGAAGGTTCTCAACGCCACACGGCAACGGCGCAAACAGGTCTCTCCACATCTCGATGCGATGCAGCAGGAAATGAGAATGATTTTCGGGACCAAGGTTGAGATAAAAAGTTCGGCTCGCGGTCGGGGTAAAATTACCATCCACTTCAGCGATGCAGACGAATTTGAGAGATTAAGGGACATGCTCGCAGAAAAGTCTCCACCGCCTCTGAAAATTGCAGGCTGAGATCCTCTCACCGCGGCGTACTAATCTCGCAGGCAGTCGGATCACCCGGCTGCCTTTTTTTGCGCAAGTGCGTGACCAACGAGTCAAAACGCCGAAACCGCTGTTTCACGCCGCGTTTCCCGAGTGTCGTTGCACGAGTATTTCGCCCTGTTTCACGCTAACCACCGTACATCACACACCTTTCAACACCATCAACAAATCGGTCTGACATGCGGTGACGGTTTTGTATGAGGTTTGGCAACCGTTTCATTAAGGTGTCCCATCCATGCGGCGATAGCGGTTAGAATTTGCTCGGTTATTCCACGTAAGGGTTTCTTCCAAGGTAAATATCGATGACCGGTTTCAAACGTTCTCTGCTGCTGTTGATGTTTGTACTGACCTCAGCGGGTTACGCTTACTCGATGCAACAGAACGTTGCCAATGACGTCACCTCGGCCACCCCATCTTCCGAAAATACCTCTGACCTCCAGGAGCCCGCTTCGGACTCCCCTGCAGGTTCTCAAGCAGGTGCATCTGAGGCAGAAGTGACGGAATCGAACGCCTCGCCTGCAGACGATAGCAGCGCGACTGATCAGCCGGCTTCCAATCTGGCGACCGGAGAGGAATCGCCGAGTGCCTTACGGCAGCTTTCCTCGGATCAAAAGATATCCGTCGGTCTACTCGTGCTGGGTATCGTCTGCGTTCTCGGAATGATTATCGTCCTTCGGCTAAATGCTTTCCTTGCTCTGATCATTTCAGCGTTGGTTGTGAGTCTCGGGGTCGGCTGGACACAGGGAGAGGATGCGGGTAGTCGAATGAATGCCGTTGTCCAAAGTTTTGGATCTTCGGCTGGCGGGATTGGGATCGTCATTGCAATGGCCGCCATCATCGGTAAGTGCATGCTCGATAGCGGAGCCGCTGATCGGATTGTGCGAAACTCGGTTGCGTTGACCGGTGAAAAGAAAGCCTCGCTCGGTCTGATGCTCAGCGGTTTCATCCTCGCGATACCCGTCTTTTTCGACACAGTTTTTTACCTACTCGTACCGCTCGCCCGCAGCCTCTATCGTCGAACCAATAAGAACTACCTTCGGTACCTCATGGCAATCGCTACCGGCGGTGCCATCACCCACACACTCGTTCCGCCCACCCCTGGCCCATTACTTGTTGGCTCAATTCTTGGGGTGGACATTGGGACGATGATGTGGGTTGGAACCCTCGTTGCGATCCCTTCTGCCATCGCGGGCCTGATTTACTCAGTCATTACTGACAAGATCATGCCGATTGAGATGCGGCCTTTGGGTGCAAAAGAGGATAAGCATGCCGCACTACCCGAGTCGGACTTGCCGCGATTCTGGGTTGCCTTGCTGCCTGTGATCCTTCCTGTTTTGATGATTGGTGCGGGCACCTTAGCAAGCACCTTCGCCGATCGCGAAGACCTAGCGAAGTTGCAAACGAGCGACGTGACGGACTACGCGGAACTTGCGGACATCTTAAGTGCGGCTGGAGTTGCTGTGGCTGACGGCAACGACTCACCGTCGCCCGCAACACGGATCGTCAGCAGCAACCGTCTTTCTGAGAGTGAGCTTACAAGGTTGACGACGCCAGCTGCCTCGGACGCTGATCAAACAGAAATCGTCAACATTCTCAATGACCTCCTTCTTGATCCCGATCTCTATGATGAATCTGCATTTATCGGTGTGCCCCTATCCTCGGTTTCCAAATCCAAACTAAACGCGAATCAGTTGCGAATGAAACCGGTCGATCGCCGTCGAATGAATCGGTCGCTGCTAGAAGATGCCTTTCCGGGACTGATTGCGAAACATCAGTGGGATTCAGGCCGTCGAATACTGGCCAATCGTCTTTCGCTATGGGGCAACCCAAACTTTGCATTAATGTTGGCGGCTCTGTGTGCCATGTTGACACTCAAATCGGTGCGAAAACTCTCGTGGAAAAGTCTTGGTGAGGATGTAGAAGACTCACTGATGAGCGGAGGGGTGATCATCCTGATCACCGCTGCTGGCGGTGCATTCGGAGCAATGCTTCAGCAGACCAACATCAGCGATACGATTCGGGAATACTTCTCCAGCGCGGCGGCATCTGGCACTGCCCTCCTTCTGCTCGGTTGGGGCATCGCCGCTGTGCTCAAAGTCGCTCAGGGTAGCAGTACCGTGGCAATGATCATCGGTGCCGGAATGATGTCAGCCATCATCGGAGATGCAAAGCCCGAGTTCCACATGGTTTACGTTGCGACGGCGGTCGGCACTGGGTCGCTAATGGGTAGCTGGATGAACGACAGCGGGTTCTGGGTGTTCACTAAAATGGGCGGTTTGACTGAAGCTGAATCACTCAAGAGCTGGACACCGCTGCTGATCATTCTTTCCTTGGTAGGACTAGGCGTGACGGTCCTCCTGAGTCAATCACTTCCCATGCTGGCCTCACTCTGAGTGATGACCTGAAAGAACAAACCGTGAAGGCCTCTTGCTGTCTCGTAAGATAGCTGTAAACCCCAAGATGGATTGAGCATGCAAGGATCCAGCGAGAAGACGGAGATGGATCGAGCCGTGTTTCGGGGCTGCCTGCTTGCCTTGGCGTCTGCGTCGATGACCGGTCTGATGCTCTTTGTGAATGGATCGCTGATTTGGGCGATGCTGTCCGTCCTCGCCTCGCAGGGACACCAATGGGCGACGAGACCGGAAATCTCGCAATTTCTGCTACTGGCTTTGCCAGTTGGACTCTGTATGGCAGAGTGGAAATTGATTGATTACGTCCGTCGACACGTCCGCCACCAACCACAATGATTCGCAAAAGTGTCGCTCAAACGATCATCATTGCGTCACCATAACTGAAAAATCGGTATTCGTTTTCGACCGCAGTTTGATAAGCGTCAAGGATCAACTCGCGACCCGCTAACGCACTCACTAAAACCAAGAGAGAGCTTTTTGGGAGGTGAAAATTGGTGATCAGTGCGTCAACGGCTTTGAATTCATGAGGTGGTCGGATGAACAGATTCGTCATCCCCTGCCAAGGCGAAAGTTCGCCGTGATGTGCCCTGGCCGAACTCTCCAAGACCCTGACGCTCGTGGTACCCACAGCAATACAACGACCACCATTTTCTCGTCGACTTCGAATCAGCTCCACCGTTGCCGAATCGATCTGCCCCCATTCCTGATGCATCTCGTGGTCATCAAGTTGCTCGACCTGAATCGGCCGAAAGGTTCCAATTCCCACATGCAAAGTCACCTCGGCTACCGCGACCCCTAGCGATCGGATCTGAGACATCAAAGTATCGGTAAAATGCAAACCTGCCGTCGGTGCGGCGACACTACCACGTTCTTTGGCATACACCGTCTGATATCGCTCAATATCAGAATCCACCATTTGCCCGTCTCGGATGTAGGGTGGGAGCGGGATTCTTCCGTAACGCTCAAGCCAATCGGCTGGCGATTGGAGGGAACCTTTCTCGTCTGACTCGTGCGAAACGTAACCCTCCGGCAACTGAGGCGTGACGAGTAGATTACCGGATTCGGTCCGAGCAACGACGAGAAGCTCCATCCCGTCTCGTGCATGTCGATCCTGAACGGTGATCAATTCACCGGTGCGCAATTTCCCGCGAGTTTTCGTCAACACTTCCCAGATGCCGGTCGTTTCGTCAGCTTGCAAAAACAACCCCTGCCAACGCCCACCGGTTTCCTTGCGGTAACCGACCAACTTTGCAGGCATCACCCGAGTGTTATTGATCACCAGAACATCACGTGGATCAAGTAACTCGGGAAGGTCTCGGACATGATAATGTTCGGTTTTACGATTGGAACGATCGAGTTGAAGTAGCCGCGAATCACTGCGGGAACTAACTGGTTCTTGCGCGATCAGCTCACGAGGGAGCTCATAGTCGTATAAGTCGATTTCATTCATGTCGACAGTTTAGCGATCCCCTTCCAGTTGGAGAACGTCTACTGCAAAGAGAAAATGGCTCGCGAGAAGATAAAGAACGTATCAAGAAACCGTTGCGAAAACAGACGGTCTATTTGATCACGAACGCCGCTTCCCTGTTCGAGGGTTTTTGCGTTTCGATGTCTTGCCTGACGCAATGTTCGATGCGCGCCGTCAAGCGAGATTTGATCTCCGCGAGAAAACCGTTCAGCGCCGAAGTGCATCCCTCAGCTTCAACCGTAACCGATCCATCCAGATTGTTGCGAACAAATCCAACAACGTCGAATCTCGCCGAGATCTCCCGAGTTGTCACTCGGAACCCGACTCCCTGAACATCCCCTTCAAATATCCAACGCTGCCGAGTTCGCTGATCTGCCACTTGCTAGAGCTCCCGTACATCTCCGGTGGGGATATCAGCCGCATTCTCTTTCAGTCTTTGAACTTGCTCTTCTGTGCTCAGCTGATCATCGCGCTTGTAACGCTCAACGATGACCAAACACATGTCGTCAAAGGGATCAGCTTCGCCCACGTGCTCCGTCACTGAAGAGACCACTTCCTTAATCACCTCTTCCGAATCGCCTCCTGCCTGAATTAATTCGCGGATACGCCGGATGCCAAACTCCTCGTCGTTAACATCCATCGCCTCGTTGATTCCATCGGTGTACATCGCCGCCATATCTCCAGGCCGCATCGGAAAGGTAACCGCTTCGTAGTCCATGCCTTCCGCGATGGCGATCGGCAAGCCAGATTCTTCCTCTCCCGGTTCGGAGATCTCTCTCGAGACACCGTTTCTTACCAGCGGTGGCATATGACCTGCGTTGACAATGGTGACGAGATCACTCTCGGGATCCAACACCATGACAAGGAAGGTGACAAAACGTTCCACCGCGAGGGAACTCATGCGGTCATTGAGTCGTTCAATTGCCGCAGCAACGTCGTTGTCACTGGCGAGACAGAAACGCGTTTCGGCTGAAAGTTTTGCCATGAACATCGCGGCAGCGACACCGTGACCAACCACATCGGCAACGACGACGGCAACGCGACCGCCGGGAAGATGAATGTAGTCGTAATAGTCACCACCAATGTGATGAGCTGCTTGGTAATAACTTGAGACGCGGAAACCGGGTGCGTCCGGCGGCTGATTAGGGAGAAACGCCTGCTGAACACCCGTCGCTAGTTCTAAATCTTGCTCAACCTCCTTCTGACGTATCGCTTGTTCATGCATCCTCGCATTATTGACCAAGATGCCGGAATACGCGGCGACGCCGGCGAGCAGGTCAGTATCGTCCTCGCGGAACTGACCGCGCCCCTGCGTTGAGTCAATCTGCAAAACACCGAAGGCTTCACCATCAGAATCCAGCAGCGGAGCACAGATCATCGATCGAATGGAAAAATCCGCGATCGACTGACTGCTGTCAAAACGACTATCGTCCGAGGCGTCCATGGAAAGCATCGCTTCCTTGGTTTCCATCACACGTCGAACAATGGTTTTACTAATTCGAATGGTCTCGGTTTCGTCGTGCTTGCCGCGAGTTTTTACCCAACGCGGGATCAAGTTATCTTCCTCATCCCTCATCACAATGAAGCCACGATCCGCAGCGGGGAACAGTCGAAAGAGGCTGGTCAAGATTTTGGGTAGAACCTCGTCCACAACCAATGCGTTTCCGAGACTGCTGATGATCTGCTGCAGTGCTTCGAGTTTCGCCTCGGGAGTCGCACTCATTGCAAACCCGTCGACGGAGTTGCGGATCTCTACCATGGGTGCGCCCGTTGAAAACGGCTGCGACGCCGGCTCGCGATCATCCACCATCATGATGCCAAAATTAGCACCCTCGAAGGTCATCTCACCACCAGCAAACCCACTCTGCTCTTCCTCGACAAAAGAAAACTCCACCTCACTGATTCGAATCCGATCACCGTTTTTCAGAAGCGTTGGCGTGGCAACTTTCTGACCGTTGAGAAAGGTGCCATTTCGACTGCCTGAATCACTCAGTTCGAATTTCCCATCTGCCCCGCTGACCTTGGCGTGAAATCGACTGACCGCACCGGCCTCAACCACAATGGTGCAATCCGGATGCCGCCCAATCGATGTATCGCCGTCAGCGAGATCAAAAGTGGAGGTGCTGTTGGCAGCGCCGGAGATGATTTTTAGAAAGGCCATGAATGGATCCCGAAAGGTGCCGTAAACAAAATCGGTCTATCGGATAAGTGTAAACCGTAATTCCGCGACGCGTCTCAAGGGTAGCTAACTTCCGTGGGAGTTTTGCAAAGAACGACGCACCGCAGCAAGTAAAATCCACACTCTAAACTGCCAAATCAGCATACCTAGCACACACGTTAAAACTGAACTCATGAGGCTCTATTCTAACGTTCCAGCACCACTAGAATTGATTCGCCGGCACGCTACAATCCTGCCGCAGGTCGTGATTTGATCACCGATCGATCAACACGGGACGTTCCGCGGTTCTGATTTGGAAATCTCGACACGCAAGAACAGAAAGAATATTGAGGATGCTGCATGAATCAGTGCACGGAATGGTCCTCCTCGAGCGTTCACTTCCATGCCCGATGGTGTAATTGGCAACACGGTAGATTCTGGCTCTATTGTTCTAGGTTCAAGTCCTAGTCGGGCAGCTTTCTAGATAGTCAGCAAGTGCCAACAAGGTACTGCGAAGGTCAGACCCCGTGTTTTGCGGGGTTTTCTTTTGCGCTGACTTTCCCTGTCCGCCGCTGACCGGCACAGGCTGGTGTGGATTTTGGTGTGGATTTTCAACAAACACACCATCTAGAAAGCCTGACAGCTTTGCTCCTTCTTTGATGGCCCTTTGAAATGATGCTTGCTGAGGCATCAGGTAATGCTTCTGAGCGACACCAGGGGTATTTCCAAGCCATGAGCAAACGTCAGTATCTGGGTAACTGGCACATAGCTCAGTCTCTCGAGTCGCTCTCAGATTCTGCATTGGCTTTTCCCAAGGCACCAAACCCGACCGCACTGCGAGCCTCGCGAACTCCGTCCCGATATTGGCATCATGTGAATATCGAGTTTGTACCCACTCAGCTCCCTCTGGAGCCATTTCCTTTGCACGCATCAGATGAGGAAACAATTCCGGAAAGATGGGGCACTTACGATACACAACGTCCACTCCAACCTGATGATTCTTGTATGAACGGACAATCATTGTGCGGTCCATTAGATCAATGTGGTCCCAACGTTGAATTCGAGTTTCATGGGATCTCATTCCTGCGTATCTCGCAAAAGCGAGGATGATCTTCCAATCTTCGCAATCTGTCGCACGAATCATTTTCTCAATCCACAGGGCGGGCACCTCCACGTAGCGATCAGGATTACCCGTCACTGCGCTATTTTCTTTTCTGAAAGGACTCTCCGAGATAAACCGATGATCAACCGCCGCATTAAACAATTGCTTACATCTCCCAAGCCGGCGGCGGACCGTATTCATCGCGAGTCCACAGGTGAATTTTTTACGTTCATTACCCTCTCTTTCCAACCAACGTCGAAAGTCAGCTGCATCACCAACAGTCACTTGATCAAGCTGCCTATCAGCACCGAAATATCGAATCAAAGACCGCGCGCAGATGACAAGCTGCTCGATATTACTGGGCTTCGTGTTAAGCGAGGCGATATACTGATCCGTCCATGATGCAATCGTTGGCATCGAATACAATTCTGCTTTTGCCCGAGGTTCAGTTAGCCCGCAACGAACAAACTTTGCGTGTAGCTTCTCTGGAAGATCCGCTAACCATTGACTCACCAAGACGTCTGGCTCGTTACCAGTAATCTGACGCGAAATGAGGTGATCGATCTTGCTGGCCACAGCCTCGGCCTCGCGTTTGGGCATCCTTCCGCAGTGCATGGAACGCGTCTTACGGTTCTTGTCGCTAAAACGAATCTCACGCAGTCCATTCGAGCGTGTGATGATCCTTGCCATGTTGAAGACTCCTATTTTCAGCCATGGTTTCTAGTGTTTGGGTCTGGCTGCTGAGTTTTTTGTGCTGGTGATTCAAGGTCGGCTCGCGAGAAGGGAGCCGACCTTTAAAATTTCCTGAGGCGTGCGTAAGGGGATAGAACCCCATGGCACGCATTCGATCCTAGTGCCTATGACTCCAGATAATCGATTTGCCCATTGTCGCAATCTGGAGGGACTGGTGGACATGGTGGACTTATTTCGCCTCGATCCGAATTTGTTTTTTCAAGTCGTGATAAATCACCATCTATGTTTGTGATTGTATCATCCGTTGAACTTGAAATAACTTTTTGAATCGCAGGGGAATCAGACCCACCACCCCAACCATCACCACCATTGACTCGCTTGATCACCCACCGAGCCACTCCGCCGTGTGCCGTTTCAGAGTCGATATACCGTCCTTGCCACACTCTGCCCTTGAGGCTTCGGACTTGATTCCCGAATCGTTGAGCATTGAACCGTCCACCACAGATCTCTGCCACCGCTTCAGCAAGTGCCTCGAGTCCAGTCTGATCCTGCTTAAACTCGAGACCAAGTTGACCGATGTCTCGGCTGGTGACTCCAAATTCACTTTGATCGACTGCTTCTAGTCCTGTTATCAGCTTGCCCAGCAGCGAAATGGTGTCGTCACTCTCTTGCGCCAATTTTCGGGTTAGCAGCGGATCAGCCTGACCAGCCCATACCAAGGAACCTCGGATCACCGCCGACCAAGGTTCAAATGATCCCCAGTCACCACCGCACTGCTTTGGGCAACCGGCAACGAAATAGGCCCTCAGTATGGTTAGTGCTGCAGCCGCAAGCCGCGGTCGAAACTCGGACACCC
>CALIBL010000110.1 GCA_938045805.1 uncultured Rubripirellula sp. | reverse complement strand
GTTGGCCGGGTAGGTGCGTTGTCTGTCGCGAACAGGAACGCGATAGTTGTGTATTCCACTGCTGGAGTAGGAGTATTTAAGTCGTCACGTAGTGCATCCGCATGCGTTCCTGCATTCGCGAACGCTTCTGGTTGAACCACTGCATTGTTGTAGCTTCCTTTGTAAAAGTAGTAAGTGGTACCAGCGTTGTCCCATGAAATTACATTTGCGTCTACCGTTGTTATGACACCGGCCGTCGCTTTTGGGATGCCTGTGTAGATAACGGCTGTGAGCACCAGAGTGGTGACTATGGTTATTCGGATATTCTTCATTTTGGTTTCCTCTGTGTCATCTCGCGTACCAAACCGTTCATTGGTGGTAGACCATGGTGTGGAAGCACGATTCTTTAATAATAGTGACTGTGTTTTCCGCTGCTAAACCGTGTCCATTACACGTCTATGTCATCTGCCGTGTTTGGTGGGGATTAGCCGCTGGCCCGTAAAAGTTGTGTAGCTCTCGGATGTCCTACCTTGGCTGACGTTCGTTTTTTTGTGTTCCCGCGGTCCCTCCTGGAGATAAATGCAAATTAAGATCACACGCTTGGACCTACATCAGAGTAGGCGAGATCTAGATACCGCTTATTCCGGTTATCCATGTTTTACTGAAAGGAAATTTGGTCATAACGACAAATCATGCATAACTCTTCCACCCACTACATCGCGGCAACCCCGCCTTCCGCGAGACCTCCTACGTCGCAGCACGGAATCAACACTTCCGCGTTTGGCAGGATGGGCCTGGCGTTTTTTCTCAGCAGTAGATGGAGAGATTCGGATCGCTCTTGCGTTGGTAAGACGGCGTCGTCGAAGCCGAACAGGGGTGTCATTTTTTTTGGTGCGACGGGCAGTGTGCCTATGAGCGACCACAATCAGCGGGGCTACCTTGATTACCCCTGTTACGGGCGACCAACTCAGCAGAAACGGGCCGGATTGACACCACCGATGACACCACGGATTTGGGGCTCACTCGGGGACGATCCGTCGGTCGTGTCAGGTTGATGAGATTACGGCACAAGAGGATTCACCCGATGTCAAGATCCTCGAGCACCAACCTGAGCAGCACCTTCCTCAGTATGTCAATGAGCTCATCTGGTGTGGAAAGTGGTGTGGATTCATTTTCTAGTTCACATTTGCTCGTAATTTCAGGACTGCTTCGAGTCCTAGTCGGGCAGCTTTCTAGATAGTCAGCAAGTGCCAACAAGGTACTGCGAAGGTCAGACCCCGTGTTTTGCGGAGTTTTCTTTTGCGCTGACCGGTAACAAGTTCGGCATTATTCGGGACGCTAACTGCCAGGCTACGCATCTTCGGACTCCATAACCCAACGTTCCGACGTTCAACATCTTGTTGCTGTTACTAGATCACCCCAGCAAGCATGCCCCCCATGATTTAATCAACCGTGAACTTTTCATTCACACTTCGCCCTTGACTGCAACGCGGATCGGCTGATGCTCCAATGCGAATTGGAACGCTTTCTCTGTATCCTCCAAACAAAAGGTCTCTGAAACCAAGCTCTCAAACGGATATTGACTAGAAGTTCGTTCCAAAAACTTAATAGCACAGGCCAGATCATCCGGCCGATAGTTGTGGAGTCCTCGAATCGTTAACATCCGGCGAACAATATCCTCGGGATCCAAACTAACACTCTCAGCCGGGAAGACACTCCCGACTAGGTTTATACAACCTCCAATACGAATGATGGAAATTGATTGCTGAATCGCATCGGTAACACCTGAGAAATCAAAACTGATATCAAACCCCCGACCTCGTGTTATCGCAGTGCTCATCTCCAACATCCCCGTTCGATCAGTGGGATCAACGCATCCCTCTGCACCAAAACAACGCGCGATGCCCCAGCGATTTTGATCAGGTTCGACCACGTAGGGGACACCACCTGAATCTCTCACGCGGGCGATGGCAGTCAACCCGAGCATTCCTGCGCCCCAAATTAGCACCTTTGATCCTTGAATCCGGTGCGTTTCTTCCACTAATCTCGAAGCAGCAAACACGGTGGCCGTTGCACAATTCACTGGTGCGACCACTTCATCCGATAAACCATCGGGAATGGAGAAGATTGGTGTATTCGCTCGCAAGAGGCAATGTTCAGCGAGGCCACCCGTGGGGACTCCAGACCACGAGTCATGACCATACTTGTACTTCATTTCACATTTCTGGCTGATCCCTCGTTTACAGAAAAAGCAGTTACCGCAGCTAACCACCATGCTCCATGTGATCCGTTGACCGAGTCGCAGCGGAGCACCGTCATAGTCATTCCTCACCTCATTACCACCTATCGCCTCGATCACACCGATGATCTCATGCCCCAGCAAACTAGGTCCGTTGTTTTCTTTTCGCCTCCCCGTGTAGGTGTGCAGATCACTTCCGCAAAGCGTACAGCAGGTCACTCGCACCAGAATTTCGCCGTCACCAGGAGTAGGCACTGGATAAACGCTGGGGGTAATTTGATTGGTAGCCGGCTGATACAGCATCGCCTTACCGGTTCGGATTCTTAGATTTTGCATTCGAGGATCGTGGACAGAATGGGGACGATTCTAATTTTCAGAAATCAAACTTCGGGGATCTTAGTCAATTCTTCACTGACGTGCCGTTGACCTGCACTTCGCGACCGTCGACATTGGTTCATCAGCGGCACAGCCGATTTGCTTTTTATACCCCTATTTGAATTGAAGAATGATGGTCGATTCGTGGGTCACTAAGAAGTTGCGTGCCGCAAGTCCATCGGTGTTTGGGCTTTACTGCATGACCGCTGCGTTCGGCACTTATTTCTGCATGTACGCTTTTCGAAAACCGTTCACTGCAGCGACCTATCCCGATGTCGTGTGGCTTGGGCTGGGACTTAAAAGCCTTCTTATCATCTCTCAAGTCGCTGGGTATGCCCTCTCAAAATTCATTGGCATCAAGATTGTCTCTGAGATGCCAGCTCGAAAGCGTGCGATAACCATCCTTGGCTTGATTGGCATTGCGGAGTTCGCTTTGCTGCTCTTCGCATACACTCCCGCACCTTGGAATTGTGTCTGGCTATTCGTCAATGGTCTCCCACTGGGTATGGTCTTCGGCTTAGTTCTTGGATTCCTAGAAGGCCGGCAAACAACTGAAGCATTAGCAGCCGGGCTTTGTGCCAGTTTTATTGTTGCATCGGGGTTTGTGAAATCGGTAGGACGCGCAATGATCGACGATTTAGGCGTCGAAACATCTTGGATGCCAGTGACGACAGGGTTAATTTTCGTTGCTCCCCTTCTCTTGTTTGTCTGGTTGCTTGCACAAATCCCGCCACCCAACGCTGAGGACACCGTAATAAGGCAACCTCGCCGTCCCATGAAAGCGAGTGAACGCAAGCAGTTCTTCACGAAATATGCAGCGAGCCTCATTGCGTTGATCACCATCTACGTCCTTCTGTCCATCGCGCGTAGTGTACGGGACGATTTTGCGGTGGAAATCTGGGCAGACCTTGGCACGACCAATACCCCCTCGGTTTTTGCGATCTCAGAGTTCTGGATCGCTGTACTGATCATGATCGCTTGCGGTTTCTCTGTTTTCATTCGAAATAATCGGACGGCATTGTTTTCCACACTGATCGCGCTCGCGGTCGGATTCCTCGTCACCCTCGTTGCGACAACGGGACACTCTCTCGGCTTTCTAAGCCCGATGGGTTTCATGATCTTGCTCGGCTTCGGGATGTATTTACCCTATGTGGTTTTCCACACCACCATTTTTGAGCGAATGATTGCGGTTTCAGGCGAACCTGCGAATGTCGGTTTCCTAATGTACCTTGCCGATGCAGCTGGATACTTGGGATATGTCGCAGTCCTACTTTTCAAAAACTTTGAAACGAAGGATCTCAATTATCTTTCCATGTTGAAGGCGATATCTTTGATCGTTGGTATCATTTCAGTTTTGCTAACAGGCTGGTTATTCCTCCACTTCAGCAAAAGATTTCGCCCACAAGTTGGCACTCACGGAGGCGACAACTGATGAGCAATCAAAAGAAAGCGGATCTATTAGTGATTGGTGGTGGGATCCTAGGAGCTTTTCACGCATATCACGCAATCAACCGCGGGCTTCGCGTGATCCTCATCGAGCGAGACCCACGACCGCGGGGTGCAACCGTACGAAATTTTGGACAAATCGTTCCATCTGGAATGGATCCTCATTGGCAAAAATACGGACGTGAGAGCCTGCGGATTTACCAAACCCTGCAAAACCAATGCGATCTAACCGTGAAGACGGAAGGCAGCATCTACTTGGCTTCCGATCAGGATGAACTTCAACTGCTTGAAGAATTAGCGGCCATTAACAGCGAGAATGGTTATCGATCAGAATTGTGGACGCCGGCGAAGTGTCATGAACAGTATCCAAACCTTAGACGGGAGTACTGCAAAGGCGGCTTGTACTTCCCCGATGAAATATCGGTCAATCCACGACAGATGATCCACCGCGTACATCAGCTACTGTCAGCGTGCGAAAATTACGAATCCCATTTCAACACCTCGGTAAAAGAGTGCTCCGTCAATGATAATGGGTCGGTGGTTGCAGTCACCACGGAGAATCAAGAGTATGTCGCCGACCGAGCGATCATTTGTAGTGGCCACGACTTTAGGACGTTGTACCCCGACATTTACCGATCGAGCGACCTACAACTGGTTCAACTTCAGATGCTACGAACTCGGCCTCTGCCGCAGGTCCATGTACCGGGAAATGTACTTACAGGCCTTACGATCAGGCGTTACGAGAGCTTTCATCAGTGCCCGTCATGGTTGGACTTTCTTAATCGGTGGCAACCCGATTCCTTCCAACAGCAGTACGGAATCCATCTACTTTTCAAACAGGAAATAGATGGGAGTATCATCATTGGAGACTCACACCAATACGCCGCGGCCAGCGAAGCCAACGATTTACCTTTTACGCAGCAAACTGCAATCAATGACTACATGCTTTCAGAGGCAAATCAGATCTTTGCCCTGCCCAATTGGGACCTAGAAGAATCATGGACGGGAATCTATTCACAGACCCCTGATCCCAAAGGTTACTTCTCGCACGTCATCGAGGATCGGATACATCTTCTTACGGGTATTGGAGGCAAGGGGATGACGGCTGGACCCGGATTCACCAAAGATTATTTAAACGAGGTGTTCGATGATTGAGCTGGTCGTATTTGATATGGCAGGAACGACTGTTGACGAGGACAACGTGGTCTACAAAACCGTTCGACAGGCGGTCAACGCAGCTGGCTACTCATTCACTCAAGAGCAGGTACAGGCGGCAGGTGCAGGCAAGGAAAAATCGCAGGCAATTCGGGACGTCCTTTCTCTTGACGGCAAGCCACATCACGACCACGAAGTCGATTTAATTTTCTCAAACTTCAAAGAGCTATTGTCCGCCGCCTATGAGCGTCTAGAAGTCACCGAACAACCCGGCGCCACCAAGATCTTTTCCACACTTCGTGGGATGGGAATCAAGGTAGTTCTCAACACGGGGTACGACCGTTCCACTGCACAAGGTTTAATTGACAAGCTCGGTTGGAGAGAAGGGATTGATTATGACGCCCTGATAACAGCAAGCGACGTGGAGCATGGCCGACCTGCTCCGGACATGATTTTCTTGGCAATGGAAAAAACCAAGATCACCGCCGCTGCGCACGTTGCAAAGGTGGGCGATTCCGAAGTGGACATTCAGGAAGGCAAGAATAGCGGATGCGGCGTCACGGTAGGCATCACTACCGGTGCACAAACTCGCGAGCAACTTGCTCAGGCCGAACCAACGGCAATCATTGATTCTCTTGCTGAACTCCCAGAACTGCTCAACCCGAATTAACTGAGCGTTCAGGCATCTGCAATGCAAAAACACAGTCCGACGAACCACTTCCGCTTTCGCCTGCGTAATTACTACAAGGCGCTACAGACCGAGAAGATTACGGAGAATTACGCTTGGCCGGATCACGAAAAGTGATCCATAATCAAAGCAGGCGGAATCCGCTTGACTCCGGAGAATGAATTTTGAAGCGACTTTTGGCGCACCTACTGATCCTCTGCTTAGCGTTTGGGGCTGTTTTTCCCCACGCCATCGGGTCAGCTTGTGTCATCTCACAGTCGCCTATTCGCCCACACATTCACCTCAATACAAGCACTGCCACTCACGGACATCTCCACAACCACCATCATCACGGCCATCACCATCATCACAGCCGCACTAATCGTCATGATTCGGATGGCAATGATTTGGCCGAAAAGGATTTCAGTGATCAGCATTCCGGCCAACATGATTCCGATGCGATTTATCTCGGTTCGTCGGACCCTTTCCTACCGCCCTCCAACCGGAACGTCTTAGAGTCTGTCGATGTTCGCACAGATTTTCTCCCAGCTTTGATCGGGGACTTGGCCGCACCCGAATACTATCTAGCTGATTCAGTTCGTGCGCATCGGCAAACCGGCCGGCCGCTCTTTTTGTTGCATGCTGCGCTGAGGTTGTAGGCTGATCGGTCAACGAAAAGCTACGTCGTTGATCACCTGCCCTAATAACCGAACCATCTCCGCTCGCCTTTAGTTGGTTGACTTATCGGCGATAAATACTGCGATGCGGTGAATTCCGTTTGACAAGCAGCCAAACTCGCAAACAACTCGCCTAACAACGAGATCCAGCGACCCTGTCGAAGAGATAGAAACCACACAAACCAGAGAGCGACAGCATGGGTGCAATCCATGCATGCTCGTTGGACCACAAAAAAACCATGAAACGAAACCGAACACTCAATGCGATGGTTGGCCCAATGCTAGTCATGGCGGTCGCTTCTGCAGTCTGGGCCTGTAGGGAACAGATTTTTCAAACTCCCAGTGGGGAAGCCCCAACCACGCAAGTGAAAACTGATCCAACCGAGAAACCTAAGGTGTTGGAACTTGGGTCGCAGGCAAGAAAAAATTTGAAATTAATCTCAGCACCAGCGCGTCCAACCGACTACTGGCGGACGATCACCATCCCCGGAGCCGTTGAGGATCGGCCCGGAGTTTCCGACCGGGGTATCACTTCCCCAGCCGTCGGCAACATCTCAGAAATCCACGTCTACCCGGGCGACACGGTCAAACCGGGTGAACGACTCGTGACCATCAAACTATTCAGTGAATACCTGCAGAGCACACAAACTCAGCTCTACAAAGCGTCACAAGAGATCGCACTACTCAGGAAAGAAATCTCGCGGCTATCAAGTGTTGCATCGTCGGGTGCGATCTCTCAATCGAGGATCATTGAACTCAACAACGACGTGCGCCGACAAGAGACGATCATCCAAGCTTCTAAGCAAGAACTGCTCAATCGCGGTCTTGCTCCCTCACAGGTCGAACAGATCAGCAGCGGTATTTTTGTCTCTACGATCGATGTGGTAGCACCACCTCCCCGCTCGGTCGTGTCTGAAACAAGTTCAAGCCCCGAAAGTTTGAACATCGTTTCCCCAAGCTCGGAAGGACTGAGCGAGACGACACCGAACGACGTCAACGCGGCCAGAAAAACGTCAGACGAAGATGAGTCGAACATCGGACAAAACGACAACGGCACAAAACCGAACACCGATGATCAGATCACGGAAACGATCTCCTACGAGGTTCAGAAACTCTCCGTCGATCTTGGGCAGACCGTCCAAGCCGGCGAGTTGATCTCGGAGCTGTCGAATCATCGCCATCTTTACATCGTCGGTCATGCGTTTAAACGTGAGGCGGGCTGGCTAGAACGTGCAGCGAGTGAAAACCGGTCAGTTGAAGTTGAGTTTGCGGACGACTCCGCAGAGTCATGGCAACCGCTTGATCAAACCTTTGAGATCCGTCACCTGTCCAATACGATCGACCAGCAGAGCCGCACCTTTGACTTTTACCTTCCGTTGGTTAACCAGTCACAACTCTACGAGAACGCCGGCGAGACTTTTCTACTGTGGCGTTTTCGCCCTGGCCAGCGGACGCGGATTCACGTGCCAGTCGAGAAACTTGAAAATGTCTTCGTCCTCCCGGCCGAGGCGGTGGCCTATGAGGGCCCCAATGCGTTTGTGTATCGGCAAAACGGAGATCTCTTTAATCAGATAGCCGTTCATGTCCGCCATCAGGATCATCGCCACGCAGTGATTGCTAACGATGGAAGTATCACCCCGGGAACGTTCCTCGCACAAAACGCGGGAGCATCGCTTCGAAGGGTTCTGAAATCTCAATCCGCCAGCGGTGAACAACCCGGTCTCCACGTTCACGCGGACGGCACCGTCCACGCGGCGCACTAGGAGATCAACACGATGCTCAACGCAATCATCCGTTTATCTCTTCGCTATCGAATTCTGGTGATCATCGCCAGCCTGACGCTACTCGGATACGGATCCTACCTCGCCACCAAACAGCCAATCGACGTCTTTCCAGACCTCGATCGTCCCCGCGTCGTCATCATCACCGAGGCACCAGGCCTAGCGACCGAGGAGGTCGAGACGCTCGTCACGCAGCCGATCGAAATCGCTCTACTCGGAGCGGACGGTGTGCAGGCGGTACGCAGTCAAACAACAGCTGGACTCAATGTTCTCTATATCGAATTCGATTGGAAAACTGACATCAGGGACGCAAGGCAAACGGTTGCCGAACGATTATCCACGCTCGACGGCGTACTGCCCGAGGGGATCCGTCCCCAAATGACACCGCCCTCTTCAATCATGGGCCAAATCGTCATTGCCGGCATCTATCGCCAAATCGGTCCAAGCGGCGGTCAAATCACACCCGTGGATAGGACGCCCTGGATCGCCGAGTTAAAGCAGAACGAAGGCGATGCCCCCGAAGTCAAGATCTGGCTTCCCAGTGATCGACACCGAGTTGACTTGTGGAACTCGGTTGAGAGCGACCTGCTTACGATCACCACCCAATTGCCTGACCCATCTCTCGCGGCGGTAGCAACGGTTCGCATCGAAGACCGCACCTATGAAATACCTTTCCAAACACAGGCAAAACAACTTCTTGAACTTCGCACCATCGCTGACTGGGTTATCCGTCCACGCTTATTGAAGGTGACCGGTGTCGCCGAAGTGTTCATGCAGGGCGGAGATCGAAAACAGTATCAGGTTCTTCTCGATCCAACCGCGTTGCTGGAATACGACGTCACGGTGCAGGACGTCAAGCAAGCGCTTCGAGAGAGCAACATCAACGCAAGCGGTGGATTCGCCATCGACGGTGAAACTGAACGTCCGATCCGCATCCTCGGACGCCTAGGTACCGTTTCTAACGATGTCCTCAACGATCTAAGCAAAATACCCGTTCGCCGCGATGACAAGCGCAATGTGTTACTTGATCAAATCGCCACCGTGGTGGAAGGTCGAGAGCTGAAACGTGGTGATGGTAGCATCAATGGCCAGAGCGGTATTGTCTTTACCGTTGTGAAACAACCCCACATCGACACGCGACGCTTGACAGACGATGTCACACAAGCGTTCTCAGAAATCGAGGCTTCCCTGCCTCCTGACATCATCATTAAGTCAGAATTATTTCGCCTCAAGAACTTTATCGACCGTGGCATTTTTAATGTGGGTGAAGCGATCATCATCGGAGCCAGCCTGGTCATCATCATCCTCTTCCTCTTTCTGCTCAATTTCCGCACCACCTTTATTACCCTGACCGCCATTCCGATTTCGCTGGTCATGACCAGTCTGGTATTCCGACTGGTGAGTTGGTTCAGCGGAAGTGAAGTGTCCATCAACGTGATGACACTCGGTGGTATCGCTGTCGCAATGGGTGAATTGGTCGACGATGCAATTGTGGATGTTGAGAATATTTTTCGGCGACTTAAGCAAAATCATCACCGCAAGAAACCACTGTCCGCCATTACCGTCGTGTACGAAGCGAGCAAGGAGATCCGTAGCGCTATCTTGTTTGGCACTGCGGTTGTGATTTTGGTCTTTCTCCCACTGTTTGCACTTTCGGGAATCGAAGGAAGGCTCTTTGCTCCCCTCGGATTCGCCTACATCGTCAGCATTTTGTCTTCATTTTTGGTTTCGCTAACGGTAACTCCCGTTCTGTCCTTTTACCTACTTCCGAATTCTGGAGCGACGCATCGCAAGGTTGAAGGCCCTGTCTTACGGGGATTGAAAGCGGTTGCACATCCTCTGATTCGCATCAGTATGGCAATCCCCGGAAGCCTTCTACTGTTGACTTGGATTGGCGTCATCATCGCCGGTTGGCAACTCGCAAACCTGGGTCGAAATTTCCTGCCGGCATTTGACGAGGGCAGCGTTCAGGTGAATGTCACTCTCCCACCGGGATCTTCTCTTCAAGCCTCCAACCAAGTCTCATCGAGCATCGATGATGTGTTCTTGTCGATGCAAATCTCGCCATCAAATCCGCAAGGCGAGATCCTTAATTTTGTTCGCCGCACGGGCCGCGCAGAGATGGATGAGCACGCTTCGCCGGTCAATGTCGGTGAGTACATCTTGAGTATGAACCCTGAGACCAGCGGCAACCGTGATGAATTACTTGCGAATTTACTGGAGCGAGTCCACACCGAGGTACCCGGCGTTGACATCGAGGTAGAACAACCGCTCGCTCATCTCATCAGCCATATGGTATCGGGTGTCTACGCACAGATTGCAATCAAAATTCACGGCGACGATTTGACAGAACTGCTCGCTCTATCCGAACAGGTCAAAGCCTCGATCAAAGACATCCCAGGAATCACACCTCCGATCATCGAACCGATCCGGATGACACCAGAATTGCACATTCAAATGCGTAGCGAGGACCTCGCTCTATATGGGCTGACTCGTGAGTATGTTGCGGACGTCTTGCAAACCGCATTGCAGGGTGAAGTCGTTTCGCAGGTCCTGCTTGGGCAACGACGGTTTGACCTTCTGATTCGAATGGAGGAGCAGTATCGGAGCGATTACGAGAATCTTGGACGTCTGCGAATTGACCTGCCACACCTCGACGGGCATACGGAACGTGGGCAGATCGAATTACGTGACGTCGCCACCATCCTTCAAGGATCCGGGCCTAACTCGATCAACCGCGAGAATGCGCGTCGCCGGATCATCATTCGCTGCAACACCCAGGGTCGCGACTTGGCCAGCGCTGTCGCCGCGATCAAGCAGCAGGTCAATGCTAATCTCGAACTCCCCGTCGGATACTACGTCGAGTATGGTGGCCAGTTTGAGAGCCAGCAAAACGCCACTCGGGTGATCACAATCTTGGCGGGCGTCGCCGCGCTCGGGATGTTTGCGGTATTGATGATTCTATTTCCATCGGTCCGGATCGTTCTGCAGATCTTAAATGCGTTACCAACCGCATTTATCGGCGGTGTGCTTGCCTTGGTAATCACTCAGCAAAATCTCACGGTCGCTAGCCTGGTCGGATTCATCTCACTTGGTGGGATCGCGGTCAGGAACGGAATCCTCCTTGTCACTCATTACTTTCACCTGATGAACGAAGAAGGTGAAGTTTTTTCTCAGGAAATGATTACACGTGGAAGTTTAGAGAGACTCGCTCCCGTCCTGATGACCGCATTAACCGCTGGCATTGGTCTGATTCCTTTGGTAATAGGTGGTCAGGCACCCGGACGCGAAATCCTCTACCCAGTCGCTACGGTGATTCTCGGCGGACTAACAACGTCAACCTTTTGTGAGTTCCTAATCCATCCCGGTCTCTTTTGGAAATTCAGCGGACAGGATGCGAAAAGGCTAGTAGATACTGAACAAGACATACCTTTCTGAAAGATCCAAGGCATGAAGAAACTGATTTTATTCGCTCTCATCTACTTCACCGCATCATTGACTGGGTGTAGCCAACCCAATTCACATCAGGACACAACCGGTAACACAAGCAGTTCCGCAAGTGATGACCATGACCATTCACACGATGATGAACATGGCCATAGTCATGGCGACGACCATGCTCATGATCACGACCATAGTGTGGAAGGTCACGCACATGGTGCTGGACCGCACGATGGGACGATCGCCGATTGGGGTGGTGGAAAGTATCACGTTGAATTCACTGTCGATCACGACGCACAACAAGCAACGGTCTACATCTTGGGCGGCGATGAAAAAACCTCCACGCCGATTGAAGCTGAGTCGATTGAACTAAGTCTGGTTGATCCCGCGGTCCAAATCGTCCTATCAGCTCAACCACTCGATAAGGATCCACAAGGCACCTCATCACGGTTCGTGGGAACCCATGAAAAGCTTGGGGTGGCGAGGGAGTACGCTGGCACAATGACGGGCGTGGTCGATGGAACGCCGTATTCCGGCGACTTCAAAGAAGATTCCCACGACCATTAGGTGGACAGAAAAGGGGTCTGACCCGTTGCGAATGCTTGCAGTAACCTTGCTACTGCGTTAACTCGTCCAGTTCAGTGAGTTGGAAACGAACGCTGAGGATGTAAGGCTCCTGACCCTGCGACCAGTGACCGTAGGTGGTCGTTACGAAGGTTCCATCAGGTAGCAGCTCCACTCCGGGGTACGTCGTGTCGTAACCTTTGGTGTTATCCTTGAGACGTACAAAGTATTGACCATCGGTGCCATCGACGAGATCGTCCCACGTTCCAACCCAGCCAACCCAGTCTCCCTCAAACGGACGCTGCTCCACATGTTGCTTTGGGGATCGGCAGCGATAACTAATGAAGAGCCTGCCGTCCGGAGCATACTTACCGGTGTGACGATCACCAGTGAGTACCAATGGCATCTCCCTAGGCTCGGTCCACGTTGCCCCTTCGTCTTTCGAGAAAATAATATGTGACCGTTTACCTCGCGTGTTTTCTCGCAAGAGCACCGCAAGCGTTTTGCCGTCCGGTGACCGAATACATCCCGGTTCACACAAATGCACTTGAGATGACCGATAAACTGATTCTGGCATGGACCAAGTAAGACCTCCATCGCTCGAAAAAGTCTTATAGAGATCGAACGTGCGTTCCGTATTGGTGACCGGACTTTTCGTGAAGAAACGCCCATCGTCGTGAAACATTGCGAGATAGTGTCCAGGCCGATTCGATAAAGCCTCCACGAATCCCATCACGACAATCCCGCCCCAAGCTCCTACGTTCTTAAGCTCACTCCAACTTGCTCCATCATCTTCTGAAACTGCTAGACGTGCCGGGTACAATCCCGACCACATAATTAAACGCTTGTTTCCTGTTGCATCAATGACACGATGCAATGTTGGTACTTCTTTTGATGTCGCCCAACTAGCCGGTGTTGGCAAACGCTCGCTCCAAGTCTTCCCACCATCATCACTTCGTTTGTAGACAATCCCCCCTTTCCCATGCCCCTTTGGGTAAACACACAAAATCGTCTTCCCATCTTCAAGCAAGCAGGTGGTTGGATGCCCTAGGTACTGTGAAGCCTCCCGATCGACAACCACTTGCCGGTAAAGTTGATCATTGAGGTCGATCAAGTGGAGAGTCTGGCTTGATTCGTCCGCACAGCAATCCCGCGTCACCGCAAACCAAGTCACAGTCAGTGAGAAAATAAGAAAGATTCGGAACATGTCGGAGGCTAAAATTTGGAGTGACGAAGTGAGTTCTTGAACGAGCAGCAGCGGCGTCATACTGGCTGGTATCAGTCATCTGAGGTTCGCTAATATACCAGCGTTCAAAAGAGTCTTGGTTGCCTCAAAACGAAGCCACGACGCGTAACCCCTTTCAAACATTTGCTCCCCTACGCAAAGGCAAAACAATGACGCAACGTGAAACGAGGTCAAACCTTCGATCCGGCGTTAACCTTTTCAACCTTCCTGACAAACCACTGGGCGCCGAACTCACGGAGACTCTGCTTAAGTCCAGCACGGTTCGAATTGAGCGGATCGTCTCTCAGGGACACACCTCACCTGATGGCTTCTGGTATGACCAAAATGAAAACGAATGGGTTTCTTTGATAGAAGGTCAGGCGGTGATTGAATTTCAAGACGGTGCCACCCAAGCACTCAGTCAAGGGGAACACTGCTTGATACCAGCCCATCAGCGACATCGTGTCAAATCAACCTCCACCTCTCCGCCGGCAATCTGGCTAGCAGTCTTCTTTGTCTGACCGGCTCACATCGGCGCAAAAAAATAAGGACCAGGACTCTATTAGCTACCCCCCAAACAGAGTCCTGATCCTTTGGTTCCCCGAGCCCCCTCGCCCCCCAACCCCGCCGCGTCTAACGAACACGTGAAATCTGGTTGATTACCCTAAGGACATCCAACGCCGTAACCTGACCATCACCATTGGAATCCATTGCAGACGAAGCGTTGTTGACCGCAGTACCCGCCCCATGGCTGGCCATAAAATTAATGATCACCAACGCATCGGCCGCAGTGACAAGCTGATCACGGTTCACGTCGAGTTGGGAAATCATTCCTGCAGCAAAACTACTCATTACGCGATCAACGTTTGCGATTGCGTTAGCTGCACCGAATAATGCTTGAGAAGTCGAACCGCTGGCAGAGCCAGTAGTCGCTGCATTACCTGAGCCGTTAGTCGTTGTGGTGTTCACCGCTGCACCCGAGTCCGTGGTGACGCTGTCGCTGGTTCCCGAAAGGGATTCACCCACCGCTGCAGAGAAACCTGCGAAGCCGCCTAGGCTCGATGCACCGGCGTTGGAGACTCCAAAGGACGGCGTCCCTGTTCCCGCAGCACCGCCATCACTAGTGCCCGACTCTGTACCAACGCCAGTATCTGTACCGGCAGTGTCGGTGGTTGGCGGTTCAATCGTAACGCCGCCACCTACTCCCTCTGTCACACCGCCAATAGCCCCGTCACCCGCAGGCTGTGAAATTGGCACGATGATATTGTCCCAGTACCAATCATCACCAAGGTTGAACGGCTCGAGCCAAACCTCGTCTGGAATCAAAACTGGGGAATCAGACACCACGACAATTGGAACTTCATGATCTTCGCTGTCCGGAAGACAAAGTGGTCCACCGATAAGACACCCGAGCACTGGATCCTGACCCGCCGGTGGGGCAAGTGGGCCGATTGACTCGGAGAAAAACTCCGCTGTTAACTTCGTTGAAACGGATAGAACTTCAACGCCGCGGTATGCACTTGAGACCTTTGCGTGATACGTTCCTGCCGACAAGACGATACCAGGCATACTCCTCATGTCATCGATTGGGCCAACGAAAGCATGCAACCGGTTCAGGTCACCGTCATAGATTTCGAAAACCAACGCAGCACCGTCTGACATGGCAGCCAAGCTTTGGGACGAACCAATAAGATTGAACTTGGCAACCTTCGAAATGGGCAGTGTGAACGTGGAGATGGATGAAGACTTCGCCGCATCCAGCTGACCCTCAATCAGTGTTACGTCATCAATTCCCACCACCGACAGTTCAGCATGGACGCTGTATGCCCCAACTTTGAAGTCGTCGGTGACGGCTCCACCTTGCACCTGAATCATCACCCGCTGACCGGCGGTTAAACCACTAGCTACTAATTGTGTCACTCCGTTCCCACGAGAAGTCGTGAGCACTTGTAAAGAACCACCACTCAACGAGAACACTTGGATATCAGGCACAACACCGTATCGATTCAACGAGTGAACTTCGATTTTCAGTGATTGGTTTGGCTCGACGACTCGCGGAATTTCGATTGAGTATTGGTCGACTTCATCAACCGAAACCAATTCTCCGACCGCTGAGTAGACCGTCCTTTCCGACGTTTGAACCATTGGCTCAATGTCCACCGGGCCTGTTCCTTCGATCAAATCTTCCGCTAGCGACCAGATCGCCCCGCCAATTGGGTCTCCCGGGCGGTAGGAATAACCTCGATCACCAAATTTTGCATTTTGATGCCATCGATACGCATTTTCGACCCACGTGGTGTTGATTTCATTCGTCGTCGCAAACAACTCTGGACCCGCAATCAGCACCGCATATCCACCAATGGATACCTCGTCTGAATCCACGCTCTCGATCTTCAGATACACTCGCTCGGCGACGCTTGCATCGATCGTCATCAGCGTCCAATCAGACTCAGGATCTACGATTACACTTGCAAGTTCTTCCCCGTCGCGTGTTAACACCTTAGCTTTGAGTGAAGCAAGACTGAGCCCCTTCGTTCTCACACCAATCGTCATCTCTCCCACGGCATTATCTTCGAGATTGATCCGGTAGTGATCCACATCATTAGCAACCGTGAGATCACCGAACTGAAGCCAAATCTGCGAACCATCGAAGTCCTCAGACTCATTCCCTTCTCCGCTTCCACTAATTCGTGTGGCTTCCTTGATCTGATCGTTTCGCTTTTCCGCATCCGCGTAGTCGTGAAACCTTTCCCCATACAGCGACTGCAATACCTCGATGTCCCCATCAGACAGTTTCGTATTGAGCCTCGTATCGGCATCATTCATTACCGACAGAGGTTCATCACTATGCTGAAGACCTAGGGCATGTCCGATTTCGTGGACAGCGGCGGCCTGGAATTGTTCTAACGAAGTCCAATTCGCGTTTGTGTTAAAGACTAAATCACCGGCCCAAGTTCCAGCAACGCGTGCATTACCATCGATTGCCTGCGCCCAAACTGAATCATCAAGCTCGACACCAAAGACGCGGATATCACCGAACCTTTCGTCACCTCTCCAAGGCCCCTGAATTCCAGCTGGGCTACCATCATCATCCACGAATCCGAAGTTAACATTCGAGTGCGGAACCCAAGACTGCGCCGCATCACGCAGCGTTTCGCGCCAAGCATCCGCGCCGAACCTCTGATCAAAAAAACTGGATAGATTTGACGTCTGTTGACCGAACTGTGTCTCATCCGGCGCAATACTGATCGTATGATTTCCGATACCAAGAAAATCGCTCACGTGGGCGTTAAGAAGACAACGATCTTCCAGAATCTGGACGCTCAGCTTCTCTCGCTTGTTTCTCTTTTTCATTGTTCACTAAACCTTTTACGGAGGAGTTCAAAGTCCTCTAACAAATTTTCAAAATCTGAAAATTCTTTGCTGCCCCGCAAAAATTTCAAATCGGAATCTTTTTCTGCCACGCTGCGAATTGACGGGTCGGCTGTCACCGCTTTGTGGTACCAATTCATCGCCCTCCTCAAATGATCTTTGCGACCGGTAGATCGAATTGATTCGATCCTGCGGTCGCCATCGCTTTGAGAGAAACAGGCCTCAAGCTGACCAGATGGATCCATTTCGTTTTTGGCGTCCGCTAACAAGCTGAAACCGCAGGCAATTTGGTAGCAAAGCAACGGTTCATGTTTTTCTTGACTGATCAACTTCCCAAGGTCCGCGAGCGATCTACTTTGGTTCCCGACTCGAGCAAGTAAGACAGCACGACCCCCGAGTGCTAGCGAGTGATTCGGATTCATTTTTAGAATATGCGTCAAATGAATCATCGCTTCCTCGTCTTTGCCTTCCTCCGTAAGTAGGTGTGCCAACATCTGCCTGGCATCCAAATCATTCGGAGACTGTTTGACGGCTTGCTCGGCCAACACGACCGCCCTCTTGGGATCTTGAGCGGACAGTAATTGACTTAGCCCGATAAGATTTCGAGCATCTTGCGGATTGGTTTCAATGGCACGCGCGATGTCTGATCTCGCATCCGCCACCTCGTTGAGTTGCATCCTCAACTTCGCCCGCGTAATGAAGGCCTGAGTGGCGTCAGGATCAAGCTCTACGACCTTCGAAAATGCGAGCTCAGCTTCCTGCACGCGGTCCTGATACATCAAAGCGAGCCCCAAATTGAATTGCGCGGAAACGAATTCAGGATGGGATTGAAGAACTTCTCGAAAATCAAGGGACGCCTGATGATGCTCACCCAACGCCAACTGAGTCACACCACGGTAGAAAACGGCAAGTGGAAAGGCTTGCTCCTTTGAGATTGCCTCTGAGTACGCGTTACTCGCTCGGGCATACTGCTTGGTTCTAAATAAGCAATGAGCAAATAAAACGAGACGTCCATAATCTTCAAACTGATCAGGATGCGACTCGGCGTAAGAAATCGCATCTGAGAATTGCCCTCGAGAGAAAAGATCT
>CALIBL010000109.1 GCA_938045805.1 uncultured Rubripirellula sp. | reverse complement strand
AACAAACAATACTCGGTCACACGCATCAAACGGAACGAGTTTTGATGCATGGGGCAACTCTCCTCCAGATTCAGCGTGCGGATGTTACAGACCATGAACGACAGTTACGCAGCCGAAAAATCGCCTTGCGTAATCACTCAGGAAATAACGCCCTCCCACGAGAGCGTTGATCCTTTAGAGCGACTCACTGCGGACGTATTGATCGAACCGGTGCCGTGGCTTTCTACCGTTTCGGTCGACCCCAAACGAGGTATCGAAACTCCACTGCCGCTGCGCCTCAAGCGGATCAAACGCGCTATCGACATCATCGGTGCGTTGATTGGCATAACGCTCCTCTTCCCGGTGATGCTTCTTACCGCGGTCGCCGTCAAACTGAGTTCGCCGGGTGACGCAATCTTTAGTCAAACACGCGTTGGACTGAATCGGCGCCGGCGGTCTCGTCCCGACCGCAGAGCTAGTAGAAGGAAGCTTCATTTTTCCGATCGCCGCTCGCGTGTGGAACGTCGAAGACAGATTGGCTACGGTCGACTCTTCACGCTCTACAAGTTCCGCACAATGGTGGTCGATGCCGAAAAAAACGGAGCGCAGTTCGCATCCCAAAACGATCCACGGGTGACTAAGCTCGGTAAATTCATGCGGCTCACACGTCTCGATGAGTTGCCTCAATTATGGAATGTTCTTCGTGGCGACATGTCACTTGTGGGACCGAGACCGGAACGGCCAGAATTCATCGAAGAACTCTCGCGCGAAGTCCCGAACTATCTCGATCGCCTACAGCTCAAGCCAGGAGTGACGGGAGTCGCGCAGATCGTCAACGGCTACGACAACAACATTGACAGTTTCAAACGCAAGGTCGCCTATGACCTTATCTATCTCCGCAACTGCTGTCTCCTCAACGACATTAAAATCTTACTGAGGACGGTAGTCGTTGTGTTCACCGGCAAGGGTGCGATGTAATTCGCTCCCACCTCTTGTTACGAAAGATCTGAACGCAGAGACGAAGCATCGTGCTACGCTTTGCGGTGATTCGTTTCGCCCTGATCGCCCGCTGAGTCTGCCAGCCCCTTGTGGAAAGTCTCCCCGATCATTCCCGCCACGTGTTCAAAGCGAATCTGACTCTTTAAAGCTTCCTCGATAACGATCACAAAGTGCACAGCGGGGGAGATTGCTACCTCAAAAGCTTAGAATTAGCGCATCAGCCAATTCGTTCCAATTTTTTCTTCAAACATCTGCTGCCAAACACAAGGACGCTTAATCTTGCGAGATCGGCTATACTAACGAGGGTATCCACCTCATTTGTCTAGACGAGATCTATTGGTCGTGAAAACACTGTCGATTCTATTTTCTACGTTTTTCTTTGCCAGCCTAACACTAGCGAGCGACCCATCTGTCGATTTCGCTCGCGATATAAAACCGATCTTGGCTGACAAATGCTATTCCTGCCATGGGCCGGACGCGGTTCGACGAGAGGGAGGTGGCGAGGATGGATTACGTTTCGATACCGAAGAGGGTGCCTTCGCCGATCTCGGCGGCTATCAAGCGATCGTTCGCGGCGATGCGGAAGCGAGCGAACTGGTTTCTCGGATCACTTCCGGCGACCCCGACATTGTGATGCCACCTCATGATCATCCCAAGTCGCTGAGCGACACGGATATTGACCTGCTTACTCGCTGGATTCAACAGGGCGCAAAGTGGTCGCTCCACTGGTCTTTCAATCCCCTCAATCTAGCCGTAAGCCGAGAAGGTGAATGGATCGATCGATTGATCCGCGAAAAACTCAAATCGCAGAATACTGATCTTTCTGAGCAGGCACAGGACTCGATCTTACTTCGTCGAATCCATTTCGATCTACTTGGTCTTCCACCCACAAACGCCGACTTGCAGGCCTTTGAAGACGCTAATCCGGAGAATCGTTGGGCACAGACCGTCGACCGTTTACTTGAGTCGCCCCACTTCGGGGAACGCATGGCGATCTACTGGCTTGATCTTGTGCGGTACGCGGACACGGTTGGTTATCACGGTGACCAAGATGTAAGTGTCTCACCGTATCGAGACTACGTGATCGACGCGTTCAACCAAAACCTACCATTTGATCAATTCACGCGGGAACAACTTGCCGGCGACTTACTTCCAGATGCTACAGACGCCCAGAAAATAGCGTCGGGCTACAATCGCCTCGGCATGATGTCAGCTGAAGGTGGCGCGCAGCCTAAAGAGTACCTGACCAAATATGCCTCGGATCGCGTTCGTACCGCGTCAACGGTTTGGCTAGGTACCACCCTCGGATGCGCCGAATGTCACGATCACAAGTTTGACCCTTTTACCCAGCAAGACTTCTATCAGTTCGCATCTTACTTTGCTGACATCAAAGAAAGAGGCCTCTACGCGGGCGCCAATCGAGATGGACAGTGGGGTCCGTCGATGGACGTCCCTGATGATCAGCTCGCGGATTTGCTTGCTCCACTCTTGGATCAACAGCAGAAAAAGAGCGAACAATACAACACCACGCCGATTAGCGAGGCGATGACGAAGTGGGTTGAAAAGTTATCTCAACCGAGTGAACGTTGGCTTTCTCTCAAACCTGATTCTGTTGAAGCACTCCACGGAACCAAGTTTGAAGTCAAGGAGGATGCTTCGGTTCTCGCATCGGGAGCGGGATCCGAATCCAATACTTACACGCTTACTTTTTCTGTACCCAAAGATTCACTTGCCGCGGTAACCGGGATCCGTGTTGAGGCTCTGCCGGATGATTCCCTACCGGCCAAGGGGCCCGGCCGAGCGGGCAACGGAAACTTTGTAATTTCAGAAGTGCGTGCTGCGATGGTATCTGAAGGTCAGGAACCGGCATCCATCGAACTAACGGACGCAAAAGCGAGCTTTGAGCAGGCCGATGGAAATCAAAACCCCTACAAAGGCTGGAAGGCCGTTGCCGCGATCGACAACGATGAAAAAGGCAAAAAGTGGGGCTGGGCTGTCATGCCTAATTTTGGTGTTAGCCATTCTTGGATCGCCTCCCTGAAATCGGCTCAAGCGATTCCTGAAGACGCACATCTGGTGGTGACAATCGAACAAAACCACGATAACCCCGGTCACACTCTAGGCCGGTTTCGTATCTCATTGACCGATGATGCGGTGGACTTTGACCCGCGACGCGCCGTACCGACCGAGATCCTGGCAATCATCGACAAAGCAGCCGGTGACAGAAGCGATGACGAAAACATTCAATTGGAGTCTCACTATCGAGGCATCGCTCCGGAACTCGAGTCGCTACGACAGGAGATGTCCACTCTCGAAAAACAAATCGCTGATTTAAAATCGCAGCACACTCGCACCACTTTGGTAACGGTAGCGGTAGAGCCCCGCGAAATGCGAGTTCTACCCCGCGGTAACTGGATGGATGACAGTGGACCGATTGTCGACCCGTGCCCCCCCCACTTTTTACCTCAAGCGACAGTAGAAGGAGAGGCACAAACCAACCGCCGTCAAACAAGACTCGATCTTGCTAATTGGATCGTTGCCGAAAACAATCCGTTAACTGCGCGAGTGTTTGTGAATCGGCTGTGGAAACTATTTTTCGGTACAGGCTTATCAAAGGTGCTCGATGATATCGGTTCTCAAGGCGAATATCCCTCTCACCCTAAACTGTTGGATGCTTTAGCGATTGAATTCATTGAAAGTGGTTGGGATGTCAAACATATGGTTCGTCTCATCGTCAACAGTGAAACCTACCGCCAATCTTCTGCACCGAGAGCCGAGCTGGCCGATATCGACCCATACAATCGGCTTTTAGCTAGGCAATCACGCTTTCGTTTGGATGCGGAGATGGTGAGAGATAATGCTCTGGCTATTAGCGGGCTACTTGTGCAGGAACTTGGTGGTCGCAGCGTCAAACCATACCAGCCAGCTGGACTACTGAGACACCTCAACTTTCCCACCCGTACTTACAAGGCAGATTCAGGTGAAAGCCAATATCGTCGAGGTGTTTACACGCATTGGCAGCGGCAATTCTTACATCCAGCGATGAAACTCTTTGATGCTCCGGCAAGAGAAGAGTGCACCGCTGAACGCCCGAGATCCAATACACCGCTAGCGGCGTTGGTGATGCTCAATGATCCATCCTATGTCGAAGCCGCGCGTGTTTACGCGGAACGTCTCCTCAACGAGCAGCAAGACGAGGAGAAACGAATCGAGCAGATGATCGAGCAAGCGTTGACAAGAAAAGCAACCGAAGAAGAGATCGCTATCCTGAGCCAGCTGCGTGAGCAGCAGTTTAAGTATTACAGCGATTCACCTGAGGAGGCAAAAGCACTCATCGACATCGGCGATCGCCAGCCCTCACCAGAGCTCGATCCAGTGGAGCTCGCATCCTACGTTGCCGTCTCCCGAGCTGTCTTCAACCTCCATGAGTTCATCACTCGAAATTGAACTCGCTTGAATATTTAGTCCCTACTCGCACTCAATCACCTCATTGTTTAGCGTCCTAACCAACTTTTAGAAACCCAATCCAACTGCATCCTGACTCTCCCCAACCGCATTTGCCATGACCCCAGAAACCCTCGCTCGCCAAAGCCACCGAAGAACGTTTCTCCGTCAAGGATCTTACGGCATCGGTGCCGCTGCGCTGCAGTCGCTACTAGCCTCCGGCAAACTACCCGCTGCCGACACAAGAAAAACAGGCCCAGTGGACAACACGGATCAATGGCAGGGGGTTTACCCCGTCGCTTCTAAGCAGCAACGGATCAAAAGGGTCATCCACCTGTGCATGGCGGGAGGCCCTTCACACTTGGAAACGCTCGACTACAAACCAAAGCTTGCTGAGATGGACGGGCAACCGATGCCAAAATCGTACACGGAAGGCAAGCAGATAGCACAACTACAGGGACAGGCGGATCGCCTGAAGTGCTTAGGTCCCCAACATGAATTCAAAAAGTTCGGCGAGTCGGGGTTAGAAATCAGCAGCGTTCTGCCGGAGATCGGGGGAATCGCAGACGATATATGCATCATCCGATCGATGCAGACGGACCAAATCAACCATGATCCCGCTCACACCCTGATGAACACCGGAACGTCCATACCAGGCCGTCCCTCGATGGGTTCTTGGTTGTTGTACGGACTGGGGTGTGAAACCGACAATCTTCCAGGCTACGTTGTGCTGACGTCTGTCGGTGGCGGTCAATCGCAACCAATCGCTGCCCGGCAATGGCACAGCGGCTTTTTACCCAGTCGTTTCCAAGGTGTCGAGTTCCGATCGCAGGGTGATCCCGTTCTCTATGTGAAAAGCCCCAACGGGGTGAATCTAAATAATCAGCGACAAGTTATTGATGCGGTTCAACAACTGAATCAACTTGGTGAGGCAAGGTTCCAAGATCCAGAGATCAGAACGAGGATCGCACAGTATGAACTAGCCTTTAAAATGCAAATGTCGGCTCCCGACCTGATGGATCTCACAGATGAGTCGCAGGAGACGTTAGACCTTTATGGAACCAAGGGAGGTGATGGGTCGTTTGCTGCAAACTGTTTACTAGCGAGGCGTTTAGCCGAACGTGGAGTTCGATTCATTCAACTGTACCATCGCGGCTGGGACCATCACGGTGGAATCAAGCAGGGTGCGCAAGTGACCGCAAAACTTGTGGATCGAGGTACGGCCGCTCTCATCAAGGATCTCAAGCAGAGAGGAATGCTCGAGGATACTTTGGTCATCTGGGGCGGTGAATTTGGACGCACACCGATGGCCCAGGGCTCGGGACGCGACCATCACATCATGGGCTTCTCGTGCTGGATGGCCGGCGGTGGCATTCGACCCGGATTCTCTTGGGGGGCAACCGATGAACTCGGCTATGAAGCGGTTGAAAATCCTGTGCATGTCCACGATCTGCATGCAACGATGCTGCATCTCTTTGGCGTAGACCATGAACGTCTAACCTATCGTTTCCAAGGTCGCGACTTCCGCCTTACGGATGTGCATGGCCGAATCGTCAATGAAATCCTGACCTAACACAATTAAAAAACCCTTCGCCCATCTCGATGAGCGAAGAGTTTGCGTTGATCAGTGCACCAATTCGCTACTAGCGCGTTCGGCTTCGAGTTCGAGTGCGAGTTTGGCCGCCGCGAGTCGACTGGGTTCCGCGAGCACCACCCTCTCGAACGCCTCGTGCAGGAGGTGCACCTGCACCAGCCCCAGCGTCGTCAGCGGGAGCTGCACCTGCACCAGCGTCGTCAGCAGGAGCTGCTGGTGGAACAGCGGGTGCATCGCCACCGCCAACGGCGGGACCAGCCGCGCCACCATTGTCTACCGCAGGTACGCCGATAAGTTGGCCATCGAGAGTGACATGCACGTAGCTCAACCCTGGCATCTCATCCAGCTGAGCCTCGGGGTCATCACTGGATCGCATCAAGACGTGCGAACCATCAGCGAGCGGAAGCATCAATGATGGGTGAGTGTACGGTCCAGTTCCCTCGGCAATCCGTGGATCGGTCAACAATTCCATCATCTCAAGAACCAACTGCTGCTCTGCAGGCGTTGCATCGAGCACACGCACGTGACTATTTTTCTCGGGCAGGTCGTGATTTCCACCCCTGACGTAGAAGTCTAGCATTGCTTTCAAATCTGCAGCGCTTCCGTCATGGAAATAGGGCGCTGTTAGAGGCAGATTGAACATATG
>CALIBL010000108.1 GCA_938045805.1 uncultured Rubripirellula sp. | reverse complement strand
TAGGAACTTGCACGTAACATTGATTCATCGTGGACCGGTAGGTTGCAGACGACGAAGGCGGCGATCGTGACGCCGATCCTGCTGCGAATTGCGATCCAGTTTCGATTACGGAACCGCAAGTAAAGATCATGGACACCGATCGAGGCAAATAGTATCGATAGGGGAACCAGCGGTTGGCGATAACGACCCAAGATGAAGAACGCAACGATCGCAGCGACCATGACCCAAAGCAGTGCGTCAAGAACCCAACGCTCCCGTCTTTGCTCGATCTTGACGGTCATCCCCCATACAGCCAGAGGGAAGAGGATCCCAAAATGCCAGACCTTCCCGAGGATTTTTAGGGGGACGGAGCTTTCACTGTAGATATAAAAACACTCGACGTCGGGGACTTCAAATCGATTCACCACCATCAAACTTTTAATGGCCACAAGTTCAATCCAGCTCGCTGGATCCTCGATAATTTCTTTCCACGATTGATTAAACCAGTACTTTGATACCTCGCGTGAGGAGAGTTCTCTTCCCAATGCTTCTTCAGCCAAACGTTGGGCGTCTGCCCGCTCGTACATGGGGGTTTCATGTCCCTGTACCAGTGGGCGGTACAAGCCGTTGGAGGCTTGGTGGTTCCCAATATAAAAGTTGGGGCCGGCTTGAAACGTCGTTGGCGACCATTCGCCACCCAGTGATGCATTCCGTGCTGCGACAGGAAAGAGGATCAGAAGAAGCCCGATCAAATAGCTCGCAATCGCCTGCAGCTTGATTCTTTTCATGACGCTTCTTTGAAACCAAATCCATAGGGGCACGATCGGCACCCAAAGGATTGAATTTTCTCGAGTCAGCATGAGTAACCCGAGAATGATACCGACTGCAAGACTTTTTCCATGCAGTTTCGCAGTTTGATTTCCTTGCGAAATCTCTTTGAATAAGATCGAGAGAGCTGCGAGCAAAACACAGAGCAAAAAGGAGGCGAGAGCTGTTTTTTGAACGATTCCGTCAAAGTAGATTGCTGCTGGATAGACGGCGTAACCGGCAGCAGCAATCAGACCGATCGAAGGCCGGAAAAAATTCTTGCCAGCAATCCCGACCGCAGCAACGGAGATCGCACCGAGAAGTGCCTGAAATAGGCGAAGAGCGAAAATGCCGCTTCCAAACACTTTGATTTGGACGGCTAAAAAATAAGGGTAAAGCGGTGCTTGGTAAAACGTCTCCGATCCGTACCACTGACCTGAAGCAATTCGAACCGCCCATTCGTGATACCCACGTGCATCGCCCAGGAGTCGGACCGACGTGGGGGTATCAATGGTTTGTAGAATGCTGAGGGAGCGCAAAAAAAGTGCTGCCAGACAGATAATGCCTAGCAGCACGAAGAACTTATTTTGTGGGCTTAGCTTCCTTGTGGAGTTGTCTTCATTGACATCCTGCACAGTAGGACCGAGATTTCCAGTTTGAGGAGAGTGGCGGAGCGAATCGCGACGTCTCTTGGAACCCATGTTAAGCCGGCTTATTAGCGATTGTTGACGCTTGGCTGTCCGATGGATCAACCGTCACCATCGATAGCTTCATTTTCCATTTCGGATTCGTAATCGTCAGTCGCTTGCTCAAGTTGCTCTTCAGTTTGGTCGCCGGTAATCACGGTGGGTTCGGTGCTGCCGCCACCACAACCGACTGCGAAAGTCAACATGAACGCACAAAAGAAACCGAGTAGTAAACGTGTCATCTTTCTAGATAACCTTTCAAAAAGTAGTAAAAATTAGTCGGCCTAGATATGACATGGTGACGCAGCACCCCCTGAATGGCAAGGACTGATGCCGCAGTTTCTGATTGAATCTGCAACTTTGCGATGAAATCAGGCGGTAAAAAGTGTTCATTCGTGCGATAAGGTCCGGATTTAGCCGAGGATGAAAACGTGAAAAAACAACCTTGGATGCTGCGAATCGCACTCCTCATGACACCCTTGCTCATTGCGTGTCTCGTTTGGTTTTGGCCATCAGGCGAGGCGAGGCTTTCATTCTTCCGCTTTTCTGCATTGGTAGTTGCAGGTTCTGTAGCGTTGGTCGTGGTCCCGCTTTTGGTTTGTCCAAAGCGATATCGGCGGACGTTTGGGATGCGATGGTTGACGGTTTCCCTGTCTGCCTGTCTTGCTCTGTTCTTGGTTGAATCAGCCTTCTTGCTATGGCCCGCCTCGACCGTTTCGGACAATCCGTGGTATCTCTCGACCGGTGAGGCATTGAAGCGGGATAGCGATCTACCTTGGCTTCGTCCGCCGGGCATTGAGTGGTCGGGGATGTCGAGAGGAGACCTCGCAATGGAAACCAATAGCGAGGATCCTTATGCCGCGATGGTGACGTTTCAAACCGACCATCAAGGCTTTCGTAATGCCGAGCATCGCGATTTTGCTGAGTGCTTGTGTATAGGCGATTCCTTCACCGAAGCCGGTAATCTTCCCATTGAAAAAACATTCGTGCGTCTGATCGAAGAGGAATCAGATATGAGCACCCGCAATCTGGGCGTCGCGGGATACGGTCCTCCTGCTGAGTTGGTGGTGTTAGAAAAGTTTGGGCTCCCATGCAAACCGCAGGTGGTCATTTGGCAGATCGCCGAGACGAATGATCTGGATGATGCAATGTTTTTTGTTCAGTGGCAACAAGCGGGACGTCCGGATGTCTTACCCGGCTTTAAGGATGCATCGTTAAGTCCCCGCAGCGATCCACAACATCGATCACCTTTGCATCTTTTTTACGACCAGTTGGTGCCCGAGATTGATCAGTGGCCGTTTCGTGGTGTGTTCACCGATCGTGGCGAAACGGAACACTGGATGCGTTTTGAGATGTCTTCTCTACCCGAGGCGGATCAACACCCAGGTTGGCCCGTGATTGAATACTCCATCACGAGCGGGGCGAAACTTTTGCGAGATCGAAACATTGCTTTGGTGATTCTACTCATCCCAAGAAAGCTTCGTGTCATGGGTGGCTATTGCGATTTTGCTCCTCTGCAGATCGAGACACCCGATGGCCCGTATCGTATTGAGCATGATCTGCCTGAGGGATGGGAGTTACCGGAGGAAGCGAGGCTTGCAACCAAGTTAGGGGAACTCTGCGATAACCTCGATATCCCGTTCGTGGACGCGACAGACGCATTGATCGGTCAGGCGAGTCGCGGAACGCTGGTCTATCAGCCAATGGATACACATCTCACCGCGGAAGGGCATCAAGTTGTTGCCGAGTTATTGATTAACGAGATGAGTGTAATCAATCGATTCTCAACGAACTCTGACGCAAAGTCGGAATGATTCTGAATCGAGCGATCCATCGGCGCATCTTGATGCAAGATTGGTAAAACGCCGATGACTTCACGACTCGGAATGCTTTACTGAAGGCTAGCTAGGTATTCAATCAAGTCCCGCAGGTCAGACGAGTTAACGTGTTCAAGTAGATTCGCTGGCATCACTGACCGACCATCACGTCGCTGAATAATCTCTGACTTGGTGATCTTGATCGTGTTCCCTTGAGCATCGATTAGATTAAGTGCTTGATCCGACTCGGATTCAATGACGCCGCTGAGCGTTTTTCCATCAGCAAGAGCAACTAAAACTCCCTCGTAGCCTTTAGCAATCTGCTTCTCAGGTATCAACAGCGACTCAAGTAAGTATTCCCGAGAGACCTTACTGCCAATCTTGCTGAGGTCTGGTCCAACCTTGCCTCCGAGTTGATCCACTTTGTGACATCGCACGCACTGAAGTGCAGTGTGGTGTTCAAACAGCAGACGGCCTCGCTCAGAGGATCCGCCCTGCAAAACCGCTTGATACTTCGCAGCAAGTGTTTGCTGTTGACCCAAGAACTGGAGTACCTCCGCGAGCTGCTTTTGCACATTGCCGTCTTGGCGTTCGTTGGCGATCGAAAGCACTTCATACTTGAGCGCGGGTGGAACATCGCCGACGATGAAGTCGCTGAGCATCTGAGTGAGAAGTTGATCAACTTGGGGGGCGTTGATTTTTCCAATCGCGACCAACGCCTCTTGTTGATCCGTTACAGAATGTTCCGCACCTTTTTGCTCAATAATTTCCGTTAATACCGCACACGCAGAATCTGGGTCTTTGGTCGACATGAGTTCCGCGGCTCGAATGCGTAGCGATCCGTCATGGCTGCTCACTGCCATTTGGATCGCTTGATCGAGTTTGGGATCATCTCGTTTTTCAAATTGATTGAGCAGGGCCAGTCTCACATTAACTGGCCTTTGGGTGTCACCAATCCAACTGATGTTGCCAACTTGGAATTCCAGTGAATTGGCAATCTGCATCAGTTCTTCCTGGTGAGGATATTTCACTTGTTCGAGGCAACGGATTAGCCAAGGCTCAAGGACGGTGGTTAGAACGGACTGAGCTTGTTCTTGCGTGACGACTGTGATGTCTTCCCAAGCGGTACCCATGACGGGGTCTCGAGTAGGCGGGGTCTTCCAGTTGCGGATCGCATCGAGAGCCACCTCTTTCATGCGATCAGGTGTACGAGCGTCGTCGATGAATCTTGTGACCCGTTCAGCTGATTCAATATCACGCTGCCGTAGATTTGCATTGATGGATCGACGAAGGAAAGTTTCCTCCGTGCGGTCACTATTCAGCTTTGATGCCAAGGCTTCCTGCCCTTCCCTCAACTTGAGGTCATGGATCGCCCTTGCCGCTTCAATGACGATTTTCGAATCCGAGTCGTTCAAGAAATGGACCAGGTCTGGTGAGCCGATGCGACGCATCGCGAGCAGAACTCCCATGCGAATGTGTTCGCTCTCGGCTGCGACATTGGCCGCGAGATCTTGGGGCGCCGCTGTCTTTGATAAAGCATAGGATGCCGCATGTCTAAGAAACGGATCTTGGCCTTGGTTCCTTTCCAGTATTTCGAGAAGCGATTCGGTTGCGTCGTGTGTTTGAAGGTTACCCAGGGCGAATGCTGCTGACGCACAGACCCGCGGATTGTCATCTTTCAACGCATCGATCAGCTGGTTTGATGAAGCAAGATAGCGAGCTTCACCAAGTGCTTTGCAACATTGCGTGCGGATCTCTGCATCAGTGTCCTCGATGCAATCCGCGATGGCGGTCAAACAGTTGTCACGTTCAGTGGGGATCTCACTTGCAATGATCCCCAAGGCCCAGATCGCATGAATCCTGGCAAGTTGTGATCCTTGAGTCGTAAGTCGTTTCTGCAATCCCGTCACTGCCATCGCTCCACGCTTGGCAAGTTGAAGGTGGACGCGTTGACGGACTCTTCTGTCAGGATGTTCAAGCTTTCCAATTAGTTGCTCGACGGTTTTAGCTGACAGGTCAGCAGTGAGCCAATGAGCGGATTCCGAATTCGCGGTCGTGCCTTCAAACTCAGCTTTGTAAATTCGACCAAGACCATCACTGTCTGCTCCACGAATCCAATCACTGATGTAAACAGATTGGTCGGGTCCGAATTCGATATCGGTCGGTAGGATGTTGCCAATGAACGTGTGTTGATCGCGAATCTTGAAGCCAGCTCCGCTAGGTTCGAGGGCAAAACTGCGGATACCGCTTGTTTCCGGCGCATCGGCAAAGTCGCACAAAAAGAAATGTTGCTGATATCGATCAGGTAGGCCGACGCCGGGATAGGAAGCAAAACCTGCTGGACCAATCCCGATATGTGCGATCGCAGGCAAGACCGCAGCCGAACCATGTTTTGAAACTGTTTCCCAGAGTCGGTCGAGATTCCAAGGGCCGAGGGGAAATTCTGCCGGCATGGTTTCAAAGGCCATTTCCCATCCTGCTTCGGTTCCAGGCATGACGTAGATCAAACGTGCTTGGTCGCCTTGATTGGAGTTGTTGTCGCAGGTGAAAAGATTACCGAAGTCGTCAAAGGCAAGTTCTTGAGGATTGCGGAAGCCTCTCGCAATCTCTTCAAGTTGTGATCCATCAGGATTGCACCGAAGGATCGCGCCGGTGGAAGGGTTGTGAAGAACCCCATCTTCAGCTGTTTTGATTTTGTAACCGCGATCTCCAACAGAGAAGTAGATTTTGCCATCCGGTCCCTGTATCAAACCGTGAAGGCCATGGGGGAGTGATGCTTTCACGCCAAAACCGGTGATGAGCGAATCACGATCATCTGAGATTCCATCCTCATTGGCATCGGTGAATTGCCAGAGATCAGGAATGCAGGTGTAAAGGAGATGATCTTCAACCGCTAGCAGTCCCGTACCCGTTCCAGTCAGTGGGTCACGAAAGCCATCCGCAAAGATGGTGGTGTGATCCGCCTTGCCATCTCGGTCGGTGTCGACCAATCGCCGGATTCTTTCGGAGAACTTGGTATGCGGTGCCATCCCCTCGCTCCGATCCGCGGCATACTTTTCGTACATCGAGAGTCGGTCTGATGGGGTTTGGTTCTTCAGGTCATCAAGAAGCCATGTTTCACGTCCGGCATAACCAAGGCTAACTTCAGTGTCAAAGCGAAACGTTTCAGCGACGTACAAAGCACCTTTGTGATCGAAACAGATCGCTGCTGGATTTGCCACCATGGTTTCGTCGGCAAAAACATTCATCTTCATACCTTCGGGCATAACAAATCCACTGATGGCACCTTCCGCTAATTGGGATCGGGATGCGATGTCTGCAGCTAAATCGCGATACCCAATTTTGGCCAAATCCTCACGGTCAAATTTGGACCAGCGTAAGACGCCATCCACCGCGTATTGGAGCAGTAAGGGGATTTCAGGAGTGGTGATTTCACCGAGGATTGATTCGTTTCTAATCTGCGTGACCACAAGACGACCATCGATGCCGCTGGTCGCAATCGCCTCGCCGCCGGGTGAAAACGCGAATGCCAGAATCCTGTTGTTTTCAAGACGAACCTTCGGGAGTATTGTTCCATCACTCGCTCGCCACCGAAGCAGCGTGTCATCACCCACAGTCGCAACCATTTGTTTTCCGTCCGGTGAAAACATGATGCGGTCAATGCGTGCAGGCTGAGAAATGGCAGGTTCATTGACGTTGGGTTCGGTGATGTCAGATGCGGGAACCTCTAGACTTAGGATTTCACGTCCCGTTTCTAGTTCCCATATTTTCAGGGAACCACTTTCATCCGCGGCAGCTAGCCAATTAGCGGTTGGAGCGTAGTTTAATGCGGTGATCGGAGACTCAAGTTCACACAAGGTGGTGAGCGGTAATCCCCCATAGGCGTCCCATAGCCGGATGGTCCCGTCCTGCCCTCCGCTAGCCATTGAAACTCCGTCGGGCGAAAAGGCGACCGCGTTAACGGGGCCTTCGTGATCATTCAGGGAAACAAGTTGCTCGCCGCTTCCTGTTTCCCACACTTTGACCGTACTGTCGGCACTTGCGGTCGCGATTAAATCACCATAACCAGAAAACACAATTTGTTTGATAGGCTCGCTGTGCCCACGAAGTGTGATGGTTTGACTTAAGTCTGGTTCGTCAGCATTCCAAATACCGTTGCACACCGTGAGCTCCGGCGAGTCAAAAGCCCAGGCAGTGAGTGATCCATCGGGTGAAATCCCGATTGTGGATCTTGCTGATGAAAAAGCGGCTGGTCCCGCGTAGCCGGTGCGGGGCATAACTTGAGGATCGGGGCCAACTGCTTTGGGGGTTACGGTTGCAGTCGTGGACGGAGTTGAAGGTCCGAAGAGAAACCATCCTCCAACAATCGCCACCAAAACAACCACCACCCACGCTAAGCGAGTGAATCTCGATGCGGCATGTGTCACCGGATCCTGAGTTTGCTTATCAATGTCATCGATCTTCCGGTTCCGAGATGAATGGTTGTCACCGTCGCTGCGACGAGAGTCTCTTTGCTTTCGATGATTTCGTGGTTTCTGGGAAGGCACCGAGCTACCTCATCTTGAAATCAGTGGTGAAGGTGTGTGGGAAGATCAATGCGGCCGCGGCGTCACTGCTGTTCGATGCAGAACACTGATCCTTCGGTGCGAAGGAAAAGTTGGCCGCCCGTAATAACCGGCGAAGCAAATCCACCATCACCGAGATCATTTTCAGAGATTAACTCTAGGGTGTCTCCGAGCCGGAAAACGGAAACCGTTCCCGATTCGTCAGGCAGATAAATCGTGTTTCCGGTCGCGGTAGGTGAAGCACTGAGGTTGCCCCCCAATCGCTCTCTCCATTTCTTTTCACCCGTCTTTGTATCGAAGCAGACCAGAGTGCCTCGATCTTCGGTCACCAATAATTGGTTGTCGACGACGAGGCTCGACGGTACGTTTGCCATCGCATCGGCTTGCCAAGCAATTTTTCCGCTCAAAGCGTCGATCGCCATGACTCCGGCAATCATGGGCGGGGCACCGCAAGTCACAAAGACCAACTCGTCGTCGAAACTTGCTGTCCCAATGGTGCTCAGCCCCGGACCATCGCAAGTCCAGAGTGTGTCACCGGTCGTAGGATCATAACTAACCACCTGCCCCTGACCGCTCATGATCAATTGAGGTTGATTATTGAATTGGTGAATCACCGGACTGGTGTAACTTCCACCGGTTCTTCTTGGAACTTGCCAAACGATATCTCCGCTGCTTCGGTCAATCCCGGTTAGGTAGCTTGCACCTAAGTTGTCACTCGGGAGAATCACGAGCGATTGATGGATGCATGGTGACGACGCATAGCCATGTTCTGAAAAGAAAGGTGCGATCGGTTTTATCCAATTCACATCACCCTCGATGGAAACAGAAGCGATCCAAAGCTGTTGGTCAGCGATCCAAGGGTAATAGACCGCTTGGCCATCGGATGCGGGAGAAGACGATGCATAGGTGTTTTTAATGCTCTTGTGCATTGCCGCACCCGATGTCAAATCGACACTCCAGATCGATGATCCGTCGGACCGGTCGTAGGCGTGGAGCGATAACGTTTGGGTGAGGTCATCCGCCGAAGCGACGATCACCTTGGGGCCGACAACAATCGGTGTGCCGTGGCCGCGTCCCGAGACTTTAACCTGCCAACGAACATTTTGATCCGTTGACCACTCGGTCGGTGCTTTGCCGATTGCGATATTTTGGTGCTGAAAGCCACGCCACCAAGGCCAATCATTCTCGGTAACCGAAACAGTTTTACCTCGTTCGCTCAGGAGCCACCCAGCGATCAGTAAGATAACGAGAACCACTGCCGGGGCGATCAGCGGTGATCGCGATGCTGCGGCTGGTGTTTCTTCGGTCATGACGGCCTAGATTGCAGAGGGTTTTTGATCCGAATCAAACTAGCTTTGCGGAGACCTAGTGTCAATTCGAGGCCGGATCGGGTCTGATATGAATCGAAGACCAACCGAGTCACGTATCGCCGACCGCTTGATGGAAACAGATGTCTCGTAAGAAACGTAAGCTGAATCACGAAGTTAAAACATCCGAGGAGACACGTGTCGCGTTGACTTGGCAGCGTAAGCTACTTTTTTCCGTCTCCATGGTGTTCGCTCTTTTTTTGGGATTGGAGCTGTTGTTGCGAGTCGCTCGACTCGGTGAGCCGCCTGAGGTGGGAGTGCTGCGATTTGGTTATGACTCAGGAATTCCGCTGTACGATTCAGATGGAATCGAGCGAGAGGGAGAGCCGTTTACTGACTTCCCGATCTTTGAGTCTGATGCGAATCTTTTTTGGAAGCCGATTGCCAATACACCTTTTACAGGGATCGATGGGCTGAGGCATCAATCACCCCAAGTAAAGGCAAAGGCTGAAGGCGTTTTTCGTGTCGGTGTGATCGGCGACTCTTGTAGCTTTCTTGGACAAGATCTCTACCCCAATCAATTTGCTGATCAAATCGCGGAAAGCCTCGGTAGGCCGGTTGAGGTGGTCAATGCGAGTTGTCCCGGTTACACCAGCGAGCAAGGCAAACGAAGGCTCAATGACTTATGGGATTGGGATGTCGATTTGGTTTTGGTGTACTTTGGATGGAACGACCACTGGAAGTCACTCAATGGGCTTACGGACCGAGATCTCATCAACCGACAACGGATCAGCGAACGGGCGCAGAGTTGGTTAGGTATGTCTAGATTGGTCTGGTTGCTTTACTCGGTCAGAACTAAGTTGACGCCGCCTGTGCCAGCCGCACAATCGCCAGTCCGTGTTCCTTTGGATGATTATCGTGATAACCTCAAGGTGATTATGGAGCAGTGCGAGAACGAGAATTGTCCTGTCTTTTGCATCACCGCGCCCTCCGCTTTTCTCCCAAATCAAATACCCGAGTGGGCGTTCTCTTTCTTTGGTCAGATTTATCGCATGAGCCCGGATGAAGTCGCTGCAATTCCGGCAACTCACAGTCAGTATCACGAAGTTGTCAGAGAAATCTGTTCCAGTCGCGAGGTGGCAACCTTGGTTGATGTGGCGGAGCAGTGGTCGTCTCCGGATCAATGGGATCGATTACCGGAGAGGTTTCGCGGTGATCGGATCCACTTAACCGACCAAGGACATCGCGAAATTGCGGATTTATGTTTTGCTGCTTTTCAGAAACGAGCAGCGGAGTCGGCCGGCAGTCCTGCTAACGAGTGAACCACATGCCGATCGGACAGCTTCCGATTTGGTCGCTTTATCAGAGATGCCTCATTCATGTCAGCGGGTGCTCACGATTTTCGAGCGGGAAGGAAATGGCCTCACCGTTGATCCGATGTGATTGGAAGATCGCGCATATCATTTCGACCGTCGTCCGTCCTTCCTCGGCACTGCATATTGGCTTCGTCTGGTTCGCAATCGCGAGTGCTAAATCATCACCTGCCGCTTGATGGCTGCTGAGATAACTCCCCAGCCCTTGAATCGGTTCGGGTTGTCCCACTCCGGCCGTGCTAATGGGGATCCACGGTGAGTCCTCCGTGATCGGCTGAAAGGGATTGCCTCGCCGTAGATGCGCAAGCGGTTCTCGATCAATGCGGAAATCGATCACACCTTCATTTCCAATGATTTGGATGCCGAAGCCAGCGTTTCTTAATCCGTGGTCTTTGATGGAATCAAAAAAAAGTGGGATGCCGGAGGACATTTCAAACCGAGCGTGCAATTCATCTCCGGCGATCGGACCCACCCCTTCGTCTCCTTGGTGAATGTCCCGATCTGTACACGGACGATTGTCTTGCAGCAGCCTACTTTGGCACGACATGGGTCTCCCGGCGAAGTAACAAGCCAAGTTCAATACATGGCTTCCCAGTACCCATAGATCGAGGCACCCACCTCGATGATCTTCTTTTCCTCTTGCTCGGATTTCTAATGGTTTCCCAACTTCACCGTCATCAATCAGTCGCTTGATGATCGGTAAGACCGGATGGTATCGATTTCGATGTGCAACTGCTAAGCGGACCCCAGCTGATTCGCAGGCCGATACGATTTCGTCTGCCTGTTGTGGCGTTTGGCAAAAAGGCTTCTCGACGTAGATGCCTTTCACCTCATGTGCAATGGAAGCCATGCACATTTCATGATGTTGATCGATATGGCGTGGGGCGACCGCGACAATTTCGGGTTTGGTTTTCCTGAGCATCTCTCGGTAATCAGCAAACGCTTCCACGCCCGGCAGTCGACGTTTCGCCTGTTCGATGCCAGCGGAATCGGAGATTGCAATCGTTTCGGTAGAACGAACCCTTTGCCACATTTTGTCGAGACCATGGCCAAAGTCACCGCGTCCGGTATGGCCGATGACACCGACCCGAAACGAAGAGGTATTCGTTGCTTCTTCGGCATTTAAACGGGATGAGTGGCTAAGTACCAGAGCGGCGGTCGCCAAGTTGCCGATTGAACTTTGAAAGTATTTTCGGCGATTCATTTGAAATGTCATGAGCTGCCAGTCATTTGTAGAAGTGATTTCAATGCATACTGTGTTCCAAAGACTCGCATCGCAGAGATCGGCCGGCCAAAGAGTGGTTTGAATGGCTTTACTGACGAGGAGAAGTTTTGGCCCCGCAGAGAATGAAGCTTTCCGCGGGCCACTTTTCACCCGTCTCAATCAGTTCCGTTCGTTTTTGATTGATCACTTGAAGTTGACTTGTTATTTCTTGATTAGACAGGCCTAGTGCTTGTTGATTGTAGATAAGTCCGACCGCTTGCCACGCCAAAGATTCGTAAGGCCTCTGAAGTTGCTGCAGGAGTTCACATAGTTTTGCAATCTGCGCCGGTTCGCGAACTTGATTGGATGTGAATTCCTGCCCTATAGCATGCGTCTCAGTGAGTTGAGTGGCTCTTGTCGCTGCGATCTTAGCGGATTCGATTTGCTGATCCGCCATGAGTGATTCACTAAGCCGTTGATAGGCGTCCGCATCGGTTGGGTCAATTAAAACTGAACGGCAAAAACAGTCGATGGCCAAAGCATGATTTTCGCTGTTTTGTGCGTGAACGCCTTGTGCAAACCAGAAGCCAGAAAAGGAATTATTTTGTTGTGTGTTCCGTTTGGCCCAGGCCGCTAACTGTTCTTCATCACGATTGATCGCATGGAGTCGTCCCACCAAGGCATTTATTTCAGGAGAGGTTGTTTTCTGATTTTGCAAAATCATCAAGGTGTCTTGACGGTTCCCCTCAGCATACTGAAAGTGAGCTAGCCCGAGCGGTCCGATGGGTGTTTGCTCGTCAGCCGACTCAGTGCCGGAGAAAGCACTTGAAATTCTTAGCAATTGACGCAATTCCACTTCTTCGATATTTCCGACCTCGCATAACGCCGCGAAATACTTGCAAGCTTCGATTCGTTTTCCTTGTCGAATTAAAAGCTCGGCAAGCTTTCGATGGGCCATTCCGATTTGCGGAGCTAAGTCGATTAATTGGCGGAAGCGATTCTCTGCTGAGTCCCATCTTCCGTCATAGGTGAGCCATTCAGCGGTTTGTCCCAAAACTGGTAAGACAATGTTTGGATCTTCGCTGGCGAGTTGGTCAAGTTGCTTAACCGCTTCCGCAAAGCGATTTCTTTCCGCCAGGACCCTTGCCCTAAGATAACGTGTGTCGAAGTTGTCACTGTCGATCCGCGAGGCCAATCGGATGGACTCCCAAGCTCGATCCAAGTCACCGGCATCAAGTGAATCAATGACTGAATCTTGGATCTGTTCGATCTTCGGTGCTTCACTCGCTGCCGGGATTTGTTCGTTATTCGAGGTTGTCTGAAGCGGTGGGCGATTTGCCGCTGTGAGATTAGATTTCTCGGGATTCCGATTACCTTCATCTGCATTGATGTCGTTGTCTTGATCAGATGTGTCGTGCAAATGATTTGGCTTGGATGCTTTAGTTTGTTCGCTGTGACTCACTGACAAATCTTGCTGTCCAGTCTCGGATGATGAGCGGAGAGACGCCGATTCGTTCTCACTTGGATTGCATCCTGAGATGAAAAGTAGAGCGGCGAGATTTAGAAAGATGCTCCCTCGTCGGGTTAAGTTGAATTGCATCGGACTGCTTACTGTAAATTTGATTAACATCATCAACGAATCTGCTTTCATCTTTGAAGTTCGAGGATGTGTCGTGTTGAGGCGAGATTTGTATTCGGCAAATCCAGTGTCAAAAGCCTTTATCTCAAGCCGCTATGGCGATGACGATTTATTCGGATGGACGCGAATCCAGTGGTCGTGAAAACTGACGCTCAATCCGGGTAGCTCCCTCGCAGGCATGTGGCAGTCGATACAGCCATCAGTTGTATTAATGGGGCAGAGGGTGTGGCTGGGGTTGGTTTCCTGATGGCAACGAACGCAATTCTCAATATGCTCACTCGCTGGGATGCTTTTAATCGTTTGATGTGGGTTGTGGCAGGTGGTGCATCGAAGCTGTCCTTCGGCTTCAACGAAGCAACGACTCCGTAGTAAACCAACTGGTTGGAATCGTGTCAGTTCATCAGGATATTCTCTCAGCTGACTTCTTGAAACGGTCACAGGTAAACGGTGGCAATCGCCACAAAGCTGGATTTCGGATTCAGCATCCCAATCATCTCGTCCGACCGAATACTTAGGCGGTGTTTTGCTGCTTCGAGCCAAGCGAACATGTTCGCTGCCAGGGCCGTGGCATTTTTCACAGTTCACTCCCGAGATCAGATCGACGATGGTTTCATTTTCAATCGTGCCTCGAGTGGTATGGCAGTAGACGCATTTTTTCATCACTCTGCCTTCGTGTCGCAGTCCAAAAAAATCGGCTGCGGTTTTAGGATTTCCATCGTCTTCTTGCGGAGTCGGGCGAAGTTCATCGCCATCATGAAACCAAGAGACTCGGTGTTCTATCGCGAAGGTGTTCTGTTCTCCATCCGGCAACAGGCTGAGTAAGGTGACGGCGCCTTCCGGCGAGCCAAGGGCGTACTGCAGGCGAAATGGTCGGTCACCAAACTTTTCAGGTATCCGTGCAAAAAGACCTTTCTCGTCAGCATGATAAGTGAACGTGCCATAGGGTTCCCCTGAATCGTAACTTCTCCCCTCAAAGAGTCGAATGATCTCCGGATCATCGGTCGTTGCAAATGTCTTGTGATGACCATGCTCGCCGTGCCAAGTATGATTTTCGGTGTGGCATTCGCGACACGCGTCCCTACCGACATAGGTGGCTTCCGCGGACTGCCTCGAAGGAGTCGCTGAGGGTACAGATGCTCCACTAATTGGACGATCAGGCTCACCGTCGCTATCGAGTGAACTGCTTGGCGCCACTTGAGCCAATGCAGGGTTGGATAGCTCTGTCGCTTCGAGCCACCAGCTCACGGCGGCGGATGTGACACACCACAGAATCACGATAGACAGTGTGAGTCGTCTCAAAAGTTTCTCCGCTTGTCGTTCGAGTAGGCCGTTGGATAGGCTGTTTCGAATTCGCTTGAGGAAGGGGTAGTCACAACGCGTTTAAGACGTTAACCGGTCTGCCTCGCGTGTTAACCGATTTGTTTTGGGGGGAGCAACGACTGGATCCTATCGCTGATCAGAAGGTTGGTTTCTGTCCCATTGCTAGTCGCTGGTCGTCTGAGATTGTATCGACTTTGTTTGATGCTTTCTCATCACTCGGGATAACAAAAAACCTCGCTCACCAAACGGCGAGCGAGGCTAGGATTGTCAAATCAGTAAACGACGCTTACTGATTGAGTTGCTCTTCAATCACTTCTCTGGAAGCACGGCTGCCAAGAGCACCCCAAAGACCGTATGGGCTCTTTTTCCCTTGCTGGTGTGGAGGACCACCAAGGTTCGCACCAATCACTGGGGCTTTCTGGTCGCCAGCTTCCACCGAGTCGGTGATGAACTGAACGGCACCATCGGCCATCAGGATGTGTACACCACCTTGGTGACGACTACTTGGTGGGCAGGTTCCCACATTGTCGTACCAGTGAGCTTCACACATTTCGGAGTTTGGCGGGCGAATGGTGTGCATTCCAGTCATGGTCATTGCACCCCAAGCCCAGTTCATACCACGGCCAGCTTCGCCCTGCATCAGACGGCTCGAAGGAGTACAGTTGGTGTCACCATTCTGGCACCAGAACTGCGGTTGGTCAGTGCTGATGTAGCCTCGCTCGACACATTCCATTGGGTTGGCTTCAACAACCCAACTAGCGACAACAGCAGCGAGTGCACTTCGCTTATCCATGTCACCGAGGTCGGTGATGATTTCACCCGCAGCAATAGTGTTTGCAAGGCCATCGAGGATGTCACGGAACTTGGTATCTCGCTTACGCGAGAAGACACCACGATCCGATGCGGCAAACCATTCCGGACGCCAATTGTTAGGTGCTGGCTGAAGGTTATGTTCCTTCGGGCCGTGATCCCAGACCTGAGTCCAAGAGTCACCCAAGCAGACTGCGTAGTTCGTGCGTCCGCCACCGGGGAGTCCTACACCTGGATCGCTTGGGCAGCGATAAGTTGGGATTTCGGTGACCCATGGAACGAATCGACGTGACGCGCCGCCATCTCGGTCGAGACGAGGGTTTGGACCCATTGGCTGCCAAGCACCCAACTGTCCTGCGAGACCAGGAAGTGCATTGCTGCCATTCCAAGTAGCGGTTTCAGTACCGCCGTTAGAGATCTTTTCCCAAAGAGCCTGTTGCTCGATGAAAGGCGTTAGGCCAACGAGGGCACTAAGCTCTTCCATGTTGGTGGTGGTTGAACCTTCCCACCAAGAAGTACGACCAATTTCAAGACCCGTACCACCGTTTTGCCGTGGCAGTTGCTTGTAGGCCGAGTGATAGTTGTGCATCGCCAAGCCAATTTGCTTGAAGTTGTTGCTACAACTCATTCGTCGAGCAGCTTCGCGAGCAGCTTGCACTGCTGGCAAAAGCAGACCGACGAGAATGCCAATGATGGCAATCACGACCAGAAGTTCTACAAGAGTAAAACCACTGGACGCTCGTCGTCGTAATGACATGAAGACCTCCAAAATAAGACAAAAAATGAATCGTGTGCTTTTGGTAACCAGCACACGGACCGTGCTTCAGACCTGCCAAAGCGTCACTTAATTACACCACAAGACAACGCAATTCACAAAGATTAGCAGCGCAAATTCTGCAATTAATCCACTTAAAAGGGGTGATATCACGCCCAGAATCCCCTCCGGTAGGTGGTTTCAAGCGGCTGTCTCACGATTTTCATGAAACCGGTTTCATGAATAGCTGTCTCTGTGCTGCCAAGTGATCCGTATTCTGAATCGCACATTAACTAGACTTCAGTCAGCTATCCTCACCGCTACGTTTGGAAAGGATTCTTTTGAGTCCAGATGATCGAGCGTTACCGAATCGGGAGAACGAGTCGTCACCTCCCCTGCCCGCGTGCAGATTTGTTCAACAGGTTTTTAGTGCCTAGGGATTTTTAGTGCCTCGGGAGTCGCCTTGAAGTAAAAACAATTTCGTCCGTCTTTTTTACTTGCGGTATTCGATCGCAAAAAAAAACGCTGACTGAATCATCTTCAGCCAGCGTTTAAATTTTTGATTACGGAGCGTGAAATCAGTTCCCGGAGGCACCTTGAGCGGAGGAGCCTTCTCCTGCCTTCATCGCTGCTTCGTACTCACTCATCTGGTTGGTTGACATTGATTCTTGGCCAGCCTCTAGGTCTCCCTCAACAACGGTGTTACCGGTTGGGCCACCACAGCCGATCATCATTGCACATGGTAAAGCGACTAAAACGACTGCAAAGAGCATCTTTTTCATTGGAAGAATCCGCGTATTTGGATGGTTGTGAATGGAAGCTACCGAATAAGCTAGGCATTAGTAAACACCTAGCCGAAGGAGGATCATAGCAAACTGAGCCATCTGGCGTGTCGATTTTTGATTAATCCTGTTTGGTTTTTCTGGCGGTGACGTTTGGCACGGAAAGTTGTTCCGGCTTGTCACGACTTCAGCAAGTTGTTTGGCCGAGAATTCAACGACTTGTTGCTGCAATGTGTCGAGGATGAAGCTGGCTTTGGCCTTCGACCAGAAGGTAACGACCTGCCGTTACATTTTGCAGCTTTTGCTGCTCGCCGGATGGCCACTTGATGACGATTTGATCGATCAATTGGGTCCGCCCTAAACCGAACTCCACGGATGAC
>CALIBL010000107.1 GCA_938045805.1 uncultured Rubripirellula sp. | reverse complement strand
GTACCGCCCAAGGAACACCTACCGCACCCAACTTCCAGAAAGTGATCAAAGTTTTTTGGTTTGACGGGCATTGTTTAAATGGATCTCGCGCAAGTCAAAAATAAATGAAGAGGATCGACTAAAACGAACCACCGAAAGTTAGATCGACGGGATGTTTGGAGAAGTCATCTCGGAAACGTCAACCAGATCATCGTTTAACTTGATCAGTCGCAAACGAAAGGGAGATTCACGCCTGCGTGTGATCAACGCAAAACTGATTTGAAAAAGCAAAAACAGACCGCTACCAACGATCGCAAAAACAATACCTTCATCATCAATCAACTCCCACCAACACAAACCGATCAGCCAGATTGAAAAGTGGCAGAACAAAATTAACTGCCAAACAAAATGCTTACTGGTCTGCCTTGGAAACCGCATCGAAAAACAGATAGTCGGCACCAAGGTGAAAAAACTAACAACGGCCATCGCACCGAAGCACATGACCATCAAGATCAAGGCGAAATCCCTTCCAAAGATTCCGACATCCTGAGAATCAATCTCGATGTAAAAGTAACGATACGTCTTCAAAAGCAAAGTCAGGAACACTGCAGACCAAGCAGTGAGCACAAACAAATCTGCGATGGACGACTTCCCACCCAACGTGATGAGGGTTGGCTGATGTTGTGTGAGTGTGGATTCATCATTAGGGTCGACGTTTTCTTGATCACCATGACAAAAGTAGGTCATGCGATATCCAAAGGTTTGCAAACCTTTCATCGTGCAAGCAAGAACCGACCAATAAATCAGGTAGACACCCGTTGCAGAAGCCCAAATTGAAATACCATCATTAATGAAGTTGCTTAGCCCACTTCTCCATAGAACCAAAGCCACCAGAAGAAAAAGAAGAGCCTGAAAGAGAAGAAAAGAAGCCGTGAAGCGGATGGACCATCGACCGTCCCCGAACACACCCCAGATCGCCGCAAAAATAACATAAAGGCTGTAGATCATGACGCAGATCAAAAGAGCGAGTGACGATAGATAGTCGTCGAGGTCATGAACGCGGGGTAATTGATCGAGAACAGGTTTCCACCAGACCAAACGTTCAATCGCGATCACCGAGATTCCCAACGCCAACTGAACGCGCAGAGCGTACTGAGATGCCTCGGAGAATCCGGATAACATGATCCAACATGACTTCCAAAAGAGAAATGACGACGCTCGCCTCAGTCCACTAGTAAGAGACAGTCTAGCATTTTGGCATCATGACCGTTCCAAACCTCGTAGCCGCTGAAAAAAAGACTCGCCGTTTGAAACGGTAATTTGATTGCTCGATTGGCTCGGGCGATATACTGAACAGGGGAGATTCTGCATCAGCAGGAAAAATCCCGACGATTTAAATGCTGAGAGGTCTCATTTTCGGAACCCATCCGGATCTTCTGGGTTGAAACACGCATGAAAACAATCAAAACAATCACAGCTCTCTCTCTTTCTCTGGCTCTCTCACTGCCGAGTATCGCTCAGCGACCGGGTGGGGACGACCGCGGTGGACGCGGTGGCTCTTCAGAAGGCGGCGGATTTCGCGGAGGTCCTCCTGGCGGCGGGTTCAGCGGCCGCGGTGGATTTGGCGGAGGCCCCCCCGGAGGTGGATTTGGTGGCGGTGATCGTGGAGGTGGATCCCGTGGCGGCTTTAGCGTTCGCGGTGGCAGCTCGGGGCGCGGAGGTTTTGATCCTTCATCTTTCCTCAGTCGTCTCGATACCAACGGGAACGGCGTGCTGGATCCCGATGAGCAACAGGGCCCCGCTCAATTCATGATCCAACGGATGCAGTCGAGTGACCCAAGCATCAAGCCCGGACAACCCATTCCACTCAAGAAAATTACCGATAGTTTCCAAAAGATGAGGGAGCAGCAGGGTAGTGGCGGTGGTAGCGATCCGAATCGCCCCTCAGATGATGATCTCCTCACACCCGAATTACTCGTGCCGGGCTTCGGCATCGAAAGTGACCCCATCCCACTGATGGGATTCGGGGCAGCCGCTGAAATGCTCAGCGTTGCAGTCACCGAAGCAGATGAACGCGAAGCCAACGACATGATTCGCCGATTTGACCGCAACCGCGATGGTGTGTTGGCGGGGGACGAGATTTCGAGTCGCTTCTCCGGAAATCCTCTCGATTTTGACCGAAACAAAGATGGAAGACTCACTGCAAGCGAACTCGCGGTACGATATGCGCGTCGGAGAGAGGGTCGCGAGGAATCCGAGAACCGTGACGATCAACGTCGTGATCGCAGAAGAACAGAACCGGTAGAAATTCCAGACGTTTTCAATGGCCGAAAGTCCTATCGTGCGACCGCCGGTCGTGGTGTTCCTGAGGGGTTGCCTGGTTTCTTCACCGATAAAGATGCTAATGGAGACGGTCAGGTCACCATGGCGGAGTTTTCAAGCGATTGGTCCAATGAAGTGGTCAAACAGTTTTTCACTTCTGACTTAAACCGAGATGGCGTGATCACCTCTGACGAAGCACTTCGCGCAGTAGAGAACCCGGGGATTGGCAACGCAATGGCATCGGTCAGCTCCAGTGGCAAGTCTGCTTCCGCCAGCTCTGCGGCTCCAGCAGCACCCGGCGGGCCCATCGACGAAAAATACATCAAGGTCGGCCAGCGTATCATCGAAAGATACGACAAAAATGGCGACAACGCGCTGACCGCCTCTGAGTGGGAAAAGATGCTGATGAGCCCTGCTGATGCTGACGGCAACCGCGACGGGAGAATCACCGTCGAGGAGTATGGTGCTTGGATGATGGCCCGAGAGAAGAAGTAAACTACCGCTGATAAATCGGTAGGTAGTGGTACCTGACACTCATGCTGAGAAGAGAAAGTGCGGTAGCGTAGGTCGCGCCCACATTGCGTTCTTCTCCGCCGCGTGCCAACCAAGCTCCATCGGTCCTCTGCATCGGCAGTAAAATCTCGGGAACCAAGCGATCTGCTCGTTCAGCATACTTCCCACCGGCCTGATGCATCCCTTGGGCGTAGTAGTAGACACCGTAGAAAAAGAATCGCTCACTTTCCTTCGGTGGATGCTCATACAACCACTCTGAAGCTCCTTTCACCAGCGGTGAGTCATACTGACCGCAAACTTGCATCGCCAACAATCCGGCTGCCGACATGGTAAAAGACGGATGGTAAGTGCCAGGTGTGTAACTGAATCCACTGACCGAGTCGCGTGGACTCCCGTCCCGATCGATCGGTGACGCGTAAGAATAACGCAGGTACTTCAAAGCATCATCGATCGCTTCGCCTGGGACATCGAGACCATCATTCTTGGCGGATCGAAGCGCCATCAATTGCCAAACACTCACCGATAAATCGGAGTCACGACTGGTGGGGGTGTAACGCCAACCACCACGTAACTTCTCGGCCTTGGCGACTTTCTGTGCGGCAAGAATCAACTTGATGGCATCGTTCAGCGAACGATGAATCTTTTCATTCTGCTCTGGTGTGGCGCCCATTCCCAGAACTTCTGTGAGCATCAAGGTAATGATCCCGTGCCCGTACATGCGCGAACCATCGCGGGATCCAAAGTAACCTTCCATATCCTGATTACGTTTATCGAGCACAAACTCAATCGCTCGATACATCGCACGTCCTGCGGGACTCACAGGCACCGGCTCAGTCCCCACTGAAGCCATGGCCATGATCGACAGTGCCGTCATAGCGACTTCGTGACCACGATCGGTAATCGCACCATCTTCACGCTGGATGCTGACGAGGTAGTCGATTCCCTTCTGCATTGCACGATCAATGTCATCAGAAACGTAAAGTGTTGATAAGTCATCTTGAGCTTGAGAGGTATTCAGGACTGCTGCCGTAGCGTATCCACCAAGGACTCCAGCAATGCAGGTTCTTCGGCTGATTCCAGCAAGTTGTTTTCCCGCAATACATTCGCGATCAACATCACCACTCCGTGCAGGACGAAGCCTCTGCGTCAGCAGTGATTGAACACTGGAATCAAATGTTTTTTGGCCGTGAGGCATCACGATCCTTCCTTCCCACTAATGCTACTGATCAGTCGCTTTCTTTTCTGCTGCCTGCTTGGCGATCGCACGGAAGTAAGCTTCTACCTGTTGACGATAGATGGGCGAAACCGTCGCAGATCTACCCTCATTGACCTCATCCGTTTTCCTTTCTCGCAGACTTCCCCAATCAGCCCCGAGACGATCCATCTCCGAAGCATCAAGCCGACCGCCATCGGGCATCTGGCCGTTACCGGGCTGATTCGATGCGGTGCTGGAGTTACCAGGTTGCTGACTAGGGTCGCCGGGTTGTCCCTCCTGACCCTGATTGGGATTGAGCTGCTGCTGGCGTTGCCGTGCAGCCTGCTGAGCCTGTGCGTTCAAGTCATTGGCGACGGTGGGCGACGCCTGTGCGGCGGTTGGTGAACTTTGAGCATTCTGATCACCAGCGGGTGAACCTTGCCCCTCAGATTGCGATTCGTTGCTGGCAGTCTGCTCAGAACCAGGCTGAGCTTGCTGAGTTTCACCGGTTGGCTGTCCCGCCTGTGAGCTAGCTTGACTAGCAAGTTGTCGATCAAGCTCATCAAGGGTTTGCGCTAGTTGCTGATCTTGGGTGAGCTGTCCGGGTGGAGGCTCACTGCCGCTTTGGCCAGCTTGAGTCTGTCCTGTGGGACTTGATGGTTGTGAGGCAGATTCACTCTGTGCCAGCGATTCATTGGCTGACTGCGTCATGCCTTCGATGAGTTGCGATAAATCCTCCGCCGCTTGCCCGATCGCATCAGCAGCCTCGCTTACATCCTGATTTGCTAGAGGCGACAATTCAGGTTTTTGCTGTGCATTGTCAATGGACTCGAGAGCATCATCGGCAGCTGAAGCGGCTTGCTGGCTAACGGCCTCTGCCGCTGCACTAAGCTGCTCGGCCAGTTCCTGCTGTCCAAGTCGCTCCTCATGTCTCGCAGCACGCTCAAGTTGTTCCACCGCCTCATCAACACGCTGTCCCAGTTGCTCTTGCTGATTGGCCACCTGCTCAAGTGTTTGCTGAGGCGCGTTCAACTGTTCCGCAAAATTCATCTGCTGTGAAAGCTGGTTGAGAGACTGCTGAATCGCATCAAATTCTTGTTTCGCTTTCTGAGTCATCTCTGTGGCTAGTTCCGCAGCGGGATTCATCTGCTCAAAAGAATTCAAAGGCTCAGACTTAATCTGATTTTCACGCTCTTGAGTTTCTCGGTTACGCTGCGACGCCAAGTCCTTTGTTTCTCTCGCCGCCTGCTCTGCGCGTTGGGCGCGCTGCATGCGATCCTGTGCGGCATTGATTTGTGGCTGGAGCTGCGTGGCCTGATCGGGACTCCTATCGAGTTGCTGCTGAGCCTGCTTCATCTGATTTTCGGCGTCACGTTGTTGCCGTTGTGCATCTTGAATCCGTCGATTGGCCTGCTGTTCAGCAGCAGCCCACTGTTTTTTCTGCTCGGCGGTCGCTCGTAATTGCTGTGTTCGGGAATCTCGTGCGAATCCCTCCACCTGTGCCTTTGTCCGTCGACGACTTGCCTCATCCTGATGAATGTTCTCAGACTGCGCTTGACTCGTCTCCTGATTGAGCTGTTGTACAGCCTGTGATGCTTCACGAATCGCCTCACTCATCGCCTGCGCACTCGCTTGCATTTCTTCCAACGGGGCTTGGTCGCCACCAAGCTGCTGTGATTGCTCAATGGCTTCGCGCAATGCCTCACGAGTTTGATCCAACTCCGGTCGAGCATCAGGCGTGTTTGCCCATCCGATCGCCTGTTCGGTTGCTCGAAGGAGAGAGTCATCGACCGCCCGTGCCCGCTGTGTGATTGCGGCGAGCTCGGCTGCTGCTCGTGTCTTCTTTTCTTGAAAACTAGCATCTGACCGTTCCAAGTTTTGCATCACGCTGCGTTCTTGCTCTGCCACCTTTTCCAGCGTTCGCTGCGCTGCTTCAGTAGCTCGCTGAGCGATTTCCGAGAGTTCTTGCTGCATCGGCTGGTTTTGCTGAAGCTGTTGCTCCAACTCTCGAAGTCGCTCCTCGGCACTCATCTGTGCCTCATTTGCAAGCTGTTCGGCATCCTCGTATCGCTGATCCAAATCGTTAGGCTGCAAAGCATCAAAAGCGTCTTGCCGAAGATTTTCTCGCGACTCGGTCAGATCCTGCCCCTGCTCCGCCATCTCAAAGTGTTCGGCCGTTTGCTGAAGAGAATCAGCCAACTCACCCAATGCCTCAGCGGTCTGATCGAGCAGTTCTGATCGCTGCTCATCTGTTTCCGCCTCTGTCGCTTTTTGGATTAACTCTTCTGCCTTCTCGGCGGCATTCTGTATCTCGTAAGATGCAATATCGGCATCCCGCGCCAGTTCGCGTTGATCCTGATCGATGAGAGAAGACGTGTTGGCGAGATCCATTAGGGATTCGAGTGTCTGTTTGGTGGCCTCCGCAACTTCGCGTTGCTCAGTCTCGAGTTGCTCTGCGGTACGAGACTCTGAATCCTCGCGTGATTCGGTTCGTTCCTGAGCTTCCTCCGCCTCCTCTGCTGCCTGCCTCGCTTGATCAGCAAGTGACAAAACGTACCGCTGCAGCTTGCGGCGAGCATCCAAAACGTACGGTTCCAACTCGTTTACAGCTGACTCCAAGTCCGACTGCATTTTCTGAAGGGGAACTTCTCCGGTCAGCATCGGGTCACCGCTCCAACGGCGACTCATAATCAGATCTCGAGCACGGTTGTAATCATCGTTGTATCGCGTTTCCTCAATTCGCTGCACGATTTCACCGGGAATGGCAGCTTCACGTAACCGACGGCAAGGCATCTCCAGTTCCGTTGAAAATCTTTCGAGCCAAGTCGGATGCAGCACTTTGTTTTCAGCCGTATCCATCAGCCGTCTCTCAGCGAGCATCAATTGAGTCAATTCCTGATACGCATCTCGAATCGCATGTGAAGACTCGAGTACTTGATAAGCGTTGGCAATTTCTTGATAGACCTCAATGGCAGGCTGCTCCTCATAAGGACCATAACCTTCCTTGGTCACATTCTGGATAACACGCTGCATCAACTTCATATCTGCAGCGTAACCTAAATCGACATTGGGTCTCCCTCGGTGCAACGCTTCCCTCTGCTTGAGCCATTCAACCAAGTGATCTCGTCTCAAACCGAAGTCAAGATCCGCAAAAGCTTGATCCCGCCTGTCCTTCATCGCCTCTTGAGAATCTGTCTGTTCACTCGCCCGCGATCGTTTAAGATCGGATTCACGGCCAAGTTGTTCCATCCGTAAAACCTGCTCCCTCGTGGAGCCAATTTGCGTTTGTATATCTCTCAGTAACGACGACAACTTCCCGCCAACTCGTCCATCGATCATTCGTCCATCAATCTGCGATTGCAACTCGCCACTCAACTGTTTAACGAGCGACCTCATCGAATCCTCATTGGGAGGGCTCTCAATCGTGGATTCCAAACGATCTATCCACCCAACACTCCATTTCTCCCACGCCTCAAGATGACGCCACGTGTTCTCAGGAATTGAGGTTGCGTGCTGCGATAGCAGTTCATTTACTTCGCGCAGCCTTCCCATCGCAACCAGCAGGTAACGAGGAAATCGCTCCGCCGGTAGGCTCGAGTACTCTTTCTCGACCAACATCGGTTCTAAACTGGCCTGCAATGATTTTGCGTCACCGACCATCGCCACGGTTAACATTTCTGCAAACAGGTTTTCCGCATACTGCTCAATTCGCAGTGCCTCATTAGCGTACTTATTTGCAAGTCCCATTCGCTCTTTCACGAGTCCATCGCGAGTTGTCTCCCAGAGAGCGGGAACGTTCGCACTCAAATCCAAACACTCTGCCACCCAGCGTTTCTGCTGATGAAGGAGGTCTGCTGTTGCAACCCCAAGTATTTCCCAGCCTCCCGCCTCCGGACGATTAATTGAAGCCCCAAGACTTGTCTCAATCCGGCTTAGCAATGCCTCACCTGCACCGGCAATCTCCTGAGAACGACTGAATTGATCATTGAGTTGATCGCTCAAATCCCCCTGATCAGCTTTGCCGAAAGTCTCCATCAACGCATGGAAATCTGTCGTCCAGACACTGACATCCTTCACCAGCGTCGCGACGTGACTGAGGTGATCATGCCGATCACTGTCAAAACCCTCATCCGCAATCAAGATCTCCAATAGACCCGATTCACCTCGCTGTCCATTTCGATCAATGGCTACGAAACGAACACGAACAAAATCTCCATTGAGGAGTTTTTCGGACTCCATGTCGGAATTTTGCCGATGGAGTAAATCCCAGTCCCACTTCAGATCAAGTTCCCTATCGGAAGCTTCCAAAGTGACCTGACGTAACTTTGCAGGTTGCCCGTTGATTTCAAATTCCTGCACCACACGATCGATCGGTAAATCATCGGATGCGTAGCCGTGCAAAGAGATTACATCCAGCGGCGAGACAATCATCATGCGGTCCATCTCGGCTGCCCAGCGAACAACCGGCGGTGCATCCCTCAAGGGATCGATCGAATAGATCGGACTATATGGGTTGTTCAATCCAGAACGCAGGCTTACCGCATCGATTTGATAGGTACTTGGAATTCTCAGAGGAACATTTACGAAAAACTCGAGCTGGGAATCCCCTACCGCGGTTAATGATCGCGAACCACCATCATCATCAAAATGAATCATGGGATCACTGACGGGTTCATCAAACCGCACTGTCAGTTTAACGTTGGTTCCAATGACAGCTTCGAGGTCACCGTGCTCCGCATCCTCGATCCTCGGGGATAACAACGAATAGTCGGGAAACTCATATCGCTTGTTGAAGTTGATAACTCGCGGCCGCGGCAGAGGTGTCAAAGTTTCCCACAATGTCACCCCGTCGCCACCCATCACTCGGTAGTGAACAACCGAGGATCCAACTGCGAGGTTAGCAGCAAATCGATTTTGCGACTCGAGCGTTCCACCGAGAGCCGACATATCACTCACCGCTCGCGGAGTCATTTCTAACTCACCGGATGCTCCTTCTTCATTCCACCACTGCACCACTACTTCATCAGTCGGTTTTCCGCTAACTTCGACCACCACCGCAATCGCATCACCCTCCGCCACATAACCCGACGCAGGTGAAGGTTGCAGGACGACAAGTTGCGTCATTGAGGCTCGCTGAATGGCAGCACCAGGAATCATTGCCCTCGCGATCCGTCGTCCGAACTGAAGTCCAGGAAGCAGACTGAGCAAACCAAACAAGAGGGTCAATACCGCGACAGAAATCAGCCAACGCGAAATCAACCCGAGCGGCAACAGTTGATGTACATCCAACGATGACGCTTTCGTCGCCACGGTCTCCTGTAATCGATTTCGAAAACTAATCGCTCCATTGACATGCAACGGATTTGCTAACTCAACCGCCGAAAGCAGATCTTCACGTAAACGAGCATCGCTGGCCTCAACCTGCTTTGCAATTGCCTCCGGCGTCCTTTGCCCGATCGGACGAACACCAAGTGCGTAGAAGACAAACGCCGTAAAACCGTAAGCAGTCAGACTCAATGCCCAACGGATCGAATCGGGCAGGATCCATAAAAAGTCCGCAAAGGAAATCAACGACACCGCTACCAAAAGCGCCACGATGCCAGAGGCGATACCGCGCAGAACCAGAAGATATCGGCGCCGACGATCAAAACGTCCCAAAACTTCAGCCGTCTTGGGATTCAATTGAAGACCATCGGTCAATTGTCGTGATACTGATGACATGAGTTACACCAATCCAACGCGTTTACGTAACCACCACTCTGCTCCGAGAAGTAACAGAATAGTTAAAAACCAGTAATACGATTGCCAAAGGAGAATATCGGATTCCACCACCGTCCCACTTGAAAGCGGTCGTAGCATGTCAAGCAACTCTTCCGCTTCAGATTCATGCAGATACTCTCCCTTTCCCGCATCCGCAATGCCTTCCAAGGTATTTGAATCCAATCCCACCGATGACATTTCAGCAACCTCTCGCTGCCCAACCCAAATCGGGGCCGATGCTCGCAGAGCCTGCCCATCAAACCCGCTCGCTTGAATTCGCACTTGGTAGGCACCGGCTTCAAGCGGCAAAGTTTTACCTCGATACGTTCCACGATCGGCATCATCAACCGACAAAGGAACGGAACCCACTATTTGATCATTCTGGATCAACAATGCGTCAACTGTCGCATCGCCGATCGCCGTACCGCCGGCACCCTGCAAACGAGCACGAATCGTCGCCGACTGCCCAACCTCATATTCAATCTCGTCTGTCCCAAGTGAGACGTACTGATCACTAACGGCGTAAGGTGGCTGCATCGCCGCAGCAAGTAGTTGATTCCAAAATCGAGAATGGAATCGGTCCGCAACCTTGTACCGCCACCGCCAAGTCTGATCGGTGGAGAGATAGAAGACTCGACCCGAACCATAAAGCCTCGTCACCAACCACGCCGATGACTCACCCTGTTTTCCAATTGCTTCGGCAAGCACTTCGGCATCCGGTTGTGGAATGACCTCGGGAGCAACAATCGGAGGCGGTAATTTCTCCCAAAAGTCATCTTGCTCCTCAGGTTTACCCCATAAACCAAGAACTGCTTGCTCCGACCCCATGGTCGTTGGCTGCAAGCGTCCAACCTCGAACGGGCTCTCGTTGGTTTTGTAACGCACAGGGACTAACTCAGACAGCAAAGACTCAGAGAGTTCTCGCACTCGACCGTAACGTCCATCAATAACGATTAAACCGCCTCCACGTCGCACAAAATCACGCAATCGCCCCGCGTCAGATTCATCAAGTTGATCCGGTGGAACTTCCCCCAAGATGATCGCATCGTACTGAGACATTCCCAAGTTATTGTCAGGAAACTCGCCCGACTCATCACCGCGTGGCAGCTCGTAATGGTCCGTTCCCGGTCCGAACAAAATCGAATCCACCGACCACGCGGGGTCTCGACTAAAGAGATTACGCAGGTAACGAATCTCCCAGCGACTCGAACCATCGAGGATCATCAACTTCCTCGCACGAGTCGAAGCAGCGACTCGAAAAGGCATGGTGTCATTGCCAGAATAAACATCACCATCAACACTTTCGATGACAGCCTGAAGGTCCAAAACCTGAGAATTGATTTGAACCCCTCGGGGAACCGTCAGTTGCAACGCTTCAAGGACCTCTTGTACATCTAGTGTAAAAGGAATCGATTGCTGCCGCTCTGAGACCATCACTCGCTTGGACCAAAGCGTCTGCTGGCCTGATTCGATTCGCAGATTTAATTCTCGACCGCTAGAAAGCTCAGAGAAACCACTCGTTTTGACGATCATTTCACCGCTAAGCTTTCCATCTGCGGCAACACTTTCTGGACGAATCACATCCACAACGCCAGCATCCAACGGTTCTGCGCTCTGCCCCATGCCCACAGCATGAATCACCGCTCCTCTGCTTGACAGTGATGCGGCCACATCGACCGGACTATCACCAACGTTCTGTCGCCCATCACTCATGATCACAACTGCAGACGAAGCCATCGTCGGTTCAGGTTCTCGATCTGCTAGCCCATCCGATGCCGCCTTAACACCTGGAACCTCAAACGCACTGGTTAAATTGGTCTGCGTTCCGATGGCGTCAGAGTCCCAAACGGTTGGCACTTCCGTTTCGCTAGTACTAGACCAAAGCAAACTCGGCTTACCTTCTGAGAAAGAAACAACATCGACTTCATGTGTCGACTTTAAGGACTCAAGCCATCCGAAACCCTCACCTTCATCGTCGCCAGCAAGCAACTTCAACGCGCGAGAGAAGCGTGTTTGTCCAGATAGATCATCCTGCAACGACATACTCTGTGATGCGTCTAAAGCAAACGTCACACGCCCAAGTGTTCCAATGGTGACACGTTGATGCAGGACGGGACCGGTCAAAATCAGAATCGTGAACGCGATTGCCAGAGCTCGCAGACCCGGTATCAATAAACGATAGGGTGCATCGATCCCACTGGTCTCACGCAGATAGAACCACATGACTGCAACCGCGGCAAACACGACCAAGCCCAGTGCAATCATTGGCGAAAGATCACCAGCAAATCGAAGAGTTCCCATTACGCAGTCTCCATGCTGGAGCGTTTTGACGGGAACTTCGCAACTGCACGCTGTTGCACAAAGAGTTCGAGAACAAGGAGCAAGAGAATCGCTGCGAGTAACCAACGCCAAATTTCGCGTCCAAATCTTCGTTGTTGGTCATCATTCGTCAATGCTGCGATCTCTTCGTATACCGTTGCATCAAATAAATCCGCTGCCGCTGCCAACCGCTCGGGATCGGAATCTCGCAACAGCGACTCCGATGCGGGGACGGACACCATGCGAAGTGTTTGAGTCTGTGCCGGCAAGGCGTCGACAAGCGGTGTTTCGGCAGAAAAGATGTACGCTCCCTTCGCAAGAGTAACCGGAAGGATCAACCGAGGAAAAAGGTCACCGGAGGGATCAATCGACTCCTGCTCCCCATCCGGATACTGCAGTCGATACTCGACTGATTCACTCTCATTAATTTCGCGTGGCTTACCGTTCGTTTCAGAATCAGATTTGGCAGTCGCACCAACTGAAGCACCTCCCGTGTCGACGAGGCTTAGATCCTGGACCCCAGGCTTCAATAACTTGCTTGCCACAACAAGTCCATCACCAACATTGACGTTAACGCTCTGCTGATTCCCCGCGAGGTCCAACACCAGTTGTTGCATCATCGGTAGAAATACCAATCGCAGTGGCAATGAGGACCATGCCGTATCGCACGGAATCGAAAACTGAACAACCTTACCCGAACCTCGTCTCGCCAACACAGCAAGCGGATCACCGTTCCCAAGGCTCCAAAGCGTGATGGGGGCACCACCTTGGGTGTTCGCACTTTGATCGACGGATGCAGCAACCTCTTGATTTAAATCCTTGGTGGCACTTGATTGGTCCGCGGTCGCCAAAGAATCCGCACCTGAATCACGATTCACAATCAATTTTCGATAAGCAAAAACATCGACCTCAGAAAAGGGTTGTTCATTTCCTGTTCTCAAAGACTCCCATGGGGAATAGATCGCATGATGCGTGCCGGCAGGCTGTGGCAATCGGTTCTCTCCGTCCCTCTCACCGATGACGCCACCGAGTGTTGCCGGTAGACGCCAAGCTCCCTCTGGGCTCGTCCAACTTGTATTGTAGCCCTCAACGTCAACCTGATCCCCGTCAAAAATCACCAGTGTTCCACCGCGTTGCACAAACTGGGACAGGCTCGCACGCTCCGACCCTGTGAGCTTGGAAACATTAGCAAGCACGACCATATCTGCTTCGTCAGATTCCAATCGTTTTTGCAGTTGCTGACGCAAACACACGCTCGTCTGAACGGCATCGGGTTGATCTTCACCACCAAAGGCGAAGGGACTAAGAGCGATCGCCAAGTAATCCGTCTCACCCTCAAGCGGTTCTTGACTGGGATCCCCGTTAACGAGCAGCACATTGATTTCGTCAATCACATCAATCGCGAGTGATCGTCGGTTATCTTCCATCAATGCATCGGCATGCTCAACAGAGACAGTCAACACATGCACGCCCACTTGATCGATTCGGTGAGTGAGTCGAGCAACCGTGGAGGATCGTGCTGCAACAGTAACCAACGACTGCCCCACCTCGACCCCGTCAAGAAACCAGGTCAGCCGAATGTCACGCAGCGGTAAATCGCTCGCGTTTCGAACCGTTGCGTTGTAACTGCCACCTCGTCCCGCCACGACTGCTGCCGCATTGGACTCAATCTTGTCGACCGATAGATTTGAAAGCTGCTCGGAACCTTTCCCAAGGTTTAAAAAACCGATGGCCGGTGGCAGACTTTGGCGATTGAATGTTTCCGATAAATTCGAAAGTGTCTCAAACGCCCCGTCACCAATGGAATCACTGGCAAAATCACCAACCACAATAATCTGTCGTTGCGGGTAAACCCCCTCATTACTCGCTTCAATTGCCGCGTTGATGAGTGTACCTAGATCGACGGGCCCCGATTCAGCTCGCATTTTCCTGACAACTTTCGCCGTCTCCTGCGAGCCAGAGGAAACCACCGGAAGCGACAACCGACTGGAGCGTAAAAGGATCACCTCGTCTCGCCGCGAGAGACTCTCTAACAAAGCTTCCACAGATCGCTTAGCGACCTCCATCCTTGTCATCCCCGAGGCATCCCGTGCAGCCATACTCTGACTGTCATCCATTGCAATCACGAGGGTGCGTGGGGCGTCACCGGGCAAAACCTTGAAGCCTGTAAGAACGGGTCGAGCGAGGCAGAAGGCTAACAGAATTGGTATGAGGCATCGCAGGATTAACAGCAACAGATGCATCAACTGCAAACGACGACGGTTAATCCGCACGACCGCTTCAAGCAAATGCATTGCCCCCCAGTCCATCACTCGAAATCGATTTCGAAACAACAGGTGAATCGCAAGTGGCACCGTGAAAGCCAACGCTCCCAAGGCCAATATTCCGTTCAGTAGCGTCATCGACCACGCCTCCGAACAGAGAGGTACTGATGGAGCGAATCAGCGAATGGACGGTCAGTTGTCATCTTCACCAAATCCACTCGCTGTTTCCTGCAGATTTCCTTCAGTTGTTCAGAGTGTTCCTGATAGCGTCTCAGATAAGCCTCTCGTATCGCTTTGGCATCCACCATTTGCTCATTGCTCACACGCTCCAGATCACGAAATTGAATGCGGCCCGAAAATGGAAAGTCAATTTCATCGGGGTCCAAAATCTGAAAGAACAGGATCTCGTGTCTAGCAGACCGAAAAAGTGCGAGCGAACGAGCGAGCGAATCAATATCGCCCATCCCATCGGAGAGAATCACGAGCAATCCCCGTCGTGATAACTTTGGTGCGATGCGTTGAAACACACCACCAAGATCGGTTTCTCGTTTTGAACCCGTTTCAGCCAGTGCCTGAAGCACGGCTCGAAGGTGAGAGGGCCGACTGCGTGATGGCAACCAGTCTCGCGGCTGATCGTCGAAGGTGACTAACCCAACACCATCCTGCTGCCCCAGCATCAAGTAGGCCAAGGAAGCTGCAAGCTGCTGGGCGTACTCGTACTTGGTCCTGCCACCACTTCGTTCCCCCGCATACTGCATGGAACCGCTTCGGTCCACCAGAAGCGTGCAACGAAGATTTGTCTCCTCCTCATACTCGCGAATGTAAAGACGATCGCTTTTCCCAAACGCCTTCCAGTCGATATTTCGTAATTCGTCACCTCTTACATAAGTGCGGTGCTCTTTGAATTCGACGCTGAACCCTTTATGCGGCGAACGATGGCGCCCCGAGCAAAAACCTTCGACCACCTGTCGCGCCAACAACTGCAATTTGTTGACACGAGCCAAGTCCTTCGGTTTGACGAGATCGAGGATGCGCATGGAGAGGGAGTGCGAGCGGGAAAGGGGCGGGCTGGACGACAAGCGGGAAAGGGGCCTTTGAGCGTGTCAGAAGTATAACGAGATCTATCCCGAAACGCGCCTTGAAGTCTACAAAGCGATCAGGCGAGTCACAAAAAAAGGCCCTACTTGTCCTATTGTCAGAATCGATCGTCCGATTACCCAGTTTGGCTGGCAAAAACTATTCGAAACGCAAAGCGTCAATGGGGTCCATCCGACTAGCCTTTCGAGCGGGATAGAAACCAAAAAAGACGCCCACCAGCCCTGAAAAAATGATCGCGGTCACCGCGGCGGGGAACGACACCACCACAGGCCAGTCGGTGCCGGGTGACCACTGGTTAATCAGAGTGATGACCCCGATTGACCCAGCAACCCCAAAAGCGAGCCCGATTGCGCCACCGAGTACGGACAAGACGACCGCCTCAATCAAGAATTGCCGCAAGATATCGCCGCCACGCGCTCCAACCGCCATGCGAATACCAATTTCACGTGTCCGCTCGGTAACCGAGACCAACATGATGTTCATGATTCCAACACCGCCGACCGCCAAACTGATTGCCGCGATGGACGCGAGCATTGCCGTCATTGAACCCGTGATCACACCCAATACACTCGCAATCTCCGTCGTGCTCTGAACCTCAAAGTCAGCCGGCCGACCGGGGTAGATATCATGACGCTCTCGAAGCAACTGCCGAATCTCGCTTGTGGCCATGCCGGTCAAATCAGAGGAACGTGCCGACGCCATGATGGCATGGACGTTTTTAAATTGATTTCCGTGAATCCGTTTCTGCACCGTGGTGTAGGGAACCAGCACCAGATCGTCCTGATCCTCCCCAACCATGTTCGCTCCTTTAGCCTCAAGAACCCCAATCACGCGAAAGGGGATATTGCCAACCCGAATCGTTTCACCGATCGGGTTGACGGTCTGGAATAACTTGGCAACCACCGTTTGCCCAATCACGCAAACCTTTTCCGCGGATCGAACCTCCCGTTCACCAAAAAATCCGCCAAGTCGAATATTCCAACTCCGTACCATCAGGTAGTCGATGCCAACGCCGTAAGATTCCTTGGGCTGCCAGTTAACACCTCCATAAACCAGTTGATTCGCAAAGCCAACCAAACCACTCGCTGCAGCAATCGAAGGACATTCACTACGAATGGCCTCCGCATCACCAGGTGTAAGTGAGACAGAACGGGAATCCTGCACTCCACCTCGACGCATCATCTTGGGCATCACGATGATGACGTTCGTTCCAAGCCCCTCGAGTTCCCCTCGCACTAGACTCGTGGCACTCTGACCGATCGAAACCATCGCGGTGACTGCAGCAATTCCAATCACAACCCCAAGGATCGTTAATGCTGCCCGCAAACGATTCTTACGCAGTGACCGAAGTGCAATCTGTACGGTGTTCCAAAATCCCATTTACTTCTTCTTCGCCACCACGAGCTCGTCGCCCAATTTCACATCACCCTCAAGCAACTCGCTCCACTGACTATCTCGAATGCCGATGGTGACCGGTATCGCTCGCAGAAAAGGAGACTCCCAAACCCAGACGTAACGCTTCGATCGATTCGCCGCAAACGTGGTTTTCTCAGCAGCAGACTCTTCACTAGCCGACACCAAATCATCCTCGTTTACCACGCCGAGAACCAATGGCTTATCTTCAGGTCGCACATGTTCGACTTCAGGGAAAAACCGCAGTGCGGCATTTGGAATTCGCAAGCAGTTGTCTCGCTGGGCGGTCTGAAATGAAAGACTCGCGGTCATCCCGGGCATCAATTTCTGTTCTTTGTTTTCAGCGGAAACAACCACCGGGTAGGTCACCACATTTTGCATCACCACAGGGCTCAAACGAATCTGCACCACCTTGCCGACGAACAAATCGTCTGGATATGCATCGACCGTAAACTGCACCGGTTGCTCCAGTTTAGCTGCTTGCCGAATCAATCCGATATCGGCCTCGTCAACCGACGCAAAGAGGTGCATCTCGTCCCTGAGGTCCGGCGCAACAACAAACAACTCGGGGGTCTGAAATTGTGCGGCCAATGTCTGCCCCGGTTCAATTTTGCGGTCAATTACCACACCATCGACCGGTGAGACAATGCGAGTGAACTCAAGATTTGCTTCAGAATTTGAAAGTCCCGCCTCGGCCTGCTGAACACCGGCTTCCGCAATCCTCGCCTGCGCCTCAAGTGATTCAACTTTGAAGCGAAATTGATCCACCTCCACCTGCGAGACGAATCCCTGCCCCTGATCCCTCAATCGATTGGCTCGGTCCAGATCAAGCTTCGCAAGCTCAAGATCCGATTCGACTCGCTTGACCTCTGCCTGACGAATTCCCAACAACGCCCTATCTTCCGCCACGGCCGCCTCAAACAGTCGTGAGTCAATTTCAGCCATCAACTGGCCTTTCTCAACCGTGTCGTTGAAGTCGACGTGCAACTTTTCAATCGGACCTGAAACGAATGAACCCACTGAAACAGACAAAACCGGCTTCACCTCTCCGGTTGAATTCACCACAGAAGTCAAGGAACCATCCGTAACGCTCGCGGTTCGAAACTGGGGAATCTGTCTCTTCTCCCAGACCTCTTTCCCCCGCATACCGCCATAACCAAGTGCGGCTAGGAAAGCGAGAACGATGATCCACTTCAGCAAGAAACGCATGAATGAGCCAAAAAAAGAGAACTGAAAAGGGGGACATTGATCCCGACAAGTCGCGCTGAACGACCGTAGTTTACGCGATCTGAATCGATTCAGCGATGCAACACATGTGATTGCAGCCTATCCCCCCCGAGGCTTCTTTCGGTACTTGTTGGGATTATCGGCCTTTCCGGTAATCTCGTAGAGAAAACGGCTCGGGGTGGTCGGTCGCGCCTGTCCCCATTTTCGCCGAGTCAAAGCGAGCGACATGTTGAGGATTTCTTGCGCTCGAGTGATGCCGACATAGCAAAGACGCCGCTCTTCGGCGATGTCGTTTTCCTCGCCGCTTTTGACACTCCGACTGTGCGGCAAGATTCCATCCTCCAAACCAACCATGAAGACATACGGAAACTCAAGTCCCTTTGCCGCATGCATCGTCAAAAGCCAAACCGCATTCTGCTGAGCCAGCTTATCCTTCTCATTACCCATCTCCCTTCCCGCTAAAGCAATCTCCGAGAGAAAACCGGTAATGCTGGGTTCCGCCGCACTATCTTGGTAGGCTCCCACTGCGTTGACCATTTCCTCAATCGAACTCATCCTAGCTTCACGCTCTTCGGTCTTTTCATAATTCCTCGCGATGTCGTCAGCGTAGGCTGTACGATCGAGCAGCGTTCGCATCGCATCTGTTAGCGATTCACCTTCGGCACGCTGACGAACATTCTTTGCGACCTCCGCAAGCTGTGAGATACCTCTGCGAGCCGACGAAGGTAAATCCGTTAAAGCCGATGGATCGTCCATCACCTCCCAAACAGGAACCCCGCGTTCCACCGCTCTTTCCACCAACGTCTTAACGGTCTTGTTGCCGAGACCACGAGGCGGTGTGTTAATCACTCTCAGCAGCGAGACTTCATCAGCGGGCTGCTCAATCCATTTAAGATAAGCGATCAGGTCACGGATTTCTTTTCGATCAAAAAACGATTGGCTACCAAGCATCACATAGGGAACTTTAGCTTTGCGCAGTTCCGTTTCAAAAAGCCTTGGTTGCTCATTGGTTCGAAAAAGAATCGCAATGTCCCGCGGCTGCACATGCTCATTGTCGATTAGATGAGAGATTTGCGCCACAACACTTTTGGACTCTGTAACCTCGTCCTTGTACTGCTCGATCCTCGGACGCTTGCCATTAGGCCGACTTGCGATTAGACGCTTATCATGACGCACCGTATTGTAAGCGATTAAGCGATTCGCCATCTCCAGGATTGCAGCGGTACTACGATAGTTATCTTGGAGGTAAACCACCTTCGCATCCGGCCAATCATTCTTGAAATTGAGGATATGCGTTACGTCCGCGCCACGCCACGCGTAGATTGACTGATCATCATCGCCCACCACGCACAGGTTGCGATGTTTTTCCGTCAGGTTCCGAGTGATTCGATACTGACTACCATTGGTATCTTGGTACTCGTCCACCAAAACGTGATCGTACTTCGATGCCTCTTCGTCCCTGATCTCAGGATTCTGCTCAAACAGTTGTTCGGTCTGCAAAAGAAGGTCATCAAAATCCATCGCCCCCCGCAACTTAAGAGCATTCTGATATCGACGATATGCAGCCGCAGCAAAGTGCTCGCGATCGGTCCCAGCGAGATTAACAGCGCGATCCGGTAGCACGGATTCATTCTTCCAACCGCTGATGATCGCAAGCATGTCGCTCGGTCTCAGAGCCGTTCCCGGCAACCTCAGTTCCCTCAGTACAGTCCGCGCGAGCGACTCTTGATCCCCTCGATCGTAGATCGAAAATTTCTTTGGATAACCCAGTGCTCTCGCATGTTGCCTCAGGATACGAACGCACTGAGAGTGAAATGTGCTGATCGTTGGCTTGGGCGTATCGTCGCCTTGCCGAGAGTTCTTGAGAACACGTCCCTTGGGCGCAGAATGCTTGGGCTGAATCAGTTCCCCAACACGCTCCTGCATCTCACCAGCAGCTTTGTTGGTGAATGTCACAGCTAGGATTCGACTGGGATCGGTCCCGTTACGTATTAGGTTAGCAATTCGAAACGTAACAACTCGGGTCTTGCCCGTACCGGCACCGGCAAGCACCAACAGCGGGCCTCGAAGCGTCGCAACCGCCTCAGCCTGCGGTCCATTGAGTCCATGAGTCGCGTTCAAATCCGTTTGTCTCAGCGAGTACGATGACTAAACCATCTATCGTAGCAACCGGAGAATAGGTGACCAGACCCGTGGTGGATGCAGCTTTGCAATCGCCAAGCTCTAGCGCAAATCGTCGCGATCAACCAGCGGATTGGCAGAACCCGCTCCGATCAAAACCATCAGACCCTGCTGGGGTTGGTTACGTGGAATGGCAGTTTGGTCGAAGGGGATTCCATAGCAGGCGTAGTTGCCGGTCGTCGAATCCATCACGTAAACCACGGTACCGGCCGCTGGACGGTTACTCGCCCGAGGAAAGTTCGCTCTCCCGGTGACCATGATGTACTTTCCGCCCTTGGCACCGGTACCGAGAGTTTCTGCAACATTGGTGGAAAAACGTCCCAGAAACTGACCACTGCGAGGGTAGATCACCGAGCACTGCAACAAACCAGAGTTGTGATCGAGCACGAAAAGGCCCTCTGCCTCATCGCTGACATTACCAGTCGCCATCGAAAACTTTTCGCTCGTGACAGCTCCGGTAGCATTGATCAGAGGTAAATCATGGAGCATCTGCGAGGCTTGCCTGGTCGCTCGATGACTTCCGAGCCAGTACGAGATTCCAGCCACACCCACTATCACTACGATCGCTAGTCCCATCCCGCCGATCCGAGCGAGTCCGGCAAGACGTGAAAGACCACAACAAGTGGCTCGATCTTCAACAATCTCAACGGAGGGGAATTCAGATGTGTTGGGCATCACTTGGCGACTCCTCGCGAGGGCAAAAAAGCGTCGTGTTTTCTTACGGATGGTACAAAAATATGCCACGCTCACCGAATGACCGACTCGCGTGCCCCTTCATTCTAACGCGATCACAGAATGAAAAGCGATGCGAGTTCTCACCGAGCTGGTTCTGAACCGCTTTGATCGGGGATTCACCTCGCCAGAACCGCAAAATGGCTCCCGGCAAAAGAAGGCCCCCGAGGGTGAATTCAGCCGGGAAGCGGTCAAATCATCGCCAAGGATGATTGTAAGCGGCGAGTTTCACCTTTAGGATTTCACTCACCCGCGTCATGGGCGGGCATCTTTTTTCCGATTTCCCGTTTCAGGTATAGCTATTAATTATGGGCATTAACGCACCACTGGATCGAAAACTCCGAATGGCTCTCGTTGGCGGGGGCGCGGGTTCCTTCATTGGACGCGTCCACTCAATCGCTGCATGCCTCGATAATCGTGCTGTGCTCACCGCTGGGGCGCTTTCGAGCAACCCAGAACGAGCGAAAGCATCTGCACCCGATTACGATATCGCCGAATCACGTGCTTACGGAAGCTTCACAGAAATGCTGGAGACGGAAACGAGTCTCCCGGAGGATCAACGTATCGACTTTGTTTCGGTTGCAACACCGAATCACATGCACTATGACGTTGCAAAGGCAGCCGTCGATGCAGGATTCAACGTGGTTTGCGACAAACCAATGACCTTTGATCTCGCTCAGGCTGAGTCCCTGCTAGAGACCGTTGAAGGCAGTGATGTTGTCTTTGCCGTGACCCATAACTACTCCGGCTATCCGCTGGTTCGCCAAGCACGCGAAATGATCCTCGGGGGTGAGCTGGGAGAAATCAACGCGATCCGGTCGCAGTACATCCAAGGTTGGCTGCGAACACCGTTAGAGAACGAAGAGCAGAAACAAGCGTCATGGCGAACGGACCCCTCCAAAAGTGGTGCGGCAGGAGCTTTTGGGGACATTGCGACGCACGCGTACAATCTCGGCCGCTACATGACTGGCGTGCTACCGGGAGAAGTCAGCTGCAGCCTCAAAACCTTTGTCGAAGGTCGCAGACTTGACGATTACGGTACTGCTGTCATTCGCTATGACAATGGAGCACTTGGAACGGTTACCGCGTCACAGATTAGTCACGGCAGAGAGAACGATCTTGAGATTGAGATTGATGGGACCAAAGGATCTTTGCGTTGGCGTCAAGAAAATCCCAACGAATTGATCTACCGCCAAAATGGCAAGGCTCATCAGATCTACACGCGCGACCCCAATGCTCCATTCATGAATGGACTCGGCGCAGGCGCCTGTCGTCTTCCATCTGGACACCCTGAAGCATTCTTCGAAGCATTCGCAAATGTCTACTCATCCGCGTTTGATGACATGGCCAAGCGAGCCTCTGGAGAAAGCTTCGATCGTCGCGATACGGTTTATCCGAATATTTACGATGGAGTCGAAGGGATGTACTTCATCCAGCAATGTGTCAGCAGTAGCCAAGACGGCGCTGCATGGCTGCCGCTGAAGCATCCGGCCGCCCGATCTTAATCGAATGGCCTCCACTGGGATGTCGCCGAATCGCCAAAGACCGCGTTGATGAACGCGGTCTTTTTTTTCGACACACAAGACATCCACGGCATTCAGGCCAACACAAAACCACTCCAAAGACTTGTGAAAAAGAAGCAAGCGTTGGTCTGCCGGAATCGTTATGATAACGCGAGCATTGTGCCGGATAACTGGTGTTAATGCGAAGCGACTGCACTCGGAACTTTCGGACCTAGAGTGCCCTGACCCCCCAATAAATCCATCCGGAGTCTCCAACTGATGAAGCTGAATATTGTTGCTTTAATTGTGCTTGCAACCCTCACCGCTCCGCTGCAGGCACAATCAGAATGGGAAAAGAAAAAAGCACAATCTTTCCCGCCTGTGCCGGAAGAAATCAAAGCAGAGATCACGGCAGCGATCCCTGAAAAAGCTGCAGCAAAGCCTAAAGAAGAACGGCGCATCCTTCTGTTCTGGCGGTGCGAAGGTTTCATTCACAATTCCATCCCTCACGGAAACTTTGCCATGCAGGCGATGGCCGAGAAGACCGGTGCATTCAAGGTCGATCTGGCTGACTCGTACGAGGTGTTCACACCTGAAAACCTCGCCAAGTACGACGGGATCATCCTCAACAATACAACTCACATGCAGTTTCCCGAGGCCTCGCAATTGAATGCCTTTTTAGATTTCATTGCCAACGGTAACGGCTTGATTGGATTTCACGCCGCAAGCGACAACTTCGGGCGACACCCCGAGGCGAGAGCTCTGGTTGGTGGTCAGTTCAATGGGCACCCGTGGGGTGCTGGCGGCACTTGGGCTTTCAAACTGGATGACCCCGGCCATCGCCTGAACCAAGCCTTCGAAGGGAAAGGGTTTTGGCATACCGACGAAATCTATCAGTACAATCCCGAGAGCTACGTTGGAACCGACACACTTAGGATTCTTGTTAGCTTGGACATGAATCAGAAAGCCGTTTCAGAGCGGATCAAGGATGGACCGAGGGAGGTCCCCGTATCGTGGCTTCGCACCGCGGACCAAGGTCGCGTCTTCTACACCAATTTTGGGCATCGCCAAGAGACGTTTCGAAATCCCGTTATCTTGCAACACATGCTTGACGGGATTCAGTATGCACTAGGAGATCTCGAGGCAGACGCCACCCCCACCGCTAAAGCTGGTGAACTTCAAGCAGCACTAGCACCCGCCAAGTGATAGTTGGCAGAGCAAAATCAAGTCAGGCATAATATGCCGCTGGTAACTGGCCAGCTAATTACCAACCTCCATCATCATCCTCCCACTTAGATTTCAACATGAGCAAACTGAATCGACGACAATTTTCCTCGATTGCCGCTACTTCGTTTTTTGCGGCATCCGCACCACAACTTTCAAGAGCACAAAGTCCTAACGAACAACTTGGCGTTTGCATCGCAGGCCTGAATGGCCGCGGTGGCGAGCATATCCGAGGGTTCGACAAAGATCCTCGCACCGTCATTCGTGCAATCGTTGACATTGACGAGGAAGTTGGAGCAAGAAGAGCAGATCAAATCGCAAAATTGCAAGGCAAACGCCCCGAACTATTCACTGATGTACGCAAAGCCATGGACGCCGATGGCGTCGACATCCTGACTGTAGCAACACCCAATCACTGGCACGCGCTGATGGGTGTTTGGGCCATGCAGGCAGGCAAAGACGTTTACGTTGAAAAACCAATCAGCCACAACATTCATGAGGGAAGAGCGTTGGTGGAAGCTGCTTCTCGATACGGACGGATGTTCCAAACTGGAACCCAGTGCCGAAGTAGTCGTGCCGTGCAAGATGGAATGAAATACATCGCTGATGGCGGCATCGGTGAATGCAACTTTGCACGTGGACTTTGCTACAAACGCAGAAAATCCATAGGTGCACTTGGCAACTACGACCTTCCCGGCAACGTGGATTTTGATCTATGGAGTGGCCCGGCAAGCATCACCGATCCTAAGCTAACTCGCCAACGCTTCCACTACGATTGGCACTGGCAACGGCATTACGGCAATGGTGACCTGGGCAACCAAGGCCCGCACCAAACCGACATTGCTCGCTGGGGTCTCGGAGTCAATCGTCACCCCAATTCGATTATCAGCTACGGCGGACGATTGGGGTACCAAGCGGAACGCCAGGATGATTCCTATGTCGATGCGGGGGATACCGCCAACACCGAAGTCTCCATTTATGATTACGGCGACAAGTGCATTGTCTTCGAAACTCGTGGACTCGACATCTCAACGTCAAGCGGTAAAGAAGTTGAAGCAATGTTTGGTAGCGGCGGCGGCAACAAGATTGGCGTCATCTTCTACGGCAGCAACGGTTACCTAGCACAAACTCGCTATGACCAATGCAGAGCTTTTGACAAGGACTTCAATCTCGTCAAAGAATTCACCACCAACAACGTTGGCGATGCTCACTTTGCAAATTTTATTGATGCCTGTATCACGCGTGACTACGGTTCGCTCAACGCAGATGCAATGACCGGACACCTCTCCGCCGGCGTGAGTCATCTGGGTAACATCTCCTACTACCTGGGAGAGCAGAACCGTGTTTCCACTGATGAGATTGAGGCAGTGATTTCAAAAGTCAAAAGCCTTGATGACAACGTGGTCACGCTTCAACGAACCGTCGAACACCTCAAAGCAAATAACGTTGATCTTGCCAAGACACCGATGTCCTTGGGGCCAATGCTTCAGTTTGACAACGAAACTGAGCGATTCACCAACCACGATGGTGCCAACGAATTGCTGACGCGGGACTATCGAGAAGGATTTGTCGTCCCCGCTGGCGACAAAGTTTAATCGCCATCGCTTTACCTCATGACGAAACAAAATCTCGAGACCCCAATCCATTTGGGGTCTCTTTTTTTGTTAGGGCCGGCTGATTATCTGGCAGATGAGACGGTCGGTTTTGATCACCGAGTCAATGGTGCCGACAAGTGCTCGACTCACACTGCCAATTCCTCAGGTCGCAAGTGGCAAGGGACGTTCCTCAAGTGCACGATAGAATGCCGTCAGCGAATCAATCGACAGCGTTTCGCTAGATCGATCCACAACGATCCAGGGTCGTGCGGTTCTGATCACACCCTTTTCCAGAAAATCCCCGAACAGGCGTAAGCGAATTCCATCGGCATCGGTTAGGGTCTTTGTCGTTGGGGCGTCATGCCGGTCAAGCAAGACTCCAACCCGCATCTGTTCTGATTCAATGCAATGCATCGAATCGGAACCCGCCAATGCACCCTGCAAGGTTTGCCGCCAATTCTCCGCGGTATCATCTACGGAGTACGAGGTGGCATTGATGCCGGGAATCACGACATCAAGCATTGGATGCGAATCGAGAAGATCAGTCTGAATTGAAACCGTTACCTCGAATACAAGTTGCGTTTCACTTGACCGCATCAATTCAAGGGAAAGTCGAATCGCGTAAGCCGCTTGATCCTGCGGGTAATTAATCGTCAATCGGTTTTGTCGAACATACTGCTCGCTAGCGACTGGCAATGCGTGATCGTCCACCGAAGCGAGAGAAATGGGAGCAAAACCTTCGGTCAAAACTGCAGCTTGTTCCCCGCCAGGAAAAGGATGCAAAGCCAAGCAACTACCACCGCCACTCAGATTCAGTGCGCAAGATGCCTTGTCGGTGACCCAAGACACGACACCCAAATCATTTAATTTCCACACGGTGCTCTCCTGATCTCATTCTCGCAGGTACCGCTCCAGCGATACCACGCTACTCGCATCTGGTGATACTTGGTGATTCGAAAGTCATCTTTCGACGGTATCTTTACACAATCGAAACCATAAAGATACATCGGTGAAACTGATAAAAAAAAGGTGCCTCGACTGCAAACCGTTGTTAGCAGTTAAGACACCTCGTGATCGAATCACGCCGTCATGGCCGCAGCGCACTGTCATGGACTCAGCACACATCGCCTCGGCGTACTCGGTGATTATTCAGCGTATTCTGCGCCGAAAAACTCCTTGCTGCCTTCAACATCTGGGTTGATACTTCGGGAACCCTCTTGCCAGTTTGCAGGACAGACTTCGCCGTTCTGCTCAAAGTGCTGAAGCGCCTTCACCATTCGCAAGGCTTCATCAACGCTTCGCCCAAGCGGAAGATCGTTGACAACCTGATGGCGAACCACGCCTTCTTTGTCAATGAGGAAAAGACCACGAAGAGCAATGCCGCCATCGAGAAGCACATCGTAATCTCGGGAGATCTGCTTGTTGAGGTCGGCCAGTAGTGGATATGCCGTTGGGCCGATGCCACCCTTGTTGCGAGGAGTCTGAGTCCAAGCCAAGTGAGTGAAGTGACTGTCAATCGAAACACCAAGGATTTCAACACCAAGATCAGCAAACTCCTTCGCTCGATCGCTGAACGCGATGATCTCAGTAGGGCAAACAAACGTGAAGTCAAGCGGCCAGAAGAACAGCAGGACGTACTTACCTTCGTAGTCGCTCAAAGAGACCGTTTTGAATTGGCCGTCGGGCATTACCGCTTGGGCTGAAAACTCAGGGGCCTTCTGGGTCACCAAAACACTCATGGGATACTCTTACTTTCTTGTGGGAGTGGACAACGATTTGATTTTGAAGCGTTTTTCACCTTCAAGCTGCGAAATGGCAGCGGTGAGACTCTCAGTCAGATCACCACTATTGAAAGATTGAGTCATTTCTTCAACCCGGGGGGAAATCCCCGAGCACGCGAATTTCTCAAACAACCACCCAATCACGGTACTGCCTTCGCAACGGTGCGGCCTGACGCTCGATCTATTAAACAGTTCAGGCAAGTCCGGTGGTCGAATCACTGCCAAAAACCGTGGAAAAAACAGATCTCCGCCCTGAATTGTTTTCACTCAATCCGAGCTTTAGGATCCAACTTCTTACCCTCCCAGTAGAATCCATCCGCTCGCTTCTCGAGGGTTCGATGGGCACTACCCTTGGCCAACGGCATTTCATCCTTGGGCAACCATTTGCCCAGCCGCTGCGCTATCGCACGGTGAGTTTTCGAAATCGACTTGCCGTGTAGCAGATTGATTGACTCCAGAGGATCAGACTGACGGTCGTATAACTCTTCGCTTCCGTCAGCGTAACGAATGTAACGCCAGCGATCATCGCATACCGAATGATTCCCGGCGTTGTGGGTGCAAATTGCGGGGCGATCGCGAGTCGCTTTGGGGTGATCAATTTGAGGCTTCAAGCTGATACCTTCCATCCCAGCAGGCTGAGGTAGCCCTGTTAGTTCAGCCAAGGTCGGATAAAGGTCCAACAGCTCGGCCGGTTGGGCACACCGCATGTTCTCGGGAACCCCCGGCCCAGCAAGAATGAGCGGCACGCGTGTGGATCGAGCCCAAAGTGAGTTCTTACCGGAGATTGCTTTTTCGCCGAGGTGGTACCCGTGATCACTCCACAACACCACGATTGTGTTATCACGATGTGGCGACTTCTCCAGAGCATCAAGCACTCGACCAACTTGGCTGTCTACAAAACTCACGCAGGCGAGGTAAGCACGCACCAATGGCAGCAACTGATCATTCTTAGCAAGCCAGCTCGTTCTCGGTTCGGGTAAATCCCAATGAATAAACCATGAAGCAGCAGGAGTATCATCGCGGTCACCAGCAAGAATTGGCGGCATCGTCAGTGAATCAACTGGATACAAATCAAACCATTTCTGGGTCGCGTAACAGGGAACATGCGGAAGAAAAAAACCGCATGAAAGGAAAAAAGGTTCATCCGCTGGCATGTTCTCCAATTCCGAAACCGCCCAAGATGCCACCTTCCAGTCACCTTTATCCTCATCACGATGGGGAAACGTTCCCCAATCCATCAAAGGATGATTTCTGCCGGGAGTAGGGGGAATGATCTTCTTATCAGGTTTAGCACCAACTCCCGACCGTGGCCCCCACGTATCAGCCTCTTCGCTTTTATTAAATCCATTACCTCCATGATAAATCTTTCCTCCTATCAAGGTTCGGTAACCATGATTTCGAAAATATTGTGGCATCGTCACCAAGGAAGAGAGCTCAGGAACGTTCCGAATCCAAGGTGCAAGACCGTAAACACCAGTCGAAGTGGGTCGCTTGCCAGTCATGATCGACGTCCGACTTGGATTGCAGAGCGGAGCCTGACAGTGAGCATTAGTGAACGTCATACCTCGGCTCGCCAGCCCCTGCATCGCGGGCGTCTTCACGTCAGGGTGACCGCCAAGTGGCTCCACCCAGTCATTCAAATCATCAATAGCGATCATCAGAATATTCGGTCGCTTTGCACGACTCGTTTCGGCACATGCTTCCGAGACGGAGAAACCGACCACCAGTAGGATGCCGAAAATGATTAGCCGATGCGCTGAGAAAAAGTGATTTTGATTCGCCATGAAAATTCGTCGAGGAGTAGGAGAGAGCATTTGGAAATTGCTGATGAACAAACCGTCTTCATTCACTTTTGATCATCTGAAGTTTGATCACCGGTCTTATTCGATTCGCCGTCTTCTGCTGCGGGCTTGGCAACAAACTGAAGTGAAGCACTGTTCATGCAATATCTCTTTCCCGTTGGCTGAGGCCCATCATCAAAGACGTGCCCCAAATGTGCCTTGCAACGGGCACAGTGCACTTCGGTCCGTGGGTAAAAGAGGATGTAGTCGGTCTTGGTCGCAACACTCTTTTTCCCAATGGGTTTAAAAAAGCTTGGCCAACCCGTCCCTGACTTGAATTTTGTCTCACTCTCAAATAGCGGTAGTGAGCACACCACGCAGCGATAAACTCCGACCCGCTTGTTGTTCCAATAGCGATTTTTAAAGGCAGGCTCGGTGGCGGCATTCTGAGTCACGTCAAATTGCAATTTGGTCAATGAACGCTGCAGCTCGCGAGGAGATTTTGGCGTGTATCCGACACTCGGGTCCAACTCCTCAGCCTCTGCACCCGACTCTTGCGAATAGCCTGTCAACTGCGTGCACGCAATGGACATCAAGCCGAAGATCAAACACAGCGTGCCAACGGTTGACCTGCTCTTGCGAGGCAATACTCTTACTCCACGCGCAGCTGGAGTTTGAGACGACTTCTGGCCCATCGGTTTTGGATTGCATCGCATAAGAGATCTCCTAGGTGAGTGATTTCACTTACAGTATGATTGGTAGGTCAAGGTTTTGGCAAGCAGAACGGCAACGATGCATCCTCTCCCAACCATCACTCATGCGTGTTCAACTCTCCGGTATTCAGGTTCGCCGAAACGGTTTCAACATCCTGCGGGACTTGAATCTTGAGACGCGTGACAATGAATACATTGTTCTGCTGGGGAATAATGGCTCAGGAAAAACCACCACCCTGAGAACCATTGCTGGCCTTCAACCAATGGAATCGGGCTCCATCCTCTTCAACGGGGTATCAGTTCATCGACTTCCACCGCGTCAACGGTCGATCTTGATGGTCTTCCAGGACGACACGCTTTATCCGCATTTGAAGATCGGGAAGGCAATCCGAAATAGCCAACCAACAGAACTTTCCGCCTCGGAAAAAGCTGATCAACTCACAGAAATCACAACGCGATTAAGAATCAACCAGCTACTGGATCGTTATCCAGATCAGCTTAGTGGTGGAGAGAAACGCCGCACGGCAATCGCACTGGCGATGGCAAAAAGCTCCGCATTGCGATTACTCGACGAACCGCTCTCGAGCCTTGATGCCCGCCTACGCCCATTCCTTCTCCGTGAAATTCGACACTGGCACAAAACGGCGGGCGGAACGACCATCCATGTCACGCATGACTCGGAAGAGGCGATGCAGGTAGCAGACCGAATCGCAATTCTTTCACATGGGCGAATTGTCCAACTCGCCAGTCCTACCGAGATCTATCAGCACCCAGCTCATCTTGATGCAGCCTTGCTTGTTGGAAATCCGATGATGAATTTAATCAAGGATCAAGAACAGCAACCGGATGATGCCTCCCACCGAATTGAGCTCCCAGCTCACCTTGATGAAGCGATAAAGTCCCGACAACGGAACCTAGATACACCTTGCATGATCGGCTTTCGCCCTCAACACTTATCGGTGGACCGACGTGAGCCATCGCAAGACAAGGCGTCTCGCGATGCTCTCTACCTGACGGCGACCGTGGATCAGATCTGGAACTCGGGTGCTGATTTTCACGCAACACTTATTTGGAAAGAAGAGATCGTTCGCCTCATCATTAAGCCTGAAGAGACTCAGCAAGTTGCAAAGTTGCATCAAACGCAACCGGGACAACTCATCGCACTTCGTGTTGCAAGTAAAAACGTCCATCTCTTTGATGCGACGAGCGGTGAGCGTTTGAATGCTTGAATTGGTAACCGAGGCGATTCCACTAACACTGACCCTGTGCGTCGGGGTATTCGTGCAATCCGCAGCGGGATTTGCGGCGGGGCTCACCATTGTCCCAGCCCTGCTTTGGTTTGGATACTCAATCCCCGCGGCAAACTGCGCGTTACTGGTCGCATCGATCCCACAAAACCTCTGGGGAGTTTGGAGCTTTCGCGACAGCATTGGTGTCCGAGATGTCGCTTGGCCAGCGGTCGGTCGCCTCTTATTTTTTCCGCTTGGAATCTCCGTTGTCTACCAACTCGAATCCCTCGACACCAACACGATTCGGCAACTCGTCGGCGGACTACTGATCGCTGTTACCCTCACGATCACTTGGTTTCATCCGCAACCACGCGAGCACCTTCATCCAATCTGGGCCTGGATTGCATTTCCCCTTTCGGGTTTCATGCAAGGAGTCGTTGGAATGGGGGGACCTGCAATGGTTTTCTGGGTTCAAGCTCATGACTGGGGGACTCGACGCTCTCGAGGATTTCTATTTGCAATGTACCTTTCAAGCCTGGTTCCCGCCTTAACCATTCTAGGGTTGGTTTTTGGTGCATCGGTATTTCGAGCTGGTATGACCACCGCTTTCACTCTACCGTTGCTTTTGCTCGTCACTCAGGTTGGCCTTCGTGCCGGTACCAAATTAGGGCGTGACCGTCTTAAACGCGTCACCCTCGGACTTCTCTTCCTGATGGGCGTCTCTGGATTGCTAACGCCCTGGCTGATGAGGTAGTAGCTTTGCTGATGCTTTGAAAATGTTGATGCGTTGAAAAGATTGCATTGCGGGCATCAATTGCAGCACCTCCCGCAAATCAAAATGAAATACCCCATCCCTTCACAGCGAAAGGATGGGGTATCGAATGATGTCTTTCGGGTCTATCGATCGGAAAGGACTTCGCAGCGATTACTCAGCGGATTCAGTCTCCTGAGCCGGCTCAGGAGCAGCGGTATCAGCATCATCCTCAGCTGATTCAGACTCAGCGGCGGTTGGCTCGGCTGCGGGCTTCATTTCAGCCATCCACTCCTCTTTGGTCAAAACGCCATCACCATCGGTATCCATTTTGACCTTCGTTTGGTTGGAGATCTGAGGGATCTCGTGACTTTCAAGCTTTCCATCCTCGTTTTCATCATTCTCTGCGAACACCGCTTCGGGTTCCGTTCGAGCGCGAACTTCAGGATCAAAGGCACTGGAACCAGCGAATGGATCAGCGCCACCCGGAGCTGCTGCAGGAGCTGGGCGCCCCTGAGGACGACCACCCTCACCGCCGCCTTCTGGCGAGCCCTCCGACATTTCACCACCACCCTCTGATCCAGCATCGGGATCAGATTGATCAGCACCCGTTCCTGCTGACATGATCACGGTGCCACCTTTTACATCATGCTGGGAAACATCGTTTGAAGACTCATAGATGAACTTTGAGTGTCGATGGAAAAGCCAGTTTTCGCCATTTTTCTTGTAAACGGCGTAAAGGTTATGCGTTCGAATTGGCAGACCGCTTCTCCAGCTGAACACTTCAACTAAATCTCCATTGGCTTCCTCTAGCGTCTCAGAGGGCTCCATCTCCAATAATTCACGGACACCCAGATTCGTCAGCACCTCAGTGCTCTTGCTATTCACCTGCATGCTCTTGTTGACGATCTTGTCATAAGCGGCGTCAACGTTTGGTCGAGCAACTCGGTAGTCGTACCCTAACGCGACAACCATAAAACCAAGAAGCACCAACAGCACCGTTTGCCGTGACCCGCCACCACGTGCGGCCTCAGTTGAAGAGGAGGTCTCGCTCATCACTCGCCTCATAGAAAAGAAAGAATGTTATTTAGAAAGTTCGAATCAGGTAATCTATCTCTTTTCAAGCAGGGAATCCACTCCTTACCTTGGCTGCGGAAAATTCCATACAAAGCAGCATTTTGACGGACTCCTTCCGCAACATGGACCACACGAATCGAACAGAGATACCCGTAATAAGGAATTGCAGGCTCAGTGTTGATCACGCGTATCCGCTATGATACGCATGACCAACCTGTTTCCCCATCTCCTACGTGCACAAATCCAAGCGTCTGATTCATCATGCCGAGACCTCTTTCATTCGTACTTCTGTTGATTTTACCTTGGCAGATCAACGGCAATTCGCAAGAAGTCGACACTGGGAGCTTTCTCGGCAAACAGACAACGGCCGAACTGGAACAACAAGGTTTCAACCCACTATTCCAAGACGAAGATCTGTCTCAGTGGGAACTTCAACCGTGGCACGTTGGTCACTGGAAAGCCAACAATTCCGTCCTCTCGTACGACGGCCTTGCCAAGCATGGTCGGGTCAACCGAGCGGATCTGTGGACCAAGAAGTCGTTCAAAGATTTTTCCATCTACGCGGAATGGCGTCTACCAAGCGAACCCAAGATGAAACCCCACCCGCTTGTACTCTACAACGGTGACTTCCTGATGCAGGAAGAGAACCCCAAAGTGCGCTACACCCGTGAACGTCTCGATGCAGGAGACAGCGGACTCTACTTCCGAGGTAGTGTTAAATGCCAAGCAAATATCTGGAGCCAAGTGCTTGGGTCGGGCGAGATTAACGGCTATCGAACCGACCGTTCGATGCCTCCCGAAGTGCGACGTGGTTGCATCCCGATCAAAAATGCGGACCGCCCCTTTGGGCAGTGGAACGCATTTCTGGTGACCATTCGAGGTAACACCATGTCGGTCACTCTCAATGGCGAGTCGGTGATCCCCGGCGTAGCACTACCCGATCTTCCAGCAGAAGGACCGATTGCACTTCAGCACCACGGTGACCCCGTCGAATTCGGACAGATCTGGATCAAAGAACTGAACTGATAACCAAGCTGACAAAAGATTATTGTGATGAAACCATCCAGCGATGAGGATGTGCTTCGCAGCGACCTGCTCCCAAAAGTATCCATCCGATCTTTATTGGTCGTCACTCTCGCTGCTGCGATTCTTGCGACCATCGCCCGTAGTGCTGATTCTGGCGAAACCGCAGCAAAAGCTTTTCTGCTGGCAGTTGGTTCGTTGATCACCTTCTTTGCATTGTCCTCACTCTTCTTCTTAGTGGCATCCGTATTCGACATCGGCCGCCGAAAAGATGATTCAACCGAAGACACCTCATCCGATGTCGATCAATCGCTACCGCCCCAAATCTTGCCGCCCCGGGATCGCTCGGTATGAAGATTGACGCACCTCCCAGATCAGGCACGATTCAATCCGCTGACCCAGTGGTGATGCACCACCATAGTTGCTTTGGGTCTAGCGAAAGATTTGAAAGAAATGGCACAAGTCGATTACTGAAATCACTTGTCGTGATGTTCTTTTTCGTTGGATTCAAAGTCAGCGTTGGCCAGGACTTCATTCAATCTCCCATTCTTCCAGAGCAAGCGAGATTGAAAAAAGGATTCACCTTACGACTCAGCTACCGCAGTACTCCTCAAGCTGCCTACATGCCGCTGAAGATCGAACTTCGAGGCGATGGTAAGTTCCAACGTGATCGAAACTTTCGTCTGCGTGTTTCCACCATCAATCAATCGATCGTCCCCAAAGCCAATGGAATGGAGTACGAAATTGACATTGGCATTGAGGAGAACCAGTCCGAACATGTGGACCTTCACATGCTCCCCAAATGGTTCGCGGGTGAAGCGTTCAACCTCCAGCTATTCGAAGACGATCAGCCGATCTCTGGGTACGACTGGCGCATTGAAGAGGACTACACGCGACCTTTGTATACCCGAGGTGGAGTTTTTGAAAATGAAACCAAGTTCAATTGGCTTTACATTGCCGATTCATCTACCGGTAATGCTCTCCCGCAAGAAATGTTCCCGGACCTTCTCTCGCACATTCAGAACGAGCGAACCTCACCGGACGCGAAACTCGCTAGATACTTCGATCAATACGGAATCGTTCCTACCGGCGGTACAGGAACTCTCGGCAGTCCGCCATTGACCTCACCCGAAGAATTTTGGAAGAAGGCCAAGGCAAGCGGACAACTCGATTACGTTTGGCTAAATGACTTACCTGATGATTGGAGATACTACCAAAGCCATGACATTATCGTCATGCAACCACACACCTTCGACAAGTTGTACTTTTCTGATCCGTCTCACTACGCGGCACTCAAGCGATGGCAGATGCTTGGCGGCACCCTTGTGGTGCTTGGATCTTGGGCAGAATATCGGTATGAACGAACCCCGGATGGCGATCTCTTTCGACGGCACCAAGTGTTCATGTATCCGGCACGGCACGGGCACGGTTACGTTGATCAGATGGAGAAAGAGGTCATCAATCAAGAACTACAATGGCTTGCGGAACAAATGTCGGCAGTCTTAGAAGATGTGCCACTTGAAATGGGTGTCGATAAAATCTTCGCGGTTGAAGACGCAAAAGGAACCGAAAAACTCTATTACGGCTATCGCGACAAAGGACGCGAATCCCTTTATCACAACGAGCGTGTTGAAGCAAACCTAAGCCAATCGTTAATAGAACGCTTTCGAGTACTCAGTTTGTGCTACCACCAGCTACGAACAAACAGAACACTCCAGATAAAAGATCGCAAAACTCCAATCACACTGAACCAAGAACCGCGTTGGCTGCGGTCATGGAACGCCGATGCTCAATTTGGGTCGGTACATGAAGTCGGTATGGGATTGCAAGTCTTCATGCACTTTGGCTCACAAT
>CALIBL010000106.1 GCA_938045805.1 uncultured Rubripirellula sp. | reverse complement strand
TCGAGGTACGACTCGAGCATCGCGTCGCTCAAGGGTGCCATCTCCAACTCGGTGCGAACGACTTCTACAAGGCATTTCTTTTCACAAGCCGACCACAGGCAGATGCCAGTGTAGACATCATGTTTACGGCCACTGAGCATTCTGAGCATCGATTCAGCATGTTCTACGTCACGTGGCTTACCGAGGATCTGGCCGAGGCAGGATGCGACCGTGTCCGCCGCTAGGATCAATCCGACTTCAACTTTTGAGACAACGTCAGCCGCTTTTCGGTAGGCATAACGAGCCACAAGTTGTGGGGCGGTTTCTCGGCTGCACATGCCGCATTCCGCTTCTTCGCTCGCAACCTGAACCGAAAACGAATAGCCGGCGGCGGTGAGTAATTGCGACCGGCGAGGTGAGCCACTGGCCAGCACCAAGGGCTCATTGGTTGGTAAGTCGGATCTTGGGAGATCCTGCAGAAGCGGGATCGGGTTAATACGGTTCATGAAACTTTCGAGTTATTGACTGACCCTTGCTACGAAGCGATTTGCGTGCAAACGAGTGCACGAGGTCGGGGAGCAAAACAGTAGGAACCTCGAGTTTGATCAAGAAGTAGTTGGATCGTCACCTTCAAGATTTGACTGGTCAGGATCATCGGAATCGACGTGACCTGCGTCCGAGATACCTGAGTCTGGGTGGATCGTGTCAGAATCTTCGATGGTAGCTGATTTAGAGTCCTTGGCACTGATGTCTTTGGATTCAATATCCTTGGCTTCTGTCTCGTCGGTGGACGATGAAGTGTGGGCAGTTGGGGGAACTTCGCTCTCTTTGGAATCACCGGATTGCGGTTGGACCGGTAGTTGCGGTCCACCTGCAGAAACTTGGATTTGACCTCCGCCCTGAATCGCTTGCTGACGTTGCTGTAGTTGCTGCACTGCACCACGCAGGGATTCAAGCAGTCGTGGTATCTGTCCTGCCGCCAAAAAGATCCTTGCGCTCACCGCTGACTGCGGGAAAAAACTCGTCATGAAATCGAGTCCAAACTCACTCGCCCCATGGCCAATCATGACTCCATTGGCATAAACACCGCTGAGAACCTCATCGGGTAACTTGAGGTCATCATAGATTTCTTGTGGTGTGGGACGTTTCTCGGGTGGTGGATTCGGTGCCGGCGGTTGAGGGGGATCACCGAAGCGATTCTTGTAGAGTTGAAGGTTCGTTTGAAGTGCGTCAACAAACTGCGGCATGACAGCGTGTGGCACAATCACACGTTTTGCAACGCGATGTGGTCGTCCAACCGTTTGCAAGAAATCGACAATGAACTCACTCGGTCCCGTCATGACGATCACACCGGAACTAAAGCAACCGTCAGCAACATGATCCGGTACCCTCGCACGCACAGGTGGTGCGTTGTCATTGGGTCGTGTTGGCTCTGGAGTAGATTCACTCGGATCGAAGGACATTGGCTTTACTTTGGGATTGAATCGAGTCGTCGGTAAGGAGGTGATTAGCGGAGACGGCGACTCATAAATTTAGTTTACGAAATCTGCTGGCGGTTTCGTAGGCGGTCTCCTTGAATTCTCTTTCGGTTCTCATCAATCATGAAGGTCTTTGAACTCATTTGATTGACTTTTGATCAATCCTCGTGCAAGTCCTCAGCTAGAACGTCAATTTCGATTTCCGTGGGATGCAAACTTTTCTGTTCCTCAAGAACTCGAGATGGCATCGCGGTTCGTTGTGCTCGCGTGACCTTTGAATTGGCAACAAGGGTGAGAAGGAGGCCGAGCGAGGCGATCGTTTCGACCATCAGGGGAGTGTGACCGGGATCATTACCTTGGTAGATCCAGGAGAGCGTCCAAAACCAGTTCGTCATCTGCCACTCAGAATAGTCGAAAGGTTGGAAGTTATTGAGCTGTGAGCCAACCGAGTAAGGGATGAGCACCATGAGGATGGTGATTGCGAGAAGAGCTGCCATCCCAACTTCAATCCGAGGATTCTGTTTGCGACGAATTGCAATCATGAGCCAGCGAACCAAGATTAGCGTGATGATCAGGTAAGAGGCAAAAACCACGCTAAGAGAATTGATGACATCAAAGTCCTTTTGGATGATCGTGAAATGAGTTGGTTCCAGCGTCTGGCCGGACAGCCAACGCAGTCCATGTGAGAACCAGATGAAGAGCCCGGCGACATTGATGCACACAAAAATGAAGCCGGTCGTATGACCGGGCGTGAACCAGGTATTGAGTGTGCGGCTAACGATGCTACGGGGTAGTTCACGTCGAATCCTTGGTGTCAGATTTGCCGACTCCGAAACAAACATGGCTCCAGCGAACGTCCACAACGCCCAGGTGGATATGATCAGGAAATAAAGTGTTGATTGCTGAGGGATTACCACTCCTTGGCCTCTGACGTAGTAATTCAGGTTCGTGGTCGCGAGAGCGGTGGAAAAGATCAGAGCGGTGCTGAGTCCAAGTACCGACCATCGGAGTCGCGTCGAACGATTTTCGCTTTCGGGTGTCAGTTGTGCTGCGGCACAGGTGAGCAACAAGTGTCCGAGCGTGCCACCGATCGATACAACGGATGCGATCACAAAAAAAAGCTCTTTGTCCCGAAGTGGATTGCCATTTCGAATGAGTAGGGTCATTGCCACGGAGACTCCCGCAACCGCAGCGAAAAGCATCACAACCGTCAACAGGAGCGTGAGGGTTCGTCCGGTGCGAGAGTGAGACATCGGAGCAAAAAAGATCGCGATCACGGTTAGCATGACCGCCGATGCCAAGAGACTCGCAGCAACGAGCGTCATCTCGAGTAAGTCGACACCTCGCAGCGTGTATGCGTAAGCCATGCAGGGTAAAAGGACAATAAAGTAGAGCAGGATTTGGAGCAGCGAACTGGCAAGCTTTCCAAGGATGATCTGCCAAGGACTGAGTGTTGAAATGGAGAGGAGTTCCAATGTGCCGTCATCGATTTCGACTTCGAGCGATCGATAAGCTGCCAAGGGAACGACAAGTAGCATCGGGATCGCGAGGACGGCAAAGTAACCGAGCATCAATATTGGAGCCGATGGCGTGGTGTAGATCTGAGGCATCCGAGAAAAGCTGCCAGCGACGGTCCACGCAAAAGCTGCCACCAAGAGAGCAAAAAAGGTGTAGACGAACTGCCGGCTTTTGAGCGATTGGCGTGTTTCTTTGATCAGGATTGGATTGAGTTGGTCTGCAATGCGTCCTGACCATGCATCCAATTTGCTCAGCCAGCTTGGTGTGGCGGTAATGAGCTCTTTCGGTTCAGTCGTCACGGTTTGAGAAATTGCGGTTTGACTCTTTGCCGTTCGTGTGTTGTCCGGTTGCGGGGGGGCCTGATCCCTTTTCTCGTTCATTGCACCAAGCCCTCCGTCACCGACAGAAAGACGTCTTCGAGTGACTTTTGGTGCGACTTCACCTCAGCGATTTCAATTTCCTGATGGATCAGCCAGCTCACAAACTGACTCTGTTTCTGCATGTCACCTTTGAATTCAAACCGAATCAGTTCCCCGTCAACAATCACCTCCTCCAATTGCAGCTCGTGTTGGATTTTCTCTTTTGCATTTGATGGATCTGATAAGACCCTCAGCACCAATTCTCGGCGCTGCTCTCGCTGATGCTGGATTTCGTCAACCGAACCTGAAGCCAACAGTCGTCCCTGTTCGATGATGCCCACGCTGTCGCAGATTTCGGCAAGCTCGGTGAGGATATGGCTGCTGATAAGAATCGTCTTTCCTTGATCTGCCAAGTCCCGAATCATCCGGCGAAGTTGGATGCGAGCACGGGGGTCAAGGCCCGCGGCGGGTTCATCGAGGATCATCACCGCTGGATCGTGAATCATCGATCGACCGAGACACAGGCGTTGCTTCATGCCCTTGCTGAGCCCTCGGATCGACTTTTCTTTCATTCCTAGAGTACCGGTAAAGTCGAGGACGTGCTCTAGGCGACTTGCCCGCTCCTTGCCCACCAAACCGTAAGCGCGAGCGAAAAAGTCGAGATACTCCGCACAGCTCACATCTCGATAGGCACCAAACGCATCGGGCATAAAACCCAGCCGCTGTCTGACGTACTCTGGGTCATTCACGACCGAGAATCCATCAATGAACGCATCTCCGTAACTTGGGAGGTCAAGGGTCGCAAGGATTCGCATGGAGGTGGTTTTGCCAGCTCCGTTAGGACCGATGTAACCGTAGATTTTGCCTGCACTGACGGTGAAAGAAACGTCATTGACTGCTTTCGTTTCGCCAAAAAAGCGATGAAGGCGTCTCAGCTCAATCGCTTCCTGAGCGTGCGAATGAACGCCTGCAGTTTGCGAGGTGGTTGCATGAAGACTCATTGGAAGGTCCCCACGACATAACGGACGCTTGCTTTGAGTTCGCAGTTGTCAATCGCAACGGCATCATCGCTGACGTCACTGATCGCGACGAAATGCATTTTGGGAAGTTCGCCCTCGGTTAGCAGATGTTGCTGCAACCACTCCTCGAGAACACCACCTGTTCGTCTGTTCTTGGAGTTGCCTTCCAACAAGAAGCGGACAGTGAGATCTCGGAAATCGTCACCGTTGTTCCCGGTGATACTTCTGGTGGATCGGCTGCTTCGTGACTCACTGACGGATCCAATTGGGCGATGTGTCGTGTAAAGCTCACCGAGGATGCGGGATGCATCGTCGCTCGTAAGTAGTTTGCCGTCTGCTGAGTCGCCGGGTTTTAAGGAATTAATCAGCCAGTGGTTTCCGATTTGGTCGCAAATGATCAGCGAGCGAAGCGTGAAGGGGAACCCGTTGGTGACGTTCGGAACCACTACAGGGTTCCACGTTTGAAACCTTCCATTGACGATAGTGCTAGAGACAGACGGTGGACTCAAGTCCGCTGGCCAATTCTGCACGATATTGAGTAAACCGAGTTGGGGACGCGGGTGATGTGAAACAAATTGTTGTTGGCTTCTGGATGGCAGCGATGATGAACTTAACCATTGCTGCTTATCTTGGAGAGTGACGGTTCCAAGATTGCTCTCCGGTAAGTTGGGCATTGTCGCCCATGATGCTTTGCCTCGATTAGGATACGGAAAGATCTCTGCTTCTCGCGGAAAGTGCAGCGGTGTTCGTTGTTTCGAACCGGTGAAATACGTTGCCCGAACGCGTTCGATTCCATCACCGGTTCTCCCGTCGCTCCAGGTAATTTGTCGAACTCTTGCAAACGATCCAAATCCATCGGCGATCATTCCGTAACCAAACATCGTGCCGGTGGTGATTAGTGCCAGAATTGGAGCAATCGCAAACATCAGGTAGGGACGTCGGATGCGTTTGGTTTGCCAATAAGCAATTGGGCCAACAAGAAGAAAGAATCCTGAAAGGAATCCGATGAACGTGTAGACAGGCGGTTCAGCAATTCCCGGAATCGTCCAGTCCGAGAATCTTTGATTACTTACGATGGGTTCAACGCCTCTCTTTACCGTCGGCGAAAAACCATCTCCGGCCAGTTTTTCAGCGATTTCCCAGCGTGTTCTTACGGGTAAGGCGCTGTTTTCGCTTTTCCACGCTGAGCCAAAGTACATGAAGATTTGCAATCCCATGCCGACTTCATGTACTGACCCAAATTGAGGAGAGGCATTTGAAGACCACCACCAGAGCGGCTTGCGCCCCAGTTCAATTGGTATTCTGTTGTCCTGAATTGTTAACCGTTTTCGGGTTCGTAATTGGTGGTAGCACAAACTTATGAGGCGAAATCGTTCGATCACAGACTTACTAAGATTTTGTCCAAGCGGTACGAAATCGCTCGGCCCGTTGATTCTTTTTTCTTTGTCTTCGTTTTCGTAGTAGTAGTAGAGTTGCTCTACTCCTGATTCGTCTTCGATAGCTAGTACCTTATCCGCGGTTAATTCCAGATTGACGCTCGATAGAATCGATGACATCTGCCCTTCGAGCCATTGGAGTTCTTGATTGATGACCTCTGTCTCCTTGTCATCAACGTAACCTTGCTCGTGCCGTGCCGGATACATGAACGGTTGGTGCCGTCGAAAGAGATCGCCATCGGGGGTTCGTTCATACCGATATTCTGTCCAAGATCCAAGCACCACAACGGTGCCGCCAAGTAACTGCCATTGCTTGAGTGCCGTGTAGTGAGACGGGTCAGAAAAGTACAACTTGTCGAAGGTGTGTGGTTGCATGACGATAATGTCATGGCTTTGGTAGTATCTCCAATCATCAGGTAAGTCATTTAGCCAAACGTAATCGAGTTGTCCGCTTGCCTTGGCCTGCTTCCAAAATTCTTCGGGTGAGGTCAATGGCGGACTGCCGAGAGTTCCTGTACCGCCGGTAGGAACGATTCCGTATTGATCGAAGTATCTAGCGAGTTTCGCGTCCGGTGAGGTTCGCTCGTTCTGAATGTGCGAGAGAA
>CALIBL010000105.1 GCA_938045805.1 uncultured Rubripirellula sp. | reverse complement strand
ATGATGGCGATTGCGGGTTGGATGGTTTGGAAACGAGAAGGTTTCAAGGACGCGGTTCTTCCACTCAGTTTATTCTCTCTGCAACTCGGTTTGAATTCAGCTTGGTCGTTTCTGTTCTTCGCTTGGCACCAGCCTGGCTGGGCCTTCGCAGAGATCATCATCTTGTGGCTGGCCATCTTCGCGACTCTGTGGTCATTCTTCTGTCGGTCGAAAACGGCCGGCTGGTTGATGGTACCGTATTTGAGCTGGGTGACTTTTGCGACGGTTCTCAATTTTGCGATCTGGCGATTGAACGTTGGGTGAGGGAACGTCACGTTTAATCACGTGAACGCATGAAATGAAGCCTGTCTTCAAGGGTAGCTGCTCGGGGATTTCTGCGAGTGACCTCGCCGTTTCTCCGTCGTTTCCCATCCCTTATATTTTACGTCGACATAGCTGAGTGTTAGCTTTTTGATTCACCATGACCTGTTTGAGTGTCTCCGATGTCCCATTTGCGAATAGCTGGCTTGCTGATTGCTGCTACCATGAATTTGGCGATTGCACAGGAGGCAGAACGCCGCAATGCAGAAAATGAGTTGCATGCTCGACCCGCGATTCACGTTACGGTCGGCATGACAGACGCGGATATCGTCGGAAGGGATAATCGTGCGTTGCAGGCAGCGGTGGACTACGTGGGTAGCTTGGGTGGCGGTACGGTTGAGATTGGTCCGGGCGAGTACTTGATGCGCGACTCACTCCACTTGCGAAGTCGCGTGACCGTCCGCGGTAGCGGCGACCGGACCGTGCTTGTGAAAGATCGAGAACATCGGACGGCACTGGCGGCTGACGGAGACTATGGTGAATTCGCGATCACCGTTGATGAAAAGTCTGGCTTTGGGATCGGGTGTGGTGTCTATGTCGCATCAAAGACTCAACGGAATTTCCATGGCGTGTGTGCGACGATCTTGAATTCTCGAGATCATTACTTCACATTAAGTCGGCCCATGAATGCAGATATCCTGATGTCTGACGGTGGTTTTGCAGCCACGGTCTTTCCCGTCATCAGTGGTTATCAGATTCAAGATGCCGTGGTCGAAAATCTGACGGTTGATGGCACGATAGATCAAAACCCGACCAAGATTGATGGTTGCCGTACGGCCGCAATTTATTTTTTCCGCGGCGACGGATGTCAGATTCGGAATTGCATGGTCCGGAATTACAACGGCGATGGTATCAGTTTTCAGCAATCCAATGACGTCACCGTGGAACGCTGTCAGGTAACAGGGTGTGCTGGTTTTGGTCTCCATCCCGGCAGTGGTTCGCAGCGACCAACCGTAAAAAACTGTAAAGCAATCAACAATGGAGAGGACGGTTTTTTCTTTTGTTGGCGCGTGCGCGGCGGTCTGGCTGAAGGTAATTGGCTTGAGGGTAACGGCGGCTATGGTATGTCCATCGGGCATAAGGATAGTGATAACCGCGTCCTTAAGAATACGATCCTCGGTAACAAACTAGGTGGGGTTTACTGGCGTGCAGAAACGGAGCCAATGGCTGCACATCGAATCACATTTGAACAAAATACGGTCAAAGACAATGAGGGCTGGGGGCTGTTCATTGATGGTGCGACTGAGGGAACACTGATTCGGAACAACGTGATTGAAGACAGTGGTGTTGGTCGACAGAAAACGGGAATTCGAATTGGGAAGCAGGCCGGCGATGTTGTCTTGAAAGACAACGTGATTACCGCCAGTGAAGAAACAGTAGATGAACGTGAGGAACGGTAGGACGGAGCATGAACCAAGTGATTAGCAAGCCATTCCATACGATGCTGTTAACGAGCCTGATCAGTAGCGTTTGCGTGGCAGATGAGACAACCAAGAATCAGGACGCAGCGGACAGCTCCGTCAGTGAGGTGAGACGAATTGGCCCGCCAACTTTTTATGCTCCGCCGGTAGAGCGTTACCGAGTCGGTCCGCCAAATTTGAATGATTCCTCTTTTTACCCGATCCCACTTGCGCCAGTAACGCGGGATACCTACATGGCGTGGATCGAGCAGAGTGGTTTACTGACTTATGCAGAAAATCCGAAGCGTGGCATGAGCGGCCCGACGTTGCTGTTGCCTGCTCTTGCAAAGTTTGTGCAAAGCGGGGAACCGCATTGGGGTGAAGCATGCGTTGAGATGCTGAAGGATTATCACCGAGCTTTGAAAGATGAGGTCAAATCGAAAGGTTGGGTAGAGCAGTTTGCGGAACCACCCGCGTTCTTGCCCGTTTATCGCAAGTACCTGATCGCGGGCGGGTTAATGTCAGCCGACGAGTCATGGTTCAAAGAGCTTTGGCTTGACTATTGTCGAAATCTGCATGTCTGGGGCTCCAAGCCAATCGAATGGCGCGGACCCTGTCATCGATCAATGCCAGAGGCTTTGGCGAAGGGATTGGCGGCGAAATGGTATCCCGAGATCCCTGAAGCGACTCACTGGCGTGAGTACTCACTGCTTGTCTGGGACGATTTTTGGCGAGTGAAGGATCTACTGCAAAACGATACCGGATATTTTCAGGACAGCGTGCGAGCCTATGCGTTCTCTGGCGATCTGTTTCTGGGTGACGATCGGTACCTGAGTGATCCCGGTATGCAAAAAATTTGGGAACGCCTGATGGTTGAAATTACACCAGACGGCGCAATCAATCCCTATGGTCCTAATGGAGGCTGGAACAGCACGGCCGCGCTTCGAGTTGGTGTTTTGGAAGCTGCCGCGAGGGCGACCGGGAATGGTGCATACCGATTCGCGGCTCATAAGGCGATGAACTATTTGCTGTATCAAAATGCACCGACCCTGCGCGATGGGTACCTCAAACATCAGGAGACAGCACCCTACATCGTGCTCGCCTGGCTCACCGCAGATGACTCCATCGAACCGGTTGAACCACCATCGGGTGGCAAGGCGACCTATCGTCGTGAGCCGGCTCGCTACCCGCATCGCGATAAAGCGATTGTTGGTCGATTTCTCCCGAACCTAGATCCTGACCCGGATAAGGCGAACATGTGTTGCAACTACGCTTTCACTGACCGCACCATTCCGGACAAACTTATACTGCGTAGTGGCTGGGATCCCGGAGATTTCTTTGTTCTCGTTGAGTTAGCACCGACAACGTTTCCCTATAACGCTGGCGGCATCGTCGGCATGAATCGATGGGGAGCACCTTTTACGCAAGTCGTCACGAGTAAGGGTGAAACGCCGGAGAATCGAATGTGGGTCACCGATCTTTCTGGTGAAGCACCGCGACGCTATCTAGATGATTCAGATCGCATCAACGAAGTTTGGGCGCAAGGCAAGATGCAGGACATGATGACGAGTGTTCCGTTTTTGCATGACACTCCTAAGGCAACCTTCGCGCGTGTTGAAATGCAAAACCCGGAGGGACTGCCCGTCAAAGTCACTCAAGAGTACATCCTTGCGAAGAACCGATTTCTGGTGAGGCGTGAAACGGTTGAGTTCGAGGAACCTTTTGAGGCTCAGGTTGCATCACTTTGGAATACGCAAAATGTTGGCCCCTTTGTTGGCAATCATTGGGCCAACACGTTTCTCAACGCCCCAGTCGCGTCCAATGGCCAGATTGCAATGAATACGCCCCCCGCCGACCTTTTGGTCTATTTTGTTCCCCAGACAAGTTGGCAAATGCAAGTGGTGGATCGGACAGCGGAGGATCCTCGAACCGAAGTTTGCCCAGCTCAGGTTCGATACGTTTGGCAAGGGATGCCAACTGCTGGTCAGCGTGTTCATAACACGCAGGTCTACTATCCTCACGCTGCAAGAAAAGCACCTCGGGTATCGAATAATCCTCGTGCGAATGATGGGCTTCGTGACGCTGAAATTGCCGCCTTAGCCGGAGCGTCTTGTATCGAGGTGATTCGAGATGAATTGGATGTGACCATTCTGAGATGTGAGTTCGAGCCCGGAAAAATCGAGTGGGTGGT
>CALIBL010000104.1 GCA_938045805.1 uncultured Rubripirellula sp. | reverse complement strand
GATGAGCCGGATTACGATGCTAACAACCCGATCGTTCGTGGCGGCCAACCAGTAGTTGAGGAGGAATACTTGACGGATGCTCTCACTCGGGAGGCAGTTGACTTCATCCGCCGGCATGATGATAAGCCCTTTTTGCTCTATCTCGCCTACAACGCAGTGCATAGCCCGCTTCAAGGTGCGGATGAGTACATGAGTCGTTTTTCACACATCGAAGATATTCATCGACGTATCTTTGCGGCCATGCTTGCGAATTTAGATGACAGCGTTGGGGCTGTAATGGAGCAGTTGCGAGCTTCGGGATTGGAAGAAGATACGCTGGTGTTTTTCCTGAGTGACAATGGTGGTCCGACTCGGGAATTGACTTCTTCCAATCTGCCGTTGCGTGGCGAGAAGGGGCAAATGTACGAGGGTGCCCTGCGCGTGCCGTTTATGGTTCAGTGGAAGGGGGCTCTCCCCGCAGGAAAAGTTTATGACTCGCCGGTCAGTTCAATGGATCTATTTGCCACTTCCGCTGCTGCTTCAGGGGTTGGCATACCTGGGAGTGTGGAGGGCGTGAATTTGCTGCCTTACCTCAGGGGAGAGACAACCGGTCGACCGCATGACACGCTTTACTGGAGGCAGGGTGGTCGGACGGCACTGCGACACGGAGATTGGAAGATCGTCCGAATGGGAAAGAGGTCTGAATTTGGAAGCGAGCGGTGGGAACTTTACGACTTGCGGAATGATCTATCCGAAAAGAATGACTTATCGACGAGTCGTCAAGAAAAGTTGAACCAGCTCGTGGATCGTTGGGAAACACTCAATCAGGAAATGGCCGATCCACTATTTTAAGCTTCCTGATTCCCAAAGCGTACGGTGCGTTCCGCCGCACGTTTCAACTTGAAATGGGGCTGGCCTCCTAAAGAAAAGGGTCCTGACCCCTTTCTTCTGTGGCGGTCCCCGTCTGTGCGCCGAGTCTCTTTCTTGCGGTTACTTCCGGGGCGATTATTTTCCGCGGGATCGATTCTTAGGGCTGATTGAGGATTGCCATCGCTGCGTTATGGCCCGCAATACCGCTCACGCCCCCGCCGCGTCTCGCGCCGGCGCCCCCGATGAATACGTGCGGGTATTGTGTTTCTGCGCCCCATCTCGGTGTAACGCTCTCGGTTTCTTCGGTCCCCAGAAACGGCAGGGAGAGTTGATTGTGAAAAATATTTCCTCGGGGCAATCCGATCTCTGTCTCTAGGTCGACTGGTGTAACAACTTCGATGGCCGGTTTATTGTCCTCGCACAAAGCGAGTACCGTTTCAATCGGTTCGACTAAATACTCGTTAAGGCTATCGAGAGCCAGTTTTGTAGTAGTTTGCTTGGCAAGTTCTGGATCATTCTCAAAGAGATCATACGGAGTGTGTAGACCAAACAAGGTCAGTGTATGAAAGCCACGGTTTGCTAAGTCCGGACTGAGGATGCTGGGGTCAGCTAATGTGTGGCAGTAAATTTCAAGCGGCATCGGTTTCGGTATTTCGCCTTGAGAAGCCATGTGGAACGCTGACTGTAGCTGCGATAACGATTCATTGATATGCAAGGTACCCGCAAAGGCCATGGTAGGATCCATTCCAGATTTCAATTGCGGTAGTTTGCTGACCAGCATATTGATTTTGATCTGAGATCCCGGCAAAGAACTGCTCGGACTGTCGTCAAGAAGTTGATCAAGTTTTTGTGGCGCCGCAGCAAAGATCATGTCTCTCGCGGTGAAACGTCTGTCATCATCAGTTCGAACCGCAACTCCATTGGAGCCGATTTCAAGATTAGTCACCTTTGATTTGGTCTCAATGGTGACGTCATTCTCTCTCGCTACGCGGGTAAGTTCCGCGACCAATGCGCCCATGCCGCCCAGAGGTACACGCCACTGGCCGGTCCCATTGCCAATGACGTGATAGAGGAAACAGGCGTTGGCCCGAGAGTCATTCGCGTCGGCAAAAGTTCCGATCAACGCGTCAGTCATCACCACACCACGAACCACATCGTGATAAAAACGCTCTTGAATTGTCTGCCCGATGGGTCGGTCAATGATTTGGTTCCAGATGTCTGGTAGACCGATCTGCAATTGAATCGTTTTGGCTGTTTGCAGCGGTTGGAGCAGCGTGGGCGCGAGTCGTGACGCTAGTTGAGAAACGTCATGGTAGAAGCTTCTCCAATTGGCTCCTTCCTCGTTCGATCCCGTTACGGTGCGAAAGGATTCCTCGGTGCGATCATCCCACTGGTTTGCGACATACAGCCCTTTCTGTTCACCCTTGATGAGGCAAGGAGTGTAAGAGGAAACGGACCTTTCGAGGGTCGTGAATTTGAGGCCAAGATTTTCAATGATTTGATCGGGCAGAAGCGAAACGAGGTAAGAATAGCGTGAAAGGTTCGCATCGTACGAAGGGAAAACCTTCTCGCTAGCTGTCGCACCTCCCAGTTTGCGATTGCTTTCCAGTAGCAATACGCGTTTCTTCATCTTTGCTAGGTAGCACGCTGCGACCAGACCGTTGTGTCCTCCACCGACAACTACCACATCGTAACTGTTCGTCTGGATGGTCATCTTGGCATTGAATCTTCAGGATTGGATCAAGCAGTCAGGGTGAGTCGAGTAAAATATTTGATCTCGAGAAATTACTCAACCTGAAAGCCGAAGTCCTGAAGTTGTGACTGGACGGCAATGCCGATTGCCTCACCCAGAGTATCCGATTCATTGTCAATCTGATTGCTCTTTTGTGCCGCGATGAATGCATCTCTCTGTTGCGTAGCGGCATTGATTTTGATTTGTATTTCTTGTCGCTTGGTCGCCATTTTGCTGATGTGTTCCTTTCGTTCAGAGGCAGACATTTTCTGCATGATTTCCGGGAGCATTTTTTCATCAATCTTTTCGAGAAACTTGGGGTTGTCCTTCCACGAGTCGACGAGGTCGCGTCCGCGATTGCTGTAAGCGGCACCTGCTTTGGTTGCGATTCGGCTCAGGCTGGCGCCCGCGTTGATGGAATTCTTGTCCTGAAGGATTTGATTGTTTGCGTATGCCTCACGTTCTACGCGGGCCCCGTACCATAGGTAGGTTTGGTTCAGTTCGTTATTGAGAGTGATCAGGATTGCATCGTGTGGGGTTTTGATCTGAACAATCTTTCGATCCTGATTGATGTTCATGAATTTCCCTTCTGCAAGATCCGCACCGCTTTTCCATTGGCCGGACACTCCGCGTTCATAAGCCCCACAGTGAATGGTGTTGACGACGATTCCGCTTTCAATTGCTGCACGACAGCTTTCTTCGTAATCAACTTCTCCTTGGCTGAATGGTTCGTTACCTGCGATGTAAATGGCTTTGTAGCTATTACGGTTGTTGCTCCAGTCCAGTCGCTTGACCGCTTCCTTGATCACCGCACCACAGTATTCATCACCGCCTTCGGTTTCTAATCCGAACAGCCCTTCGGATACCTTATCTAGGTCATCCGTTAATGGGACTACTTGGCGGAGGTAGTTTTCCGTTGCCGGTAGGTTGCTGTTTCCATATTCGAAAACGGCAACGCGAAGTAACGGTTTCTGGTTTTTCTTTTCCGCTTTCGCAACTTGCTGAACAATGTTCCATAGTTGCGTTCGAGCTTGTGAAATGAGCCCGTCCATTGAATTGGATGTGTCTAGAAGAATCGCGATATCAACTTGTGGTCGTTTGTTTTTCGCAGGCTTCTCGTTCTTTGCGGGTTTTTCGCCGGTCTTTGCATCGGATTTCGTTACCGCGGGCTCCTTCGCATCCAAATTGGATGTGGTGTTTGGCAAGAACATCAGGAGGCAAGCGATAAGTGTGAAAACTTTCATGTTCGGGACTCCTGTCAGGGGAGGTGTTTCTTGCTGCATCGATAGCGAAAGGACAGCGTTTCTTCTCTGTAACAGATGACACCGTGTTACGGAGCTTGCGAGCTTCCCCATTCTATACGTCCAGCTTAGAACGAGCGGTGTCAATTTTCGCCTGGTGCTTCGAGTAAGCCAATTTTCTGGCGAAACGCTGACTGCTCGGATTCACGTTTGGCAGGCTAATTCGTATTGGGAGAGGAGTAATTTTGGGGTTGTTCGTCGATGGATGGGGCGTCTCTCAGGAAGGGTATGGAACGGTCGGCGAGTTGGTGAGTCAAGCTAGACACCTGTCCGAGATATGCCTTTTAGGAGTGAGAAGTCTGCCATGCCAGCGTTTTTGTGTGTGCCGGTTCAGGTTTATGGTTTGCTGCCGATGCGATGGTGGATTTGTTTTGCAAGATCTGCGAGTCTTTGGTCCGTGTAAAACTCGGCACCTCCGTGCATCGCACCAACGATGATGTCGTATCGGACCGCAAGTTTATTTTGGCGGTAGATCTGATCAAGTTCAGTGGATTGTTCGATCGGCATCTGAGGATCTGCATCGCCGTGAATCAACCATAGCGGTGGATCTTTTTGATCGACATGAGTGATAGGGCTAGCAAGCCTGCTCAAGTCAGGGACCTGTTCTGGTTGTCCCCCCAACAAAAGTTGTAACGCGGGGACACGTACACTCAGTCCATGCGCTGTGGACTGGCCGAGAATTGAATTCAAATTGGAGGCACCGTAGAAGGAAACGGCAGCGCACACACTCGACGACTCTGTTGGATTGTCGCCTACCGTGCCTTCGAGTTCCTTGAGATCATTTGAGACACCAATGAGTGCTGCCAAGTGACCTCCGGCCGATGCGCCGGCCACGATAATTCTGTCAGGATCAAACTTCAGGGACTCAGCCTGGTGTCGAAGGAAACGAATCGCAGCTTTGATGTCATGAACCTGCGCAGGGAATCTTGCCTGTCCACTGAGTCGATAGTCGACGCTCGCTATTTTGAAGCCGTGATCGAGCCAAGGCTTCACCGGTACACTGGATTTGGATCCCGACCGCCATGCTCCTCCATGGATCCACACAACGAGAGGCGAATCTGCCTTGGCTTCAGTGGCTTCATAGAAATCTAAACGAAGCGAATGACCTTGGATGGAGGCGTACTCGATGTCTCTTTTGATCGAATAGTTAGTTTTCTGCGCGTTACAGACCAGATGACTCAATAACACGATAATGCCGCAGAAAAGAATCCGTTGAATTACTCGCACTGGCTTACCTATAGCGGGTTGGCGGACAGGTCACTGCATTCAAGGCAAGTGTACCTCAACCGCGATTCGTTTCTCAATCTATCCGTTTCTATCTCGCCTTTGGTGCATTGGGGTAGTTAAACTATCGGTTTTCGCAACCTTGGAATTTGAATCTTAGAGAGTCGGTGTTAGAAGCCAGTCAACCAAGCGACTTACCACAATGTTGTCCAAATCGATTTCAGTATGAAAAGAAACTGTTTCGTCGCGTTGATGCTCGCAACCGCCTCATTGTTTGGATCGCGTGTGCTCGCAGCTGAGCTATCCGATTTTGTTACGTCGTATTGCAAGGATTGCCACAGTGGGGCCGCGAGTGAGGGAGGTTTTGATCTCGAGCAGCTCACCTTTGATTTAGATGATCCCGCTAGTTTCGCCGCGTGGGAACGCGTGTTTGACCGGGTGGAGCAAGGACAAATGCCACCACCCGATGCGGGCCAGCCATCTGAGGATCAACGCTCAGCGTTTAATTTGGATCTCGCTGGATCTTTGAATCGAGTCCATTCAGAGCGGAAAGGCACCGTACTTCGTCGGCTCAACCGGCGCGAATACGAAAACACTTTGAATGACCTATTTGGTGTCTCCTTAGATCTAGCTAATGATCTCCCTGAAGATGCGAGATCACACGAATTCGACAATGTGGGAGAAGCACTCGGTGTATCGATGACGCATCTCCAGCGTTACATCGAAGCGGCGGGGAAGGTGGTGGACGCATCGATCGCACAAAGCACAGAGGCACCACAACCATCTGTGATTGAGTGCCATTTTCGTGAATCGGAAGTTGAACGCGAACTTGGGAAAACGATCAAGCGTTTACCCGATGGTGCTTTGGTTCGATTCTCAGCGAGTGGTCTTTCCGGTGGGCATCTTCGTGAAGGTGGAACACGGGTCGCCGGAAAATATCGTGTTCGAGTCACCGGTTATGCATACCAGACGGTCAAGCCGATCACTGTGAGCGTGTTCGGGACCTCCTACAAGGCTGGGTCCGATCAACCACTTTTGGGTTTCTTTTCGTTTCCGCCAGGCGAGCCGACGACGGTCGAGGTGATCGCGGAGATTGATAAAAACTACATGCTTCGCATCAATCCCTATGGGGTTTTCGACACCGAGCACTATAGAAGAGAGAGCGTCGACAATCTCACCAGCCCCGGTTTCGCATTTCTTTCCGCGACGCTGGAAGGCCCGCTTTTGGATGAGTTTCCCACCCGAGGGCATCAGTTGATTTTTGATGGGATAAAACGAGTCGAAATTGAACCGCGTAATCCAAATGATAAAACGAAGAGTTGGTATCGCCCTAGCTTTTCGATCCAGTCCGGCGATGAGTTAGCTGACGTTCATCAATCGATTTCGCGAGTAGCCCGTCGCGTTTTTCGTCGGCCTGTCAGGGAAGAAGAGATCAAGCCTTACGTTGAGTTGTTCAAGCGTGAACGGGAGAAAGGAGAAGACTTTGAGAATGCTCTGAAGACTTCCATTGTTGCGGTTCTGTCTTCTCCGAGTTTCATTTATTTGGCGGAGGCAAAAGGGGCTTTGGACGATCACGCGTTGGCGAACAGGCTGTCTTACTTTTTGAATCGAACATCGCCCGATCTTGAGTTGGTTCGCCTCGCAGAAGCCGGCGAGTTGTCGCAGGATTCAGGGGTGCTTCGTCAACAGACCGAGCGTTTGATGCATGATCCTAAGTTCGATCGATTCTTAACGGATTTTGTGGATGCCTGGTTGAATCTGCGTGAACTTGATTTTACTCGACCCGACAGTGTTTTATTTCCCGAATATGACGACTTTCTTCATGCATCGATTCGTGCTGAGACCGAGGCTTTTTTACGTGAGTTAATCGTCTCCAATTATTCTGTTTCCAATCTTGTTCAATCTGACTTCGCGATGCTCAATAGCCGTTTGGCTGACCACTATGGATTACCGGAGGTCAGCGGAGTGGATTTGCGTAAGGTTCGGCTTCCAGAGGGTAGTGTGAGGGGCGGTCTATTGAGTCAAGCAAGTATCTTGAAGGTATCTGCGAATGGGACGAACACTTCTCCCGTGGTTCGTGGTGCTTGGGTGCTGGAGCGTATCCTCGGGGAGACCCCGTCCCCACCGCCTCCTGGGATTGCGGGTGTTGAGCCTGATATTCGTGGGTCGACCACTTTGCGGGAGCTTTTGGACCAGCACCGTGATTCATCTACTTGTCAGGCGTGTCATCAGAAAATTGATCCTCCTGGTTTTGCGCTGGAGGAGTTTAATCCGATCGGTGGGTTCCGCGAGAAATTTCGGTCCGTCGGCGAGGGAGAGAAAGTCGATTTGCAGATCGATGGTAGAAATGTGCGATATCGTTTGGGGCGAACCGTCGATTCATCGGGTGAACTGGAGACGGGTGAGCAATTTGCGAATTATGTTGAATTTCGTAATCTCATTGCTGCCGATCATGCACGGCTGGCAACGGCATTCACAGCCAAGTTGCTAACCTTTGCCACGGGGCGTGAAATGGGTTTCTCTGATCGGAATGAGATTGCAAGAATCGTGGACGCGTCCGCTGTTGAGGGTTACCGAATCGGCGATTTATTTCATTTGGTCATTTCGAGCCAAATCTTTCAGGAGAAGTGATGAGTCAAGTACCTTGGATCACGAAGCCTTGTTTGGATCGACGCCATTTTCTTCGGGGCATTGGGACCTGCATCGGGCTTCCGTTGCTCGAAGCAATGGTGCCGTCAAGAGCGAATGCGGCGGCGGGAACGAAGATCCCTCGTTTCGTGGCGATGAACGCTGGGCTTGGTTTTCACGCTCCATTTCTTTTTCCTCAGAATCCAGGCGATGATTACGAATTGACTCCTTATTTGGAGCAGATCAGTGAGCATCGGCGGAACTTTACTCTGTTCTCTGGTTTGTCGCATCCTGATCAGAATGGCAACAATGGTCACGCTTCTTCCATGACTTGGCTGACCTCCGCGCCGCGTCCTGGGTTAGCGGGCTTCAAAAATACGATCTCCTTGGATCAGTTGATGGCACGGCAGATTGCCGGCCAAACTCGAGTCCCTTTTTTAACATTGAGTACTCGAGGTTCGTCCTTGTCGTGGTCTTCTAATGGCGTGCAAATCCCATCCCAAAGCTCACCGTCAAAGCTGTTTCAGCAGTTGTTCGTCGAGGGGACGAAGGATGAGGTCGCGGGAGAAATTCGCGAGCTGCATCGTGGTCGTAGTATTCTTGATACAGTCTTGAGTGATGCAAAAAGGTTGAACCAATCACTAGGTCACAGAGATCGCGCGAAATTGGAAGAGTACTTCGGTTCACTTCGTGATCTGGAGACTCGACTCAAGCAGAATGAAGAGTGGGTGCGATTGCCTAAGCCCCAGGTTGAAGTTGGTGAACCGAAAGATATTGCTGATCAGAATGATGTGCTAGCTCGGCAAAGAATGATGTATGAGATGATGGCTTTGGCTTTGCAAACGGATTCAACTCGTGTGATTACGTTTGATCTCGGAAGTCTTAACGCGGTTCCAAGCAACATTAAAGGGGTTAATAACGATTGGCATAACCTCTCGCATCACGGTAAAGATGAAGCGAAGATTGACGAGCTGAAACTGATTGAGATAGCCGAGTTTGCAGCTTTCAATGAGTTTCTGAGTCGGCTTACCTCGATCGAAGAGTCAGGCCAATCACTTCTTGATCACACCGCCGTGCTGTTTGGTTCAAACCTCGGTAACGCCTCGTCTCATGATTGGCGTAACCTGCCCATCATTGTTGCAGGCGGAGGTTATCGACACGGATCTTATGCCGCGCATGATTCCGCGAATAACGCGCCACTTGCAAATCTGTTTGTCTCGCTAGCTCAGCGGATGGGGCTAGAAATCGATCGCTTCGGCAGTAGCACTGCGGAATCAATTCGTGGATTGGAAGTCATTTGATGACATCGGGTTGTCGCTGTTGTTCGTTGAAAGATTGAACGAGTTTGCGAAAGTTTTCGCCTAAGATTAAATATTTTGCATGCTCACTGATTTCGGCGTGAATAACTTTTGCCAACTCGGTGCCGAGGGATCGAGACGGGAGATGGCTTCCAAAGATGATGCGATGAGGACCCAGTTCTCGAACAGCCATTTCGAT
>CALIBL010000103.1 GCA_938045805.1 uncultured Rubripirellula sp. | reverse complement strand
AGAAGCGGTGAATCGACTCTGATAGCCTTCTCACCCAAGCGAAGCGTTGATTATCACGATTTGCCCCACTCGCCGCAATCAAAGTTGGCGGCAATCCGCTTCAAAAAAACATCAATTTTTAAACGTTTCACCGATCTCAGGTATCGGTGCGGTGGCTTTCACACCTTGGCAATATGATTGTCGTCATGAAGGAAAATGCAATTCCGTCCACTCTGTTTCGCTCGATACAACGCTTGATCCGCACGTTGCATCGCTGCGGGAAAACCAATCGATTGCGACATCCGGCTGACGCCACCGCTAATCGTGACCGAGATCTGGTGCTTCTCATATTCCACGGGTTGCTCGCTGATCTTTGCCCTCACTTTTTCCAGTTTCTCGGTCGAGTCATTGATCGGACTTCGCATCAGGATCAAGAATTCTTCGCCACCAAATCTCGCCACAGTGGCGTTCGCCGAAAGTTCTTGTTGAAGTTGGTTCGCTACAAAGCGAAGGGTCGCATCCCCCGCAGCGTGACCGTAGAGGTCGTTGACTTTTTTGAAGTGGTCGATGTCAACGATGGCCAGAATCGCCGCGGTAGATGCTGAGCTTTGGCGGGAGAGTTCTTGTTTTGCAATTCGCTCAATGGCACGTCGGTTAGGTAATCCCGTCAGCTCATCAGTACGTGCTTCGGTGAGAGATTCATGGATCTGCTGGGATTGCCTGTTTAGACGCAGTTTCGCATCAGCCAGCAGTGTCTCTAATTGCTTAACTTGCTTCTCGAGTTCCGCGACGAGAGGATTCTGTTGAGATGACTTCTTCGCGACGGTGGAGCTCGGTGCCGTTTTAGAGAATCTTCTGCTGGTCGCGATGCCGATTGCCGTCCCAAATGCGATTAGTACCAGAGCAAGGACGACCATGCTGGTGCTTGAGAGATCGAAGGGGAACGCTGCGTTCATGTTCGCGTGGGTGATGGAGGCGCGTTTTGAATCGAGTTTTCCGTGAGCGATAAACCGCTCCAGCAAACTTTTCTCGTTGAAGCCGTCCGTAATTTAGCGTTTTGGTTCGTTTTAATGAATCGGCCGATTCGTGGCAGGTGTTAGTGTTTGCGTGTCCAACTCGGCTTTGGATACTGCGAAACGCGAGTGGGTCGGCGGTGTTGGATTCATGTGAGGGCTTGATTTAACTTGACCTTTTGAAATCATGCAGCTACGAAGGCATCTTGATTCCACTTTTTGTCAGCGCGAGGTTATTCATGACAGGTAGGTATCGTCGTATCCGTTTGACAGCATTCTGGATGGCATTGTGCGGTATCGTAACGACAGTTGCCATCAATTCAATTTCGAATCTTTTACCAATCGTGTTTGCTCAGGAAGCGGCAGATGCGGGAAGAACCCCGATCGTTAATGAGCAGTTTTTGGCACAAGCCGAGGGGCTCTCGAGGGCTTTTCGGAATGTGGCCGAAGCGATTCGCCCGAGTGTCGTTAGCATCAGCACCAGACAGATGAGTGATCGTGCTGGGATGCCCCGTTCATATCGCGAGTATTTTGGGATTCCCAGCGAACCCGAGGCGACCTCAGGAATGGGCAGCGGGGTGATTGTGAGACCCGAGGGATACATCCTGACGAACAATCATGTTGTTGAGGGTGCCGTCGAGCTGAATGTCGAGCTGGCTGACGGGCGTAAGGTACGAGGTGAGATTGTTGGGACCGACCCACAGACTGACCTTGCTGTGATCAAGATTGAATTACCGGGCCTGAAGGCGGCTCCGATTGGCAGTTCGGATGAAATTCAAGTTGGGGATTGGGTCGTTGCGATCGGCAGTCCTTTCGGCTTGGATCAAACGGTAACTAGTGGGATCATCAGTGGGAAAAATCGACGGCAAGGGATCATCGCGGACGGGAATGGGTTGGAAGATTTCCTGCAGACGGATGCTGCAATCAATCCCGGTAATTCCGGAGGTCCCTTGGTCAATTTGAGAGGCGAGTTAGTCGGGATCAACACAGCCATTCTCTCGCGCAGCGGAGCGAGTGCGGGCATTGGTTTTGCCATTCCGGTCAGCATTGCTGAGCCGGTTTTGAGTTCGATCGTGGAAACGGGCGAAGTTCGTCGCGGTTTCTTGGGGGCTCAGGTCGTGGATGTGACACCTGCCACCGCGGAAGCTTACGACTTGAAAGTCTCTCAAGGAGCTTTGATAGGCGGAGTGCTTGAAGGAAATCCGGCAGCAAAAGCGGGACTGCAACCGGGAGATGTGGTGACCAAGATTGACGGGAAACCGTGCCGCGGAGGATCACAGCTTGTCAACACGGTTGCGGTGCGGCGACCCGGAACCGCCGTCGAATTGGAGGTAAATCGGTTTGGTGAAATTCTGAATCTGACCGTGAATTTGCAGGAACGAACCGATGCCGCCATGGCGCTATTTCGCTCGGGAGAGATTTTTGGTGCCACGGTGGTTCCGGTAACACCTCAGTCAGCTCAAAAATATGGTTACCGCGGTCTTTCCGGAGGCCTGATCGTGACGGAAATCGAGGCGGGCAGTATGGCCGAGCAGGCGGATCTGCAGGTCGGAGACGTCATTGAAGGAGCCGGCGGCATCCAGCTCGAATCGGTGGATCAGTTGCGGGAGATGGTCGCTCAGGCGAATCGAATCGGGCGACCCATTCGAATCGTCGTCCGGCGAGGCAATTCACGGATGTTGTTGATGCTTCGTTAGCGAGGATCCGCGATTATTTTGCTTTGCACTTCCTCGCCTCGGTTGTCGTCGCTCTGATGAGCGTTACATTCGAGGCATGAGTAACGCTGAATCCAACCTGCCTGTAATCCGCCAACTCCCGCCTAATTTGATCAATCAAATTGCGGCGGGAGAGGTCATCGAGCGACCCGCATCGGTCGTTAAAGAACTGCTGGAAAATAGTATCGACGCCGGAGCAACGCGGATTGAGGTAACGGTTTCTGGGGGCGGGAGCGAACTAATACGAATTAGCGACAATGGCTGCGGGATGACCTCCGAGCAGTTACCACTTGCGGTTTCGAGTCACGCAACGAGTAAGCTACCAACGGATGATGCGTTGTTTCACGTTGGCACGCTCGGGTTTCGCGGCGAGGCTCTCGCGTCGATTGGCAGTGTTTCTCACCTAACGATTCGTACACGTACCGCGAATTCGGATAGCGGATCGGAGCTGGTTGTCAGGGGCGGGGTGGTGGAGCCGCCGGCACCGTGTGGCGCACCGGTTGGCACGGTGATCGAGGTGAAGAACCTATTCTTCAATACACCGGTTCGGCATCGTTTTTTAAAAACCGCTCAGACCGAGAAAGGTCACATCGTTGAGGCGTTCACCCGCCTGGCCCTCGGGAACCCCCACATTCACTTTGTCCTCAGTCACAACGGCAAGGTGTTACATGACTTACCGGCGAGTACTAATTGGCGCGATAGGATCCACGCTTTTTTCGGTGCGGAAATTTCGCAATCTCTGATACCGATTCAGAGTGATGATGGTCAAATCAGTATCAGTGGCCATGTTGGTGATCCTTCGGTGAGCCGTGGAAATAATCGGATGCAATACCTGTTTCTCAATGGCAGGCATATTCGCGATCGAGCGTTGCAGCATGCTCTCTCTGAAGCGTATCGAGGGCTGTTGATGGTGGGGCGGCACCCTGTTTGCTTCCTTCGAATGGAAATGCCGGCCGAGATGATCGACGTCAATGTTCACCCGACCAAACTCGAGGTACGGTTTACCGATAGCGGGCGAGCTTACAGTCGACTTCTGCAGTCACTTAGGCATCAGTTTCTAAGCACGAACATGACGCAGCGAGTGGGTGGGGCTAGCGACGGGTCGACTTTGCACGATCCAGCTAACGCAGTGCAACCCGGCGGTTCTCAAATTCCGTCTCCACCCATTGGCGGTCAACCCATCAGTGAGGTTGAACGAAGGCAAAGGCAGTCCATCATCGATTGGGCGCGAACGGGTCAGTCAAATGCTTCTCTAGGTTCAATGACAACTCCCGCCTTTCAGCCTTTTCCCGATTCTGGAACTTCTAAATCCTCGAATGCGGGTGCTTTCAGTACCGACGGATTGAGTGTTACCAACGAAAGATTCCTTCAAACTGGCCAGCGGACACTACCGCCGACCAATGCAAGGGATCAGGCACCATGGGACGCAGCGGATAACGAGTCGGAAGAATCCTCCTCCTCGACTCTTCGCGATGCAAGCTTATCCTCGGGGGAGGCGTCCGTGGGCGGGACGCCGAGCGTCAGCTACCTCGGATTTCAAGTTCATCAACGCTACCTCGTCACGCAGGATGAGAAGGGGATGGTGGTGATTGATCAGCACGCATTACATGAAAGAGTTTTGTATGAGCGTGTTTGCGAAAAAGTTCTAGAACAAGGTCGTCCTCTAGAATCGCAGAGGTTACTTGTGCCCGAACCGGTATCTTTGACACCATCTGAACGCACTGCCGCATTGGACGCGAAGGAAACGCTTGCCAAAATTGGCATTGAGATTGATGAGTTTGGTGGGGAGACCATCTTGGTGCAGAGTTGTCCCGCGATTCTCGGAAGGATGTCACCCGGAGAGATGCTTCACACGCTGCTTGATGCAGTCGTCGCCGCGGGAAAACAACCTGATGCAAAAGATCTTCTCAATCACTTGCTTTCGACGATCGCCTGCAAGGCTGCCGTGAAGGCTGGTGATCGTTTGACGTCGGATGAGATCACGAGTTTGCTCGAACAGAAAGATCTCTATCACGATACCCACCACTGTCCACATGGTCGCCCCACGGCCCTTTTCTTTAGTCGTGACGAACTTGACCGGATGTTTGGTCGCTTAGGACCTCGCTCAAGAAAGTAATCGTTGGCGTTAAGTCCTCGGTGCGTTTCGGCTAGCGTGCCACGCACGTCGCGTCACTCTGTTAAGATGCCTCGATTCCAAGATGCCCTGAGTGCAACCTGCAACATTTAAGGAAAAGGTGAGAAGGCGTGTCGGAAGATAAACTTTCAACAGAAGAAGATTCGGACGACTTGAAATCGAATGATTCGCAAGCCGTCGTGCCGGTCGTCTGGTACAAGCATGAGGATTGGCTTGCAGTGATCATTGGTATCACTGTTTTGCTGGCGGCGTTTATCTGTGGTTCCGTCTCCGTTGACTTTGTAGACGGCGAAACCGCAATGAATCATCCTTGGAAATCATGGGTCGGGAAGCCGGGGGGATGGACTGATAATCCGGTCGCATCCATCACGAATTGGAGGGTGATGCTTGGTCCCTTGCTCGTGGGGCTAATTGGTTTCGGGATCGCGAGGCGTCTTCAGGGACACTCAATTAAAGATTTTGCCCCAGCCTTCCTCTTCATCTTTTTACTCGCTGGCATCGCTTATGTGATGGCAGGTCAGGCAACGGTAAAAAGTTTCAACCTTGAGTACGCATTGTGGGCCTTGGCCGTGGGGCTCCTCATCAGCAACACCACGGGTGTCCCTCAATGGCTCAGGCCGGCTGTGCTCACTGAGTTGTACATCAAAACTGGACTGGTCATCCTTGGAGCAGAGGTTCTTTGGCATCGCCTGATTGCACTTGGGGTTCCAGGTGTGGCTGTAGCGTGGATCGTTACACCGATCGTTCTGATCAGCACCTATTGGTTTGGCACTCGAGTTTTGAGATTACCGAGTAAGTCACTCGCCATGGTGATTGCAGCGGACATGTCTGTTTGTGGAGTTTCCGCCGCGATCGCAACTTCGGCGAGCTGCCGAGCAAAGAAAGAAGAGTTGTCGTTCGCAATCGCGATTTCCCTCATGTTCACCGTCGCGATGATGGTAGTCATGCCACGGGTGATTGAGGCAGTCGGCATGGATCCAATCGTGGGTGGAGCATGGATTGGAGGCACCATTGATTCGACTGGGGCAGTGGTTGCGGCAGGCTCAAGCCTGGGGCCCATTGCGGAACAGACGGCTGCAACTGTGAAAATGATTCAGAATATTCTGATAGGGATCACGGCATTCGGAGTCGCTGTTTATTGGGTTCTATTCGTTGAGTCAGATCAAGCGAGTCAGGTTCGTCCCGATGCAATGGAAATTTGGCGCCGATTCCCAAAATTTGTTCTCGGTTTTGTTCTCGCTTCCATTGGTTTTACGCTGCTGAGTCAGTGGGTCGACAATGGAGAGTCATTGGTGACACTGACGACGAAGGGAGCCACCAAGGGATTGCGTGGATGGTTCTTTTGTATGGCTTTTGTGAGTATCGGATTGGATACTCGTTTTGCGAGTCTTAAGCGACAAGCTCAAGGTGGAAAACCGCTGTTGCTATACGTTTGCGGTCAGTCGCTGAATATCGTCCTAACGTTGGCGATGGCCTATCTCATGTTCGGTGTACTCTTTGCGGACTACATCAAGGAGATGATCGCAAAGTGAGTGATGCACCGAGATGCAACGAGTCCCGAGAAAATACTCACGCAAGATTTCGTCTTGCTCTAGGGGTTTTGGGCTTTGTCCTGATCTGGATGGTTCTTTTGCCCGCAATGGGTCGAATCAAACCGATTGGCCGTATGATTGATCGGCACCATCAAGCGGGCATCGACCCGAGCATCATGTTTTACACCGAGATTGAACATCTCGAGTACCGAGGTGGCATGTTGCGTCACAAGTTGATCAAGGATCGATTAGAGCAGGTAGACCCAAAAGATTAGCACCTGCTTGAATCCATAACGTGGATGAAGCGGCCGAGTGTCGAATCACTCATGCAATGAACCGAGCATTTCAAGGAGCGTTTGCGTGATTTTCACTGACGCTTCTCTCTCAACCCGATTGGTTCCCATCCATGTCTCGTAGCCACCTAGGTCGTGTTGTCCGGGGGTGGGCAAATACCCACGGCTGTCGTTGGCAAGTTCGATGGTGAAGGTTTGCTCGAACGGTGATTTTGTTTTCAGTTCGAGTCCAATCTCAGCGAAGGTTTCAAATGGGATCCCAAGGATTGCGAGCGGCCCAATTTTGATGCATTGAAGCGGCACGGAGAACGTGTCGGGGCCGGCATCCAGGTTGGCCACACGATCTGCATAAATCATTTCGTAACGATGGTGTTTAGTTTCGCTTTCTGGTCTTTTTGCGACTTCGGAGAAATACTGCCTTAATGTTTCGTCGGATTTTCTAACCAGAAGGATGAGTTCTTGTTGAAGCGAGGCAATAGGCACCCAACTGCGGTGTTCGATGCTTTGATGCGCTTCCACTACCCTCTTGGCAACCAAGTCGGCAACCTGCTGCATCTTTTCGTACGGTTCCCAACGTCGAGAATCGCGTTGTTTGAAATTGATGTTATTGATGTCACCACTAGTTCCATTGGTCAGGATGCCAACCATGGGTGGATGCTTGGACTTTGTACCGAGGGATTCAGTGACGGCTTTCGCAAAGAGCCCAAAATAGTCTGCTGAAATCTCACCTCGATTGACGCCACCAACGTAGTGCAGGGAATAGTTAGCCAGTAAAGCAAGTTGTGTTCCATCAACTGCCTGAATGCTCAGGATTGAGATCTCTGGGTCGATCGGTCCGGCCGGTTTGATGAGTGAAGCGTGCCCCCGAGGCGGATTCATTCTTACTTGATCAATTCCGCCAAACGGGTTGTGCCGTAGTTCGGGATCCTTCACAAACCAACGGCGATTGAACACTTCAGTGGGTTCGTCCACCGATCCCCAGCCGATGGTCGCTGGCTCGAGATTTTGAACCGCTTGTCGGACGGCATCAACAATTCCTCGGACCAGAATTGGCCGGTACTTATCGGTTTGGCCTCGAGTTGCCGAATGGGTGTGGGTCGCAGACATGAAAAGGTTACTGACAGGAATTTCCGTTGTAGCTGAGATCTCTGCTTTCGCTTCATCAAACTCCTCTCTGCGGATACCGAGGTTATCGCAAACCACGATCGCAATGCGATTCTGGCCATCATCCAACACGATGGATTTAGCAAACAGCGGGTCATGGATTCGATCTGCGGGAAAGGGGACGAATCCCCCCACGATCATCTCGCCAAGCGGCGGAGTGATGTCGACCTGCGCCGCTCCAGCAAGCAAGGTTCGTTGCCCTGCCGCGTGGATCGTTTCAAATTGGAAAATCAAGGTTATCAGCATGATGACTGACGAAGAGAAACTTGGGTGACGTTGCCAAGTTGCAGGTCGCGCTGAACTGAAGTTATTTGGGGAAGTCATCAATCGAGTTTCCTGCATTGGTGTTTCTTAAAAATCTCGTGTTACTTCAGAATCTGTGTGTGCTTCAGAATGCGAGTTGGCTTCTAAGTTTGCCGTCCGAGGATCTGATTACTGGTTTCTTTTAAAAGATTTCTTTTCGCTCGATTCTTCCATTAGGGTTTCAACGTAGCGGGCCCTTCTAGCCATCCCAATCCTTGAAGGAATTCATCGCAATCGATGACTGTTTGACGATAGAACCGATTATCGTTGCGGCCATGATTAAAGAAACCATGTCCCTGATTTTTGAAGATTCGAAGTTCGCTTTGCACGCCGTTCTTTCGGAGTGTGTCGCGGAAGTCTTCTGCGGTTGCAACTGGAATCAGCTTGTCTTGATCACCGAGAAAGACGATGGAGGGAGGGTCATCGGATGTCAGGTTGTGGGCCGGTGAAAACTTTTTGTAAGCATCCTTGACCCGAGCGGTGCCCCATCCGCCCGGACCATTGTTGTAGACCGGGTTGAATAGCAACATGGCGTTGCTTTTAGGTGAGATCGTCAGATCATCTTTTTCGCTGTCGACCCCTTCGGTTGTTCCAACAAAAGCCGCAAGGTGCCCACCCGCGGAGCCACCGCCGGATGCAATGCGATTCGCATCGATGCCAAATTCATTCGCTCGTGAGCGAACCCATCGCATGGCTGACTTGGCATCTTCGATACACGCGGTCGGCGACTCACTTTTCGATCGATCAAGGAGGCGATACTGGACCTGAAAACAGACAATCCCTCTGCTCGCAAAGTACTTGCTGTGTTCGGTGAATTGCCCCGGTGCACCGCCGACCCAGCCACCACCGTGAAAGAAGACGATTGCCGGACGTTGATCACCTGCTTTCCACTCCTTGGGCTTGGTGACGTAAAGTTTGAGTTCGCGATTCTCGACGTTCTTGTAAGTGTAAGGAGTTCCCTCGGGTTTAGCCGCGTTCGCTTGAGGTGGCATCAGCGTCATGGCGATTATGAAAAAAACGATCGCTAACTGAGACTTGATAGACATGGAGGGAACTCTTTTCATGGTAGTTCTGAGGGTGTGCGGTAGTCATCTGTAACCGAATCGGCTGTCCGTTGTTTGTCGGAGGTAATCGATTTGGATCGCCCGGTCTTGGGTGTGATGACGTTTCTTCGCGAGTGAGATTGTTTCCGTGCGGTGCGGATTATAGTGGAAACGAGAGACCGCTATGAACTCGGTACGCCAAGGATTCACTTAGCGATGCATTTGATGTGGTAGGGGTTCAACGCGACAGGGGTACAGTATGCGAGTTGTGGCTGTGTGGGATTCGCGACAACGCTCAAGGTCGCTGTGCCGCGAAAATCGTGACCTTTGATCCGCGTTACGATGACTTTCGCGTTTTTGGAAGATCCGCGGCATCAAGTGGAGCGGCATCGTGAGGGTAGAACGTCCGGTTGTAGCGATTTTGCACGCGTTGCGTCTCGAGCTGGAATCTGTTTGATAACCTTTAGTTTTCCCTACTGTATTTGATAATGGTGTATCTACAGTGGAACTGAGCTCTCTTGGCAGAATGCGTCTTGCCCAGCGAACTCATCGGAACTCATCGGGGGACTTTCCTATCACTTCTTTCTCAACCACCAAACCCACGCTTGATTCACGTGATCGAACCTTCCCTTAATCCGCCCCCCGCCACAGCAGCTCCTTCGCTCGTCGATCGAGTTTTGCTTTCTCTGAACCGACTAGGCTATTACCACATCCAAGCCGAGGACCTCGGAGGAGGTAAAGTCAGGCTCTCGGGGACGATCCCTTCGCACGACGAACGCGCTGTTGTGGTCGCTGCGGCGAGGACGGTCGCTGGTGTGACTTCAATCGCGTTGAAGCTGAGAGTTTGATGAGCTTGGCAGTTCAGGATGCGGCCGAGTAGAAAAGGATCGCGAAGAGAGATATTAATAAGATCGATCCCAAGCACCCTTTTTGTTCCACCACCATCGGG
>CALIBL010000102.1 GCA_938045805.1 uncultured Rubripirellula sp. | reverse complement strand
AGTGCGGGCAACGTGGCTCTCTCTCCGCTGGCTCTTGTTCACGCTGGGTTTGCTGATCGCTTCGCTGCTTGCGCTTTGGGTCATGCTGCGAGATGGAATGGCATAGAGACTCTTCGCAGGAAAACCCTGCAAAACACGGGGGCTCACCTATATAGCACTTACAGCCCGACAATGAAGTCGAAAATCAATCGGCGGCAACTGAATCAAGATTCTAAATTTGTCGAGCGAGGGTAGCTCTGGTCACCGCCAAGGGAAGACAGATCGAGAATAATCTCGTCTTTCCCGGCGGTAATGTCCGCCGAGTATCGATCGTATTCAGTCACGTATCTACCGAATACAGTAGAGAGCTTTGTCGCTTCTCAGGTAGATGCTTCCCCCGGTCACGGCTGGTGTCGCGTTGAACTGTGATTCATCCAGTGGTGGGTTTTGCCGAATGAGCTTCAACTCGGGAGACGCCTCGAAAACAAGTGTTCCACTTTTCCGAGTCACAACGATGAGCTCTTCGCCAACCAGGATGGGTGATGCGTATACAGGACGCCCGCCCGAGCGAAGATTCGAGAGTCGCGATTTGGTCACGGTTTCTCCCGTTGATGCGTTCATAGAGAATGCAAAACCACGATCGCTTACCCAGTAAAGGTGCCCTTGGTGCAGCAGTGGAGTCGCGACGTAGCTGCTTTCACTTGCTTCCCAGAGAGCATGTGATTCGGTGATGTCCTTTCGCCCCCCGCGACGAATCGCAATGGTCTGCTGCTGTGGGTATCCCCCGAAGGTGTAGAAAGCATCTTCTCCCACCACGACGCTCGGGCTGACATTTCCGCCTGTGCCGGTCTCGAAGAACCACCTGAGCTTTCCGTTGGTCGGGTTGAGACCCCATGCCTCTCCGGGCATCGCAATCACGGCCTCGGTCACACCGCCCTCCCCCTTTACCAATACAGGAGTTGCGAAGCATAGTTCCAGCAGGTTGTATTCAGCTCGCCAAGCCTCTGAGCCGTCGCTTGTTTTCAAGCCGATGACTGCGCGTGCCTCCTCAGAAGCATTGACAATCACAATGTCATCCGCCACGACTAAGCTAGATCCACTTCCCCAGCGACGGTTACTCGACATGTCACCGACTTGCTTGTGCCAGAGCAGATCGCCTTCAACGGTGAGTGCGACCACACCCGCCTTACCAAAAAATGCGTAAACATTTTTTCCGTCGCACGCAGCACTGCCGCTGGCATACCCGTGTTCGGTGAGAAACCCTTGGTAGCGGTCCTCCCCCTCAGGAGCAGCGATCGTGTGGGTCCAAATTTCCTCACCCGTCTTTGCATTCACGCAAACTAGCATTCTTTTGGCGGATTCTCCCACTTCGCCCGCATAGCAAGTGACAAAAACTCGGTCATCGACGACGATCGGCGAGGAAGAGCCCGAACCGGGGAGATCCAACTTCCAGGCAACATTGGATTGATTATCCCAGCTCGTGACCGCACTTCCCTCAGCTTTGCCCTGACCGTCATGGCCGCGAAATCGATTCCATGATTCAGCGGGGGTATCTGCCGCGAAGATCAGGGCGAGTGTCAGGGTAATGGGAATCCAAAGAAGAAGCGTTCTCGCCATGTGGTGGGTGCCTTTAGGGGAAGAGTGGTTACCTACTAGTCAAAGCTTAAACCGCGTGTCCCGATGAAAGTTTCGGGTTCGATTCGCCCCTGAAAAACACCTTTTTGCACGGATGTTACTACGAATTGAGAGCAGCCTTTGACGATTTTCAGTTGAATGCCGCTCGGAGCAATCCCATAAGTGATTCGAGTGTTTCCTCAGGGAGCGATTCACGAAGCACGATTGATAGTTGCTCGAGAGTGGAAACATCAGTTCGGTGTTATCTGCGGTGTCGCTATCGACAATGGCGAGAAAGCCCGTGTTCGAGCCGATGGTTCGAGTCCTTGCGGGGTAGCTAGACAAAGCCTGTATCAGAGCGATATGGCAATTTTTTATGAAGATTAGGGGTTATTTAAAATCTTCGTTTCTACCTGATGACTGATGCAAAGTGATCCTGTGACTCGCACCGCGCCAGCTTAGATTTCCGCAAGGTTTTGCCTGAATTTGCGTTAAAAAAAACGAAGAAATCCGGCTTTGGAAATGTGGTGAGCGACTGACGCAGCTTGATCGACAACCACGTGAAACGGGTTACGCTCGAGCCAATGAGTTCGTGGCTGTACACCGCTCAGAGCGGTAGAACGCTTGTCAGAGATTTATTCTTAAAACGGAACCGGTGATAGATCTAACTTTGCGATAGACGCTTCGGGGGAAGCAGTAATGAACTCACACAATCGCTCATTAATGACGCTCAGCTTCAGTGTTATTGCTCTTCACACCTTGGTGCCACTGGTTGCAACCGCCAAGGACCGGAGAAGCTCAGAGAAGAAGAACCGAGTAGCGAGAGTCGATGACGCAGAGGAAAGTCGTTCTAGCAATCGAGTCGAGGCTGGAGAGGATACCGGTACGATTGGCGGTCGAATCTTTCTGCCGAATGTGAGTGCGTCCTTCGCGACTGAGGAGCAAAGGCAACTTGGCCTGTTGCTCGGAAAAGCCCTCTACTGGGATGAGCAAATCGGCAGCGGTAACGGTGGCAACTACGCCTGCGCGTCGTGCCATTATTCTGCTGGGGCTGACTCACAGAAAGATCGCGTTATTTCGGGCACGATTGCTGCTGGGGAATCGGAGAGCCCGAACACGATCCGAGGTTCGCTCGGGGTGCGATATGCGGAATTCCTCGCGTTGAAAATGGACGACGTTGCTGGGCAGGAAGTCTCTGCAGGAACCGAGTTGTTCACTCAACCGGGAGCTTACGCCATTACCGACCGGAACGCACCTCCAGCCGTTGATTCAAACAGCATTCATAACTTTTGGGATGGCCGCGCAAACTACGTATTCAACGGTGTAGACATCACCGGGCGGCCTGTTCCCATCCCGACAGCGGGCGGGGGTTCCTGTACGTTGCAAATTGCTGAGGCTTCGCAGGCAAGCCAAGCGGTAGGTCCTTGCCTCAGCCCCGCAGAAATGTCCGCTGACGGGCGGAACTTTGCTGACGTCGGGTACAAAATTCGTCACGCGATCCCACTCCGCTACCAAAGCGGTAATGTGGTCGACGAACTTGCCGAGATGGGCCTCCGCCGTCCAAGTGGTTATGCGGAATTGATCGACGCTGCTTTCTCCGGAGGTCCGTTAAGTTGTTTCCTCAGTGATGAAGCCACTTCAATGACGACAACCGTGCAGACATCCGATGGACAAATTGAAGAACGTTTAGTTTCGATCAGCGAACTGAACTTCGCGGTCTTCTTTGGCGTTGCGGTCGCTCTCTATGAGCAGTCGTTGGTGACCATTCCGGAGAAATTTCCTACTTCCGCGCAGATTGAGGCGTTCGAAGAGATGCGTTGTGAGAAGTGTCATTACGTTGACGGTCGGAGTCATGCTGTAATCGGTGATGTCGGGTCGACTCCTTTCTCGGCAACTGGTGTTGCCCCGCTGAGGGTTGATGCTGGGGTCGAGGTAGACGATCTCAACCTAGAATCAGAAGCTCCCAACTATGATGCGGATCCGGGAGAAGGCCAATTCAAATCAACGCACTTGTTTAACCTGCCCCTAACTGGACCCTACTTCCACGACGGCAGTGCAGAAACTCTCGAAGAGATGATGGACTTCTACGTTCGCGGGGGCGACTTCAATCAGAGGAACGTTCACTCTCATGTGCGGGAGTTGGATGTATCCAAGAGAGAGTACCGGTTGGTTCTGGAATTAATGAGGCAACTAACAGATCCTCGCATCGAATCCGGGGAACCACCGTTTGACCATCCGTCCCTCACAATTCCGCTTCACGATGGGAGGGAAGTGTACCTCGCTCCGTCCGATGAGGGGCTTGGCGGGCTTCACTATACAGTCCGTCCCGCCAGCGATTAGGGGCCTTCCCGAATCAAACCCGTCTTCTCTGATGCACGTTTGTCGTCGATCAACGCGATCTCATCAAAGGCATTCAGAGAGGGTCTAATATCGATGCTATCTCGATGTTTCTCTGGGTCTTGAGGCTGCGAGTTGCCACTGATGGTTGGTCTTGCTAGGCTCTTGCAGCGGCTGCGCATTCTTTGCAGACCGCGCATTTTAACCGCACTGGGGGCCAAAGACGATGATTGCTCGAGTTTTATCGATTCGTTTTGGGGTGGTACTGGTAGGAATCGCGGCACTCGGGGTTTGGGGCCTTAGCGACAAACCGACCGTGGCAAAGGATCGCTACGAGCGAGGCTTTAGCGAGCGTTCTCTGAGGGGTTCTTATGCTTCGACGGGCCGGGCGGATGGATACGTCAGTCGCTCAGTTGGCGTCATCCAATTTGATGGGCGTGGTAATCTCACTCGGTTTGTTCGAATCAACTCCAGTGATGGCGCCGGTGGCAGACGCTTGCTTGACCTATCATCCGTTGGAACTTACACCGTTGATCCAGATGGGTTCGGAGTGATGAACGTTACCAATACGTTGCCCAGTGGAGGCACGTCCGCTGTCACCTATGACTTTGTGATCAAGCAAACCACCCGTGGTCGCGGAGATGAGTCACTGGTCGCCTACGAGGTGAGCGCCGTACAGAGGGAACCGGGAGTCACCGCCTCCTTGATTGAGGAGATCTTCACCTTGCGTGAGGGTCTATAGCTGCCAACAGTGGGCAAGCTCATGATTCACTCTTCCGCTGTCGATAGCCAGCCGCCAGGTTGCTTGGTGGCAGTGGCTTGTGTTTCGGTGTACCACGCACTCAGTTGTTGTAGCATGCTGGAAGTACGTTCTGGATGCTTCGCGGCAAGGTTGATGGTTTCCCCGGGGTCTTCATCGAGGTGATAGAGTTCGGTGCGAGAATTCTCAAACGTCCCTGGAGAAGCTTTGGGGTGAAGCACCACGAGTTTCCAAGGTCCCTGACGCAATGCCTCACTGCGGTTGCCTCCGTTTGAAAGAGAGGCCCAATAAAGTGGGCGTTCCGGTAGCGATTGTCCGCTCAGCACAACGTTGCGGAAACTTACCCCGTCGAGTTGGACATCGCTTTTCAACCCTGCAAGGTCGAGTAGGGTTGGCATGATATCGATACTAATAAGTGGATTGTTGGAGTTCGTGAGCGGCGCAATTTTGCCGGGCCACCACGCGATTGCGGGAACTTTGTGTCCACCTTCATAGATCGAGCCCTTGCGGCCGCGGAAATCATCCGAATCCGGCCAGTCGCCAGCGGGTCCATTGTCGGAGAAGAAAAGGACAAGGGTGTTACCGTCGACCCCCAACTCGATTAATGTTTTTCGAATTTGGCCGACGCCTTCATCCAACGGCATCGTCATCCCTTTCATCTTGGCAATCCGCTCCTCGGGGGAATGTTCTTGCCATCGCCAGCGATCCCATCTTGCAAGCGTTCGACGTACCGGATCACCCGGGACTTGGACGGGATTGTGGATCGCTTCATGAGCAACATACAGACAGAACGGTTTCTCTTTACCAGCATGCTGCCTGATGAATTGCTCGGCATAATGATTCACCAAATGAGTGGTGTAGCCCTCTTCCTCAGTCTCTCGCCGTCCATGCCACCAATCGTGTCGCATGTGATCGCCGACGTGACTAACAAAATCAATGTTGCCACTGTGGTAGCCGATGAACTGATCAAAGCCATGATTTTGAGGATGGTAGTCTTGGGAATTCTGCGGGTAGCCCTGATGCCACTTTCCGATGATCCCCGTTGCGTAACCGGCTCGCTGTAAAACCTCGGCAAATGTCGTTTCCGATCTCTGAAGTCCTTTCCGATGCTCGGGATGATCGGCGACCGGGTGGATCACCGCTTCGATTCCGGCACGCTGTTGATAACGGCCTGTGAGTAAACCCGCACGTGTTGGTGAGCAAACCGTGCCGGATGAGTGGAAGTCGGTTAATCGCATGCCTTCCGCGGCAAGGCGATCAATTTCGGGCGTCTTGAAGTAGGGATTCCCGAAGCAGCTCACACCTTCATATCCCATGTCATCGACCATAATGATGACAAAGTTGGGCCGAGTCTCCTCGGTTGCACCAACCTCCGCGAAGGGTGATGGCCAAAGTAGCAGAGCGAATGAGGCGAACCTGATCAGCGTCTCGGGATAAGGTCTCTGTAGCATCGTCGAAGATCGTTCTGGGGGCGAGGTGTTTGAGATCCACCGGTCAATCCGAATGGTCTCGGTCTTAAAAAGTTTTCTGTTCCACGGGCGCATGATAACCCAAACCAATCGGTCCCTCTTAAAGAACGCTAAGATAGCTCAATTGTTAGCGGCTGGAAGAATGTGTTGCCATAGCGTTAAGGTTCTTGGTCGTTAATGTCCTTTGTGATGATGAGCAAGATGAGTGTGATGAAACGACCGAATCGGCATACCCCGTTCCGTTTACGAGTTGCCACGCCGCCGCTGTTGATAGCTTGGCTAGTGACGCCCTTGGCGCTGGCCTCTGATGGTGAACCTATCATTGGGGCTCTTAAGGGCACGCGAGGCTTGGAGGCGGTGCCGATCATGAGCCAGCAGTCGATGCCTTTTCCGATCCTCGGGGTTGGCGTAGATGTAGATGGGACGGTCTACGTCACCGAGACTCAGCGGCAGGGGCGGGAGGAGATCAGTCTGATTCAATCGGGTCAGATCAAAGTGCAGTCAAACCTGTTGCAAGAACACTGCATGTCATTGACTTCCACCGAGATGAAAGACCGTTTCATTCGAGAGCATTTTTCGCCGGAGTTCGCCAAACGACAGGGTGTAATCGACTTTGATGAAGATGGCGACATCGATGTGGATGACTTGCAGGTTCGAAGTGAAAAAATTTATACGCTGCAGGATCCCGACGGAGATGGCGTCTTCGATCGGGCAACCCTGTTTGCGGAAGGATTCAACAGTTCAATCACAGGAGTGGCCCATAGCGTGACGCCCATCGATGGAAACGTTTATGCGACGATCATTCCAGACCTTTGGCGGCTACGTGATAATGATGGTGATGGAGTGGCCGATCAGAGAGAGAGTCTCGCACACGGTTTCGCGCCGCACATTGGATACGGTAACCATGATCTGCATGGTCTGATACAAGGTTATGACGGGAAGTTGTACTGGAGCATGGGAGATCGTGGCGTCAACATCGCTTCAAAGGATGGGCGGCAAGTTAGCAACCCTCATTCCGGTTGTATCCTGCGTAGCAATCCTGATGGAACAGAATTGGAAGTCTTCGCGTTCGGTCTACGCAACTGCCAGTGCATTGATTTTGACGACTACGGCAACCTATTTTCGATTGATCATGACGCCGATTTCCAGGGGGAAAGCGAGCGCCTGGTTTATTTGCCGGAGGGGTCCGATTCAGGTTGGCGAATGTATTATCAGTATCGCCAAGATACTGGATTAACCAGTGCAACGCGTCGTGACCTGTACCATCCTTGGCTTGATGAGAAGATGTGGATCCCGTTTCACTCGGGGCAACCCTCACACATCCTGCCTCCAATCGAAAATAGTTGGAACGCGCCGGCAGCGTTTTCGTATCAGCCGGGATCGGCTCTGAGTGGGAAGTATGCGGGACATTTCCTTGTGGGACTGCAGGGTGAGATTCGCGCATTTCGGATGGTTGCCGATGGGGCTTCTTTCAAGCGAGTGGGAGACGAGGTAGTGGTTGGCGCTATGGAGAGCCAAGTGCTCAGCTCAACCTTTGCGCCGGATGGTCGGCTGTACTTCACTCTTTGGCGGCCAAACGCTGAAAGGAGCCAGTTGTGGGCATTGCAAGGGCAAGAGATAGAAGACGCAGCGCGGGTGCGAGATTTGCTTAGCCGAGATATTAAATCGCAAGCCGTCGGACAGCTGTTGAAGTTGTTATCACATTCCGATCGACGTGTCCGTCAGCGGGCGCAATTTGAATTGGCCGCGCAAAGTCGTGTTGAGGAATTAAAAACACTCGCACTGGATCGGGAAGCGGATTTGCTTCCAAGGCTTCACTGTCTGTGGGCTTTGGGGCAGCTCAAATACCAAGACGCAGGCTTCTTGGCGGCGTTATGTCATGATGAAAGCTCTGAACTACGCGCACAAGCGGCTCGCTGGGCGGGGGACCTCCGATTTGACCCGGACAACCTAGTGCCAACGCTGTTGGACGACGAATCACCTCGTGTTTGTATGCATGCTGCGATCGCTTGTGGGAAGCTCGGTAGCAAGGGTGCGTTCGGTCCACTGTGCGATTTAGTTGACAGTTCCAAAAACGAAATTCCGGTTCTGAGGCATGCGGTAGTTTTTGGTTTGGCGAACGCCGTAACCGCTGGAGAGTTGCAGGAGTTGGCCGACCATACTTCGGAAGCGGTGCGGATCGCTGCAGTGAGTGCCTTGCGTCGCCAACAGGCTGCTTTTCAACTCGCTGACTTTCTGAACGATGAATCCTTGCAAGTTAAGTCTGATGCCGTTCGCGCGATCTACGATGAAGCGACACCCGAGACATTTGAGCAGCATCCCGAGCTCCTTCGGCATTTGGCAAGGCTACTTGATTCCGAACAACCCGATGCGGTCAATGTACGTGCGATCGCGGCCAATCGTCGTCTCGGCGATCAAAAGGCTGCATCACGGATTGTCAAAGTGCTGGACTCACCTCAAGTGAGTTCTGCTACTCAAACGCAAGCTTTGTGTGCGTTGCAATCTTGGACAGATCCTTCAATGCTTGACTCGGTCGACGGTCGTTACTTTCCGATGAGACGGGGAAGTGAAACAGCCCTGCAAAAAGCGATTGGTCCAGAGATTTGGAAACTTGCGGGCAGCGATGATGATAAGATTTCTCGGTTGGCGATAGAGGTGCTTAAGAGTATTCCTCCATCTGCCGCGGAACAGCGTCGTGTTTTGCAGACGGTGCTCGATGAGACTCAGTCAAGTTCGGTTCGGATCGGATGGCTGAGTTGGCTGGAAACCGTTGATTCTGACCAATTCGCTACCATTGGAGCCAAGCTTCTGGCAAGTGAGTCACCCGCCGTCCGAGCGTCCGCAGCAGTCAAGCTGCGGAGAGCGTCATTGGCTGGCGAATCTGTTGACGCGTATCTATTGAGATCACTTCGTGAATCGAGCGATCCTAAAGAATTGCAACGCGTGATTGAACTCGCGCCGACGTTGCCGGCCAAAATTGAAATCGTGAATCATCTTCTGGATCGGTGGGACGCGGGGGAGATGTTATCGGAGGTTCACTTGGAAGTACTGGAGGTAGCTGAGGAGTGCGCCAAGCTGGATTCGAGCATCGATCAGTGGCTTAAGGACTACCGTAAGGGATTGGATATGAAAGACGTATTGGCGCGCTATTCCGTCGCATTGCATGGTGGTGATCCTCAGGTTGGACGCCAACTATTTCGTTTGAATTCGGAGATGCAATGCGCAAAGTGCCATGCGTTGAAGGCGGCGGACAGTCAAGTGGGTCCAAGTTTAGAGGGCATCGGTAAGCGACAGGATCGTGAGTATTTACTGCAGTCGATCGTCGAACCGTCTGCCAAGATTGTGCGAGGCTATGGAACGGTCAATATTTTGCTAGTGAATGGCAACTCAGTCCAAGGCGTCGTGACGCAAGAGTCCGAGAAAGAATTGACGATTCGGTTACCCGATGGTTCGCACCAAACTATTTCGAGGCAGGAGGTTGAGGCTCAATCAACGCCATCCTCGACGATGCCAGAATTTAAAGACAAGTTGACGCTTCGGCAAATCCGCGATCTTGTTGCATTTCTGAAGACCCTATGACTTGTATAGGAGATTTTGTTTGCCGTTTTAGAATCAAGTCTCGTCTTTCGGAGAAACGCTCGACGGGAGATTCGCTTCGAGAACAACCGGATGATGATCAGAAGCCGAGAGGCCATCGACACCTGTATTCGATTCAACTTTCATCACCGCGTCGAGAAACTGCGGAGAGATAAATATATGGTCGATGCGGCGTCCTTCGGCGAGCGTCTGTTTCCACTCGCTACCTGTACGTTTTTCTATCACTCCGTGGTCAAGCACTTGGCGAGAGGAAAGTAGTGTCTTGATGGCCGGATTGTCGGTGGTCGCATTGAAATCGCCCATAAGGATGATTGGATCTTCGTTGTTAATTCTGGATGCGATCTTTTCTAGGATCAAGTGAGCCGATTCGACTCGCGACGCTTGGCTCTGATGATCCCAGTGTGTATTGAATACATAAATTGCTTGACCCGAGAGCGATTGCTCGAGGCTGATTAGTCGAGCCCATGTGCAGATTCTGGGATAGCGATTTCCCCAAGTTCGGCTTCGCACGATGTCGGGTGTGTCCGATAGCCAAAAGGTACCGTGTTGTTGCGGATCGAGTTTCCATGTCTGTGCGTGAAAAAAGATTGGTGAGTATTCGCCTTTGGTCTTGCCATCATCTCGGCCGACACCGGTGAACGCGTATTTTTTGATCGTTGCCGCGACGTCCAGTAACTGATTGTGTCTTACTTCCTGGAGACCGATGATGCTGAAGTCTCCATCGAGTAGGTATCCAATGAGCGACCGTTTTCTCGCTTGCCAGTCTCTACCTCCAACGTCCGACGCGGTGTCCTGTCGGATGTTATAGGAAACTACTTTCAGTCGTTCCTCAGCGTTTATTGTTCCAGTTAGGAATGATGGAAGAACAATCGCTAGGATTAATGCGGCGAGTTCTACTGGTCTCATGATCTGGCTACCCGGTTCACTGTGAGTGGATGAGATGGTTCGCAGATAGTTGCGCGAGAAAAACTATGGCCGAAATGGTGCGTAGCGAGTTTGGTAAGCAATCGATCCCGATTCGATTCGTGCGGAATGTCTCTTGAACTCACCGCTCGCGCCCGCTCAGTGTAGCGTTCCGAGTGGACCGATGGCGGGCTTGGATGTCCGTTACGAAGGATCACGAAGTCAGCAGGCTGACGGATCTTCATGCGGGAAGCTTCACCGTAAAAGAAAGCGAAAGTACCTAGGGCGGGACTCGAACCCGCACAGCCGCATTTGGCCGGGGGATTTTAAGTCCCCTGTGTCTGCCAATTCCACCACCTAGGCATTTCGCATTTTTTGTTATGTTTTGGGCGTTTTTTTTGGTCGTCGCGTCTGAAGCTGGTTCAGGGGACTACGCCCTTTGACTACGCCTTCTGGAGGTGTAATCATGCCGAAGTTGGGTGAATCTGAGTTAAATGCACCCGTCTCCAACAAGCCTTGATGGTGCTGGAACACCACTGAGGCGGATCACCACTGCTTTCAGCGAGCAACAATGACGTGAGGAAGTTTATCAAAACGTGGCAATTCCGCCAGTCAGCGGTCATCAAGAAAGCCACGAGCTGATTTCACTCTATATCTGCATAAAGCTAACGGTCAGTGGAGTAAAAAAGTTCAAGGACCGACACATTATTTAAGAACGGCTTTTGCAATATTTGTTTTACAGGCGTCAGGGGAATTACGGGGATCACCATTTACCGCCGAATGGAGAAAACACTTAAAATGGCCATTTAGCGTCTAATAGAAACCTCGAAAAACCGAGATCCTTGGTTCATGTGTTGTCGAATTCCCACTAGAAAAGGCTGCCACTTGTGAGCGGACCAGTTTGATGATGCCACCCAATTGTTGCCTTTGCGAGAAAGGAATGGACACAGGACACCCCTGTGAACTCATTGCCTTTAAGCGAACCGCCGAGGATGAAAATTGGCACCGAGCGATGCAGCAGGAGGCGGCTGATGCCAGCCGCCACCTGCACGAGAAGGCCCCGCTGCTTCCAACCAGCCATCCCCCAGAAACCGATTGGTTCTGCGCTGATCACACGACCACTGCAAGAGCTCACCAATCGCGCACTCTTACAGAGGCATTGAATGTCATCAGAACGCAAGAGATCTGGCATCTGATCTACCTTGATTTATTCGATCGCGACACTCCACCGTCTGCAAGTGAATCCGGATACGGTTTTGAACTCGGGCTTCGCACCTACATTGATCATGCAACAAGCACCATCAACGAAAGCGGTGGGACCTATCCCAGCGAATATCGAATTTCACTTGGAAACGCTACCCCGAACTTTGTGGTCAATGCCCCCGATGTCTTTGAGCTCAACCGTCTAACACCACCACTACATCGTCTCAAAAAACTTAGAAGCAATTCCGATTTCAATTCACAGAGCGACACAAAATTGTTATCGCTCTTTTCGGATGTGCTAAGAGCCTATGGGTGTTCGGCGTTGCACGAAACAATCGAAGCTTTAACCGACTTTATCGGTGACGAAGCATCAACGAGTTCCTTTGGTCGTTTTTTGCAAAACTATGGCTAGATCTTCCATGGGCGACTTGTCTTTCAAAGGATGCCGATCATTCGGATTGCGGCAATCGCGGTGAAGGCGAGAAGGATCGCGTTGAACCACGCCTGCGAAATCTTCTCCACTAACCACCGGCCAAAATAGAGCCCGAGGGGAACAGCGGCGGCGAGCGTTAGACCAACCTTCAGTGAGTCGAGGTGGATCAGGCCCAGTTCGTAGCTTAGAGGCAGTTTCGAGATATTGAGAACCAAGAAAAGCCAGGCTGAGGTGCCAATCAGTTCCCACTTTGGCAGTCGAACCGAAAGCATGTACAGAGCAACCACTGGGCCGGCTGCGTTGGCAAGCATGGTCGTGATTCCTGCAAGCAAACCAAGGAGAACAGCAAACCACCTTTTGTCTGGGATGTGATCAAACCACTGTGGCTTGCGTGATCTTGTAACCTGGAGCACGATCAAGGAGAGAATGATGGTACCTACCAGTCGTTTGAAGGCTTCTGGATCAAGTCGGTCCATCAACAGCCAGCCGATTAACACGCCAAACAGGGTGGGTGGCAGGAGTTTTCGCACTTGAGGCCAGACAGCTTTCCTTCCAAAGACAAAGATGGCAACACAGTCACCGAAGACCAGCATGGGTAAAAGGATGCCGGTCGATTCCTTGGTGCCAAAAATGCCTGCGTAGACCACCACGTGGAACATGCTGACTCCGGGAAACCCCGACTTGGAGAGCCCAATTCCCATCGCTCCCAAAAAAAGCAGGAACCATTCAATCGCGGTGACGGATGAGATCATGGTTCAAATGGGTGACTTGTGTAGCGGACAGCGTGGGGTTGCAGTCTAGGTAAACCACTTCGAGGTGGCAAACCCTGCGTTTTGTGGGGACGTTCTGAGGTCATCGCTGATGTTTTCCAGTGACGACTGGTTCCCGAAATTTGGGTTATGTAGGCGTCGAACGTCGAAGATCATTAGGAAATGGACGTAAAAAGCCTTTTGGGACTCTTCGTTGGGCGACGGTGGGGTAGACTAATAAATCGGTTTTTACCGGTATTCGAGGGCAAAGAATTCTAAGGCGAGACGAGACGATTGCATGCATGGATCGATTTGCGTCATTCTGAAAAAGTTCATTGAGCAGAACTACGGTAAAGAAACGTGGTCTGAGATTCTTCGTTTGGCAGGGCACGATGGATTGGTTCTCTCGCCCATTCAGAATTATCCAGACGAAGCGGTGTTCGCAATTGTGGGAGCGACGTGCGAGCATTTAGAAATTGACATGACAACGGGGTTGGAAGCCGTTGGAAGGTTTGCGACGCCCGAGTTAGTTCGCTTTGCCAAGGGAATGTTGCATCCGGATTGGAAAACGTTTGAACTGCTGGCCAATATTGAAACATTAATCCACCGTACCATTCGAGTTAGCAACCCCGATGCCGACCCGGCAAATATCCAAGCATTCGAGCTCTCCGATGATCAGGTTCAAGTGGTCTATTCATCGCAGCGTGGACTGTGTGCTTTAGCACATGGGATTTTACAAGGGCTTGGTGATGTTTTCGACGAGGAATTGACTGTCGTCCAGAACACGTGCGTTCACAAAGGCGACCCATTCTGCACTTTTACGGTAACGAAGGTGAGTCATGTTGCCGAAACGCCATCGGAGTCGGGGGTGGTGGCAACCGCCGTGGGGTCGTCCTCGAGTGCTTTAACCGGCGGTCACATCGACCATGATCCAACCTCTGACCCGTATGCCATGACGTCGGAGATCGATGAGTCAGAAGTCGAAAGTGGCACGGATGAAGTGCCGGTTCACATCTCGAGCGGGAACTCAGCGGGGCAATTTGTTTACACCGGAAAGACTGAGCAATCGAGTGATAGCGACACGCTTCCTTCTTCCTCCACCATTGTGCCTCTGCCTAAGCGTATCGGCCGCTATTCAATCCATGAAGTTCTTGGACTTGGCGGAATGGGGATTGTCTACCGAGGGATTGATGAGACCTTGATGAGGACGGTGGCGATCAAGACCCTTAAGAATGTGAAGATTGAGGACGCGAAGAAAGAACAGTTTTTGGCTGAAGCGCGGCGTCTTGCGAAATTAAACCACCCCAATGTGGTTCAGATTTACGACGTTGGGAAAGTGGCTCAGCGACCTTATTTCGTGATGGAGTTCCTTGAGGGGCTCTCGCTCGCTTCACGACTTGCTCGCGGTCCAATGAGTTTTCATGGCGCGTTGAGGATCCTTAAACAGATTCTCGATGGTCTTCACGCGATCCATCGATTGGGAATCGTGCATCGTGATATCAAGCCCGGCAATATCATGCTTTCTAGTGACATGCAGCAAAGTCAATTGCTCGATTTCGGACTTGCCGGTGATCATGCTGCAGCATCGACTTCCAAAGGAGCGAGCGTCAGTGGTACGCGGGGCTATCTACCGCCAGAGAGACTAAAGGGCTTCCCCGGCGATTATCGCAGTGACTTTTTCTCTCTAGGCTGTGTTGCTTATGAAATGTTGTCGGGAAAAATGCTGCATCAGTTGTCACATTACCAGAGTGAGAACCGACTCTATCTGAAGGTGATTGACGAGACGGAGCAGTGGAATATGGTTCCCGAAGTGCTTAAGAGCGTGGTTCTCGGAATGCTAAACCCGAACCCCGAAGAAAGAGTTTGCGAATACGATCATATTATTGGGGTGATTGGTCCGCTGCTGGGCAATTCGTTTTCCTCGGATAGTTAGGGCAATTTCGCAATTTGACAACTCCTGATCGCATGCTGTTCAGGCTGATGGGATGGTTTCGTTAGCCTCTTGAGTAAAGGGCGGTTAGAGCGGAGATCAGAGAGGCATCATGCATTGACTGCTTCAGTACCGCAGTTTGGCCCCCCGGGAGTCGAGTAGGTGTTTTAATGAGTGACGACTTGCAGGATGACGACCCTGAGTCGAATCGAATCCCGATTGATAGTGAAGATCTTGATCGGTCGGAGGATGAGAATGTTAGGCCGTTTGAGGTCGTTCAACCGAAACTCTCGAACTCCGATAAAAATGTCGTTACTTCCATTGCGGAACCAAGCATTCAATCAGCGGTCGCGTTGAAGGGTGCGAAGCGGTGGAAGTTACCGTTGGGGTTATTTGTGGCCACATGTGTCAGTACCTACCTTGTCGGTGGTGTCGAGTTTTCGTTTGCACTGTTGGTCACACTTTTGGCGCATGAATTCGGACACTACCTTCAAGCGGTCCGTTACGGGGTACCTGCGAGTTATCCCTATTTTATTCCGATGCCACTGAGTCCGATCGGGACGATGGGGGCCGTCATTGGGATGCAACCGGGAAAAGGCAATCGACGAAGCCTGTTCGATATCGCAATCACCGGACCGATCGCCGGACTCTTGCCTGCTCTGTTTTTCAGCTACTATGGACTGACTCAGTCAACGATTATCTCCGTAGCTGAGGCCAGTAGTAATCTCTCACTGGGAGAACCGCTGATCTTTAAAGCTTTGGTTTACCTGCAGTTTGGTTCGCTGGCGGAGGGAACCGATGTATTACTTCATCCGGTTGCGTTTGCGGGTTGGGTTGGAATCTTCATTACCGCGTTGAATCTTTTTCCGATTGGACAACTTGATGGCGGCCATATTCTTTATTCGTTGCTTTTGAGGCGTTCGCATCAGTGCTCAATGCTCATCCTTTTCGGGTGTATTGGCGGTGTTGTGTTTTTCGGATACTGGGGATGGACACTGATGTTGAGCCTGCTGATCTGGATGGGAGCGAAGCATCCTCCAACCGCGGACGACGAAGCGATCTTGGGTCGGGGGCGGATCATCCTTGGCTCTTTGGCCCTGTTATTCATGCCGCTCGGCTTCACACCGATGCCGTTTATCATTGAATGATGTTTGAGGTAGGCAAAATTTCTCAGTCCGAACGCCGTTGTTGGTCTGCTTTTTCTTTCAAAACAAGAGCGACGGAGATAGTGAACGTGATCAGTAGAGGCGGTCGAGACCTTGTCGTTCTGAGCTTAATTTGTTTTCTGATTCCATTGGGGCTCGGGCAAGGTGCTTTGATTGGGCAAGATCCTCCTTTGTTCAATGATTCAATACGTCCGATTTTGTCTGACCGATGTTATCCCTGCCACGGCCCAGATTCTGAATCACGTGAAGCGGGGCTGCGACTGGACATCAGAGATTCTGCGTCTGACAGTGGCGTGTTTGGTACTGAGGGTAGTGCAGAGGTTCCACTGCTCGAACGGGTCACGTCAAGCGATCCGGACTTGCGAATGCCACCCCCAGACTCTGGTGATGCTTTGACAGCTAAGGAGGTTGAATTGCTTGAGGCTTGGATCCGAGCGGGCGCAGAATACGAGTCGCACTGGGCTTTCGAGAGAATTGGTTCGACCGCTGAGATCTTGGAACAGCTTCGTCGGTCGGAGGATACTGATTCTGGACGTGAAGTTGGCGGTGATACCAATGATGAATCGGTCTGGGCCGAGAGACCCGTTGACCGGTTAGTGGAAGTGGTCACGAGGAAAAAAGGGCTTTCGCACTCTCCTCCCGCCGCGCCCGATGTATTGCTCAGGCGTGTGACCGAGGACTTGACGGGTTTGCCACCGTCGGTCGAGCAATTGAGAGAATTCCTGGAGGATCGTCGCAGTAACGCGTTGCAGTTTGCGGTTGATCGATTGTTGAAGTCCTCTGCGTATGGCGAGAGGATGGCTGCACATTGGATGGATGTCGCGCGATACGCGGATACGTTTGGCTATCAAAATGACATGGAGATGCAGGTCTGGCCTTGGCGAGATTGGGTGATCGACGCGTTCAATAAGAACATGCCATATGATCAGTTTGTGATGGAGCAGATTGCCGGTGATCGCCTTCCTGAAGCGACTCAGGAACAGCGACTTGCTACGACCTTCAATCGATTGCATCGACAGACCAACGAGGGCGGGAGCGTTGCTGAGGAGTTTCGTGTTGCCGGCGTTTCTGATCGTACAACCACAGCGGCGACTGCTTTCTTGGGGCTCACGATGGAATGTTGTCGCTGCCACGATCACAAGTTTGATCCGATCTCTCAGCGAGACTTCTACCAACTTAGCGCCTACTTCGCTGACATCGATGAGTTCGGACTCTATGCGCACTTTACCCGCGCGGTTCCAAGTCCATCCTTGTCGCTCTACACGCCGGATCAGCAGAAACAGCGAGAGTTGCTCGACAAGGAGCTTGCTTACGCTGAAGGTGCACTGGATGAAGCGAAACGGCAGGCCGGCGAGAGGCTGCGCGGGATCGATCTTTCGTCTGGATTGGGTGAACTGGTGGATTTGCAGCCTGCTTTTGAGGATGGTCTTGAAGGAGCGATAGAGGGCGTCGTCGGGAACGCTCGCCGGTTCAACGGCGACGACGAGTTCAAGTTAGGCGATGCGCCGGAGTTGGGGCGGGAGTCTAGGTTCAGTTTGTCATTTTGGATGAAGCCGCCGAACCATTCCAAGCGGATGACGGTGCTACATCAATCCAGAGCGGCGGACGATTCGGGATTTCGAGGTCTGCAAGTGGTTCTTGATGAAGGTCGACTTGAGTTCTCCATGATCCATTTTTGGCCTGGTAACGCCGCACGCGTGGTGACCAAAGAGAAAATTCCACCTGATGCGTGGTCGCAAGTTGTGATCACTCACGACGGCAGTGGGCGGGTGAAGGGTATGGGGATCCACGTTAACGGTGTCAAGAACGATGTCGACGTGATTCGTGATCAACTGACACTCGATGTACGGCATCGAAAGGAGTGGGGTGATTCGGATGTTGGGAACTTGCGACTCACGCTCGGTGCTAGATTCCGCGACGTTGGGTTCATTGGAGGAGCATTGGATGAAATCAAACTCTTCAATCGTGACCTGACCAGTTTTGAGATCACGCAACTACACAATGAGGTAACCGGTCAATCAAACACCGTTACCGATGCTGAAATGTTGAAGCATGCCGTGACACTGGACGATGCGGTTGTTGAATGCAAGAAAGAGCTGGATTTAATTCGAAGAAGGGAAAATGATTTTTCAGCCAGCGTTCGGCGGATTATGACGATGAGTCACAACGAGAAGGCGGTATCGACGTTCATCCTTCATCGAGGTGAGTATACTGAGAAACGAGAGGCCGTTACCGCGGCTGTTCCCAGTCAATTCTTCAGACAAAACGGATCCGGAATGGATCGGCTCGATTTGGCACGCTGGATCGTAGATCGCGATAACCCATTAACTGCCCGAGTGATTGCGAACCGGATTTGGTATCTGATGTTTGGTCGCGGGATTGTGGCCAGTCTCGAAGATTTTGGTGCGCAGGGTACACCACCAACCCATCCTTTACTGCTTGATTATTTAGCCGCGGGATTGATGGAAAATGACTGGGACCTGCATTGGCTGATCCGCGAAATTGTGTTCTCCAAGACCTATCAGCAGAGCAGCCATTCTGATCCGGAGTCCACGAAGCGTGATCCGAACAACGAGTGGCTGACTCGGGGACCGAAACACCGATTGTCTGCGGAGCAACTGCGTGACCTGATCTTGTTCACCAGTGGGTTGTTGGTTCCCGAGGTGGGAGGCCCGAGCGTCAAACCCTATCAGCCGGTCGGCTTATGGAGGGAGGCTGGAACTGGGAAGACGTATCAGCAATCTCAAGGCGACGGATTGTATCGCCGTAGTCTATATACTTTCTGGAGACGAACTTCACCTCCACCAAGCATGTTGACGTTGGACGCGACAAGTCGTGAGAGTTGCACTCCGAGGCGGGAGTCAACGACGACACCACTGCAAGCATTGGTTTTTTTGAACGATCCACAGTATGTCGAGGCCGCGCGGGAACTTGCTTCCGCTTTGTTAGGAGCGTCACCAAGTCCCGGTCCACAGCGGTGGTCGGAGCTCTGTTTGCGTTTGTTATCGAGGGAACCGACGCGTCAGGAGTTGGCAGTATTTCAAGATGCCTATGAGGAACAGAAGCAGTTGTTTGAAGAGGGGCGCGAAGACGCGTCCGGCTTTTTGTCCGTTGGTGAGCGACCGGTACGTGAGGATTTAGATTCGATCGATCTTGCGGCGACAACCGTTGTTGTGCAGATGCTTTTTGCTTACGACGAGACGATCATGAAGCGTTGAGTGGCGTTCGTTGTTTTTTGAATTGAACTTTGTGTGTGTTGTTGGGGCGATCTGAAATGGATCATCTGTTGGATAACGGTCAAACACGTCGTCACTGGTTGCGGGCTGGTTCCTTTGGAATTGGTGCACTTGCTGCCTCCGAATTATTGTTCGGAGTTCAGTCGTCCGAAGGTAGTGAGGGCTCCGAGGTGACGGCTGAGGGAGCTAGTAAGACGCGTTTTTTGACCGGTTCGCCAAGAGCAAAGCGTGTGATTTGTCTATTCCAGGCGGGAGGTCCTTCGCAGCTTGAGACCTGGGATCATAAACCACTGCTAAATGAGCGACAGGGTGAGCAATTGCCTGATTCGGTACGTCAGGGACAAAGGTTGACCGGAATGTCAGGTAATCAGGCATCGTTGCCTCTCGCAGGGTCTGCGTTCGGTTTTCAGCAACATGGGGAATCGGGTACTTGGGTAAGCGAACTGCTCCCACATCTCAGTAAGCAAGTAGATAAGCTTGCGGTCATTCGTTCGATGCGGACCGAGGCAATCAACCATGACCCAGCGATCACATTTTTACAGACGGGCAATCAGATTGCTGGACGTCCAAGTATGGGATCGTGGCTGCATTATGGACTCGGTAGTGAATCCGAGGATCTGCCGGCGTTCGTGGTTCTGATAACCAAGGGAAAAGGCGGCCAGCCCCTGTATTCTCGACTTTGGGGGTCGGGATTTCTTCCCTCGGAGTATCAGGGGGTTCAGTTTCGCGCAGGTAAGGATCCAGTGCTTTATCTTGCAAATCCTACGGGGATCAGTGGTCGGTCAAGACGTATGATGTTGGATCGGCTAGGACAGTTGCATGGCATTGAGCGTGAGAGGACGGGCGATGATGAACTCACTGCAAGGATCAGCCAGTACGAGATGGCCTACCGAATGCAGAGCAGTGTGCCAGAAGTTGCAGATTTATCCGATGAGCCGGAATCCACGTTCGAATTGTATGGAAGCGATGCGAGGAAACCTGGGACGTTTGCGGCGAACTGCGTCCTCGCAAGAAGGCTCGCCGAACGTGGGGTGAGGTTCGTGCAGCTTTATCACCAAGGTTGGGACCACCATGGAAACTTACCCGGTGGGATGCGGACGCAATGTCGAGAGACCGATCAGCCTTCGGCCGCCTTGCTGGCGGATCTAGAGCAGCGGGGAATGCTTGAAGACACTCTCGTTCTTTGGGGTGGCGAGTTTGGACGCACGAACTACTCTCAAGGGAAAATCACCGAGACGAGTTACGGCCGTGACCACCACCCGCGATGCTTCAGTATGTGGCTCGCCGGTGGAGGCGTGCGTGGGGGTGTTACCCACGGGGCAACATGTGAATACGGGTACAACATTGTCTCGGACCCAGTCGACGTGCGAGACCTACATGCAACGGTCATGCATCTGATGGGAATCGATCATGAGCGATTCAGTGTGAAGTTTCAGGGGCTTGATGCCAGATTGACGGGAGTTGAGCCAGCGAGAGTGGTTAGTGAAATTCTTGCCTAAAGTCTGTCTGTTGAAAGAGGCTGAGTTAACGCTTGTTCGAGTCAATCTGTGAGCTCGGCATGATTCGCCACCATTTCCGAAAATCTTTCATCGAGCGTTTGGATGCACCGATCGACCGAAAGGTGTTGAATCTTTTTGCGACTGCGGGCATAGAGTTTCGTTCGAATTTCGGGGTTCGTCAGTTCTGAAATCAGATCGACTGCCTCATCGAGTTGACGGTAGAGGCATTCGGGTACTGCGATTTCGGTGTAGGCGAGTCGCGCCGGAAGAACAGGCACCGCACCGGCCGACACTGCTTCACAAACTGCGATGCCAAAGTATTCATGGTCTGCCGTGGAAACGACAATGTCCATCTCGCTGAGTTGCTGGCGGTACTCCTCCTGACTATCGGCATGCCCACTATAGAGAATCCTGTTCTGAAACTCTGTCTCGATCACACGAAGCTCCTCGCAGGATTCTCTCCGGGGGCCAAGCAGGATCAACTCAAAGGAGATTCGCCTTTCCCTGATAATGCGGAGTAGTTCAAGAAAGTGATCCGGTCGTTTGTCGTATTCCCATCTGGCCACCCATCCAATGCGGATCGGTGGATTTGTGTAGGATCCAGCTGGATTCGAAGAGCACCTGCCACCTACCTGGAAGCCAGTTTCTATCGGCCTGAAACCGGGAGCAACCACGAAAGATTTTTGCGCGAGGTTTTTGATTGGATGGATTTTCTGTTGGTCAGGCATGCGTCGAATGAATGATTCGCTAGCCTCAAGAAAGTTAGATCGATGGAAGTCTGAATTGAACCAAATTTCGTCTGCCAGCATCGCACTGAGAATATTGGTGTAGCCATAATGCGAATCCTCTCTGGCGTGCGGAGAGATTGGGTAGGTCAATTGGTTTTCATGAAAGTAGACTGCTGTGGGTACCTGCAGCAGGTGCTGATAGAAATCTCGTCGTTTAGGACCAAGCCGAGGTTCATGAAGTTTACTCGCGAGTAGTCCTCGATAAGCCGGAAGATCTAACATGGAGGTGACCATCAAACCGGAGGGGAGTTTGGCTGGTTTGGGTTTATTCTCGCTTGTGTCGTGGCGGAATGCCTGCAATTGTTCGTTCAGAAGTGTCAGAGGATATGAACGCATTCTCCATTTCCAGAACCTCGCTTCTCCACAATAGAAAGTCCAGTTATGGCGGCTAAACGCTGCCAGATCGTCGAAAAAAGCTCGATGACTGCCTCCGCAATAGGGATCAATCGCTTGGGCAGCAAGTGGACCGTCAATCATCGCTGGTGAATCTGTTTGTCTTAACGCGAGGGACTCGTTGGCCGTCAATCTATTTCGTTATCGGTGGTCGCGGTGGCATTCAATGCAACATTGATGTAATTCAGCAGAGTATTCAATGATCTTGGTTGCAGAGTGCTCCAATGGACCGGCTCTCTCAAGAAGTGTGTCGATCTTTTCCGCAAGAGAGAGGGCATCACTTAGACGTTTCCGGTACTGAGGCGTCTGCTGAGTTTTGACTCGCGCCAGTTCCTTGAGCGACTGAAGGATCAAATCTGCATCTTGTTGGAGCGAAAGGCGATCGGATGCGGATAGGCTTTGGGGGGTTCTCGAAGCGGAGAAGAAGCGGTCTGCCGGTTTCGCCAGTTCACTCATCCATTTCATGGTGGGAGATTCTGCGAGTTGCTGATTACGTTGAACTGTATGGAATCGCAGACGCTCTTTCGAAACGGGACGAACCGCCTTGGTAGATTGAAACAGGTCGCCATATTTCTCGCGACAATCGGTATTTTGCAAAATGGGAGCGACTTCACCTTCAGGCAATGTGCCGTTAGCAACGCACGCGACCACCGCTGCCACGGGTGCTCGATACTTTCCGTGATGACAATGGATATAAACCTTGTTGTCGCTTTCTTGGGTTGCCTTTGCTAAGTCGAGCACACGGTTTGTCGGGATGCGAGAGTAACCAAGCGGGAGATGGATACTTTGGATAGACAGAGCTTCGGAAATATTTTTTTCGGGGGGGACAGCGTCGACACTAATGATCATCCGGTAACCAAGATTGCGTAGCAGGACAAAGTCATCTTCAGTGGTGGGTTTGGCTCCGTATGCAACTTTATCGGTAACCGGATGGACGGCGAGGGATGTTACCGTGGAAGGAAGCGAAGGATCCTTCGCTTGGGAACACCGCAGCAAGGGTATTAGGCTTGCGAGCAATGCGGCTGCCACGACGTATCGCGATGGGATCACGGTTGGTAGATTGCAGTGCCGGATCAAGATCGTTCTCGTGTTGCGGTGACTGGCAGCGATAAGATGAGACGGTGTTGTAGACAACCTCTGTATTCTAGACTTGGGTCATTTGTAGATCGAGTCCGAGAAGGGTTTTCAAAATCAGCTCTCTTGGGGTTTATTATTTTTTCAGCAACTGTAGGGTGGCGTCACCGAAATGACGAGTTTGAATGGAGATGTCGATCTTTTCTTTCAAGGATCGATTTATGCAGTAGGTGGGGCGTCGCAACGTCGTCATAAATACGGAAATCAGATTTTTCGGGCACTGCAGCGACAACATTGGAAGGTTTATCCGCTCAATCCGGTTGTCGAATCGGTCGAGGGGGTTTTGGCGTTTAAATCACTCGAGGCCCTGCCGGAAGTTCCCAACTCCCTGTGCATTGTCACGCCACCTCTTGTCACTCTTGAATTGGTGAAGTCTGCGATCAAGTTGGGCGTGGAATCGCTATGGATACAACCTGGCGCGCAGCATCCCGATGCTGGGTTACTCGCGCGGGCATCGGGATTGAACGTCATCGATGATGGGAGATGTTTGTTGATCGAGTTAGGTCAGAGTGAATTGTGACCAGCCAGCTTTTGGCAACCTCGGGTTGTTTATTTCCGGATGAAGAATGCTCAGGAGGATCTCAGCAGCTTCTACGAGCCGGGGGCCTGGGCGATTTAAATACGCCGCGCCATCAATAAGATAGAGTTCGTTACCTCGTACACAGGATAATGGGTGAAGTTTTGCACGGATCGCAGCTGATCTGAGTTCGCTTTCCATTTGTGGAAGGCTATATCCACAACATGCGATCATCAACTTCTCGGGCTGAGATTTGTAGAGTGTTTCCCACGAGATTGTCTGGCTCTTTTGGTTGGCGTGACCTAATAGATCACGTCCACCAGCAATCTCTATCAAAGTGGGTGTCCAATGCCCCGCTGTATACGGTGGCTCTAACCATTCCAGCAGTACTGTGGATGGTCGTTCAGGGACGGAGTTAGCTCGATCCTTCACCGTCTGCAGTCTTTCTGTCAGCGATTGCGTCAGATGCTCCGCTTGTCTCGCGGTTTGCGTGGCCTGTCCGAGGAGGAGTATGTCCGAAAAGACCGTCTCGAGGGTGTCAGCGTCCAAACTCAAAATCTCTGGAGCGGGTTCAAGCTCTGCGGCGACGCTTCTTAAGTCAGCCGGTGAGACCGCGCAAACGTTGCATAAATCTTGTGTGACGATTAGGTCTGGATTGAGCATCCGGATCGTCTGCATATCAAGTTCATACAGGGATGTGCCAGCCTTGGATGCCGCAGAGACTTGATCGTCAATTTGGGAGGACGAACCTAGTTGTATATTCGGGCTGGTGATACGCGGAAGGTGCTGAATACCTGCTGGGAAGTCACACGCATGGCTTATACCAACCAATTGATCGGCCAAACCCAAAAGGCACAGAGTCTCGGTAGCACCGGGAAGTAGGGAGATGATTTTCATTTCTGACGCCCATCTGCCGCGAGCCAGGTGGGCTCAGTCGCATCGATTTCTTGAAAGTATTGCTTCAAAAAGCACTGCATGAACTGCACGCGGTCTTCAGCGATTCTTTTTGCGGTGACCGTGTTCATCAGCTTTTGGAGCTTAAAAAGTTTCTCGCGGAAATGCATCACACCGGAGGGTGAAGAGGGGTGATTTGGGTCGAAGAAAGGTTGTGATTTGAATTGACCATATTCGACCGTTCGTATGATTCCAATCGCACCCAACGCATCAAGCCGGTCCGCATCTTGCACAATCTTCC
>CALIBL010000101.1 GCA_938045805.1 uncultured Rubripirellula sp. | reverse complement strand
TCACCTAACGATGATCATCCGCCTGCTTACCCTGATTGTGGTACTCGGGACCTACGGCGTTCTTGCTGCGGGGGAGCCCGTCAAGGTTTACATTCTTGCTGGCCAATCGAACATGGAAGGCCACGCAAAGATTGAAACGTTCGACTACATCGGCGAAGACCCAGCAACCGCACCACTTCTCTCAGAGATGCGTGACGCAAATGGAAATCCGACGATCTGCGATCAAGTGTGGATCTCCTACCTAACCGGATCACCGGACCGCGGAACGCTGGGCGAAGGCGTCGGCAAGCTTACAGCCGGATACGGCTCCCGCTCCAACCCGTCAGAAGACGGAGGTAAGATCGGCCCTGAATTCACTTTTGGCTTAACCATGGAGAAGGCTCACAAAGGACCGGTCCTCATCATCAAGACCGCCTGGGGTGGCAAATCACTCAACACCGACTTCCGACCTCCGAGCGCCGGCACTTACGAATTTAACGAGAGTCAAATCGGCAACTTCAAGAAGCAAGGCAAGGACGTTGAGCAGATGCAAGCCGACCGCGCAGCTGCATCTGGACGCTACTACCGGCTAATGATTGATCACGTCAAGAAAGTGCTTGCAAAGCCGGAGCGAGTCATCCCGAACTATGACTCCGAAGCAGGTTACGAGATTGCTGGATTCGTTTGGTTCCAAGGCTGGAACGATATGGTCGATAGCGGCACCTATCCAGAACGCGGGACCAAGGGAATCGGTTACCCAAAATACAGCGTGTGGATGGCTGACTTCATTCGTGACGTGCGCAAAGATTTGGCGGTTCCCAAAATGCCTTTTGTGATTGGTGTGTTGGGCGTTGGTGGCCCGATTGGTGAAGACTACAGTCCTCGTTATAAAGTGACTCACCAAAACTTTCGTGATGCGATGGCCGCACCAGCACAGCTCCCTGAATTCAGAGGGAATGTTACGGCTGTCCGAACCGAGCTTTACTGGGATCAATCGCTGGCTGCCATTGAAGAAAAAATTGGTGAGGTGAGAAACTACGCGAGGCAGCTACAGAACAAGGCCAAGGGATCAGCCAACGAGGACGGTAAACTTACCGCCGACCAGCAACGGGACGCTGTTGCCGCTTACCGCGCAAAGCTCATCTCGCCAAAAGAGGAAGCGATGTGGATCAGTGGCGCTTCCAATGGTGGATACCATTACCTGGGCTGCGGTAAAACCATGGCGCTGATTGGCAAGGCATTCGCCGAGGCGATTATTGAAATGGAATAGTAAAAAGCATCCATTTCAGTCAGGGCCGATCACACCTTAACACCTCTCTATCATCCCACATCGGAAGCAGTGGGATGACAACTGCTACGGCGTGATCACCTTTACTTGAGCTTTCAATGCGTTTTCTATGTTTCACCGCAGCGATAATGCTATGCTCCGCTGGCAATGCAGCTGAATCATGGATGCAATTCCGTGGTCCAAATGGATCGGGAGTTTCCAATGATTCGGCCTCGGTACCGACTGATTGGTCGAAAACACAAAACCTTGCATGGAAAACTGCGTTGCTGGGACCTGGGGCGTCGAGTCCCATTACCGTTGGCCAGCGAGTTTTCATCACCTGCTATTCGGGATACGGCACGCCGGACGATACGAAGCGGGACATCAGCAAACTAACAAGGCATCTCTGCTGTTATGAGTTAAACACAGGGGCTCTTCTTTGGCACCAAGACATTGAGGCGACATTACCGGAGGATTCCTATTACGAGTCAGGAGTCTCATCGCACGGTTACGCCTCGCACACTCCCGTTTCGGACGGCGAGAACGTGTACGTGTTCTTTGGCAAAAGCGGAGTCTTCGCATTTGATCTCGAAGGTCAAAGACTCTGGAGCAAAAACGTGGGAAACGGTTCGGATCCACCAAAGTGGGGTTCCGCATCGAGCCCAATCATTTATCGAGACGTTTTGGTGATCACCGCGGCAGCGGAAAGCCAGTCCATTATCGGACTCGACAAAGCGACCGGAAAAGTTCTCTGGAAGCACGAATCGAGTAGCCTCGACGGCATGTGGGGCACTCCCGCGATCCTAGGTGTCAGCGAAGATCGCGATGATCTGGTGATGATGATCGCCGGCGAACTGTGGGGATTCAATCCAATCACTGGGGAACGACTTTGGTACCGAACGGGAATCGGATCCAAACAAGCCTACACGAGCGTGCTTTGCGGAAACTCACAGGTGTTCGCATCCTCAGGGTCTGGCGGAGGCAGCCTTTGCGTCAAGATCGACCAACTGGTCAATCCAACCGAACCCCCAAAACTTGTTTGGCAAAGTCCGATCAACGCCACCTACGCGACTCCCGTGATGTATCGCGACGAGATCTACTTGATCTCACGCAACATCTTGAGCGTTCTTGACGCAGGTACCGGAGAACGTTTGAAGCAGATCCGTTTGAAAGGAGCGAAGGAAACGGGTGGACCGTTTGGATCACTCGACTATGCATCTCCCGTTTGCCACGAAGGGCTTCTCTATTACCTCAACGCTCGCGGCCAAGTCTACGTGTTCGATCTAAATAACAACGTCAAGCAACTTGCCGTCAACGAAATCACCAACAGCAAAGCCGGAGAAAAAGAAATCTTCTGGGGCACACCAGCCATTACGAAGGGCAGGCTAATTCTGCGGAGCAACCAATATCTGTACTGCATTCACGATGCACCCTAACTTCATCATCGTTCCGATGAACAATCAAGATTAAGGTTACCACCGAACATCAGGTCCCTGACGTGACCTCTTGCTTGAACCGAGTAATCTTTTGCGACATGTCGCGTGAGATCTCTGGGTACTCCTCAGCGACATTCTTGGTCTCCATAAGATCATTCTTGAGATCATACAATTGTACGTCACCATCCTTGACGATCATCTTCCACTCGCCACGTCGCATTGCCGTTCCAAGTTTGGGCTCATAGCCGAAAAAGAGATCTCTCGATGGAACATCTTCTTGCTCGAGCAAATGCTTTTTGAGGCTCAACCCATCAAGATTCGTTGGCACATTCTGCTGAAGACCCGCAATCTCGACGAAGGTGGGAAAAAGATCGAATCCCATGATCAACTCGCTCGACACCACACCAGACTTGATTCTTCCTGGCCACCATGCGACCGCCGGCACGCGGTGTCCACCTTCATAATGACTAAACTTACCGCCACGAAGATGGCGAAACTCCTGCGGAGACATTCCAACCGCTCCATTATCGGAAAAGAATATCACGAATGTGTTTTCGGCAAGATTGAGTTCTCGAAGCGTGTCGATGATACGACCCACACCGCGATCAAGGTCTTGTAGCATCCATTTGTATTTCGCTCGATTCACTGGATTGATCCGATTAGGATTCTCTCCCTTGATTCTCTTGTCGGGTGTGTCTTTGGCTGTCTGATAGGGGTTATGCACCGCGGCGTGTGACACATAGAGAAAGAATGGCTCATTACGATGACGCTTGATGAAATCGACACTCCGCTGCGTGATGATATCCGTGGAGTACCCTGGGACGTCGGTCTGGTTAAGACCAATCCTCCACGCCGAATGTTGGTGATAGTCGGTGGCCCCATTTAGAAATCCGACAAACTCATCAAAACCGTGATGAATCGGACTGTATTCATCTTGGTAACCGCAGTGCCATTTACCAAACAGTGCCGTCGCGTAGCCGTTATCCTTGAAAACGCGAGGAAGCGTCACGACCGATGACGGGATGCCACTGTCCGGTTCACGACTGCCAACGATCACATCGACGATCCCAGAACGCTGTTGGTAACGACCCGTCAGAAATGCGGTGCGTGTTGGACTACAAACCGACGAGTTTGAATGAAAATCGGTAAACCGCATCCCCTCTTTGGCCATCTGCTCAATTCGAGGTGTCTCCACCCAACCATCGTAAAGAGCTAGATCACAGCACCCGAGATCGTCCGCTAAAATCACCACGATGTTTGGTGGCTGACTCGCAAACGACACACTAACATTGAAGCAATAAACGACACAGGCAAAAATACCACCAAGACTCAGTGAACTTCGCGTTGCTGCAAGAATCATTTTTTACTCACCGTTAAACACTTCCCTGTGGATTGAACATCCGGATATCAAGCATCCAAGCCATCAAAATCGATTGAATCCAACATGAAACCTAATCGAACCATGCAACCTCTGAACATCACCCCGATTCGATTTGCTTCATTCCTGATGGTAGCTTCGTTGGCACTGGGAGTCGCGGCCACCCATGCCGATGAACCCGAGTTTCAATCAGATTTCTTCAAATCGCGGACACTCGTCTACTCCGACAACTTTAACGAGACTTTCAATCGAGAACGCTGGGGAGCCCCAACCGAGGACAAACAGCTCCAAAACGGCCACCTAGTTATCACTGCAAAATTCAAGTCGAAAGAGGAGGCGATGAAGGTTCTCAAGCGGGACCACCATCTGGGGCTCGAACCCATTGCCCACCTCAATCAAATCCCCGAATCTTTCACTTGCAAGATTTGTTTTAAATTCGAGAGTGAAGAGCTGACCACGGGAAGGCCGGTCTTTCAAATCGGCCACCACATGATTCTCTTCAATTACCTTGAAGGTGGCGGGCATCGCATCAAGTTGCCTGACGGGCCCACCTTTGCCGAACCGGACTCGGGTGTGAAGCTTGGTGACTGGATCAACATGGTGATCCAATACAAAAAGGGAAAGATCGCGATCAGTCTCAATAAGCATCACCGCCTGTACGAACATGATGCGGTCACGATGGTGAATGAGAAGGACAAATTCGGGCCGCGGTTTACCTTCAAAGGTGGACCTGACTGCCGAATCCTCTTTGATTCCATTCGCTTGTGGAAAGGCGAAGAATGAACGCCTTCAGGTAATGAACGAGAGCGTCATCTCTCACCAATGACCTCTGCTGCCAAAGTGACTTGCATCGCCCAAATAATGCAGTCGAACGTATAGACAAGTTGGAGATGGTTCGATCTGGATTGGCTTGACGCTCAATCTTGTATTCACTTATAGAACAGGGATAAGACCCGCCAACCATCGCCCCCGACGAAGGGAATCGACATGGGCTTGATGCGACAACTGCGTCACACAATCATCCGCAGCATGCCGAACCCATGCTTTTGCGCCGCCACAAACCTCAAGAGTCTGCTGCAACGACGAAAGCATCGCATCAGGCCTGCGGGGAAGCGACAATTTCTAATTACCGACTCTAGTGATTCTTTGTGGATCACCGAACGACAAAGGCACTCTCGATATCGCCGAGGGATCAAAACTGCCGTCAACGAGCTAGCACGGATCTATCATTTAAATTCGATGGATGTTCTGCCCGGTGGTGTCTTTATTGACTGCGGGGCGAACATTGGTGAACTGGGGCTTTGGGCTCGCGCGAAAGACTTAGATTATCACGCGTTTGAACCGGAACCAGATGAAGCACGTTGCTGTGACCTAAACAACTATGGTGGTGCCCCTGAAACAAGACAGTACGGCTTGTGGAATCAAACCGGAGAAATGAAGCTCTACAGCAAACCGGACTCCGCAGACAGTTCCCTCATCGAATTCAAGAACTATGCGCAAGTCCGACGAATCAACACTCTGACCTTGGATGATTATGTAACGCAACGAGGAATCAACCAAATTGAAGTCCTCAAGGTTGAAGCGGAAGGTGGTGAACCGGAAGTTTTGCAAGGAGCGCGT
>CALIBL010000100.1 GCA_938045805.1 uncultured Rubripirellula sp. | reverse complement strand
TAAAGGCGAGCTGGATCATCACTCTCAGGATTGAGATACCAACCTGCCAACAACAATACCACCATAAAAAGGCCGACGATGAACAACACTCGGCGGCGCAATGCTTCCTTGAAGGCAAGCCTTGCCAATGCACCAATTCGTCTCAGGGAAGTTCCTGGCAAATCGAACCGAAGCAAATCGCGAACGGCACGAGCGACCGCATAAAAACCTTCGCTTGGTCCGTAACGGTTCGCTGAGTAGACATAACCTACCAGCAAACCCAAAACGATGGCGAGCAAGATGAGAACAATGCCTTGCAGCAACGCGCTCTGTAAGAACGCATCGGGCCGCATTAACCATTCATAAAAGGACCAGAAGTCATCCGGCTGCAATATCATTGACCAGCCTCTTCTTGTTGCTCTGCTTCACTGGAAACTTCCGATTCAGCATTCGCCGAAACTCGTCGAGCACCCGGCCTCGCTTCGCTTTCTCGGACAATGTTCAAGAAGAGATCTTCCATCGTGGTCGTCGGATTATCGATGGACCGAACGGTTCCACCATGCCGCTCGATCACCTCGGCGATTTCACTCTTTGCCTCTTCGCTCAAACCCTCTGCGTGGACCTCAGTGACATCCTGAACCTTTAGAAGGTCTGTCACTCGGCCAAGCTCCTTCAGTTCACCCTGATGCAAGATCGCAACTCGATCGCAAACGTCCTGAACGTCTGCGAGCTGGTGACTGCACAACAATACGGTTTTACCTCGTTCTTTAAGAGCGAGGATCAAGTCCTTCATCTCCCTCGTGCCGATGGGATCAAGTCCGGTAGTCGGCTCATCAAGGAGAATAAGGTCAGGATCGTTGATCAACGCCTGAGCGAGACCGACTCGGCGGGTCATCCCCTTACTGTATTCTCGCAGTTGGCGATGCTTGGCCCCGGAAAGACCAACCAGCTGTATCAATTCTTCAACTCTTTGCTTTCTTTCGGCACCTGACATATCAAACAGGCGACCATAGAAATCAAGTGTTTCTTCAGCGGTCAAAAATTTGTAGAGGTAGCTCTCTTCCGGAAGGTAGCCAATCTTCTCGTTCTTGCTGGTCTCGCTGGCATCTTTGTCAAATACCAGAACACGACCGCTGCTGGGAAAGAGCAGCCCGAGAATCAGTTTGATGGTCGTCGACTTACCGCTCCCGTTAGGCCCCAGAAGACCGAAGATTTCACCTTGGCGAACTTCGATATCGAGTGACTTGAGAGCGTTGACTTTCTTTCGACCCCAGAAATCTCGGTAAATTTTACTTAGATTGCGAGTCTCGATGATCACTCCCGCCTGGGAATCATCTTGAGGGCTGTCTTGAACCGCTGCGGTTGGCTCAACTTCTGCCGAAGCTGTCGAATCGGTATCCACGAGCACTGTTTCCTTCAAAAACAAAAAATAAGGGTTCAGAGGTTTGCGGGAATCAGGTCACCTAGGCGACGTTCAGCCCATCATATTTAGCGAGTCTGGCGAAAAAACCTTTTCAGCAACCGATGACGGCCGCTGTTCGGGGACGCTCACCTTTGCGATCCCATCACTCGCGGCACGTACCAGCAGGTTTTGATGGAGCAAGTCCAGAAACTTCCGGTCGGATCTATACGTTCTCAGGCTCAGAACGGTTCAAACCCTTGGAAAGGGTCCGAACCTGGCACGTCAATTTACGACCCACCCAAGTCGGAATACAAACCCACTGGCGCACGCCATCATGCGGTCTATCGGCCGTCTCAAGCAAGAAATCGATCCAGAACGACACCAACTCCATCACCTTTCCTCGACTCAGAGTGCAACTCCCGAAGACTCCGCATTGCTGGGCGAGACCGCAAGTATCCACCGAGACGGATTTTCGTCGGAAAACGAATAAATCCACCCCCCCTCCCGCGGATGCGCCGTATCTGCTGAACGAAGCTGCAGTGCAGTGGGTGCTGCTGTCGGTTTCCATTTTTGGATGGTCAAATTGTCCAAACTGCGGGATCTTGTCATCATCATGTCTGCGGTCTGCAAGCCTGCCTCGCAGCAATTCATCGCTCAAGCAATTTATCCACAGAGTCGTTTTGTGCCTCGGCCCCCCTCATCCACCCGTTTCGCCAAATCTCAGCCAATTGGCTATCGAGAAGCCCTCAATTATCTCTACGGCGAGATTAATTATGAAAAGCTCGGGCTATCCGGCGCAGCACAGTATCCGTTTCGACTTGAGAGAATGGCGGTCTTGTTCGAAACCCTCGGCTTAGAGCATCTGCTCGATGCATCCATTTCCAATCAATCTTCCGCCAACTCACCTATCCCATTGATCCATCTTGCAGGAACAAAGGGGAAAGGATCTACCGCCTCGTTGATAGCCTCAGCCTGCACGGAATCGGGCTATCGAACCGGTCTGTATACCTCTCCACATCTCACACATCTGGAAGAACGTTTTCAAATCGATGGAGAGAAGTGCCAACAGAGTCATTTTGTAGACTTGGTAAAAGAAATCCGAGCGGCTGCAGAAAGAATTGAGCCAAATCACGGAAAGGCGTCTTTCTTTGAGCTCACGACGGCAATGGCAATGCTGCATTTCACGTGGAATCATTGCGATGTCATTGTTGCCGAAGTCGGGTTGGGCGGAAGACTCGACAGTACTAATGTCCTAAATCCAACCGTTTCCGTGATCACGTCCATCGGCTTGGACCACCAACATGTTTTGGGGGATGACCTCGTTTCGATTGCACGCGAAAAAGCGGGAATCATTAAATCTGCAGTACCTGTCGTCTGTGGAGTCGAACAAAAAGAAGCTCAAGAAGTGGTACACCAACAGTGCCAAAGTCGTGGTACAACTTGTTTTCAAATCAACAAAGATTTCCAATGCCAAGAGCGTCCAAAGGAGACTTGGGGCTCGGAGGTTCATTTCTTTGGCAAACGCGAACCCTTACCCACCGAGTTGCATTTCGATTTGGCGATGGAGGGGTCACATCAAGCCAAAAACGCCGCTTCGGCAGTTGCTGCATTCTTTCTTCTCAAACAAGAACTCGACGCACTGCTTCTAGGACCGTCATTCGATGGATTGTCAAAAAGTTGCACAACCGAAGCGCTTACTAAGGCATTCGCGCGGACGCAAGTTCCGGCGAGGCTGGAGCGAATTGAATTAAAGAATGGAGTGACAGCAATCATTGACTCTTCGCACAATGAAGACTCGATTCTCGCAATGGCGAACAGCCTAAGGCGACGCGAATCAAATTCACCCTGTGTGATCGTTTTTGGGACCAGCCAAGACAAAGCCGCTGAACCGATGCTCAAGGTACTCAGCGAGATTCCAGGGCATTTGATTTTGACTCAGTATCAAACCAATCCGCGGTACCAATCCACCGACCAACTACTGAGTGTCCTGCCCAAACGGAAGCAAAGCAGCACCTCGGTGATCCAAGATCCGATTCAGGCGTGCCAAGCGGGTCTAGAAAAATCCAAACAGAATCATGCGAACCTAGTGATTTGTGGTTCCTTCTTCTTGGCCGCAGAAACCCGAGACTGGATACTAGCACAGCAGAAGCGTTGACCCATTGGACTGGTCACTGTGAATTGTCTCCTGCATCACGTTGGCATGATATTCGAAAACATCACTCCACGCATGTTTCACAACCTGAAGGTTTCACGATCAGTACCTCAACGCAATGAACAAAATCCTTTCCGAAGATGACAATGTTCTACGGCTATGGCATGTTGCTACATCATCCAATGCACCAAGCCGAGTTGAAGAGCATTGCTCGAAATGGTTAACCAAAGACGAAATGGATCGAGCGGATTCGTTCAAAGTTGCAACGAGTCGGAATCAATTCGTCGTGGGGAAGGGAATTGCTAGGCGGATCCTGAGTGCTGACAAAGTTCATCCAAGCGAAATTGTGTTTGGGGTCGAGGACCAAGGCAAACCTTTCGTCCAAGGTCCTGCTTCAGCCATCACACCCTTCAATCTTTCTCATACAGATGGACTGGTGGTTTGCCTCGTTGGATCAAATAGGAAACATCTCCAACTGGGCGTTGATGTGGAGAGACTCGATCGGAGAACCTCGACTGATTTAGCTGACCGCTATTTCGCTCAACCCGAGATCGAGTGCCTAAATCAGGAAACAGACGCGGAAGCTAAAAAGAAACTTTTTTTGAAAATCTGGACGCTAAAAGAAGCTTTTATTAAAGCAATTGGCACAGGACTGCGGACTCCGCTCTCTCACTTTGCTTTCAATCAACTCGATTCAGCGAATCCAAAGATTGACTTTTTGGAACCAGCACTTGAAGAACAAATGAACCAAGATTCAATGTTCTGGCAATTCCACAGTTTCGAGCCGCGTACCGGGTTTATCGGCGCCACCGCGGTCGCCGCGTCCAATGCTGACATTTCAATCCCCCTTATTTCTCAACGCTTTGAGTCTGAGATTGAGCAGACTTAATCGAATTTGAACTTGGCAGACGAGATGCTGTTGGGCCGTTATTCGCCCGAATATCGCTGCTGGGATGGCAACGCCGAACCTCAACCAACTAGATCCGTCAAAACTTTCCTAAATGCATCCACAGGAATAATCAAACCCGCAGGTGGGTTTGTGCCGATAAATCCGCGTGGAGCGGTTCTACCGATACGGATTCAGCCCCTTCGTGGGCGGGCGCCGTTTGGACTCATCATGAGTCAAATGAGTCGAAATTACCCGCTCAACCTAAAAGTCTTGAAGGTCATATTTGGGCTACCAAGACTAAACATGGTGCTAACGACCACCACTCTTCATCTCAAACATGAAGTTGATGTGGCAGTTTCACACCTTTAGAAATTAACTTGCCCCACCGGAAATGGGGTTCAGCGGAGAATTGCAATGCAACGACTTTTTCTGGCGAATCGCTGCCTTTGCGCGGTGGTGGCTCTGATCATCTTGATCGCGCCGGCATCCTCGGTCATGGGTCAGTATGTTGATCACGCCGGCTTCACCTACTACGAAGATGGCTCCGCGACACAAGAATTTGGGCCCAACTCACCGTTTGACCTCATGCAGGTTGGACATGATGGCATACTACGACCTCTTTTCCCGAATCACGACCAGACATGTGAACAGGTTGAAAACTGTGAAGAAGAGTGCGGGAATCATCGCGGTGGCACCGGCTTGCTCGGCACTCTATTTGCGGGCGGAAACCCAAACGGCAGCGGAATAGGTTGCCTTTTCTGCGGCGGCGATGGTTGTGGTGTATGCATGAACCGCCTGATCACACTACCCGAGCTGTTTGAAGCATTGCGGCCTTACCGTGGAGCCGGGTTGAGCGCGATGCGTTGGTACGATGCGTCCGTTGAGGCCACCTTCCTCTCCCATAGCCAAGGTGGACCGCAGGGAGTAGCCACCACCAATGGCATCGCTGGGATTCCCGCTCTGAGCTTCGGAGAAGCTGAGACAGGAGACAGCTTGAAAGGTGGAATTCGCCTTTCAGCAGCCGTGATGTTCGGCCCCGGTGGGAATATGGAAGTCACTTACATGGGCGGAAACGAGTGGGATCAAACGGCATCCGCTGAGAGTGATCCCGTCGGGACGGCAACGCTCTACTCCCTGATCAGCAACTTCGGCACAAGCCCCAACGGTGGCTTTGATGACACCGACCGATCGGTAAGCCAAACGATCCGAGGTGAGAGTAAGTTTCACAGTGGCGAGTGGAATTACCGTCGTCGCTCGGTGGGGCAGTACGGTCGGTTCCAGTCATCATGGTTGGTTGGTTTACGGTACGTTAGGTTCGATAGCACCTTCAATTACTCGGCGATGGGTCTTCCCAACAACACCATCTCCTCCAGCCTGCCTCGCTACTTCTCGTCTTCCGACAAAGTTAAAAACAACCTTTTCGGCCCTCAGGCTGGCGTTGATCTTTGGTGGAACCTGCGTCCCGGAATCAACTTGGGTGTAGGGGTGAAAGGTGCATGGGTTCAAAACGACTCAAAACGTCAAACCATCATGACGGGTAATTCGCTAAGTGGTTTCGCTACACCTGGTTCTGTGATCCTTGAAGAAACGCGTCGAAAGGGCACGGTTCTGGGGGAACTAGAAGCAACAGCAATCTACCGAATCAGCCACTCGTGGTCAGCCAAGGCGTCTTATCACCTTTTGGCAGCGGACGACGTTGTCTTCGGAAATGTGGATGTACCTGCTGCGAGAGACTTTGTGAGCGGTAGCACAATTCGCGAGCCAGCCTTTGCTCGAGACTCTTTGGTGGTTCAAGGAGCTACCATCGGAGCGGAGTACATGTGGTAACGAAGTGATGGATGGCCGAGTGACATGAAGCCGTCGGCCACCCGTCTTGACCAAAGCGAGCAGTCGCTTGTTGCGTTCGCTCGCTGTTTGGTACTCCGGTTTTGCCTGAGTACGACTGAGACTGGAACTGCGTGATTCATTGTTTTCGCCAGCAATGGCAAATCACCGATCACGCGAACCCTGAGATAGACATCACCGCGGACGGTTGCATGTCTTTTTCAGGTGCCGAAAAGCGGAAGCTGATCAGCACACCCCCTTTTTGGGGTAAGCCAAAACTGGACTGTAAGGTGTGTTTTCGAATTGTTGGGGAACTTTGAAACAAACAGAGCGTCCCACCCAATACCATTCGTTGACACTCCAAGCCGTCGAATTAGAATCGCACTCGCCTCTTTCCCATTCGCTACATCTTGCCTATTCACCCGATTTCTTACGGGTTACGCACGGGTGGTAGTGGCTAATTGGCAAACGAAAGCGATTCAAACGACCGATGTAAATGATGATGCCTCCGTTTTGCGAAGCAATTTGCGGACGAATAGAGGTACATAAAAACAACCTTTTCGTGAGCGGTGGGCTATTCGGTGACGACTGGCTGGCAGCGAGTGATTGGGAAAACAAGTTCATCCATTCAAACCACTTTGATTTGCACCCATTGCGGTGTAGATCCTGAAAGTTTGGCAGAGACCCTCGATGATCGAACGAAGCAAAA
>CALIBL010000099.1 GCA_938045805.1 uncultured Rubripirellula sp. | reverse complement strand
GGAAAGGCATGCGAGAAGTTCCTTACCTCAGGTTTCCATGACGTGGTGAATGTCGAGGGTGGCGTGATGGCTTGGGATGCAGCACAGTTCCCCGTGGTGCGGGGTAAGAAAGTCATGTCGCTTGAGCGTCAGGTTCGAATTGCAGCAGGTTTTCTAGTGTTCTCCGGCGCCGCTCTAGGGCACTTCGTGCACCAAGGTTTTTTTGGTGTTCCAGCATTTGTCGGTGCTGGTTTAATGTTTGCGGGGATTACCGACACCTGTGCCATGGGGATGATGATTGCAAAGATGCCTTGGAACCAAGTGGCATCGTGCAGCGCCGGGTCGTAGTTTCGTTGAGTTGCCTTTGAGTACTTCACTTCAGCCTCACTCAACCTGCCCTCGTCCATTTTGTGCTTCTGCTTTAGGATGTGCAGAGATTAGCACGGAGTTCGGCGATCAAGCGGCTGAGCTTTGCATTCAAGCACTGGATCTTTGGGTCGGAGCATACGGCAACCATGTCAGACACTATTGTAATCTTTGGGGCGTCCGGAGATCTCACCAGTCGTAAGCTCATACCGGCACTCTTTCAGTTGTTTCTAAAAGGGCGTCTTCCGCAAGATGCCCGAATTGTTGGTGTGTCACGAAGCGAATTTACGCATCAACAATGGCGGGAGATGCTCTCGCAATCGACGTGTAAATACGTCGGTGACCAATTTGACCATGTTGCGTGGAATGAGTTTGCCGATCGTATTTTTTACCATCCAGGTGACATTACTAATTCGGAATCGTTCTCTTCGCTCGCGAAACTACTTTCCGAGATTGAGACGACGGAGTGTTCGTCTCGAATCTATTATCTTTCGACGATGCCTCAGCTCTATGCTGAGGCGATCAGGCAGTTGGGAGTGGCGGGTCTAGCAGATGATCGCAGTGGTTCGCGGCGTGTGATCATTGAGAAGCCGTTTGGAACCGACCTGAAGACCGCCCAGAAATTGAATGAATCGATCCACGACGTTTTTCGTGAAGACCAGATCTACCGGATTGATCACTATCTTGGCAAAGAGACCGTTCAAAATATTTTCGCGTTACGATTCGCAAACAGTATCTTCGAGCCACTTTGGAATCGGCGTTATGTCGATCACGTTCAAATTACGGTTGCCGAAGAGGTGGTGGTCGGCAGGAGGGGTGGCTACTACGACGAGTCCGGCGTGCTGCGAGATATGTTTCAAAATCATTTACTGCAGCTCCTCATGATCACGGCAATGGAACCGCCGGCACGCTATGACGCTAATTTGGTTCGTGATGAAAAAGTCAAAGTGCTCCACTGTGTCCGAAAGATGGTTGGCGGCGACTTTGCTAATCAAACGTTCCGAGGACAGTATGATGGCTACCTAAACGAGGAAGGTGTTCCCGCTGGGAGCGAGACTGCAACGTTCGCTGCGCTGAAGCTTTATTGTGACAACTGGCGTTGGAAAGATGTGCCATTCTATTTGCGTAGTGGAAAAGGGATGTCCTGTCGGACCACCCAAATCGTGATTCAATTTAAGCAGGTGCCTCACATTCTCTTTGGGGCCAAAACGCGAGAGCCTCTTGGAAATCGTCTCGTGATTCAGGTGCAACCCGCCGAAGGCATTCAATTGCATTTTGAAACAAAGGTTCCAGATTCAGATATGAAGACTCGGACGAGCACACTTGACTTTAGTTTCCAAAATCAAGCAGGCGAAACAGATCTTCCTGATGCGTATCAGCGTCTACTGCTTGACGCCATTAACGGTGATGCGAGCCTCTTCGCTCGGAGTGATGAAGTGGAACTTGCTTGGGGGATCATTGATCCCATTATTGCTGCTTGGGACAGTCCCGCTGCGCCCGAGTTGCATCGCTACCCAACCGGCTATTGGGGACCCGCGGAAATCTCAGAATGGATGCAAGAGCAAGGGAGAGAGTGGTTTGATGTCTGTCCCGTTCTGAATTAGTGGCAAGATCATTCAATGCCAACTTGCCATTCCCAGATCATCGTGGTTCGGCACGTCGAATGATTCGGATTTTATCAGCGATAATATATATTGAACTAGCAGCGAAACTTTTTTCGTGTTTTCGGTGTTATTAAAACAGACGCAGAAAGAATAAAGGTTCCTTCCTAGTAAGGTGCAAGGTGTCCTTTGGTTATTCTGGTCCACCCAACTTGCTTATCAATCTCTTCTCAATGAAGGAAAGTCAAATGAAGTTTGTCCTCCCTTTTTCTCGACATGCTGAGGTTATCCGCCTCGGGTTCTTGCCCCGTCACGCTCTCTTGCTGGGCGCACTGGTCGCTAGTCCTGTGGCGTTGAGTGCTGCAGATGATCAAGGCCCTGGTGGACGTCGCGGTGGAGATGCGGTGCAGCGTGGGCCCCGTGATGGTGATGCTGGCAATCGCGACTTTGCTCAGCGCGGTCCTGATGGACGCGGGCCTTCTTCCGGCGACCGTGGCCCACGTCAAGGTGGCCCACCATTCGGAGGTTCGGACCGACCTGAGGGACGTGGTCCCGCTGGTCGTGGTCCTGGTGGTCCAGAAGGTTTTGGTCCAGAAGGTTTTGGTCCAGGCGGTCCTCGTGGCGGTGCCTTTGGTCCGATGGCAGGAAGGCCGGGAGCGGGTCCAGAGATGATGATGCGGATGATGCCAGTCTTGGCTGCCTTGGATGCTGATCAGGATGGAGTGATTTCTGCGTCTGAAATTAGTAATGCATCCAAGGCTCTCATGAAGCTTGATCGTAATGGCGACGGTAAGCTAACCGCGGAAGAATTGCGTCCGGGTCTCGGGCAGCGAGGGAACGGTCAGGGCGGACGCCCAAGTGGGCCTCCATCGCGTGGTCCAGAAGCACGTGGTCCAGAAGCACGTGGTCCGGGAGGAAGGCCAGAGGGAATCGCTCGCGGCGAAGCCATGGGTAGGATGTTTGAGTCTCGTGACCAAGATGGCGATGGTATGTTGCGAGGGGATGAAATTCCTGAGCAGATGGCCAGCCGACTCGACCGGATCGACCAAAACGGAGACGGTGCTATTTCTCGAGAGGAACTCAAGGGGATGATGGACCGTTTCCGAGAAGCTGGGCAGGCTGGGCCTCGCCCAGGTGGACGCCCCGGGGGAGCCGGACGACCCGAAGGACGTGGTCCTCGTCCGGGTGGTGAAGTGCCGAGACGACCGGGTTCCGATCAGTAATCGATACAGAGTCTTGAAGCCTTGGCCGCGTAGCACCTAAGCATTAAGTAGGTGTTACGCGGTTTTTTTGTGCTTTTTGGTTTGCCAACCCGATTCTTGCGACCCGAGGGACAGGACACCGGGGTCGAGCTCTTCAAGCGTGAAACCCATCATCCGAGCGATCCTAGTCATGACCGCTATGATCCGCATCTCGCTTTGAACGCAGCAACTACAAAAAGCTGAAAAAGTGGACTCGATCAGCGGTCGCCACTAGACTAGAGTCCAAGAATTATTCCCGAGTGAGCACTCGAGTGGCCGAGAGAGCAGCTGCTAGGTGGCGATTAGGAACGGTCATTCATCGGTTTCGCGGTTCATTGAAGAGGCATCCGCTTTGTTGAGTTTAGACACCGATATTACAAGGCGAACCTATCAGAGTCGTTCTCTGTTGATTTTGCGCCCACGCGTTGTCATGCACGCGTTGATTTGTCTTTTATTCGTTTCAACGTCACTGCGTTCCACAGTCTTCGGTAATGAATCCTTGGATTCCGGTCGTTCTTCTGGATATGTCAACTTTGAAAATGACGTGATGCCGGTTCTGACCAAGGCAGGATGTAATGCGGGGGTCTGTCATGCAAAAGCGGGTGGTGGTCAGAACGGGTTTGAGTTGTCTCTGTTGGGCTTTGAGCCGTTAGAAGATTATGAGCATTTGGTGAACGAGGGACGTGGCCGTCGTCTATTTCCAGCTGCTCCAGATCAAAGTCTCCTCCTCCAAAAGGCTGCCGGAACCGTTCCGCATGGCGGAGGGATTCGCTTGGAAAAAGGTTCGACAGGGTACAAGGTCATTCGCGATTGGATTGAGCAGGGAACACGGTGGGGTTCAGGTCAATCGGCTCTTTTGCAACGGATCGAGGTCAGCCCTTCAAAGGGTGTCGTGAAGCGAGGGGGTAAGCAGCAACTCTCTGCGATCGCGCATTACAACGATGGATCTTCACGGGTTATTACTGATCTGGCATTATTCGAATCCAATCAGTCCGCTTTGGCGTCGGTTGACGAGTCAGGATTGGTGAGTGTCAGTGATCTTCCTGGTAACGTGTCCATCATGGTTCGTTACCAAGGACAGGTAGCGGTTTACCGTGCCGCGATTCCTCTTGGTGAACCAGTCGAAAGTCAGGTCGCTCGACATAACTTTGTGGATGAACATGTTTTCGAGAACTTACGAGTACTTGGCATTCCATCATCACCACTTTGTGATGATTCGACTTTCATCCGCCGCGTGACACTGGATATTGCAGGTCGCCTCCCCACTGCTGAGGAAGTGGAGCAATTCTTGACGAACGATTCATCCAATCGTCGCGAGAAGTGCATTGACAATCTTTTGAGAACAACCGGTTACGCCGACTACTTTGCGAACAAATGGACCGCGTTGTTGAAGAATCGCCGGGATGAGGCGAGCGACATCACCTCGAATTTTGCGTTTCATGCTTGGATTCGCGATAGTCTTTTATCGAATGTTCCGTATGACCAGTTGGTACGAGAGTTACTCGCGGCAACTGGCACGGTGATCGCGAACCCCGCTGTCGCTTGGTATAAGCGGGTCAAAGAACCCAAGCAGCAAATGGAAGATGTAGCGCAGTTGTTTCTTGGCGTGCGAATGCAGTGCGCGCAGTGTCATCATCATCCCTTTGAACGCTGGAGTCAGGATGATTACTACGGGTTGACGGCTTTCTTCACACAGGTGGGTCGCAAGCCAACCGGTACGCGTGGAGAAGACATGATCTTTCATCAGCGTGGGATCGCGGAAGCCAAAAACATGAAAACTGGATTGTCCGTCCGACCCGCCGCTTTAGGGAGTGGAGTTGGTGAGATTCGTCCCGAGGAGGATCCGAGACTTCGCCTTGCTAATTGGCTTAGTGAGCCTGAGAATCCTTACTTTGCTAAATCTTTGGTGAATCGATACTGGAAGCACTTTATGGGACGGGGGTTGATTGAACCGGAGGATGATATCCGTGATACCAATCCCCCTTCAAACCCTGAACTGCTCGATGCTCTATCCGAGTCGTTTATTTCAAGCGGTTACGACTTAAAAGGTCTGGTCAAGACGATCACGATGTCGGCGGCTTATCAACTCAGTTCTGTTCCTACCGAGCAGAATCAGGTTGATTTGCAAAACTATTCGCGTTACTACCCCAAGCGTCTTCAGGCGGAAGTGTTGCTTGATTCCATCGACGACCTGACGGGAGGCAAAACGGATTTTGCCAATCTGCCACCTGGCACACGAGCGATTTCACTACCCGACAATAGCTACAATAAGTCTTCTGCTTTTTTACGAGTTTTTGGACGACCGGAAAACCAAAGTGTTTGTGAATGTGAGCGAGTCGAGACCGCAAGTCTTGCGCAGAGTTTACATTTGATTAACGCCGCAGATATTCGATCCAAGATTGCATCAGCAAATGGCACCGTCAGTCAAATCGGCGACGAACCCGAGGCGATCGTCGGAAAGGTTCGAGAGGTGTATCGTCTGGCGTTTTCACGTGAGGCAACGCAGCAAGAACTTTCGGTGGCAATAGCGTATTTAAGCGAGTCGCGTTTTGATGCCGAGGGTAATCCGCTAAGCGAAGCGGCAGCGCGCAAAGAGAGTTTTCAGGATTTACTGTGGGCGATCATGAACACCAAGGAATTCCTGTTCAACCACTAGGTCGGTTGGTTTCCAGTGATGAACTCGACCTAATGGTTTTAATCATATTCAAGCGGTGTTGAAACGATGTCTCGCGATCTCGATCAATTTAGTAGTTCGGTAGCAAAATCGAGTGAGATGAAGAGCAAAAAAATGGTTTTGAATTTCCGAGTGAACCCATCGCTGATGCGATGCATGATAGTCTTCGTATGCTTGTGTTCCATCTTGGGAACAATCGGTTCGGTGAGTGATTTGTATGCTCAGTCGGTGATCTTACCCATGCCTCGCTTGACTACCACGATGCCCATGGGAGCACGGGTGGGATCAACCGTCGAGATTCAGATTTCTGGCGAGTACTTAGATGGCCCGCGCGATTTGTTCTTTTCTGAACCATCCATCACGGTGGAAGCTGTCACGGATGGTGATGGCGTTGTTGTTGACGATCGGTTTCGAGTGACGATCCCTGAAAGTTGCGATTCGGGATTGGTTGAAGCGAGGGTGCGAACTCGCTTGGGGGTTTCTTCTCCACGAGCTTTTAGCCTGTCCAAAATTCCGGAAGTCACCCAAGCTGTTCCGACCACAGATGTCGATGATGCGTTGTTATTGAGTGTGCCCTCGGTTTGCAACGCGGTGATGCCGGCTCGTTCGGTTTGTTATTACCAAGTTGAATGCGATCAAGGGCAGAGATTGTTGATCGATTGCGCGGCCAAGGAAATTGAATCCAAGCTCAATGCGGTTCTGATTGTTGCGGACTCCAAGGGCAGAGACTTGGTCGTTCAGCGGCGCGGAGATCGGATTGACTTTACGGCTCCGGAAAAAGGTCGCTACTACATCAAGGTGCACGAGCTGACTTACAAGGGTGGTCCCGAGTATTTCTTTCGTTTAACGTTGCAGCATGCCGACGATGCCACACTTGCAACCGCCACCAGCGGCATTCGTGCAGTCAACGCCTTCTCGTGGCCACCAGAAGGTTTGCCCATGACCTCGCCGCTCAAGGAAGTCGAGCCCAATGACATATACGAAAAACCACAAAGGCTTGACTTGCCGTGTGATCTTGCAGGGGATTTCGCCAAGGCCGCAGATGTCGATCTCTATGAATTTGAAGCCAAGCAAGGCGACTCATGGTGGGTTGAGGTAGGCTCCGAGCGGTTAGGCCGGCCTACCGATGTCGCGGTTTTGGTTCAGCGTGTGATTGAGGCCGAAGGGAGCTTGGCATTCGAGGATGTGGTTGAATTGAACGATATTCCCAGTCCGGTCAAAGTTTCTACAAATCACTATGCTTATGACGGTCCGCCATACAACGCCGGAACACCTGATGTGCTTGGCGAGATTAAAATTCCGGAGGATGGGCGTTACGTTTTGAGGATCGTTGATCTTTTTGGCGGGACAAGAAATGACCCTCGGAATCGCTATCGTTTGATCATTCGCAAGGCAAAGCCAGATTTTGCGGTGGTTGGCTGGGCGATGCACATGGAACTTCGTAATGGAGATCGGAACGCGGTGTCAAAACCGATTGCACTGCGTAACGGAGCAACCATGCCACTCGAAGTGGTTGTGATGCGTCGCGATGGATTCAATGGGCCAATCGAACTGTTTCTTGAGAACCTTCCCGATGGTGTCACGGCGCAGGGAGTTCACTTGTCGGAGGGTGACAGTCACGGAATGATTCTCGTGACGGCCGATGAGGGTGCACCGGCAGGTGCAAGTGAGGCAATTTTCGTGGCTCGAGCCGTGATTGATGGTCAGCAGGTTGAAAGACGCGGTGAAATTGCTTCCATGGCCTGGCCGGTTCAGGATCATTGGCAGGAAATCCCAGCCCCGAGGCTGCTGAAATCGGTTTGGGTGTCGGTCAGTGGAGAAGAAGTTGCCCCGCTATCGCTTGAGCCACGCGAAGAAAAACAATGGGAGGTCCAGCAGGGAGGGACATTGACCCTCCCCTTGGTCCATACCAGACGCTCGGAATTCTCTGGGACCGTGATGAATGCAAGAGCCTTTGGTAAAGGTTTGGGGGGATTTCGAACGGAGATTCCCCTTGATGTGGACCACTCAGAGGTAACGCTGGATCTCGCCAAGTACCCGCTTCCTCCGGGGGATCACGTGATTGCATTTTACGGAGGGGCCGTCGCCAAGTATCAATACTATGTCGAATCAATTGCCTCGGCTGAAGAATTGTTACGCCGTTTACGCACCGAACAGGCCAATGCCACGAAGAACCTCTCCGAGGCGAAAGAGAGAATTGCTTCCATCGCCGATGAGGATCAAGCGAAAGCTGGGCAAGAGATTGCTTCGATCGAAGCTTCGCTCAAAGCCGTTGAAAACCAGATTGGGAACGCGGAACGGGAAGTCAAACGCTGCACCGATCGTGCGAAATCAAAAGATATTGTGGATATCGTGGTTTCTCAGCCGATTCAAGTTCGTGTGATTGCAAAGGATAAGCCATGAGTGATCCGTTTTATGCGTCCACATTGGGGCGTGGCCCCTCTTTGCTTCGTTGCCCAGGGCCGGTTTCGGAACAGCGTCGAGGTTTTTTACGCATGGGACTGGCGGGTTTTGCCAGCCTCAGTTTACCGGGGATGCTGAGGTTACGAGCACAGAATCCGAGTGATGCCGCTTCTGGAAAACAACGGACTGCGGTGATCATGGTATGGAAACCAGGTGGCTGTTCGCATATCGACACCTACGATCCCAAGCCACAGGCTGAAAGTGAATACCGAGGGCCGTTTAGAACGATCCCGACCAAGGTGCCGGGGGTGCATTTTTCTGAATTGTTGCCTCGACAGGCAGCAATCGCTGATAAGTTCTGCGTGTTGAGGTCCATGCACCAAACCGCTGCGGGTCATCCGGCGGGATCAATGCAGATGTTGTCAGGTGATCCCGATACTCGCGATAAACCGAAGCCAAAACTGCCTGACTGGATGTCGGTTGCCAATTACTTGAGAGCTCAAGATGGTCCTCGGAATCATCCTTTGCCTCGATACGTCGGCGTGAATCCGCCGACCACCTACAATGGTCCAGCCTATTTGGGTGATGCTTATTCACCTTTTTCTGTGACCGGTGATCCGAGTCTTCCCAATTTTAGTGTCCCAAATATTGGGCTTGCGGATCAGCGAGAGATGAATCGCATCAATCGTCGAGTGGAATTAAGAAAGAGTCTTGATAATCTACAGCGTGCCTTTGATGTCTATGGAGAGCTTGATGCACTGGATCAATTCGAAACTCAGGCCCTCACACTTCTCACCAACCCCAAGACGAAAGAAGCATTTGATTTGACCAAGGAGGATGATCGAACTCGTGATCGCTATGGTCGTAATTCTTGGGGGCAGCAACTCTTAATGGCACGGCGTTTGGTTGAAGCCGGGGTCGAAGTCTTAACGACCAGTCTTCGCGGTCCGCTTTGTGGTCGGGTTAATAACTGGGATGATCATGCGGTGAACCATCACGTCTTTGATGCGATGCGTTTCCGAGCCGAAGCTTACGATCAGGCCGTGAGTGCATTGATTGAAGACATTCATGAGCGAGGCTTAGATCAACGCGTTTTGGTGGTTGTCACCGGGGAGTTTGGTCGGACACCAAAAGTGAATTACCAGCCGAGTACCGGAGCGGGAAATGCAAGTGCCGCCGCAGGAACCAAGCAACCTGGGCGGGATCATTGGCCGAGAGCTTTCAGTAATCTTTGGGCTGGTGGTGGAATCACACCGGGGCAATGTATCGGCGCGACGGATCGACGCGGTGAGGATGTGATCCAGCGGCACTGCGATGCGGGGGATTTTCTGGCGACGATCTACCACCACCTTGGGATCGATTCATCCAAAGTGTTTATTGAAGATCTCAATGGTCGTCCCACTCCTATCGTTGATCATGGACGCCCAATCCCAGAATTGATTGGTAGCTAAACTATCACTGAGAATGATAAGGATGAGTGAAGCACAACTAAGGTGAATTTACCTGTGCCTTAGTGAGTCATCCTTTCGCGTTAGCGATTCTATTTCGCTGCGCGTGTTATCGATCTGACTCTGGGAATGCTTGGTCATACCGTTATGAAATCACTTCGGTTCCACCTTTATCTTTATGGACGCTGCCGCGCTCCAATCAAAACGAGTTTTGATGCGGCCAGGCTGAGGATGGAGCAATTACCGAGCCTCTGCTTTGAGTTAGACGGCTCATTTGCTTGGATGCGCGAACCGGGGACTGATGAGATCTATGGCATCATCTACGATGCGGCGCAAGAACTGCAGTATGTCGACCTTCATGGATTTTGCACCAAGGAGACGTTTTTGCAGCTTTGCTCGGCGATCATCGGTCGAGAGGGTGAGGAGTGCGGTGATTTTGAAATCTTGCTACTACCGGAGCACACATTGCAAGAGTTTCAAGATTTTGTAGCGACATGGACTGATGAATGAGATCGGCGTAGGCTCGTTTTGGTTCGTACCTTCGATTTACTCGGTGTGATCGGGAAATTTGACGAGAAAACGCGTAACATTTTGACAGTTGTGTTGATTGGCACGCTGATTGCTCAGTAGTCCATCCATTAAGCCAACTTGGGCTTAATCCTGATTACTCAGGTGTTTCCCCCCGTGTTTCATGAAGGATTTGCAGCCATGTTAACCGCAATCAAAGATCTATCGTCGCTAAGTGAGACAACTTCGTCGCACAATGAGACACTTCCAACAGATATGGAGATTTCTCGAAGAGTGCGTGTCATTCAGTCGCAATGGTCAACCCAAGAGCGAAAGAACCGACGCGAAGCAGCCCAGCGCCGCCTGAATGAGCTTTTGGACACATTGACAGGTCCTGCAGCCTAGTGTGTGCCATGACTCTTTTGAAAAAGAAGCCAAACCAAAGGACTCCCATCAAGGGTCTAGCGGTGATCGAGAGCAATTGGCTTCGGCGATTAATCGCTTGAATACTTAAAGCGTCGATGGTGGTTCGTCGACGCCTGTGATTTGTTAGGTGTCAAGTCCTTGGCTATCTTGCGGTGGAGCACAAGCATCTTCACCTGGGGTTTCCCGGCGATAGCGAGAAGCCTCAAGGAAAGATTCCAAGAGAACCAGAGCTGCAACGGCATCGAGCCGTTTTTTTTCTTTGCCTCGGGTGTAGCCACCCAATTGAATGCGTCTCTTAGCATCGGCAGTGGTGAAGCGTTCATCGAAAAGGCGGACCGGGATATTGGTTTCCTCATAGAGCCATTTAGCAAACTCGCGGCATTCTCCACTCTTTTGGCTTTCATTGCCGTCGCAGTGAATCGGTAAACCTACAACAAAGCCTTGTATCTTTTCCAGCCGAACCAACTCGCGAAAGTATTCGCCATCATCTTGCCAATTAGCTGCCGGGTGAATTTCGAGCGGACTAGCGAGAATCCGATCTGGGTCACAGATCGAAATCCCAATACGCACTGTGCCAAAATCGACTCCAGCCAGTCGCCCCGTCTCTGGAAAGCGAGCGGGATCAAGAGATGAATTCGTCATGATAATTCTCGTGAGTACGATCATTGGTGTCGCACCAGATAGTGCTGTATCAAAGGTACTCAAGAGAAGCTGGTTCGGATAGGTCGAAGGTTGTGCATCTAACGCTGCGAGACTGGGTATCGCGTTGGTCTTTTCGAGCGAACGCCTCTTTCTTCATCCAAGATTAGATACAGTTCCCACACCTTCATGCGATTCTCCTCACCCAACGTTGCAGCAAATGCAGGATAGTCTCGGCCTGGATCTGGATCAGATAGAGCGACTCCCGCAATTGGGCCGGTGTGAGCGGGCCGATCTGTTGATTGCTCGATCGTGTCTCCTTCAACGGCAAGTGCACGCTCTGTTTCACGATCGATTGTGACTGAGAACTTTCGGCGTTTGAGTAAATCCCAAACATAGGCTCGACCACTCGCATCACCGACGATCAACCAGTGGCCATCGTCTGAAACGTCATGAACGGGTGATGTTTGACGAGATGTTGGAAACTCGATGGACTCTTCAGCCTTTGCTGAGTTCATATTGATCACGGAGAAATCATTTGGCGTTATCGCGAGAATGCGATATTGCGTTCCTCGATGGATGGATGCCGCCACCTCACCACTGGTCTCAAGTGTTGAGCGAGGGTTCTCGATAAACCAAATCCCACGTCCTCGCGAAGTGTCAATGACTGGGCTTTTAGCATCAACCAATTCCTTAACCGACTTGCGAGTCTCTTTAATTTTTGCGTCATCTTCCCAGATAACATTCCATCGATTGAGTTTATATCCATCTTTGCCGTATTGACCGTGACTCAACAACACTTTGTCGTCGGATGAGAAGACGAGTTGGTCAACTCCGATGGTCGCAGCGCGTGATGAGGTGCTGCGACGCGCCACCGATTGGGGACTGGGGCGAGTGTTGGAGGTGATGTCCGCAAAGGTTCGAGCGATCGTCGTATTCTCTAGGGACTGGATCCATTCCGTGTCGTGTTCGAATTCTTCGACCTGGTACAAGCTATTTCGCTTTGGATCCGCAATAACGATCCGGTGAGTCTTTGGGCCACGGACCGCGAAAGCAATATGGTCAGATTGATTTGCAAATGCAATTGCCGTAACGACCTCATCGTAAGCTTTGTATGACCAAACTGGCTTGCCGGCCCGAAGAGGTGAATTAACGGAGAGATCGTAGATTTGGAGTACCTCGTTTTCTGTTCGAAATCCACTTGCCAACCCTTTCGCCAACTGTGATTTTGTTGGATTACAGGCCCAAGCAGTGGAGACGCCTTGGTTTGAAGCAAATCCATTGAGATGAAATTCGGTTGTTGTTGGGACGGTGATCGCCCCGAGTTGGTTTTCCATCGGGACGATATTTTGAACTTCTAGTTCTTCGAGTCGCCAGTCTCTCAGTTCAAGTCCCGTGTAGGCGTAATCCCACGCCTGCAATCTTCCGAATCCATTTAACTGCTGCACCGAATGATTGCTTGCTGGGCGAACATCTTTTACTGATGAACGTGAAGCATACAGTTTGTTCTCGTCGAATCGTACTGCTACGGAGCGATCAAGATCGTCTGGTTCAAAAGCGTAGTCGGTTTCACTCTCAAAAATCTGATTAGTGAAGTTCGTTGGAGGCGAGATTCGATTTTGACCGGTTCGACTTGCTTGACGAACTTCCTGCTTAAAGGACGCGAGTTGACGTCTCAATTCCGAAATCATCGTTGGGTCGCCGTCCGGTGCTGCAAGCAATTTCATCAGTTGACTGGTGATCGATGCCGCTTGCTTGATTGTCGCTACGTCTCCTGTAATTAGTTCGATCGATTGGGCGGGAGGGCGATTTTCATTAATTGCTTGTCGTGCAATTCTTTGAGTCGGCTCGTCGGTCTGATCCACAGTGGGAATCCGCTGGATTTCACTCGTGTTCATCACCATCTTCATGGCTTCTCGGCGTACTCCACCCTCGGATTCAAACGGTGTACCCGTTAAATCCAACGCCATGATCTGATTGTCTTTACCGTAACCAATCAAAATATTTTCATCGGTAAGCTCAATCTTTTCCACCGACAAACGATGGCCGCTAATCGAAGCCATCTGCTTCCCATCGGCGATGCGTAAAGCTGAAACACCACCTTTATCCAATCCGGCAAACAGGATCTGACCATCTCGCGATATTGCAGCCGACTTAACCAATGCCTTTGACTCAATGGTGCTTAATGGCTCAATCGGTGATTCCGAGGGCACGATCTGTGAAATCGGCCAGATGCAG
>CALIBL010000098.1 GCA_938045805.1 uncultured Rubripirellula sp. | reverse complement strand
ATGGTTTCCTTCGCTCCTTTGGTGCCCATTGCTCCCCAAAGGCCGAACGGGCTTTGACTACCTGGTGATTGTGGACCAACTCCATTCACGTGGACAGAGCCCTGTGTGGAATCTCCAGCTTCGACTGAGTCCGTGATAAAGATCACCGCTCCATCGGCCATCAGGATGTGGCAACCACCTTGGTGGAGACTACTCGGAGGAACGGTGCCCTCACCCATCCAAGTAGCCCACATGCATACTTCTTTGTTTGGAGGAAGGATGGTGTTCATGTTGGTCTGTGGACCAAGGCTGCTGGCCCAAGCCGAACCGCGGGGCAAGAAGTCTGGACCCGTGCTAGCGGTGGGATGCCAAAACGCAGGTCGCTCGGGATCGATGCTAGCTCGGCAGTAGGTTGGATTGTCACGAACGCCATTAAAATCAGCGTTGTGAGGAAGCGTGGTGATTGCACGATCCTGAAGGTAAGTCCTTATCTCACCTGCCATGATCGTGTTCGCCAAACCGTCCAAGATATCTCGGAACTTGGTGGTATATCGGGAGACGAAAACTCCACGGCCTGAAGCACGGATATACCGAGCTAGGAGACTCGAAGGCCAAGTTCCCTCTTCTTTGTTCAGCGGATAGTAAGGAATACCAGTGTGCTGCCAGTTATGGGCATCACCCATACATGCGGCATAATTGGTACGACCCATGCCTGGACCATTTCCCGGATCACTGGGGCATCGGAGAGTCGGAATCTCGGTCATCCAAGGCTTGTAATTGGTATTCACCACACCCGAGCCAGTGTGATAGGCGCTTGGTGTTGGACCCATCGCTGGCCACGAAGGAACACGTGGAGTGTTTGGGTTCCGAGTGTCTAAACTATTGGGATTCGCAATTTCTTCCCAAAGCGCTTGCTGCTCCATGAACGGGAGTAGCCCCACAAAGATACTCAGCGATTGGTTGTTCGCTAAGGTATTCTCCACGGCGAAGTGGCCCGAAGGGATATTTTCCCCTGTACCTGCCCCTTGTCGCGGAAGCTCTTTGTAAGACGAGTGGTAATTATGAATCGCCAACCCGATCTGCTTGAAATTGTTGCTGCAACTCATACGACGAGCTGCTTCTCGAGCCGCCTGCACTGCTGGTAGTAACAGACCGACGAGAATGCCGATGATGGCAATCACAACTAGCAATTCAACTAGCGTGAATGCACTTCTCTTTGCACTCTTCATTGAAAACCTCACAGAGGTACGTAGTAAAAAAGAAAAAATAACGCTGTGTTTTATTGGCCGGGTTTCATTTCGAGCGAATCATTAAGATCATTGCTCAGGTCGAGAGCCTGCTGGTCGGTGATCTCGGGTTCAGCATTAACAGTGTTCCCCTCCTCGGAAGCACACCCGCAAAAGAAAGCTACCGTTGCAAATAACGCAAAGCACCGAAGTAAGTGGCTAAATGACATAAATCTACACCCGTGTTAAGAATCAGTTCGAATGACAAATCGTGAATCAATCATTGGAAATTCGCCTGCGTGCCTGCTGACTACGCCTAACATTGGCTGCATTTCCGCTTGGTATCTTAACCAAGATTTCACCACGTTTCACGGAAATGTTGGTCAGAAGTCGTCTCGACCGCACGGAAAATCATGATTTTCTGGTTATTAGGACGGCAGATCAGACATCGGATCAGGATCATCGTATCATCATTAAGACCTGACAAGCTCTGCGTTTTGCTGATACAACCGTCAATTACCTATCCAAAGGTGATTTCACACCCTTTCATCCCGATTAGGGCAGATTGTGAATTATTAGTGGCATAAAAAATTCTCGCGAAGTTTTCGCGTATCTCTTTTCACCAACTAGCAGCTATCAATCTGGCGGAGTCCATGAAAAAACCCGCTTTGCAGCGGGTTTTCAGTGCGGCCGAGAGGACTCGAACCTCCACGGGATTAACTCCCACTAGGCCCTCAACCTAGCGCGTCTGCCAGTTCCGCCACGGCCGCAAGTGTGTTGGAATGATTCCGGCAAGCGGAGAGTGTCGCAGAAATTGAATGCGAGTCAACGCCGGTGGCCTGCTTTTTAACGCTGCTGGATCAATTACTCCCTTCGAATGCATTCGCCGGTCGGAGGTCTGCTGGGGAATCTGAAAGCGATCTAGCGAGTAAGTTGCGATTCCCAACCGTTGACCCTTGCGGTTGCTTTACGGACAATCCGTCCTCAATCCGCACTCCCCTGTTCCGTAGATCCTAAATATGGCCAATCCAGTCACTCCGAGTGAACTTCAGCAGTATTGCCGTACCGTCGCGGAAAATGCGCGTCGGGCGTCCTACGAACTCTCCATGTTGGATACCGAAGCCAAGAACCGTTGGCTCGACCAATCTGCTGAGGCACTCATGGATTCGCAGCGCGAGATACTCGAAGCCAACCTCAAGGACTTGGACGCTGCACCCGGGTACGGGCTGACCGATGCGAGCGTTGATCGATTGCGTCTTGATGAGACTCGGTTACAGGGCATTGCATCAGCACTCCGGGAAATTGTTGCCCTGCCAGATCCAGTTGGTGAAGTCATCAGCGGATTTACTCGTCCAGGCGGCTTACGGATCCAGAAAACGCGGGTTCCTTTGGGAGTTGTTTTTTTCATTTACGAGAGCCGTCCCAATGTCACGGCGGACGCTGCTGCGATTTGCGTCAAAAGCGGTAATGCGGTCATCCTTCGAGGAGGCAAAGAGGCGATTCATAGCAGCCAAGCGATTGTAGAGGTCCTGAGCCGGACGGCTGAAAACTCCGGCTTGCCCGCTGGAGCCGTGCAACTTGTCAGTACAACCAACCGAGACGCGGTGGGTCATTTTTTGCGGATGGACGATTTGATTGACGTCACCATTCCGCGAGGAGGTGAGGGTTTGATTCGCAGAGTTGCGAGTGAAGCTACCATGCCGGTGATCAAACATTTTGATGGGAACTGTCACGTTTACGTGGATGCCGAGGCCGACCCTGAGATGGCAGCGAATCTTGTCGAGAATTCAAAGTGTCAACGCATGGGTGTTTGCAATGCTTGCGAATCGCTTCTCGTTCATCAATCGATTGCTGAACAAGCTCTGCCATTGATTGCTGAAAGACTTCGACTGCATCAGATTGAGATGCGAGCCGATGAGAGAGCTTCTCAGTTCATCCCCGATGCCGTTCCTGCCGTAGCAGAGGATTGGGGGACTGAGTATTTGGGACCCCAAATCAGCATTGCGATCGTTGATTCGTTACCAGCAGCTGCAGACCATATCAACCGATACGGATCGAGACACACTGAAGCGATTGTCACCAACTCTCTAAAAGCGGCCAATCTGTTCACGCAACTGGTCGACAGCTCCGCCGTGATGGTCAATGCAAGTACACGCTTTAACGATGGCGGCATGTTTGGCTTGGGAGCCGAGATTGGTATCTCGACCGACAAGTTTCATGCACGTGGACCTTGCGGATTGCGAGAATTGACGACCTACAAATACATCGTTCATGGCCAAGGGCACATTCGCACGTAAATCCTAAATTGACTAGCGAGCTTGCCTCCATCGTCGGGTCTCAGTTAATCTCGAGGTAGCGTGTGGTACTGGCCTCGCGATGTCGGTTGGTTTCGCGCAGCGGCTCTAAGAAGGACAACAGGTCATGTCTGAGAAACCAGAGGTCAGGGATCAAACGGACCCCCTCAAACGCGCGATGGAGCTATTAAAGGTTCCCGATTTGAGCGTTCATGACTCGAGTGTCGGGGATGGATTTCGGCAGAATCTTGAATCCGAGGCCCCTGAAACTCCGGGTACTTCAGAACTCAGTGACTGTGCTGATGATCGATCGAGAGAAACCGTCTCGCTGCCCACGGATCAGTTGGAGGCGTTTGAGAAGCTTTTTGAGCTTATTTCGCACCGTGCCCAAGATGCTTCCTCCAAGCTTTTGCAAACGGATGTCAGGATGAGCATCGGCCAGATCATCGCGTATGAGCTAGGTCCCGCTCAACCGCCGTGGCCTTGTGAGCAAGAAACGCTGGCATCTTTCTATCATTTGCATTCTGGATGTTTCCCCGAGAGGTTGCTGCTAAAGGTGGATACCGAACTTTCTGCCGCCATCATTGATCGGATGCTCGGTGGGGACGGGAATCTAGATTGCGAGCTGGGCAGTCCTATGACCGCAATGGAATCAAAGTTGATTTTGCGTTGGGTTAGTGACTTTACCTTGGAAGTTCAAAAGGTTTTGGATGCGGACTGGGTTGGGGTTCCAACGGTCGAGTCATTGGAGCAATCAACGCTAGCGGAAGTGAAAGCGGAGGAAGGTTTTTTAACGGTCCGTGTATCGCTGAAAGTTCAAGTTGGGAAGCACCAAGGACAATTGTATTTCTATTTCCCTGCATGTTCGTTTCAACGAGTCGGAAGTTCATCGCGGTATCACCGCATTGATTCATCGAATCAACTCGACGGTCCTCAACGTGTCGTTTCGTCCGAGATTCAGGAGGCCAAGTTGCATCTTTCCGTGAAGCTTGCAACGGCAAAGGTCAAAACAAGTGATCTATTAGGACTTGAGGTTGGTGACATTATCACCACTGAGAAAAACTCGAATCAAGCCATGGACCTGCTCGTCCAAGGAGTCCCAAAGTTCAAGGTGACTCCCGGGTCGCATCAGGGTAAGAAAGCGGTCCAGGTCGAGCGTTGGATTGATAAGCCAGAGGAATAACCTTAGCGAGCTGCGTTGGTGAGCGATCTGTTGGCTGCATGTGTTCGCTAGGTTTTCAATTGGTGATTCCCTTTAGCTATAGGAATAGCAGATATAAAAAAACCACCTGACGGAATCAGGTGGTTTCTTGTTCTGAAATAGTTTTGAGGTGGTCAGGAGATGACCACGGTCAAACTTAGATCATTTCCTTAAGGCCCTTAAGTGGACGAATGGAAAGCTTCTTGCTTGCGGGCTTTGGATTGAGCCAGATTTCGCTACCGTCGGCTGGGTTACGGCCTTTTCTCTTTGGCTTGGCAGGAACATCCTTCAGGACGATCTTGCAAAGACCTGGGATCGCGAACTGTCCAGGGCCACCTTTGGAAAGTGAAGTTTCAATTTCGCTGGTCAGTGCATCGAAGACAGCAGCAACTTCTTTCTTGGAAAGTTGGGTTGCTTCTGCGATGTTCGCCAAAATCTGAGTTTTGGTTGGCGCTTTTGGAGCAGCTTTTGCCATGGGTGAGAACCTTTCTAATGGTGATTTGGGTCGAATCGGAATCCGAAAGAGTGAATCCGACTTGCGTGTCCGAAAGTGTTATGTCCCTTACCCAATCGTTGCAACCCGGCTTTGGGCAAAAAAGCACACGTTTTCCGCGGTTTTTACGGTAAATAAGGCTCTCAAGGCCAATCTAGAGCCATAAATGGCACTCCGGGGCAATTTCTCTGCTCAGGAGAGGCAATTTGACCTCGACCGTTTTTGGCCTCCGAATCACGTCTTCTCCATGATCAGAATCACCCGGGAATCGCTGAAAAACAGCTTCAAATCGCTCCCTTGGCATCTAACGGATTTCGCAGGTAACGCATCGCGGTCGGCTATTCCTCGATCGATTCAGTCAAGGCTTGGTCAACCGCTTGTAGGTTCGCTTGGCGATCATTTGCCAATTGCTCAACCAGCGTTGCAGCGGCTTGACCTTCCTGTGAGGAGGCCTGTGGCGAGAGGGCGATTGTCCCAGCGGAAACAAAGTTGCCACTGCTTAATGGGCGTGCTGTGTTAACCTGTCTCTCAACGTTGGTTTGCCATACTTCCGCTTCGCCAGTTGGTAATACCAACGTACTGTCCGGCTGAGAGGTTTGTCCGATCGTCGGTACAAATAGATCGGCTACCGTTGCGGCAGAGCCGACGAGCGTCGATGAGGCCATTGCTGAAACGAGTTCGGGCGAACTTGAAAGCGGATCAGTCACATCGTCCTGCAGCGGCGAGATTGATTCACCTTCTGCAGAAGTGCTGATGGAAAGTAGGGGTGAATTGGCGGAGATTTGCTCACCTTCACCTTGATCATTGGTGTCAAGGACAGGTGTAAAGCTGAGTTGGTCCGTGGCAATGCGATAAAGCAACATTCCATCGGCTTCGCCTCGTTGCTGAGCGAGCTTTGGGTTGGTTGCATCGATGGTGGCCTGAACCCTTTCGCTAATCGCATTCCCACTATCATCGGTTGTGATTTCCGTATGCTGGATGGTTAGGAGTGCACCACTGCCATCAAGTCTTACTTCGGGTGATTCGAAATCGGCCTGCGAAGATTCTGAAACCAAACGGTGTGATTCACCTGGAGCGATCGCGACCAACAAACGATTTTTGGGTGTGGACCTCAGCCAGTCTCGCACCGAAACATATTCTGCCCGTAAACGTCCAACGCCAGATTCTACGGTTGTGTCACCATCATCTGCTCCACTGGAAATCTGAATTTCACGTGGTGATTCCGCATTCTGCATGAATGGGATCGCTGGTATTTGGATGGTGTATTCGCCCGGCAGAAGATCGTTGAATTCCGCTTGGTCTGCGTTGTAGGCGATAGACTTCTGAATCGTATTACCAGCTAGATCTGTTCCCGAGAGTGTGATGCCAGAGATATTCATATCACTGATCGGCTTCGGAAGTGTCAGCTTGATTTGGCGAGGTTGGTAATCAGTGACATTGATGGTAATCGTTCCTGATGCGGTCAGATCTGATCCATCAGATACGGTGTAGGTGATCGTATCCGTTCCCGTAAAACCTTCGGCAGGTGTGTAGAGAATGGCTTGGGTCGCTGCGTCGAACACAGCGGTTCCCCCCGCTTGAGTTGGTGTAACAACCGCTACGGTGAGCGTCTCGCCCGAGTCAGGATTGTCTGGTAGATCACTGAGATTAAGTACGTTCTGGTTTACACCCCCTCGGTTGCGACTGAGCGATAGATCGATCACTGGCGGAGCATCGTTGATCGCTTGAACTTCGAAAGAGACCGTGCCTGTAGCAGACCCGCCACCTGAATCTCTCAGCACATAGGTGAAACTCTCCGTGCCGTTGAAGTTTGTAGCTGGTTGATAAAAGAAGTCGAGTCCGTCGGCCGAGATTCTCACGCTGCCACCTGAACTGGGTGTGGAGACGGATTCAATGTAAAAGTCTTGCCCGTCCACATCTTGCGCGTCATTAGCTAGTAGATCAAAAGACGCCTCCGCATCGTCTTCATCGATAGTGAAAGAGTCATCTGCTGCGGTTGGAGGGTTATCGGGGTTGACCACCGTCACCGTGACATCCACTTCTTGTTCAGCTGTGCCGTCACTTAGGGTGTACGTGAAGGTGTCCGTGCCTGAAAAGCCAGTTGCGGGCTGATAAAAAATGCCCACCCCATCAGGTGCAATGGAGATTGAAGCACCGTTTGTCGTCGTGCCGCTCGGGCTCAGCCCCGTGACTGTCAGTGTTTCCCCTATGTCCGGTAGTGACGAATCGTTGGCAAGGACGTTGAGGAAGTTATTGCTGGAGTCTTGGTCGACTGTTAACTCATCCGCAGTGCCGACCGGAGGGTCGTTGACCGCTTGGACGGTCACCGTCACGGTCGCAATCTGCTGAATACCGGATGTATCACTGACCCGGTAGGTAAATGTGGAGGTTCCGTTGAAGTCAGCGGCGGGTGTGAAGGAAACAATCCCCGCGTTAAGAGCCGTCACTCCACCCGCGTCGGGTTGGCTCACCTCGATGACTGTGAGGTTTCCGCTCCCGGAGAGTACCTCGTCATTGTCTAGCACATTGATCGTTGTGCTACCTGAATCTTCTGCCACGGTGACACTATCATCCACCACGGTAAAGCTTTGGCCGATGTTCAACGCCACACTTCCATAGCTGATCGCAGATGCGGGGATCTGAGTGTCGATCCCGAACATGAGAAATTCACTGTTGGAATCATCCGCTGGGTCGCTCAAGAAGTTAACGGTCCCATCCGCGATCGCTTTGAACTGAACGGTTGCAATAAGACTTTCCGCAACATTTGATGCAGCAATCGAACTGCTGACTGCCCCGAGTTCATTGATTTCACCGGTAAGGAAGGTTCCTTTCTGTAAGACCCCGAACCCTGAGCCAAATTCAATTTCCGTGCCCGATTCAACCGTGACTAGATTTTCGTCGAATAGTATGTCGGCGTAGGCGCCGTAGATTCCCGGTTGGGTGAAGGCTCGGGCATCAACCGCGATCATCTTTAGAAGAAACGAATCGCCAACCGCTAATGAATCGACTGTGTTACCTGACAGGTCCGTTAGTTCGAGTCGAACTTCAGCCGTCGGTGCTTCATTCACCGTAATGGTCAACGTCTCGGTTCTCACATTGCCCGCGAGATCCGTTAGTGAGATCTGCACGTCATGATCACCAAGCTGATTCGCGAGTGGCGTCCAGTTGATCACTCCTGTTGTTTCACCGATGGACAACCCACTTGGTCCGGAGACCACGGCATAGGTGAGTCCGCTACCCTCTTCGCTATTGATTAGGTCGGTCGCGAAGGCACGCCCGACGTTGGCTTGCGTCGATGCGGTTGCGATCACCGATGCCGGTGGTGTTGTGTCGTAGATCAAATTCAGCGTCGGTGAATCCTCGCTAAACACACCTCCCAACACTTGATAAGCGGCAAGTTGATAGCTGCCATCACCCAACGCCGCGATGTTGCTCGTGGTGATGATTGCGTTCCCTGCCGAAGCGGTTCCCGTGCCAATGATGGTCGAGGAGGTGGTTTCCACAATGTTAACGGTGGCTCCATCGGTTACACCCGATATCAGGAATGACAGCGACCCTGTTCGAGTGATGTTATCGGAATTGCTTGATCCCGAATCGCTTCCCGTGCTGAGGTCGATCGAGGTGGGGGCGGGCAGTGTGTCTGCCTGAAACACAAAAGACACTCGCTGGGTATCGGCATCACTCGCTCCGTTGCCGACAACACCACTGCCGGGCGCAACGCCGACCTGAGCTGTGATGGTGCCAACGAATCCACTTGCAGGTGTGACGGTGACCTCACCTGAGTGAGAATCGACCGAGACGGTGCCGTTGGCTGCAGCGGAGAGTGACTGACCAAAGTAAGTCACCGCATCACCCTCAATGTCAACGCTGCTGAGTTGCAACTGAGCAGGTGTATCGACTGATGAAGTCACCGTCTCGGGTAGGCCATTGAGGTAGGGCTGACTGTTGGCCGTGTCAGCGGTCACAGTTACATCGAACGATTCCACCGATGTGTTGCCGCTCTGATCGGTCACCGTCACCGTTACCGAAGTGGTGCCCGTCGAAGATCCGGTCGGCTTGAACATGATCACGGAATTTTCCGTGTCATTGAAAACATCGATCGTGGTGATGGTCACATTATTGAGCGGTTTGTTTGAAGCGTTGACCGCTGTGCCACTGATCGCTTCTCGCACATGAGACCCTTCCACCAATTGGCCGAAGACCGAGTGGTTGTAGTCAAGCCAACGCGTTGGAACTTCGGTCACAAAAAACTGTGAGTTGTTGGTGTCATCAGACGATTTGGCAAACGACAGCACCCCTTCTCGATTGTGCTGCAGTTCTGGGTGGAAGTCATCGTCGAAATTCCCGAGGCTCGATCCACTCGTTCCAGTGCCGGTTGGATCTCCACCTTGAATCATGAAGTTGTCAATGACGCGGTGAAAAATGATTCCATCGTAGAATCCATCTTCCGCAAGCTGGATGACACGACCGGACGCAGTTTCGGCCCGCTGCTCGAAGAGTTCGAAGACCATGTCGTCGTAACCATCGAGGTCGATGCGAATGGATCGGTTTCCACTGAGCACCGTCGCTTCCACCAAGCTGGGGTCACTGACGGTGACCGTGACAGTGAGTGCTTCACCGGTTGGAGAATATGCGTTAATCGGTACGTGTAGCGGCGAACCGATTTGAACGGTCTGGTTGCCAACGGTCAGGAACGAAGGGTTGACGCCTTGCGGGATAGCCACCCCACTCAGCTCGCTCAGTGTTTGAAGCGTTTGAACCCCAGTTACTCGCGTGCCATCGGCAAACTCCCAAGTGGGAAATGTTTCGATGTTTTCGCCCACGCCGGTGGAATTAAGGCTTCGGTCCGGATTGGTCACTTCAATGAAAGGCAGGAACTCAGATCCATCTTCGAACAGTTGTTTTTGTTCCGTACAGAAAGTGCACCATGCAGCTCCATAGTATTTGGCACCAGCCGCTGAGAGGTCTTTGGCGAATTGAACCAAGTCTGGTGCTGCTTCACCCTCGGCTGTGGTCGTTGTCTGAAAAGCTGCTGCAGTGGTAACTGCCGTAGACACCTCCGCACTGCTGCTTGTCAGATCCAAGTCGGTGGTGACGCCATCGGTGAAAAGCAGATCCGCGTCACCGGCGAGCATGGCACGTTTCTCAAGAGACTCCAGTAGCAACCTGCCCCGTCGAGGATCGGTCTCGTCGTCCTTTTTCGACCACGGTAACGCATCAAAAAGTAGACGCTGGAGGAGGTTCCGGCGAAGATTTTTTCGGTTTGTGTTCAAGGACATGAATTGAGCTCTACTGTTTAGTCTCTCTTTGGTTCGCCCGATCAAGCTAAGGCGAGTTCGTTCGGGCTTATGTTTTGATTCGATCTCTCTCGAGATCAATTGAATTGCACCAAGCCTTGGACCCACCGGTTTAGGGGGTGCGTCTTGGGTTCTTTCCAATCCTGTATTTACAGACCCTCTTGATGACTTTCGACACCGAAGCAGGCATAAAATCAGTGAATCCGCTACAACCGCTAAACTTTGCCACTCCAATCTGGACACAGATGCACGCCGGTGCTTGGATTGCTAGCTGAACAGCGCGCTCAACCGGTTTGCTCTTGATTCAGGCCGGCAACGTCTGAGACGCGAGCGATCCAGCTGGAGTTCCCCCTTTAACACGTCACTTGCCGATGCAGACTTCGAGATGGATTCTAGCTCGCATCGCAGAAATGGCACTTTTGAAGCGGGGAGTCAGGGAGAATCTTTCAAAGTGCCGTCTCTTGGATCGAAAAAACAGATTGCAGCGGTAGCAGTTCGGCCAGTGTTGCGCTCTCAAACGGAAGTCGCCGATGCAGCCTTTTTACCTCGCAAATCCAACTGCCTGCTGCAGCGGTTGGCCAGCAGAATTGGCGCGCTGTGGGTCTTTCTGGTCAGCAGGCGATGGAAGCGAGTGAATAAGAAAAGTTGTTTGTTGGGTCACTCACGCCGGACAGTTAGTCAGTTTGCAGCTTTTAACTCAGTCAGCCGCTGCTTTTAATTCTGCTAACCGCAGTGCTTCCGCGAGACTCTGGATCTGTGGCACTGACAGATTTTCTGCTCGCGATGTTTCATCGTAGCCGAGAGACTTCAGTACTTCGTCCACTTGTTCTTTGGTGAGTGTTTGCTTGGTTGCACTGGCTACCACGCTGCGTAGAAACTTTCGGCGGTGAAAAAACAATGCACGCACGGTTTGGTGAAAGTGCTTTAGATCAGCAAATTGCTCCCGAACATCTGGGATACTTTCAAGCTTCAGAATTGCAGAATGAACCTTTGGCCTTGGCCAGAAGACTTTGGGGGA
>CALIBL010000097.1 GCA_938045805.1 uncultured Rubripirellula sp. | reverse complement strand
CCGAATCTTGATGATTAACACCGATCTCATCACCGACCGCGATGATTACCCAACCTCGGTTGAAGATCTTGCCGATCCAAAATGGAAAGACCAATGCGGAATGGCAAGGCCCTTGTTTGGTACCACCGCAACGCACTTTGCTGTTCTCAAGGAAAAACTTGGAGAAGAGAAGGCGATCGAGTTCCTAGAAAAAATTCGTGATAATGCGGTCATCCTGTCTGGCAACAAGCAGGTTGCGATTGCGGTCGCCTCGGGTCAACTCGCTTGGGGCGTGACTGACACGGATGATGCGATCATCGAGAAGGATCATGGCGAGCCGATTGAGATCATTTATCCCGATCAAGAGCCGAGCCAACTTGGGACGCTGCGGATTCCTAACACACTCGCCATTCTGAAAACGGCGCCGCACCCCGTGGCAGCTTCACTCTTGGCAGACTACCTCAGCGAACCCAACACTGAAGATCGATTGGCGATGGGAAACAGCAGCCAGATCCCATTGCATCCGGAGAGCAAATACCCGCCTCGAGTTCTACCTTCGACACCGGTACGTTGGATGACGGTTGACTTTGAGGCCGCCGGTGATGATTGGGAATCATGGGCCTCACGTCTCCAAGAAATATTTCCCGACTAACATTTCGAACAAGATTCGTCAAACGACATGCGCTCGCCTCGTGAAGTTAGCCGAGTTCCTTTTCTTGCGGCTGCAATACTGGTAATCTGCGATTCGCTGCGTTGGACTGTCATTTGCTGATCGGTTTACTGCACGGCTTTTACTTTTCGTGTTCCAGACGGTTCTTTCACTATCCTCTCTCGCTAAAAATTGATTCGTGACTGATCAACCTAACTTTCAGCTTGGACAAGACTTTCCGGGAACCACTGGACTGCTTCCCGCTATCGCTCAGGATCATCAATCCGGTCGTGTCTTGATGATGGCTTGGATGGATGAGACGGCGTGGAAGGAAACGATTGAAACACAGCGTGCAGTCTACTTCAGTCGCAGTCGGGGTAAACTTTGGCGCAAAGGCGAAACGAGCGGTCATCAACAGATCGTCAAGGAAGCGAGAATCGATTGTGATGCTGATACGATTCTGCTGTTGGTCGAACAAACCGGTGCAGCGTGTCATGAAGGCTATGAGAGCTGTTTTTTCCGAGCAATCGACAACAACTTTGAAACTCGAATTGCCGACCCACGCTTGGTGGACCCCGAATCGGTCTACGGCAAGAAAAGCTAAATCACGATTTGAATCAGATCTAACTTCCGGCTTAGGCCGAATTCCAAATCAACTAAACATTTTAAGTAGAGAGATAAAAGATGAGTGCAGACGAACGGCTTGCAAACCTAGGTGTTGAACTCCCGCCCGCGCCCAAGCCGATGGGTGTCTACAAGCCGATCGTGATTTGCGGCAACATGGCTTACCTCTCGGGTCACGGTCCGTTGAAAGCAGACAAGAGTCTGATCACGGGACGACTCGGACTCGATATGGACGTCGAAGCGGGTTACGAAGCGGCACGAACGACCGGCCTCGCGATGCTAGCGACCCTGCAAGCGGAACTCGGTAGCCTCAATCGAGTCAAACGCTTGGTAAAACTTCTTGGTTTGGTTCGCAGCACCGACTCCTTTGGTGAACAACCCGCCGTGATCAACGGCTGCAGTGAGCTGTTCAGGGAAGTCTTTGGTGAGGATGCCGGCGTCGCAGCGAGAAGCGCACTGGGCACCAATTCGTTACCGGGCGGAATTGCGGTTGAGATCGAAGCGATTTTTGAAATCAGCGAAGAGTGATCAGCGGTGATGGCTCCTAGAGCCATTCTCACGACGAAACTCCCAGAGGCGGTCGCCACAACTTCGCACTAAGAGGGCGAGGATCCTCAACGTCGCGATCGTCGGCGTTGGCGACGGCTTTCCATTGGAACCTCAGGCGGGTCAATCGATCCCACCTTCCTCCATAGCCGCAGGTCATTCGGACCACAGAAGCACAGCAGCATCGCTCCCGGTGCTGCAAATCGCTCAAAAACCGCTTGATGAAAGCGATCCTCTCCCGGCCAAGGATAGGAATAGACCAAAGAAAAATCGTCCAGCTCGAGTCCGAGTTGGTGATAACCCGATTCGATCGGATGACCAAGGCTCGGCAGGGTGGATTGGTGAGCGAGTGTTTCTGCGCCGTCGGGCAAGAAATTGCCGTGAATGAGTTCGGCAGCGACATCCCATTGTTGAAGCGTCTTACAACCTTCGTTAATCAAATCCGATTCGGCTTCGATTCCAATCGCTTCAAATTGCAACGCCGAAGCAATCGACGTCACCACCGCGAATCCGCAACCCCATTCCAAGAAGCGGTTGCCAACGAGCGTCTGTGTTTCCCGAATCCAATCAATCACCTGATGGACGTGGTGAAAATCGGCGGCAACAAATTGTTCAATCTGCGGACGATCCCAACGATCTTGAAACGCCTGAATGCGTAGACGCGCACTCTCAAGTTGCTCACACCACTTAGCAGGCACGATTCTTTGATCAACAGACGATGGAATATCGATTGGCAATAACATTAACGCGTACCGCCCGAAAAATCGATCGGCTGATCACCTCGAAACAGTTCTTCAATCTCTTCAATGCTCAAGCGACTTGCACCGCTAAGAGCGTGGTCCCAACCCAACTGGTTGACTTGATCACTGGTGGCCCATGTGCCCTTTAGCCAGTCACCGCCGCTATCTTCCTCTTTTAGCTCTGCTCGACATAACGGGCAAAGCGGATTAATTGCACCGAGGTACTGATGGCATGTCGTCAGGTCAGGTTCTATCCACGCTGCGTGACAAGTGTCGCATAAGATGAAAGCGTGATACCCAGAGACGTTGGCGAAATCTTCCCCAGCGGAAACATCTTCCCCGACGCTCGGTTCGGCATTCATGCTTGGTTCGCTTCCACTACTCAATTCTTTCTCGTTGCAAAGGCGAACCGCGCATCGTCCACAGCCACAAAAGGGGCAAGTCGCCAAAACAACCTTTATATCCATCTTTTCCGTGTTCCTTTCATCTATCAGTCAGCAGCCATAGCGTTGCATTCAAATTTGCCCATCGGACGCCAGTTTAGGCATTGGATTCATCATGAGCGTTGTCGAATACACCCGCTGACTTCGATCGCGTTTGATACCTCGCAGCGGATTACAACGATTATGGCAGTCAAACCGAGAAGTTAAATCCTTGGTTCGGTATTTTTGGGGCCCAATGCGGGGCAACGTGTCGGGTTCGCGACCTAGGTTTCAGCAACCGGCGGAGGTGCTAGGCACCGACCGCCTCCCCTTAAACGAAACCACAGTGAACCACCCTGACTTGAGAGAATCGCTGATGTGCAACCGAATCCTACTGCTAATCGCGACCACCATCGCGATGACTCTCTTTTCTAGTGAATCGGTTCAAGCAGGTGAAACCGGCTGGTCCGTACGAATCATCGCAACTGGGGAATTCAAGGAAAAGATCGAGTCGACTCCGATTGAGATGCGTCCCAACCGTCCGCTTCACTTCTATGGCAACACGGTTCGTCGTCGCTACTATCGAGCCTTGAAGAACTCAACACAGAAAACCGTCTCGAACCGTTCTCAAGCAAAGAGCAACGATCGCGGCTAAACTTCAACAGAACAACCGATCGCTATCGATTGGCGGTGTGATATTCCACTTCGGCCGGCGGTAGCGATTCAAGAAACATCCTGCCGTAGGCCTTGGTGTGAATCCGCGGATCAAGAACGACCACGCAACCATGGTCACTCTTGGTGCGTATCAAGCGACCGAAACCTTGGCGAAACTTGATCACCGCTTCGGGTAGTTGATAATCTGAAAATGGATTTCCACCATTC
>CALIBL010000096.1 GCA_938045805.1 uncultured Rubripirellula sp. | reverse complement strand
CAGGGCTCTGTCCACGTGAATGGAGTTGGTCCACAATCACCAGGTAGTCAAAGCCCGTTCGGCCTTTGGGGAGCAATGGGCACCAAAGGAGCGAAGGAAACCATCGAAGAGCAACTCAACCAGTAATTGAAGCTCTTCGCTATCCACACAGAAAGCGTCGTTCCATGATCGGGACGACGCTTTTTTTATGCTATTTACCTTCATGATGATGGTTTAGCGGGGATACCGATCCAACCGATCGGACTCAGCAGCAGACTCGCCAGCCCGCCCATGCAGATCCCATAGACTCCGCCGCGGATTACCCAGTCTATCGATCCTGGCTCAAAGAACTCTCCAGACGCCACTGCCCCGTAGGCTCCCAAAAACCCGCCCAAGACTGCGGCAAGCATCGAGGGATTGAGACGTCGAGCCTTGAATAACATTGCCGCGACACCCGAAACGAGAATTGCTAGAAGGATCAGCATCGGGCCTCCTAGCCGACTCCACGCTAAAAAACCCAAGGTGAGAGTCGACGCTACGCCGGCGATCGCACCACACGCAGTCCAAAACGAAGAAGCCAAATATTTTTGCATTTCGCGTACCTGTGAAGGATTTTAAGACGAGAGCCAAAATCCTAAGAACTCGATCTTGAATCTGCCAGCGGATGTCTTTTTGAGCCCTCAATAAAGCGATATTAGGTATGAATCGCTTGAAAAAGAGGGCACTAAACCAAGAGGTTGCTGGACGCATTTGTCACTGAACCGAGCGGAATTCGTAGTTCATTCCACCAATCATGGTTAGAGCCTCGGAACGACTATCTTCTTCGGTCTAAGTATGTAAACGATGCAATTGCCCCCGGAACGCTCCCAAATCGTTCTTGGCACCAACAAGACAAGCACATGTAAATGAATCCCGGACATCAAAGCAAAAAAAACACCGCGTCAAAAATGACGCGGTGGATGAAAACCAAATTATTTAGTCTCAGGCAGCAAGCATTACCGTTATCGCGCTTAAACTTTCGGACTCGGCAATTCTCGGCGACGTCTTCGAGCCAAGCTGACGCTCACCGCCAACACGCTCCATACCGCCAAAGTCCCCGGCTCAGGAACATTCGAATCCCACCCCATATCGATCATCATTGCCATGGTCAAATCGCTAATTTCATGCAACGTACCGGCAGTATGCGTTGGACTCATCAACTCCAAAGCAAACGTCGTTTCGTCAAGATGCGAGTAGGACGATCCTTGTTGCCAAGTCCCTGGAGCGTACAGTTTCGGAAAGGCGTCGCCATTTGCCTCAAAAGCTTCAACACCACCCCAGTACAGATTACCGCTTGTTGCTGCCGCAATTCTTTCAGCGGCGGTCAAGTCAACGAGTTGCGTATACGTGCCATCACCGTTATCTCGACCTACATAAAGGTCATATTGATTGTAGAGTTCGGGGTCTGTGTTATCCCCCGGGGTGAAGTCGTAGTAGGACCCATCACTCTGCAGTAACCCCGCAAAACCCAAAGCATGCCCAATCTCGTGGAGTGCAGTGGAGACAAAGTCAATCTCATTCGCCCCAGCATTATTATCTGTTCCATAGTACCACGTGTAACCCGTGAGAACCGTTGTGCCGTCCACTGCCGAATTGAATTGAGCGGAACCCTCACTTCCGGCGCTGAGGTCGTAACCCACGATATGATTGGCTAACGCACTGGCATGAATCAGCGGGGTGGATGTGTTCAGGTTGTAATAACCGGACGCCCCCGCCTGACCGAGGGTAGCCGACGAGCCAGTACCACCTAAATCATTGAACTCAGCATCAATGACAATGGTTTGACCGGAGTAGCTTGCCCCGAGAGCGTTACCCCAAATATCGAGAGCGAATTCAAAAGCGGTCTGCCGTTGGGTTCCGAGAGTTGCATCATAAAAACCCTCGCCGGCGGAATCTAAGTAGTTCGCTTGAATCGATATCCCCGCGTGGAGGCTGGGAGCGAGTGCAATCAACAGGCAAATGGCAATGCCTGTTCCGGTAAGTCGCCGAGTAAAAGAACGGTGCATGGAAGGTAACCTTCTCTTCGTACGGTAAATAAATCTGTCGCCGAAATTGATTTCCTGCTCAATGAATGATGGAGGAGTTGAGCAAGAGTGATTTTCAATCGCGTGATGCAACGGAAACGCAAGTGATTTCCTAACGAAAGTGCATCGACTAGTGCACGCTAATCACCACGCAAATCAAAAACGAAGATTGAGTGATGAAATAATTGAGGATCCATGCGGTAAGCACTCTGCAATTGAAATAGTCCACGGGATCCGCCTGTTCAACCCATTTCCACTTTCCATCACAACCTGCCTTAGCTGTCACGACCGTAACGGTTCAGGTGAACCGTTCATCGCAACCGTCACGATCGATTCAAAAGGCTACTCGTGCTAGGCGGTTTCAAACCGCGTCGATAGACTTGTTCGAATTCAGCAAATTCAAGACGACGGTGCAACGCAATTGACCAAGACCTCGCATCGGCCTCTCATCGATTGCTTTCCAAATAAAAGACCCTTCTAGAGGTATCCACATCATGCTCCTCGGTTCTCACGTCTCATGCCAAGGTGGGTTATTCAGAGCGGTCGAGCGTGCGGAGGAGCTTAATTGTGAGTGCATTCAGGTCTTTGTGACCAATCCACCGCGGCAATGGCCTGCATTTCAGGGAGCCAAGCCGGGGTCCTGCTCAGTGAGCGATTTACCGACGGCTTTGGAACCTGCAGAATCAAATGAATCTTCCATGATCGACTGGCAAACGAAGTCGCTTCCGCAAAAAGAAATTGATCGATGGATTTCTGCACTCAACCAATCAAACCTCAGCCATCCGATCGCCCATGCCTCGTACCTGATCAACTTGGCATCCCCCAAGGAGGATCTCTTCGATAAATCCATTCATGCATTGATCGCAGAATTAGATCGCTGCAATCGTCTAGGTATCCAAGGTCTGGTCTTGCACCCCGGAGCATACACCGAGAGCAGTGAATCGGAAGGGATTGCTCGAATCATTGACGGCATGAAGCAGGTGTTAGAGCGTACACAGCACATAAGCTGTCGAGTCTTACTGGAAAACACCGCGGGGCAAGGCACCTGCCTTGGGCATCGCTTCGAAGAACTGGGCCAGATGCTTGACGGCATCGGAGATTCGGAACGAGTAGGAATCTGCATGGATACCTGCCATGCCTTCGCTGCTGGCTATGAACTGAATACCCCTAACGGATTCAAGGAGATGACTTCCGTCATTGATGACGTCCTACCATGTAACGCCATCAAAGCTCTCCACCTCAATGACAGCAAGAAACCCTTGGGAAGCCGCGTGGACCGCCACGAACATATCGGACTTGGAGAAATCGGACTGGCCGGATTTCGGATGATTAAGGAGCACGAAACTCTCGGACAACTCCCCGGGTACCTTGAAACAGAAAAAGGGGTTGATGAGGAAACCGGACGAGACTGGGATGCAATCAACCTGCAAGTTCTTCGTAGCCTGTGAGTGCTACGACGCGATCGCACTTGATTGCGGGAAACTTAACCTCGACGTCTAATCCGCCTCACACAGATCCTTTCCCACCGCAGACCTTCGGCAAAACATTTTGGATTCTCCCAAACGCCTTTACGATCGCAATTTCCTCATCGCCTTTGCCAGCCAAACCTGCTTTGTCGGTGCGAACACGCTCATGGCTCACTATGCTCGCTGGATCGAGTTTCTGGGAGGAGACCTGAGGCAGGTCGGACTGGTAATGGGCGGCAGCGCGACGGCGGGTTTGATTCTGCGACCGTGGATGGCGCAGTGGATTAACCGGTGGGGTTCTCGCACGATGTGGATCGTGGGTTACATGCTCTTCATTGTCGCAAGCCTTAGCAATCTATTGATCACGGAGGTGGGTCCGCTTATCTACCTTGCTCGATCAGGATTACTGCTCGCCGGAGCGATCGTGTTTGCGAGTGGACTCACCTACATCTCTCAAATTGCTCCCGAAGATCGACGCACTGAGGCGATCGGCATCTTGGGCATCGGTGGCTTCCTCGGCATGCTGATGGGTCCCGTACTGGGTGACCTTTTTCTTGCGGAACGAACGCGAGAGAACTTCATGGCGATCTTTTGGATTGCGGCAGGTGCGAACCTCATTTCAATTTTGGGACTCCTGCTCGCGCGCCCCCCAAAGCATCATTGCTCAAGTACTTCGCTTCGAATCGGTGCCTTTTTCCACATCGTCAAAAAGCACTGGCCGGGTGCGATCCTCGCAGTCGACTTTGCTTTCGGGGTTTGCATGGCGGGCCCGTTTATTTTTGTGGCAAGTTTCATTGATCATGCATCACTGGCGTTTCGCGAGCATTCGGTCATTGGCCTCTTCTTTCTCTTTTATGCCGGCCTAGCGATCCTCGTACGCCTTTGCTTCCGTCGACTCCCCGATCGCGTGGGTCCTCATAAAGTGCTGATCGCGGGTATCGCGTTCATGTCGATCGGAATGCTTGGTTTTTCTTGGGTAACCGCCGAGCACACTTGGTGGATCGTCATACCCGCTGGTCTAACTGGTATTGGGCATAGCTTGATGTTTCATACGATGACATCGATTACTCTGGCTAGCTTCCCGACCATGGTGCGGGGAACGGGTTCGGCTCTAGCATTGATGATGCTGGATCTGGGGACGATCCTCGGTGCCCCAATCCTCGGATGGATTGGTGAATTGTATGACTATCCGGTTCTATTCGCCTGTATTGGTATCACCTGCTTTGCATCCGGAGTCATTTTCGTACTCTCGGAGAGACACCGGATTAAAAAAGCCGCCGCATCATTGCAGGCATGACCTCCGTAAGCATGAAGTACTGCAACACCCACGGTTGGTGATCGAAGACCTATAACGAGTCGGACCGGAAATGATCCAAGTCTTCGATAGTGGAATCTAGCAAAAGCATTTAGCTTTTTTGCACCTTGGCGGTACGAAGGTGCAATTCGCGAAGCTGCTCATGATCAACCTGCCCGGGTGCCTCCGTCATCAAGTCCGCCGCCTTCTGCGTTTTCGGAAAAGCGATCACTTCACGGATATTGTCCAAGCCAGCGAGTAACATCACCCAGCGATCGACACCGAGTGCAATCCCACCGTGTGGAGGAGCACCGTACTTGAGAGCATTGAGCAAGAAACCGAATCGATCCTCAGCCGTCTCCTCGTCAATTCCCAAAAGATCAAACACTTGTGACTGTGTCTTGGGATCATGGATTCGAATGGTTCCACCACCAGCCTCGCTACCGTTGATAACGAGGTCATACGCTTGTGCCCGGCACGTTTCTGGACTTTCCGTCAAGGCACCCAAGTCGCTAGCGAGCGGAGCAGTGAAGGGGTGGTGCATTGCATTCCAACGCTGACCTTCCGCATCCCACTCGAACATCGGAAACTCGGTTACCCAACTACAGTTGAGTTCATTCGGGTCAATGAGCCCAAGCTCACCGGCAAGACGTTTACGAAGCCCTGAGAGACCTTTACAGGTGACCTCCCAGCTATCAGCTAAGAACATCAGCAAATCGCCAGGTTTACCATCAAGTGCTGATTTGATTTCCGCAAGGTGTGCCTCATCCAAGTTCTTACTAATCGGACTCCACAGAGAACCATCCTCTTCGACTCGAAACCAAGCAAGACCCTTCGCACCAAAATCACTCTTAACGTACTCGGTCAGCTCATCAATCTGACGCCTTGAGTACTGTGGTGCAGCCTGCTCGACGTTGATACCACGTACAAAGCCGCCAGAATCGGCGGTCCCTCGGAAGACGCGAAACTCCGTCTTCTTAGCAACCTCGGTGATGTCGATAATTTCCATGCCAAAACGAAGATCGGGTGCATCGGATCCAAAGCGTCGCATCGCCTCCTCGTAGGTCATACGAGGCAGTGGAGTCTTCACCTCTTTGCCGAGCACTTCCTTCGCAACCTTGGCAACAAGTCCATCGATCAGATCGATAATGTCATCAGAATCAACAAAGGACATCTCAAGGTCGAGTTGTGTGAATTCAGGCTGACGGTCCGCGCGAAGGTCCTCATCGCGAAAACACTTTGCGACCTGCACATAACGGTCAAAACCGGCAACCATCAAAATTTGTTTGTAAAGCTGCGGCGACTGAGGCAACGCGTAAAAGTTGGCCGGATGCACTCGGCTCGGAACGAGATAATCACGGGCTCCCTCTGGCGTGCTGCGACCAAGAATCGGTGTCTCAACATCGATGAAGTCATGAGTCTCAAAGTAGTCTCGCATCGACTTAACGATCTGACTGCGAAGCACCAACGATCGTTGCATCTCCTTTCGACGGAGATCCAGGAATCGATACTTCAGTCGTAGATCTTCTCCCGGCAGATCACTCTGCCCTGGAGTGAAAGGCGGGGTTTGGCAGAGATTGAGTACTTCGAAGTAAACAGTGCGCACCTCGATTTCACCGGTCGCCAATTTTTCGTTGATCTTTCCTTCTAGACGATCGGTAACGATCCCCCGAATCAAAATCACACTCTCCGCTGGCACCCGTCCTGCCTCATCAATCTGCTCGGCACTGGATTCGGGTGGTCCGATCACAACCTGAGTCAATCCATAACGATCTCGCAAATCGATAAAGACAGCACCGCCGTGATCTCGCTTACTATCGACCCATCCGCAGAGAGTCACTTCGGTTCCAACGTCGGTCTTGCGGAGTTGTCCGCAGGTGTGGGTGCGTAGCACGGCAGTTTGATGGGGTTGTGGAAGAAGGGTCGTCAAAAACGATCATCATACTCGTACCACACCGTTTCGTAAGGTGCGTACCGAGGATGAAGAAGTTTTATGCGATTGCGTTAAAGCGATAAAAAAAGCGGAGCAATTACCAATCGAATTGCTCCGCTTTCCATGAAGTTTAGCACGAACCAACGCTCGGCCGAGAACCCTTGAACAGCGATACCGCTAGGCGGCTCACCGGTGGCTAAGCTTGGTCGTCGGAGGACTGCTCGGAGTCGGCGGGCGCATCTGCGGTCTCTTCAACCTCGATGGCCTTGTATCCTCCGCGTGCCTTGAAGCCCAAGATCAACAGCAAGTAGCAGACAGCCATCACTGCTGGCACATAGGAGGTCAGTTTCAGAGCCATACGACCACCATGTAAGGTGGCAGCGGTCACCGCTGGCTTGTCAGTTCCGGCTGTCTCGGATGCTTCCGCCCACCACGCTTCGAGTGCCTTGGTGTTCTCGTCGTTAGCAAGATCTGCAGCTCGAGCCAACTCTTTGCCTCCATCATCCAAGACACCAACCTTCGCTCCATCGAGTCCAATAACAGAATAACCGAGGAACTGGTTCTCAGCGGCAGCCTGATATCGCTCGTAGACTGCTGGTGATTCTTGCTTGAGTAGATTCGAAGCGTGGTAATCCTGCTTGAAACCAATACCGGGTCCACCCAGCAATCCGGCGGATAACATCCCCGCACCGCCAACGGCACCGATCGTTATTGCACCGCCTCGCGGAAATCTCTCAGACACAACCGCCAACATCGTTGGCCAAAGGAAAGTCTTACCACAGGCGTAAACGGTTGCTGCAATCACACAAAGAGCCACGCTCGTCGCAGCACCCAGTAACTGCAAGCCGGTGAAGCCCAAGATCCCACTAACGAACAGAAGTCCAAGCGGCGAAATTCGATGGACGATAGGACCAGCGAAAAATCGCAGGGCAAACATCAAACCCGATGTGTAAACGAATAGCAGAAGACCTTTCTGGGGCGATTCCATGATGGAACCGGTGATTTTGGAAATCCAAGAGTCAGTACCCAGCTCCACATAGCCAACCATCGCTTGGATCAGAAGAAGGAAGATCATCAAAGGGGCTGCAAGTTGTGCGAACATTTGCCCGTAACTAACCCCTGCTTCACCGGCTTCCGATTTGGGAAACTTCTGACCAAAAATCATGACGCCATAGAGAATGACCGGAATCATAAAGAGAGAAATTTGAACCTGCCAAGAAACGGGCTCTTGGCCGTCCGGATTCATGACGTAAGCAGCGAGGCCACCAACGATCAATCCGCCGGGCCACCCAGCGTGGAGAATATTCAGATAGTGAGTCTTTTCTTTTGGGAAGAGGGTAGCGACTAGCGGATTGACCACTGCCTCACAGATACCGTTACCGATGGCGAACAGGAACATCCCCCAGTAAAGACACTGGAACGCGGCGTCTTTACCGCCAGATTCGAATGCCGCACCCGCAGCTAAAGTCAACACAGCTGAAATGACGTGGGTAATAAAGGCTAACCACATCAGCTTACCGTAGCCAACCGCATCGGCAATTAAAGAGCCAAACAAAATGATCAGACCGAAACCGGTCAAACCACCACCGGTGATAGCACCGAGCTCGGTCATGGTGAAGCCGTATTGCTCAGCCCACTGACCGAGAATGCCTCCACGAATACTGAATCCAACACCTGCGGCCAAAATGGCCATGAAGCCGGCCCAAAGCAAGCGTTTTGCGTTGGGAGCCGCCACATTATTTACTGCGTTACTCATGGGCAAAGCCTTCGTCTACAGAACAAAGTCGTTAAAAAAATAAGAGCTGAAACAGAAGCTGAGGGCTAAACAACGTCCCTCAACTGGACTTTCCGGCGGACTACACTCCAATGACAGCGGAGAGCAGCCTGCGGAAAACGTACCCGCATGAGGCTCTCACTGCTACTGTGAGTGCCGCTATACTGCCTCAGTTCGTAAAAAATGTGGCATTTTCATGCGTTTCCCCTTCACCATCTTCCCTCTTCGGAGCGATCAGTATGCGTTTCGCCCTCTCAATGACCCTTGTACTCGGAGCATTCCTCAGCATGGCATCAGCCGACGACCACGAATGTGCCCTCAATTTCAAAGCCAAAACGATTGATGGAGAGACCGTCGATCTCGAAGACTACGAAGGCAAGGTGGTACTCGTCGTCAACACCGCCAGCCGCTGTGGTTTAACCCCACAATATGCTGGGCTTCAGCAGATGTACGAGAAGTACGAAGGCAAGGGCTTTGTCATTCTCGGCTTCCCTTGCAATCAATTCGGCCGGCAAGAACCGGGCACTGAAGCGGAAATCAAGCAGTTCTGCAGTGCCAACTACAACGTTTCGTTCCCGATGTTCAGCAAAATTGACGTCAACGGCGGTGAAGCCGCTCCGATCTACAAGTTCCTTACAAGCCAAGACACCAAGCCAGCAGGCAAAGGTGACATCAGCTGGAATTTCGAAAAGTTTCTAATCGATCGTGATGGACAACTCGTCGGCCGCTACGCGCCACGTACCAAGCCCAGCGATGCGGATCTGGTCAAGGCTGTCGAAGCTGAACTTGGCAAGTAAGACTCGGTCGGTGGAAGCCTCAATGGTTTCTTCCGATCTGATCAAACTCGGTGGCATATCGATTGGTGACCGGCTGACGACCGTCCATGGTGCTCAGTCGGTCACCTCGATGTGATCCGATGAGTAAAAAACAAGCATCGCCCACCAGCGTTGATTTCGCGTTAAACTATGCGATGGTACTGGGAAAGTCTCGCCCTCACCGGCTGACCATTGTCCTTATTCAATCATCGCGAGAGAGCTTCATGCAAACCTCGATTTGCCGTGGACCGAGAACTAAATTGAGTCGATCATCTCTGTTCATGCTTGGCGTTATTTGGATCGCGAATGCTCAAATAAACTCGAATGCGGTTGCCCAAGAGCCGCTGCTGAAACCTAACGACCGTATCGCCATCCTCGGCGGGACACTCGTTGAGCGAATGCAGCGAAGCGGGGCGGTTGAAGCGGAACTACAGGCTCGACGGCCGGACTGGAAGCTCACCGTTAGAAATCTTGGTTGGTCAGGAGATGACGTCCACGGATTAGCAAGAAAAGTCTTCGATAACCCAGAGGCTGGTTTTGCGAGATTACTGCGCGATGTACAGACGGCTGATCCCACCGTGGTACTCGTGGCTTATGGTTTTGCCGAAGCGAGCGATGGCCCACCTGCTGTCGACCGCTTTGAACCGGGACTGAATCGGTTGCTTGATGAACTCACCAAGCAGAAACGACGAATTATTCTACTGAGTCCGTTTGCAATGCCGGGCGTTCAATCACCCGGTTATGACCAGTCGATGAGTCGATGCCAACAGATTGTCGGCGCCGTGGCTCAGTCGAGAAACCTCGCGGTCATTACCACCAACTGGGTGCCACAAACGGCTGATCTGACCGAAGATCAACTACATCCCAGCGAATTGGGATTCGAGCACCTCGCGGATCCCTTGGCTGATCGCTTGGTCGGCGGCAAGTCGCCTTCCGAGATGCATCCTTTGCTAAAAACGAAGATTGTTGCGAAAAACCAACTCTTCTTTCATCGTTATCGTCCGCAAAATGAGACCTACCTTTTTCTCTTTCGCAAGCATGAACAAGGCAACAATGCCTCCGAGATTCCTGAGTTCGACCCCCTAATTCAGGCCGCTGACGAACAAATCTGGATGGCAGCAAGGTAGACGAGGATAGCCACGGTAGCTGTTCCACGAGAGACTCGAGCAACTCGTTGAACAGCCGACCTTTTGATGGCGAATACAAATCACTCAAGCAAAAGAGTATTGGCGTGGGGTGGCTTGTCAGATTGACCTCAGCGGCTTAGTCTTTGCCGTTTGCGCCGATGCCCTCATGAACTTGTCTGCAGGGCACTAATCGTTGAATTTTTGGAGTGCATGGTGTCTGGAACGTGTGTGATTGGACTGCAGTGGGGCGATGAAGCAAAAGGAAAGCTCGTCGATCTCTTAGCTCCACAATTTGACCTCGTTGTTCGCTATCAAGGTGGTGCCAATGCTGGGCACACGGTTGTTGCCGGCGATCAGACATACAAGTTGCACCACATTCCCAGCGGAATTCTGCACACGCAGGTTCAGAACTTCATCACGCCGGGCGTCGTCATTAACCCCTCGACCATGCTTGACGAAATCGATGGTTTAGCGAATCGAGGTATCCACTGCGAAAAAAACATGCGAATTAGCGAGCGTGCGCATCTGGTGATGCCTTGGCACATCGCTGAAGACAAAATCATTAACAGCACAGCAGTTCGCGGGGAATCCATCGGGACAACGAATCGTGGGATCGGGCCATGCTACCGAGATAAAGTGGGGAGAACGCACGCGATTCGCATGGCAGACCTGATTCAGGAATCCCGAGATGAACGCATTGGAACCGTTGCAGCCCAGAAGGTTGAACTGCTTACAAAAATGGGAGCGACCCAAGAAGAACTTGATTCCATCTCACCTGAACGAGTGATTTCCCTCGCCGCGGATTGGGCTGAACGACTTAAGGACATGATCGGCGATACAACCGAAATGCTTCTTGCAGCTTGTGAAGCGGACAAAAAGATTCTGTTTGAGGGTGCTCAGGGCGCTCTGTTGGATATTGATCACGGTACTTTCCCATTTGTTACCAGCAGCAATAGCAGTGGTGTTGGGGTCTGCGCTGGCGCCGGTGTTCCTCCTCGCTGGATCAATCATGTGCTCGGTGTCTGTAAAGCCTACAGCACTCGAGTCGGCGGAGGACCTTTCCCAACCGAACTCGACGATGCGACTGGAGAGAAGATTCGTACGCTGGGCAATGAGTTTGGAACCACAACGGGTCGGCCTCGACGTTGCGGCTGGTTCGATGCGGTCGCACTGAAGTACACCGCGAGACTTAGTGGCGTCACACGTCTCGCTCTGATGATGATGGATGTGCTTGCACACTTTGATGAACTCAAAGTGTGTGTCGCTTACGAACTCGACGGAAAGCGACTAGACACCTTCCCGGCACACGCTGATCAACTCCGACGTTGTAAGCCAATCTACGAAACCATTCCCGGATGGAATCAGCCGGTGGATGATGTCAGGCAAGTCAGTGATTTCCCCAGCGGAGCACTGGACTACGTGAAGCGAATTGAGGAGTTGGTGGGTATTCCAGTCGGTGTTCTTTCAGTAGGACCTGATCGTGCTCAAACCATCTTTACCGAAGCTGCTAACGCACTCGAACTAAAGAACTAGTCCCCCTGTCATGCCAGAATCGAGTTCACTCGACCACGTTGACCAGTTGATTCGCGATGCGAAGGCGGGAGAGGTTCCCCGTCACATCGCGATCATTATGGACGGCAATGGTCGCTGGGCTCAGAGTCGGGATCTTCCCAGGATCGAGGGGCATCGTCACGGCGTGAGCACGGTACGCATGGTCAGCGAGACAGCCACGGAAATTGGCGTCGATACCCTCACGCTTTACTGCCTTTCCAGTGAAAACTGGAAGCGACCGCAAGCCGAACTTGATTTCTTGATGCATCTACTCGAGCAATATTTAATCGAGGAACGCAAGGCAATCATGGAGCAAGGCCTCCGCCTGCAAGTGATCGGGCGACGCGACCGCCTGCCTGAGAATGTCCTTCAACAAATGGACCGGACAATCTCAATGTCTGAGAAGAACCCGGGGACTCGCTTAGTACTTGCCATCGACTACGGGGGGCGTGATGAAATCACTCAGGCCGTTCGTAAGATTGCGGACAAGGTGCAAAGTGGCGAGATAAATATCTCCGCGATCGATGAGAAAACTGTTAGCGATCATCTGTACACGTCCGCGCTTCCGGAGGTGGATCTGTTGATTCGCACCGGTGGTGATCTACGAGTCAGCAATTTTCTTCTTTGGCAATTGAGCTACGCTGAATTCTGGATGACAGAAAAATGCTGGCCAGAGTTCACAAAAGAAGATTTTGTTTCAGCAATGATTGAATTCAGTACTCGTCAAAGACGATTCGGAGGACTCAACGTGAACGAGTGAAACGAATTCACGCTGACCTTGTAACACCATGACAATCATTGGTTGAACGGCTCTTGTCTTACCGGAGATAACACGTGCTGAAAGATCGTTTAAAAAGCTCTGCCATCCTTATCTCGCTCATCTCCATCCTGATCTATCTCGATGGGAACTACGGTTTCAGTGGTGCAGAAGGATTGTGGCTTTTCCCGGTGTTGATGTTCTTTGCATTAGGGACCAGCCATGACGCTGCCACGATGTTGCTGCGAAGTGGACAATCGGTAGATCGCCTGATCACCCTCGTTGCTACCTCCCTGATTACCGCGATGGGATACATCCCGCACCTTTGGCCCCTGATGGGTGACACCTACCCTGCTAACTGTCCGCTAGGTCGATTGGGCTGGCTGGTGATTGGAGCGACTGGGGGGATGTTCCTGATCATTGGAAAAGAAATGATGCGATACGGAAACGGTCACGAAGGCACGTCTGCAGTCGCAGATTCTGAAACTCAACCGAGTGAGCAGACTCAACGGAGCGAACAGGGGCCACCAAAAATCGCTTTGAGTCGAATCGCTAACGGAAGTTTCATCGCACTCTATGTCGGATTACCGCTGGCACTTTTGGTTGCATTGAGAAGTCTTGGAAGCGGGAACTGGGGCTTAGCGGCCCTTTTGACGACCATTGCGGTCACCAAGTCGACCGATGCCGGAGCCTACTTCACGGGTAAGGCGATTGGAAAGCACAAGCTGATCCCGCGACTCAGTCCAGGCAAAACATGGGAAGGGTCAATCGGTGGTGTCTTGACCGCCATGCTCGTAGCCTACGCCTGCCTGACGTGGCTCTTCCCAGCGGTCGCCGGCTCGTCTGCCCCTCCTGCGTCCACCCCATCCGTGCCGCTGCTCGCCAGCCCCTTGGTCGGTTCGATCATTCTCGGTGGATTACTTGCGATCACGGGGATGCTGGGCGATTTGGCTGAATCTTTGGTGAAACGTGAATGTGGAGCCAAAGACAGCGGAGAACTGCTCCCCGGTTTAGGGGGTATTTGGGATGTCACGGATTCCCTGATTTTTGCGTCAATCCCCGCTTTTCTTTGCTTCGCTTCGGGTGTGGCGGGAGCATAACGCTGTAATCCTTAACTTTTGCGGCGTTTGGTTTCCTCTTGGCCCTCCCTCTGAGCTTTCTTGAAATTACCCCCTTTCTTTTCCAGACCTGTTGGCGAGTACAATAGAGGGCGGTGCAGGAGAACGCAGAGCGATTTGACCACCTATTGATTCCTCGGAGTCCCCATCGGGAGACGAATGACAGAAGCGACGCTATCGATTGCTAACCAGCAAGAGATCTTGGATCTTTTTGGGCCTCGCGATCAACACCTACGCCGTATTCGCAGATTATTTGATGTGAGCATCACACAGCGCGATGGCAGTATTCGCATCGCGGGTGACCAGCCTGGAGTCGAATCAGCGGCACGAACCCTTGAGAAGCTGCGTAAGATCTCACGCAAAAATGGCGGGATTAGCCCGGGTGACGTGGACCAAGCGGCCTTTGACGAAGGGGCTGCCATCGACAATCCCGAATCGGTCCTACAACGCCAGCGGGCGTTAGTGGGTAGCGACCGGAGTTCCGGTCACATCACGGATGGGAATCAACGGGAAAAGCCTTCCCACACAGGGGCGAGCGACATCCAGCTGCAGCACGGAGGCCGGCGTGTCAAACCACGAACTCCGGGGCAATCTCGCTATGTCGAGTCGATCCGGAAATACGACCTAACCTTTGCAACCGGTCCTGCAGGATGTGGAAAAACCTATTTAGCGGTTGCGACCGCGGTAGAGAGCTTGCGTGCTGGCGAGGTTCGAAAAATCGTACTGGTGCGACCTGCCGTTGAGGCGGGCGAGAACCTAGGTTTCCTACCCGGTGACCTGAGAGCCAAACTCAACCCGTACCTACGTCCCTTGATGGACGCTTTGGGCGACATGATCGATTACGATCAGGCCCGAAACCTCATGGAGCAGGATACGATTGAAGTGATTCCATTGGCTTACATGCGTGGACGAACATTGAATGACGCTTTCATCATTTTAGATGAAGCCCAAAATGCGACCATTTCGCAGATGAAGATGTTCCTTACCCGCATGGGCGAACGGAGCAAAATGGTGGTCAGCGGGGACGAAACGCAACAAGACCTTCCTCGAGGTATTACCAGCGGACTGCGCGACGCGCTTAGACGACTCGGCGAGATCGATGGAATCGGAACGGTCAGACTGCAAGCGTCTGACATCGTTCGCCATCGATTGGTCCAAAAGATTGTTGAGGCCTACGAGGACGACCAATGATGATGGAACTGGACGGGCAAATGAATCCGTCCGGAAGACGCCATCCCAAATCACACGATGCTCAAACCAGACACACACAACAGGAGCCGACAGGATTGATCGCGTTAGCGAAAAGCTAATTTCACCAAGTTGATGCAAAGCAACTGCAGTGGAGTGCAGTGGACTTGGCTGAATGATGAATCCACTGAGATGAGCGGATCCAACAAACAACGAAATCGACCTGAACGCATCAATTCACTCGGCATTCAAAAGCCAAAGTTGTTGCAATGGTGGCAGGACAGCGACAAGGCGGACTTCATGATCCGTATCGGTCTCGCTGTGCTCGCCGCGATCACATTGCTCGTGGCATGTCAAACATGGCGACCGCAATTCGCCCACCGCAAACAAGACATTTTGCCTTACAACTTTGTCACTCGAGTGACTTTTGAGGTTGAGAACAACGAACAGACAAAATCGCTTCGTGATCGTAAGGCTAGGGAGCAACTTGCCTTTTACAGTAATCGGCCGAAACCGCTTTATGATTTACAGGCAGCCCTCCGAGACCAACTCTTTGTGGTCCTTGCCGCTCCCAACTATGACGAAATGAAACCGGAAGAACGCGATGCGTTTTCCCAATTCAAACCTCGAGCCATTGTCACCTCAGACGAAACCCCGCAGAACCGCTTTGAGGCAATGAAAGATGTATTTGCCTCGGACCCAAAACTTGAAGCGTTTCAGCGGGCTCTAGAGATTGCGTTTCAGCCTAACTACCGTCTCGGATTGATTCAAAGCCTTGAGCACTCACCAGAGAAAGGTGCACCGGCGATGATCCGCGTCTATCAGGATGGCAATCCTGAGGACATCGAATTCGTCGAAATGAAAAACGCGAGGATCGCCGAAGCGGCTCCCGGAATCGAAAAACGTCTGAAGGAAGAATTTCGGACCAAGTTTCCGGCCGAAGCAAGCCAGGCCGTCGCCATGATGATCAGTAACTGGCTTGTTGAAAGACTGCCCGAATACCAGACTCTGTCGTACGATGAAAATCGTAGCGTCGAAGCGAGCGAAACGGCTGCGGCCGAGGTGGAGCCGGTGATGACCACCTATCGCACCGGAACCGATACGCTGGCCGAAGCTGGTGTCCCGCTCGGTGACGAACAACTTCTGCTGCTCCGCAAAGAATGGAGCACGCTAGTGGAGCAGATGAGTTGGACCGATAAAGTCTCGCGAGTTGTTGCTTACGCGGGGATGATTATCGCGCTCTATCTGCTTTGCGGATGCTACATTTTCTTTGTCGATGATCGCAGTCTGCTACAGGATCGCGGTAAGCTCGCAAAAATGCTTTTGATCATCGTCACAACGGTCGTTCTTGGGCACTTTGCCTCGGCGGATCAATGGCGAGGTGAGCTGGTACCTCTCGTCCTAGCTTCAATCTTGACTGCAGTTGTCTACGGGCGAGAACTCGCCCTTTTGTTGATGGCGGCCACGAGCGTGAGCATGACACTTCTGCTTGGGGAAGGACTGCAGCAGTTAGTGATGATGGCCGCAGCCTTCACCAGTTGCACACTCCTTCTCGGAAGGATTCGGACGCGCACCCACCTGTTCTACGTTGGTGCGACTGCGGCTGTGATCACCGTTTTGACGGTGGTGGGAGTAGGGATCGTCACTGGAACGACCTTATCGGACGTCGATGCCGGCGGACTCACACCTCAGTACCAAGTCCCTCGATTCGACACCGTGGTCTTAACGCTCTTTCGCGATGCGTTTTGGTCCGGCTTCTGCATCGTTGTCTCCGCGACCGCGATGACTGGCTTGCTCCCGCTGGTCGAGAAGGCGTTTGGAGTCCAGACCGATCTGAGCCTATTGGAACTGGGTGACGCCAGCCATCCGCTGCTCCGTAGACTCGCTCAGCGCGCACCTGGAACTTACAACCACTCAATCAACGTTGCCTCAATCGCGGAGGCGGCTGCCGATGAAATCGGCGCTAACGGGTTGCTGGTTCGAGTGGGAGCTTACTTCCATGACATCGGAAAGATGTTTAAGCCTGAATACTTCGTCGAGAACCAAAGTGAGGGCGTGAATCAACACGATTCCTTGCAACCGGCAATGAGCACTCTCGTGATCATCGCCCATGTCAAAGATGGCGCGGATCTGGCCCGCAGCCATCACCTCCCCAAGCCAATCATTGATTTTATCCTCCAGCACCACGGCACAACTTTGGTGGAGTATTTTTACCGTGAAGCGAAGTGCCGTAGCGAAAAAGATCCAGATGCTGAACAGGTCAGTGATCAAGACTTCCGCTATCCAGGCCCTAAACCCCAAACGTTGGAAGCTGCGGTGATGATGCTGGCAGATGCGGTGGAAAGTGCCAGCCGGACATTGGTTGACCCTACCCCAGCTCGAATTCAAGGCTTGGTTGACAAGATCGCCGAAAAGAAAATGACCGATGGACAGTTCGATCAGTGTGGACTCACCTTCCAACAACTCGCAACCATCCGGCGTAGCCTGCACAAATCCTTAACCGCTATCTACCATGCTCGGGTAAAGTATCCCGGACAACAAACCGCTTAAATTCATCGCAGCTTTAAACCACGTGCCCGAACACGAAATCGTCGTCGACGTTCTCATCGACCCCGTGATCTGCAGCCCGCTGACCCCAGAGCGAATCTGCGAGGTCGTTGTGGCTGCCGCAAGATTGCGGGGGTTTGACTGCGGACAAATTGGTGTTCGCATTACCGATGACCCCACTATTCACGAAATCAATCGGAATCACCTTCAACACGACTATCCCACCGACGTGATCAGTTTTGACTACGGATCATGTGAAAGCACAATCGACGGGGAATTGGTGGTGAGCCTTGAGACGGCCCAGAAAAACGCTGAAGAAATGAGTTGGCAAGTCGAGCATGAATTGGCTCTCTACATCGTTCATGGAACCCTCCACATTGCCGGGATGGACGATCAAGATTCAGACGCAAGACTCAAGATGAGGCAAGCCGAGCAGGAGGTTTTGAGGAGACTCAACGTTGAACTCACCGAAGCGTTCTCTCCGGATTGGGGGAGGCAATGAGTCATTCTGAAATCTGGTGGACACTTTCTCTGATTGGCTTCCTGTTCAGCAGCATCGGCGGTCTTGGAGGAGAACTTCTTGACCGATTTGCGGGACGTCCATTTGAAGCCTATTGCCGCCTTAAACGTAATCGCGAAAGATTCGGAGCGGTCTTGGATCATCAGGATGCGGCCATTCGCGGTAGTGAATACCTTCGCATGATGGGAACGGTCTTATTCCTCATCGCGGGAACGGTTGCCATTACATCGAATCAAACCGATGAAATCCGCAACGATTGGTCGCTGATCGCCTGGGGTGTTTGGGCCGTTGTGATGATGATGATGGTTCACGTTTGGCTCCCCGACGCCGTTACACGATTTGCTTCGAGACGGGTTCTCTATCACACCTGGCCATTTTGGTATGCCAACTCCATCTTCATGAGTCCACTCGCAGCCCCAGGACATGTTGTCGAGCTAATCACCAGGAGGGTCACCGGTACCGTTGAGAGTAAAGATGAAGAGGAGGAGCAATTAGAGGACGAGATCCGAACGATCGTGACCGCGGGCACACGAGAAGGGTTTTTCGGCCCCGGTGTTCGGGACATGATTCAAGGCGTCATGACGCTGCACGAAGACACCATTGGCCACATCATGACTCCACGAGGTGATGTTGATGGGCTCGATATTTCATGGGACTGGGTCAAGATCCTGGAAGTGATCGTAGAGTCGGGTCGAACTCGATTCCCCGTGTATGATGGAACGCTCGACCAAGTCCTTGGCATCCTGTACGTCAAAGACCTCATTCCGTTTTTTGCCCAACAAAAAATCCCGGAAGAACCGCTGGTCGACTTGATGCGACATGCATGGACAGTCCCAGTTGATCGTGACGTTGAAGCGCTGCTGATGGAGTTTCTCAATAGCCGCAGCCACATGGCAATTGTTCTTGATGAATTTCAGCAAATGGTGGGAGTCGTCACGATTGAAGATGCGCTCGAAGAAATTGTTGGTGAAATCGTTGACGAATCAGACGAAGAGGAAGAGTTTGGTATCGAATTAATCGACACCAATACGGTTCGAGTCGAGGGACGTGTCATGATGGATGATCTCAACGAAATCACCGGCTGGAATCTCCCTGAACGCGATGACTACGAAACCATTGCGGGGTACGTTCTGTATCATGTCGGCACCATCCCTGAAATTGGCCAACATCTACAGATCGGGCAATCCGAAATCGAGATCCTTCAGGCTAACCACCAGAAGATTCAAACGATGCGAATTCGACATTCTGTCGATCCGCTCGAACAAGGGACCTGAGCGAACCGAAAAATGAGCCAATAACCGCATATTTTCACGGTTTTGGTGCATTTTTATCGCCCGCTTTCATCCAGTAAGAGAGAGGAACTGATTGCCGGTTCTGGACAGCCCCGCTACACTGCTAGCAAATCCAGAAGGGGGTGCCATGGTTTGATGGCAAGGAGAGCTTCCAACACCCCTCGGATAAGCTACTTAACATAGTTGCAATTCGTTCTAACAGCCATTTTGGAATCGCTGATGTCAAATCCCGCCCGCCTCGAAGTCGAACAAGCCGAAAGCATCAAAGTGATCTACGGCGATCAGGAACTGATGTTGCCAGTTGTCGAGGGCTCGGAGGGCGAACGAGGAATCGACATTTCGCAACTGCGAGCAAAGACAGGCTTGGTGACACTTGATGAAGGCTACGTCAATACCGGTAGCACCCGTAGCGGTATCACCTACCTTGATGGAGAAAAGGGCATTCTGCGGTACCGCGGTTATCCGATCGAACAACTTGCTGCCCAATCTGATTTCATCGAAACCGCTTATCTGCTGATTCACGGTGAACTTCCTACCGCGAAGCAAGCAGAGGCGTTCCGAACGGGAATTAGGGAACACACCATGATCCACGAGGACATGAGGTCGTTCTACAACGGCTTCCCTCGTGACGCTCACCCAATGGCGATCCTGAGTAGCGTGGTGGGAGCCCTATCGACGTTCTACCAAGACGCGATGGACCCACAGGATGAGGAACAGGTAGCTGTTTCGATTGATCGCCTGCTAGCGAAGCTGCCAACCATCGCAGCGTACAGCTACAAAAAGTCAATGGGCCAGCCATTCATCTACCCGAACAATGAATTGAGCTACTGTGAAAATTTCCTTCACATGATGTTCGCCACACCCGCAAATGAATACTTGGTTGATCCGGACTTTGCCGAAGCGCTCAACCTCTTGCTAATCGTCCACGCAGACCACGAGCAGAACTGCAGCACCTCAACCGTCCGAATGGTAGGCAGTAGCAATGCGAACCTCTTTGCATCCATCTCGGCTGGGATTGGGGCACTGTGGGGGCCACTGCACGGCGGAGCTAATGAAGCCTGCGTGAACATGCTCGACCGAATTGCCAAAGATGGTGGTAACGTCAAGAAGTATGTCGATATGGCCAAGGATAAGGACAACAATTTCCGTCTAATGGGCTTTGGACATCGCGTCTACAAAAACCGCGACCCTCGGGCAACAATCATTCGATCCAGCTGCGAGAAGCTTCTTAATAAGCTTCAACTCGACGATCCATTGTTCGAAGTCGCACAGCAACTTGAAGAAGTGGCCCTCAGAGACGAATATTTCATCGAGCGTAAACTCTACCCGAACGTCGACTTCTACTCCGGCGTCATCTACCGAGCGATTGGCATTCCCGTTCAGATGTTTACGGTGCTATTTGCGATCGGTCGACTTCCTGGTTGGATCGCTCATTGGAGAGAGATGCACGCGAATCCGGCAAAACGCATCAATCGCCCACGCCAAATCTATACCGGCTACAACGAGCGTGACTTTGTGTCGATTGAGAAGCGCAGCTAATCCTGCCGTATGCTTTGAAAAGCTGTAAACAACCGCTGGAGCAACCCGGCGGTTTTTTTATTGCACGGAATCAATGCACGAAATCGGTGCACGCAAGAAGAGCAGGTTCAGATGAGAAAAAGCGGATGGGGTGGGATTCGAACCCACGGTAGGTTGCCCTACGCCAGTTTTCAAGACTGGTGCCTTCGACCACTCGGCCACCCATCCGTTTCGTTGATCCTTTCAAAGCAGTCGGTGCAATCTCGCGAGAACAAGAAACTTACCAGAGTGACCTGCGAGTGCGCGACCTAGCGTTTCCGTGAACTCGGATTTACAGCGCTCATCAATCGCATCGTGACCGCTTGAGGCGAGAATTTACCAAAGCTTCTATCGCAACGAAACCGACATCCTGCCGCAAAATATTTTTTGCCCCAATCTCGACCACCTCCGAATCCAAAATGTGGCCTTGTTCACCATCATTGACAGTTGAAGCCTCCCCCTTCAGCGACCACTTCTCGACTCCCAAGCCTCAATGTGGCTCCCGAGTGCAGCAAAGACCGACTTTGTCGGTATTGAATTCGGCAAGCGAATCAAAGATCGGTTCGCCGATACGAAGGGCGTGAACGTGTCGGACTACCACGATCAGAGCGAAAGTGCGGTCTTGCCACCGTTGGATTACCGGAATCACCAGACCGATCAATATCTCCAAGGTAGACCTGCCGGACTTTGGGATGCTGTTTGACCTGCTCGGGTGACTCATCGATGAGCACCTGCCCCTCATAGATCACATAACAGCGATCAACCGTCTCCAAAATGTCTCGGGCGGCGTGATCTGTGATCAAAACACTAATTCCGCTGGATCGCAACTGCTCAATCACTCCTTGAATCGACTGAACTGTCTTCGGATCAATGCCCGCGAACGGTTCGTCAAGCATGACAATCTTTGGATCAGAAACCAGACACCTTGCGATTTCCAAACGCCGACGCAAACCACCACTCAATTGATGAGCTAGATCCTTCCTTTTGTGATCGATTCCAAATTCTTCAAGCAGTTCATTCGTGCGTTGCTTTCTCCTTGCACGATCCGCCCCACGAAGTTCAAGAAGCGATGAGATATTTTGCTCAACCGTCAATTTCTGAAAAACGCTTGGTTCCTGCGGTAGGTAACCCATATGGCCGTCTCGTGCGCGTCGAAACATTGGCCAACTTGTAACATCTTTACCCGCCAGAAACACACGACCGTGATCTGGTTCGACCATCCCGCAGATCATTCGAAAACTTGTGGACTTGCCGGCGCCATTGGGCCCCAAGAGTCCCACAATCTCCGAAGGTCCCACGTGCAGGTTAACGCCATCGACAACCCTTTTGCGACCGTAGGTCTTTTGAAGATCGATCGCCTGCATCACGGGTTCAGCCGATCGACGCGACTCACTTCTCGTCGGAGCCATAATCGTTTGAGAATCCATTCTCTTGAGACTCCTGATTTAGCGAATCAATTTGAAGCGTTTAAAGTTTGGCAAAAAGGGAACTGGTGCATTCCAAGAGTGCGGCCAGAACACCACCACCGCTTTCCCAACAAGAAGTTCGCGAGGAACAAATGATTTGTCTGACCAATACCAAGCATCTTTGTTAACAGCTTCATTCCTCGAAGAACCTCGGGGCATTGGTGTCTGTGCCTTCCAGCCAGCCCAACAACGAGCATCGAGACTCTCAGGGCTGTTATCACCCATGGGAAAAAACTGATCCGCACCCATCACGAAGGAGACACGCCTTCGTGACTCCCAGCCCTGAAACGCATCCCAAAGCGAAGGGTCGGCAAAAACTTCTTGGAAATCCTTAATCGAAACACTCTGACCAGCTTTGGCCCAAAGTTCACTCATGTCGTAATCCACCATCGCTAGATCACTGTCATTATTGGCGATGTAATACTTGTCGCGATCGATTCGCAGATGTCGAATCGTCGCTTTCCCGCCACTGACAGCCACCGCTGCTGGGCTCGCGTCCAGCGGATGCTCCGCGGTGTAATAAGGACGGTTTTCTTCGTCCGATCGATACAACAATGAATCAAACGTGGTTGCCCCTTTAAAATCAACCAACCGATCATCAACCCACAACAATAATTGGTCGTCACAATTACTGAATCGAAGCGAAACTCGCTGGCCCGCGCGAATCGATGTCTCGGCGGTTGGCTGCACCACTATTTTTCTGGTAGCACTCACAAAAGGTTGCGGCTTTCCAGAATCAATTGATAGAGAGGCTTGTCCCGATGATAAATCGATCAGGCATTGGTACTTCACACCGGCCTCAACGAGCTCGAGCGTGACAGTTTTACAGTCTGCACCAGTCTCGAGATCGACTTCAAAGATCAAGTCACCAATCCAGTGCAAGCCATCACGCCCGATCTGCTGACCGCGTGAATCCTGCCCACCCCATTCGGAAAGCCTGCCAAATTGCTGCGGACCGACCCCGGACTGATAACTATCGGAAAAGACACCTTTCGAGTAGCCACCGTTTAGCATCCGCTCAACACGACCTCCGGCAATCATCGATGGTCGCTGCTGGTAGACATATCCTGAACTCACATGGACATAAGAATCATAGGCATAAAAATCGGTGATAGCCCGACTCGAGTACGGATCCACCTCCGCGAGCGACTCACCCCCGGCAGCAAGTTCCCACTCCTGATCACTGGGCCAACGGTGAAAGTATCGGAGCCAATGATCCTGATCATCTGCAGTGACCTCTGCAGTCAAACCACTGGACTCGCGTTTGACATTCCATGAGTCGGTAGGAACCTCATCCTGACCAGCCATCCAAGGTTGCCATCTGCTCGGATAATCCGAGGCAATCAGGGTGTCTGATTGGTGATCGGTGTCGTACACCAAATGACTCATTGCGAGCAGAGTCTTGGGAGGTTTTCGCACAATTTGATCGGATTCATCGGTGCCGGTTGGGTGGACAAAAACATCACCGTGGCGGATCGTCAAAGTCTCATTGGGTAATCCCACCAGACGCTTGATGTAATTCTGCTTGGGATTCCCAGGGTATTTGAAAACAATCACATCCCAACGCTCGGGATCACTTAAAGCGTAGGTGAACTTGTTGACGAGAATCCTGTCTCCGTTGAACGTTAAATGATTTTTGTTCTCTTTTAAATCTAGTCCGTTCACATAACGACAATTGGGACATACCCCCGCTACGACGACCAAGCTAGATTCTGTTCCGTTACGTTCACGACTTGCACCACACTGGAAGGACGTTCCGCACTGCGAACATGAAACATCCTTATGGGCCCCCATCAAAGTCGGAGCCATCGAACCGGTGGGAATCACGAAAGCCTCGGCGAGAAAAGCGCGAAACAGCAACGCCAAGATGAAGGCAACAACAAAAGCCTCAATCGTCTCACGCTGTGCCGCAACACGAAATCGCTCCGCTCGCTCGACTGCGGGATCGCGAGCTATACCCTCATTGCGAGCGTTCGAAGCACTCGGATTGCTACCGGAATGATTAGCTCGTTTACCCATGAAAAATAATCTTCAGGTCTTGGCCAGATAAAAAGTGTCTCGATTACCCATCGACAAAGAGACTTAGAGCGGATTATTGCAAATTGACTCGCTCAATCATTGAAAATCACGCAATCTCTCTCCCGCTCCAACGGCAACATCGTAGCTGTTTTGGAGCTAAACCGATACTTCGATTCACAGCTCAGAGGCAACAAATCAGCCAAGATAGGCAATCCAGTCAAATAGCCTCAGGCGGTGAATGTGCGACATCCGTGTTGGGCACGAGGAGACGAACCGGGAGTCAGTGATTAACTCGCGACCAGTCAAGCAAAACGTGATTCTCTCGAGTATCGACAACCAAAAGTGATTTGCCTAGGGAAACGGACGCTGCGAATATTAGCGAGGTAAAAAGGTTTCGGACCCATGAACAACGAGAAGATGCTGACCTTCAATCCACCACAAAAATCTCGGATTGAACCTTCCAAGTAGGCGTCTTTCATTCACCTAGCGGAATTGACTCGGCTCCAATTTTCACACAACGGAAAGACACCCTCAATGCGTGGACCGGATCATGCAATCTCGGATAATTCATCGGTTGATCCAGATCAGTTTGATTGCCCGATCGAACCCAGTCATAGCGAAAGATTGAGTCGTCGAGCTGAAGGTCCCCGTGCAGCGAACGAGTTTCACGATCTGGAGCTTGTGAACGATTTAATCTTGGCACTGGCCGCTGGAATCGGCCCACGAACCATCACGCGGTTGTTCAATCGTTTTGAGGATTCAACGGAGATCATGCGGGCGACACGTCAAGAATTGCTCTCGGTGCCAAGCATTGGGAACAAACTGGTTGAATCGATCCAAAACGCTCCCAACAATGTCCCAGTTTCAGAGATACTGAAATGGTGTCAACGCAATGCTTGCCGAATTCATCGCAAGAACTCCCCTTCTTACCCCGCTCGTTTGAGGGAAATCGAGGATGCGCCTCTAGTGCTCTTTCACCAAGGGGATCAGGATTTCACCGCACGGCCCGCGGTGGCGATTGTTGGAACACGGAATCCCACACCTTACGGATGCCAGCAGGCCAAACGAATCTCCCAGCAACTCGCAGAAGCGGGGATTGTCATCGTTAGTGGACTAGCGAGAGGAATCGACTCTATTTCACACCAAGCATGCCTTGAATCAAATGGTCAAACCGTTGCTGTACTGGGTAGCGGTCTGGCGCAAGTCTACCCCCCAGAGAATCGGTCACTTGCTCAACGAATTCGCCAACACGGGACCATGCTCAGCGAATACGATCCAAACCAGAGACCGAATAAAAACTCATTCCCCAGAAGAAATCGAATCATCAGCGGGCTATCCGTCATCACGCTGGTGATCGAAGCGCCTCGCAAAAGCGGATCACTCATCACGGCGAGACTCGCGTTGGAGCAAAATCGCGATGTCATGGCGATACCCGGTCCTATCTCAAGTGAAATGTCCCGAGGCTGTAACGACCTGATTCGTGATGGTGCGAAGCTGGTGCAAGATATCGATGACATCCTTGAAGAACTACCAGGTGACCCTCTCTTTCCTCGGTTCAATCATCAGAAAAAAAATCAACCAACACTCTCATTATCGGGTCACAATTCATGGACGAAGAATCACAAAAACACTTCTGAAAAACCCTCGTCGCAAACAAAATCCTCTTACATCAGTGAATGCAGCGCAGCGGAGAAAAAAATCATTGAGGCTATCGCTCCTGACGGCTCTGCGATCGATACGATCATCCAACGCACGCAACTGCCCGCGCAGAACGTCATCGCATCGGTCAGCTTACTAGAAATCAGGGGGATTCTGGCAAAATCAAACCATCAGAAGATCTACCTGAGATGAGTTTGAAGCAACCGAAGGATCACTACCCAGCCATACTTTGCTGAAACTCAAAGCTCTCGGTTTTTGCACAGTGGTCAATCCAGACTTTGATTCGTTCCACCGGCGGTAAAGCTCCTCCCCGCAGGTGCTTTCTACCGGAGGTACTTTCTGAATAACGTTGTAAATCTCGAAATAACTTTGTCGGAGTCTCGGCAGCCAAACCTTTCCGGTGTTTTCGATGAATACGAAAAAGAAGGCTCGCGTGATGCGGCAACATTTCCGGCACCGATGCGGCAACTCGGATGGCTTGCTGGTAATGCCGAATCGATCGTTCGGCTTTCTTCTTGGCGGAAAAATGTCCTGCGATCCAATATGGATCAGCATCGACCAATGCTCCAGCCGTATCGATGCCCAACTTTTCCAATTGCTGACAACGCTTCGAAGAGAAGAGTTTTAGACGTCGCAGAGACATCTGATAAATCGTCGCTGCATGAATGGACACCACGGATCCCGTGACCGATGGTAACGGCGAACGCGGTGAACCATTTTTCTTGGGAAACTGAACTCGACAACGCAAGCGAACATGCCCCGCCTCGCCTAGAGCCCCATCCTGACCTAGCGATTGTGAAAGATCACTCGGGCGATTCGTTGGAAGTTTGGATTCTATCCATTGGTAAATCTGTCGAAACAATCCGTTTTCCTCCAGTCATGGAATCAACATCACTCACTGTGCTGCATCGCAAGGCAACGCAATAAACACCAGCAGCGAAAATTCTCTAGGCAACATCTTGCTGCTCTTCATCGCTATCCTCAGCGTCCTCATCCTCGTACTCAGCGTCCTCATCCTCGTACTTGGTGACTTTATCTTCTTGAATCAGCAGATCACTTTCGCTCGCTCCACCGCCTTCGCATAACGAGTCCACATCTAAAACATGGTCTACTGTCGAAATGCTATGAGCGGAATCCAAATTGACTTCGGCCGTGGGACTCGACTCTTCGTGCGTCTTTAATGGATCAATTGACTTGGCTTGGAGCGGTTCCTGAGATAGCGATTCTTCACGTGGGGCATCGTCACTTCGAACCTCTTCCTCAGATGCTTCAAAATCTGAATCACCTATCGATGACTTCTCGACCTCCCTAAGCATCTCCGAAGGTTCCTTCTCGAACCAAGCCCAAGTGATTCCCACTGATTTTGGAGGCTTGAACTGGGGATCATCGGACGAAGTCGACTCGACCGCCTGCTCACGGCCCCGACCGATTTCAGCAACACCGACTTTCTCTTCTTTCGGTGCTGCAGTATCAAAATCAGTGAAAGTGAGTTGTGCATTAGCAACTTCAGTAACCTCAGCGGTGCTTTCCGAAGATATTAAATTGGTGTCAGGCGGAGTGAACTCATCTTCAGTCTTTATTTCACCTAAATTAGACTTCGCCGCCTCCGAGTCAGTTGTCTCATTGCTCGGTGGGTTATCCAAAGAATGGTCGGGCGACAGGGCACTCGTGATGGATGTACCACCAGGAACACTTGGAGTGGTGATGGGAGCATCCGAAATCTCCGCACGCCCCGGTTGGCCATGGGGCGGCATGATCCGTGTCTCCACGCCGATCGACTGAAAGATTTCAACAATGTGCCTGTGGCAGGTGAACATCAAAACCTGGTGGCCTCTCTTGGCAAAAGCATCCAAGGTTTTAGCTGCGTGAGCAGCTCGATCACCGTCAAAATTGACAAGCACATCGTCCAACACCAACGGCAACCTCACTCCGCGCCGTGCGTAGACAGCCGTTAGCGAAAGTCTTAAAGCGATGAAGACAGCCTCTCGAGTCCCTCGACTCAGTCGATCAATCTCAAGGGTTCGACCAGCCCGATCATCGACGTGAAGCTGATTCGTTCCAAGGCTTGTCCAAATTCGGTGGTACTTGCCGTTTGTAAGCTGATCAAGGAACCCAGACGCTTCACGCAGTGTCTCCGGTTGCCTCTCTCGTTCGAAGGTGGTGCAGACGTCATCGAGCAAAAAACTCGCCAACGCCAATGTCTGCCAACGTTTGACCTCCGATTCGATCTTACGTTCGACGCAGGCCAATTCGAGTTGGCGAGTCGCCAAGGTTGCATCTTCAGCGAGAAACTTCATCTCCTGACCGATTTCGCCTAACTCCGTACGCGATGTGGAAATGATCGACTCGGTTTCACTGATCTTCTCGGTCAAACCCTCCCAGCGATTTTCAAGGTCTTCGGGTGTTGCATCATCAATTTCTGCTTGAACCTGTGAGCGTTCGATACGTGCCCCGATCATTTTAGTGATCGTCTGCTCAAGTTGATCACGTTGCTCGACGGAGTCGTGTAATTCCGATTTCAAATCCAAACGTTCGTAAAATTCCTCTGCCGATTCGACACCACATTTTGTCCACAATGCGATACGTTGCTGTTCGGCCAACGCAATGGCTCGACTTGACGCGGATTGCTGCCTCTTTAGCTGCAGGTCTTCTTCTTTGAGTTCACCCCTGAGCTTGATCCAATGTGACTGACGAGCAAGTCCCTCTTGCAAGTAATTCAATTGCTCTAGAGGATCCTGCCGATCCCGAATTCCCATTTGGATTTCCAGATTACCGACAACGGTTTCAGCATCACGGAGTCGTTCTCTTTCCGTTGAATGCATCACCTGCTGGTACAGCGTATCGATGTTCTTCGCAATCGCGTTTCGCTCGCTTTGACGCATTTGCTGTTCGCTCTCCAGCTCCTTCATTCTCCTGATGCCGGTTTGCAATTGCTCGTAATTCCCGCTTAGCAATTTAACTTTAGTCGGCGGCATCGAACGACTGAGGCCAATCGACTCAAGAGCATCACACCATAACTCGCGAGCTTTCTTCAATTCATTTGCCGAGATGTGTGCTCGCTTTTTCGCAAGCTTGCAGGAATGTTTTGCCGCCTCGTGTTGATGGTAAAGAGGCAGGGTAGATTCCAGCTCATCGAGTAATGCTTCTTTCTCCCTTACACGCAGCTCTAAAGATTCCTCCCTCGGTGGGATCTGCGAATCAAGTCCGTGTGCTTCTGACTCCAATTCGCGGATCTGCCTTCGAATTGAAACCAGCTGACGTTCACAATTTTCGCGATCCGTTTCCGTTCGCCGCTGGCCACTCTCCCTCCCAAAATGAAACAGAAGCAATCCGATCGCTCCCATCAACACGCACAGCATGCCCCAGGTTGAATCGGGTTGGTCAACTAAGAAATTCAGGTTCAGCAGATGAGCAACGCCGTAGATGACCGCCATGGAACCAAACACAAATGGCACGGCCAACAGCACCAAACGATCGACCGGCAGGGCCTCTGCAGTCGTTAGTTCAACCGTCTCCTGATCCAACTCGCGAAACTGCTGCTTTAACTGATGCAGCCTTTCGCCAACTTGAACTCGGTCTCGCAGTTTTTTCAGTTCGGCGGTCTGCTGACGAATCGCATGCTGCAGATCCTCTGCCGAGGCCCGCTCAAGAGTCCGCGAGAGCTTGGTCCCTAGACGATCCACCTCTTCCTGATACTCTTTGGCTTGCGATCTTGCTTGCCGCAAAAGGAACAACTGCTGCTTCACTCGCCGCGCCGGATCAGCAAGTGATGCGATGGATTTGCGAGAGAGGGTGGGCAAGGACTGAAGAGCGGAACCGGAGGATGCAACATCATCGAGTTGGCTGAAGCCCAATCGATCCGCGTCCTGCTGCAGTTGATCGCGAATGGAATTCAACTGCTCACCGAGCATCCGAATTTGCTCTTCTATAGTCTCAATCCATGGAACCTGCTGTGCTGCAAACTCAATCCCCGGTTTTAATTCAAGCAATTTACGATGAATCGGAAACTGTTCGGCTTGAACCCGAATCTCCCTGCGTTTCTCCTTGATCTCATCAAGCTTGAACCGTTGCTGCTCGATTTGTGATTCAATCTCGTTCAAACGCTTGGGGGCATCATCAGGAAGTGACGGCTCAGCTGACAGAATGTCTATTCGCTTGGAAAGCTCGTCCCTTTGACACCAAGTCTCATAGACACTTGTCGCAACCTCAACACAACGTGCTTGTTGCTCCAGAGAACTCACTCGCTCAACCAATCGGTGAATCTCTTTTTCTTGTGTCTGCCGTTTGGTCGCCAACTCGACCCACCGCTGGCTGCCAAGCATCAATGACTGCACTTCATTCCGAAGACGTTCGCGTTTGGTGAGCAGTTGCCGGAGAGAATGTTCCGAACCCGAAGCCGTTCCATCGGCCGTTCCAATCAAATCCGAACGAGAACGGTTCAGTCCTCGCATCACCTCCACCAGTGAAACACGATCAAGACCTGTTGAGAGTTTGTAGAGTTCGTCTGCTGCTTCCGTGTCATCGAGGGAACTCAGTTCTTGCAACTCTCTCAATCCAATGGCAAACACATTGGTAAAGATTGATTCATCAATCGGCCCAAGCAAAGTGTCAAGCTGCTGCTGTCCTCGCTGAGCTCCCCCCGGCCCAATGACTGAAACTTGCTCTTGGTGCTGATCGCCGACCGGTTCATGGTGTCGGCGGATCGTGTACCCGCCCGTATCCCCGGCGATCCGGATCGCTCCTCCGTGAGGCCCTCCAAAGACGGGCGGAAAATAACGTGCAGTCCGATCCCCAGAGAACCCGTAGAACATCGCTCGGATGAATTGCATCAACGTCGTTTTACCGGCTTCATTGGGGCCGTAAAACAGAGTCATGTTCTCATTTAGCGATTCAACCGAAAGCCCGGTCCACACACCGAATCCATCGATCTGTATCTCTTTGACTCTCATCCGAGTTGCCTCCCATCGGCGGCACCACCACGCAACCATTCCACACCAACTCTTGTCGCGTTCTGTAACGCGTCACGTAACTCAGATTCAGAAAGTTCGGTCAAACGCGAAGTAACTGCTGCGTGAAGAGGCGGCGATTGAGTCAACATTGGCCTTAGGTCGATGGAACGAGATTCCACATTTTGGTACTTCGCCGAAGCGCGCAGAAAATCTCCCAAAATGGTTTCCTCCTCGCACCACGCTTTGGGGTAGAGATCAGGTGATCGGAGGGTCAACGATAGTGACCAAGCCGCTGGTTCTCCCGCTCCGTATTCTCGACGCGCCCAGTCCAAGACGTGCTCAAGGTCTTTCATCGCTCCGAGTTTCTCAGGATCCGATAACTCGAGTTCCCAAGCAATCAGTAAATGCTGAGAACCATGTTCGTTCTGTAATCGATAAATTTTGTCGCCAATCAGATTCTCGATACCACCCATCGATACGATTTCTTGCTCGTTGAGTGCCACGCGGCAGTAGCAACATGAATCAACGTTCCGATGTTGAACTCTGATTGACCGATCCCCATCAACCTCCACGATTTGAAATCCATGTTCACCAACCTCGTCAAGTGATCGTCCCTGCGGAGTCCCACAGTAGGCGGCAACCCAACCACTTGGATGTTCATAAATCGATCGCTGATGACTTCCCCCCAACGCCCAATAATTAAATTGACACTCCGATAGCGTCTCAGCAGTGACCTGCCCGTAAGCGACACCGATCGTAAATAGGTTTGAAAAATCAACTTTGAAACTTGGGACATCTACCGCAGCATTTCCATCGCAACTACGCCCCACGATTCGACAAAGAGGCTGCTCCGCTCTGCGAGTCGTTATTGACTGTGCTTGGGTCTTCGGAAAAACGATGACGTTCTCGGGAAGGTTGATAGCTGTCGGCCAAAGATCTTCATCATCAACGATGCCCGCAGCCCAATAAACCTGCTTGCCGGCTTCTCTTAAACAATCAAAACCTTCGAGTAACAATGAAATTCCATATGGCCCCGCCGATTGTGGCTGAAGAAGATCACCGGACAAGATCACAAAATCAACGTCTTCGGATATTGCAGCATCGACGAGCGAAGAAACCGCTGACCGCGGTGCTTGAAGAATCGTATCACGCAGAGAATCGGGAAGATCATCAAGGTCGGTCAAAGGACGTTCGAGATGAAAATCACTGGCATGCAGAAATCGGAACGACTCGTCCGCCATGGGTACTCTCCGTGTAACCTATCCCCAAGTCCACTTTTGGATGCGATTTCTCCTCGACATCCCAAAATGGGTCACGTCCCTGCTCGGATTCTGATGACGTCTTCAATTGCAGCAGAATCTTTTACAGCTGCGTAAGGTAGGTAGTTTAACGAGAATTGTTAACGGAGGCCAAGTCGGATTCAGTTCCCTAAAAAACGAAGATTCAAGTTGATGAGTTTTGGCTGAGGATCAAGCAATCTAAAACCACTCAGGTCGATTCCACCGGCTTTGTGAGCTTCGAGACGACAATGAGCGTGATAAAGGCCAAAGGTATCGTCACAATGCCAGGCTGGCTGAACGGAGCCAAAGCATCATTCGGATCCAGACCATAAACGGACTTGTACGTGTCAGCCGAAAGAAGAATCCAGCCGAGCGAACTGATCATGCCCACCAGCACGCTGGCAACAATTCCTTGACGCGTCGTTCCCTTCCAAAACAACAGCATCACCAATGCAGGAAGATTTGCACTAGCCGCGATGCTGAACGCCCATCCAACGAGGTAACCAACATTAAGCTCTTTGAACAGGATCCCCAGCACAATGGCAATCACTCCGACGACCACAGCGGCGATCTTGGCTACCCGCACCTGCTGGTCGCTGGTCAACTTGACGCCCAAAACACCTGACAGCAGATCGTGCGCAACGGCACCGCTACTGGCCAGAATCAAGCCGCTCACGGTACCGAGAACGGTCGTGAAAGCGATGGCGGAGATGACGGCAAACAGCCAGGGACTGATACTTCGAGCCAGTAGTGGAGCAGCCATGTTCGTGTCGGTCAGATCCAAGGCCCCGCTGGTCATGGCACCGAGCCCAAGATACAAGGTCAGGACATAAAAGAATCCGATCGTGGCAATCCCGACGATCGTGCTTTTGCGAGCTGCAGCTCCATCCTTGACGGTGTAGTAGCGAATCAGGATGTGCGGCAGCGAAGCGGTTCCGCAGAACAACGCAAGCATCAGAGAAAGAAAATTCAGCCGATCCTTGACTTCGCCACCTCGAATCCCAGCAAACTTTGGATGCTCACCAGGACGCAAAACTCGGCTCCCCTCGGTCGGTTTCTGAAAGTAAACGGTAGTAGTTGATCCGTCCGAGTGGGACAAAGCTTCTTTGCCCCACAACATCACTTCACTCTCGGACAGGGTGGTAAAGTATGTGACGGGCCCAAGAGGCCCCGTTGAAGCTTGGCCGTCTGGCAGCTTCGATAGGCGACCAACGGGGAGTAACTGCTTCTCTTTCTCACCGATCCCCTTGGGCGCACCATCAATCATGGTGGAACCGTCAGCAACCGTGATCGCCTGCCCCTGACGCAGCCAAACCTGATCACTCGCATCATCAGATGATCGTTCAATCTGAAAGACATCATAGCCGATGCCATCCACGGACCGGAGACGTACAAACTGCTGAATCACGTTCCCTTGGTCATCTTTCTTGCCTTCCCAGCCATCCTCGGCAGCCAAGACATCCCTTCCCGCAAGGCTCTCCGATGTTAGTTCGCTTTGAGGAAACGGACCGAGCACTTCAAAGGTTTCTTGATCGACCGTGAGTCCCTTATCCAGAACCATCATTACCAGGATGGCACTGAAGACGACCAATAAAGAGCCTTTAAAAAACTGCACCCAAGTGGTCGAAACCATACCAGCGGTCACCACAATGGTGATCACGACGATCCCGACAAGCACAACGCCCACCCAGTGTGGGTAACCGAGCAGAGGCTGAATCAATGACCCAGCACCCACCATCTGCGGGATCAAGTAGAAGACACTAACAACAAGGGTGCTGATCCCGGCGGCTGCCTTGATTCCTCTGGAGTCAAAATTTGCATCCAACGCATCAGCAAAAGTGAACCGGCCAAGTCGTTTCATTGGCTCCGCGATCACGAAGAGCGCTACAATCCAACCTGCCAAAAACCCAATCGAATACAGAAAGCCATCGTAACCATAAGCGGCAATCATCCCGCAGATCCCGAGGAACGAAGCCGCTGAGAGATAATCGCCCGCGAAAGCAACACCGTTGACGAACCAAGGAATCTGCCCGTGAGCCGCAAAGTAGCCCTCAGAAGAGTTCGCTCGACGTCCCAAGTAAAAACTGAGAGCGACGGTACCAACCACGAACAACAAAAAGATAACAATCGCCATCGGCGCTGGATCATAAATCACTGCTCGCCCTCCTTCGAATCAAGGCTTTCACCAGAAGGACTATCAAGTTTGCCCTCGCTCGTCGCGGCTGGAGTAGGCTTCTCAACCGAATCAGACGCCGGCTCACTTTTGCACATCAAGCCGTAAATCAGAGACAGGATGAATGCCATTTTGATCAACGCAAACCCGTAGACGATCGCAAGATTCAAACCCAGCATGACCTTGATTTCCATCAGGTCAGCAAAGAATGCGTTACCGAGTACAAAACCGAGATAGAGCAAGAGGTAAACAACAAAGAGGTTCAGGCCTAGCTTTGTGTTGTACTGTCGCTCCGGCGAAATCGTTTCAGATGTTTTCATCAGATCTAATCGCAGCGAAGAAAGAAACCATTACGTTCCGCACCCGTGAAGGATTTACCTATCCCTTGGCATTGGTGCAGGTGCGAATTTATAGACGAGTTTTGTGTGCTGCGGGGACACTCCAGAACTTTTTATTCAGATACCCCTCAAAAAAGACAAAAACTTGTATCCAATCATTCCCGCATCCGGTCGATCTGTCACCTTTTGATTCACTTTGAGGGGATCTGCCGCAAGCGAATTTCGCGTTCCGCTGTACCACCGCGCATACTTTTATCAAGCTAAATCTGAGGCAAACCAGTAGCAAATCAGTTACCGTATCTTTACAGGAAACGCTTGCCTGGGAGTTCCGAGCGGGACACACCCATTCATCTAACGCAACGACCGCCATCATGAACCGATCCGTTTCTTTCGTCATACCAGCGATGGATGAAGAGATCTCTCTACCAGAGCTTCATTCGCGAATTATTCGAACCTGCGAAGAGGAGTCGATTGAACCTCAACTGATCTTTGTTGACGACGGGTCGACCGACACGACTTGGTCAGTCATGAGGGCACTTTGTAGCGTTAACTCAAATACCGAAGCGATTCGGTTTCGCCGCAATTTCGGCAAAGCTGCAGCACTCGCCGCAGGGTTCTCTCGATGCCGGGGCGAACTGGTCGTCACCATGGACGCCGACCTGCAAGATGACCCAAAAGAGATCCCAAGATTCATTGAAAAAATTGATTCAGGCTTCGATGTCGTCAGTGGCTGGAAACGAGTCCGACACGATCCATGGCACAAAGTGCTACCCAGTCGGGTCTTCAATTGGCTTGTGAGCCGCTTGACCGGAGTACACCTGCACGATCACAACTGCGGATTTAAAACGTATCGCAGGGAAATTTTTGACGAAGTACAACTCTATGGGGAAAGACACCGATTCGTCCCCGTGCTCGCGTCCTCGCATGGATGGCGAGTTGGTGAAATTGAAGTGGAGCATCACGCCCGCGAACACGGACGATCCAAGTACGGAGTTTCCCGAATTCTCAAAGGCTTCCTTGATCTCATCACCATCTACCTGTTAACCAGTTTCTCTTCGCGTCCCTTGCACCTGATCGGTGGATTCGGGATGTTCTTCTTCGGTGTTGGTGGAATCGGGATCACTTATCTATCGTTGATGTGGTGTGTGACTCGAATGGTTGAAAAACTTGAAGCGATTCATCTGCATGAAACCGCGATTTTCTATTACTGCATCCTTGCCTTACTTTTGGGGTCACAATTCTTGCTCGCTGGCTTACTCGCTGAACTTTTTGTTTCTCGGACACGTTCAGCGGAGCAGGGGTACAGCATTAGTGAGACATCGGGCGATGGATTGAAGGAAAAGAATCATGAGCCAGAGTGAATCGGTTGAACATGCGGTTGCACGGTCTTTGCCATCCAACCAAAGCGTGTGGTCAAGCTATCACCTCATGGTTGCTCTCGCCCTAGCGATGACCGCTGGACGCATTGCGATGGTCACCAGTCGCGAGGGAGACACTGCCTTCCTCAGCGCCAACGACCGAAGTCGCTGGGCGACAGTTGCTTCCTTGGTTGAGAAGGGTACCTACGTTATCGATCAGCAGATCGTGATTGCGAATCCCATTCACCGGAACCGACGACCGTGGAACACGATCGACAAGGTCAGGCACTTGGGATCCGACGGTCAACAACATTACTACAGCAGCAAACCCCCGCTCCTCGCGACCATCGTTGCGGGTCTTTACTGGATCGTCTACCAGATCACAGGGCTTTCTCTCACCCAGCATCCGCTTTACGTACCGCGTTTGCTCCTGATGCTGTTCAATCTGCCGCTATTAGCCGCTTTTTTTTACGCGACCATCGCAAGCATCCATCGGGTCATTGAGAACAACTGGAGTCGACAGATTGCTGCCGCGAGTGTTTGCTTTGGCACGATGGTGCTACCCTTCAGCATTTCACTCAACAATCATTTACCTGCATGCACAGCGACTGCCGTTGCAATGTGGATCTATCTGAGGTCAAACACCAAGCAAGCGAACCCTACGGATGATTCAAGCCGCAACTCCCAGGATGACAAAACTGTCGGTTCATCAAAGCTTGGAACCTTCCTCTGGACCTGCATCGCGGGGGCAGCGGCGACCTTGGGTGCGGCAAACGAATTGCCAGCGCTTTCCATGACGGCACTTTGGGGATGCCTATTTTTCATCAAAGATCGTTCATCTTGGTTACCGTATCTATCCGGTGGACTCGTCATCGCAGCCGCCTTTTTTGGAACCAACTGGATCGCTCACCAGAGCCTTCGACCCCCCTATGCTCACCGAGGCAATGGGCAACTGCTTACCTCAATTGAAACCTCTGCCGCCACGTCGGCAACCAAGCGTGACTCACCCGACCCATCGCTCAATCAGACACTCTCAACAAGACTGGAAGACTTGGGGGAATTCAAGAAACTCGGCGCATCGAATACGAAGTCATTGATCGTTACCGAGTCGGACGAGCCGTCTCGTTGGCTCGTGAAAAATGGCCAGATTCAATACGCTTTGGTGCAGCAAGAACAGCAGTGGCGTGTTTATCGCTGGGATGACTGGTATGAATACCCAGGAACTTACTGGAAAGAGGGAAACCGTCAGGGTGTCGATCGTGGCGAACCGAGTAAAACCACCTACTTGATGAATCTTACGATTGGTCACCATGGTCTTTTTTCAATCACCCCAATCTGGGCGTTGCTCCCTCTCGGTTGGCTGCTGGGGCTTAGCACGACCAATCGCACAGTGCGTTGGTTTCACCTAGCAGTGCTCGTCGCTTCGTTGGTCTGTTTTTTGTTCTACTTGAATCGCCCGCTGATCGACCGCAACTACGGTGGCGTAAGCGTCTGCTTCCGCTGGCTTCTGTGGTTCGCACCACTTTGGCTTGTGGTGATCGCCCCCGCCTTTGAGCAGCTGCAGCGTTGGCGAATCGGCCGACTGACGGCAATTGCCTTGCTAGCATTCAGTCTCTTCTCGGTTTCTACCGCATTGCAAACTCCATGGCAGTCACCATGGATCTATCGGTTCTGGCTGTTTTTGGGCTGGATTGAGGGCTGAAGCGACGGCTAGACTTGACGGCGAAGCGATTGTCAGGAGTGGCGATCGATGAATTCACGGAAATGAATTCTTAACGAAGAGGTTGATCCAGGGAAGGTCTGCGAATTGAGCGGCAAGACGCCGGATTCCGATGCCCGCCGACCGAGAAAACTGTCTCGGCTGTTTCAACTTGCGCTGATCCTCAGCATTCTATACTTTGTGATTCAGGCTTTCGCGCCGCAGACAATTGGCGAAACAGCTCGCCGAAAATTCCAGAGTGACCTACAAGAGCACTATGAGGGGTTCGAGGTATCGGTCGGCAGAGGCCACTTCGATTCAAGAGTCGGCCTCACCTTCAATGACATACGGATCAGGGAAGGAGCCGAACGTGCTCAATCCTCACGATCAGGCGAGCAGACTTCTAAACGCGAAGTGATTCTCATCAATCGCCTGACCGTGATGGCGGAGATTGACCCTGAGAAACTTCTCCACCAAAGTCTACCCCTGAACACACAGGCGATCATTCTCGAAGGGGTTACCGCTAACACATGGATTGATGATCAGGGGCAACTAGCGATCGCAAGACTTCTGCCGCTTCCCAAGCTAGGTCCGGAAGCGCCAAAAATGATCGTGCGGCAGACGCGAGTTAACTTGCTCGGTGCGCAGAACGCCAAACGCCCACTGCAATGTGACTTTGATGAAATCGTGATCGACAACCTGCCACAACGCGACGGAACCACTCACCGAATGATTGCGATCCGCGGAAGTTCTCCTATCGCGAATCAAATCACCGCCAAAATCAAAACCACCGCCAACCTCGTTGACATCCGCAGCGCGATCAGTGGAGTGCAGGTTGATCGCTCCACGGTTGATCAGCTGCCGTCAAATCTCCGGCAGGCACTCACTGGAATTCGCGATCTGAATTGCCAAGGCGACATTTCAATCTCAGCATCCAAAGGTTCCAACCAACCGTGGAGATTTGAAGCAAAAACCACGGTTCACCAAGGGCAAGTCGCTCACCCTCTTCTACCTCGCCCCCTTTCCAACATTCGTGGCATGTTCTGCCTATCGCACGAGGGCATCAAAATTGAAGCATCACAGGCGAATCTAGGGGAAGCGATCCTGAGGACGACGGGGCAGATCGATGGCTACCAACGGGAAAGCCCGCTAGACCTCAAACTCTCGGCGCGAGGACTGCTATTGGATCAACAACTCGCCGTCACCCTGCCGGAAAAGGCGAGAATCATTTGGGAACGCCTTCTCCCCAGCGGACACATCGATTTCGATGCCCGATTGAGACGCGACCAAAGTGGTTGGACCCCAGAAGCGTCGATTACGTGCAAGGGAGTTGACGTGCGGTATGAGCGATTCCCATACCCGGTGGAAAGCGTGGTTGGCAAAATCGAGATCGCATCAAATCGCATCACGGCGGACACACTGAGTGGTCGAGTTGGTGATAACCGAATTCAATGTGCCTTTCAGATTCCAGTCGAGAGAACCGAAAACTCGCGTCTATCTTTTATTTTGGCAACAGATGGCCCCGTGCCAATCGACCAAACCTTATTCGCCGCATTGACACCTCGGGGCGAACCAACATCGAAGTTAGAGTCTTTTGTTCGATCACTCCACCCTCGAGGTTCGATCCAAGTCACTTCCGCATCCATCGAAGTTGACGCCAACAAGAACCTCTCCAAGCGAGTGGACTTGCGAGTGATGGACGGGCACATGCGGTACGAAAAATTCCCCTACCCGCTGTACAACGTCACCGGCACGATTCTTGTCGATGATGACTTGGTGACTCTTGCAGGGATACGAGCAAGCAACGCAAATGCGGGTACGATTCGGTGTGATGGCACCTACAAGATGACGCGTCGAGACGCCAATGATATCGAGCAAGCACCTTCGGATCTTGCATTACAGTTTCATACCAATGACATTCCGATGGATGAATCACTTCGAACCTCCTTGCCAACTGAAAGTCAGCAGGTGTGGGATTCGTTGGCTCCAAGCGGAACACTTGACGAAATGAGCGTAGGACTTCGTCAAATTGGCGAAGGAACCCCGCTCAAGATCGATCTATATGCCGTCCAAAGAGACAACCCACAAATCACCAGCCAAACACTCAGTCTGCGTCCGCAGAGCTTGCCGTATCGTTTGGATGTCACCGGAGGTTCGGTTCGATTTGACGGGAAGACCGTCACGATCGAATCAATCCGAGGCCGCCATGACGCCTCGAGTTTTTCTGCGGATGGTTTCTGTGTTGAAGATCGAACAGGACGTTGGGAACTCTTTCTCAATTTGCACAGCGGTTGTCGTCTTCATCCCGACGCTGAACTCATTGCAGCACTACCGGAACAAATGCGTGCGGCGATGCGAGCCTTGCAACTGCGAGGGCCGCTAAATATCCGCGGTCAAACCAAGATTGCGATGCCAGATACCAAACACCCTGAACCAACCTTAACTTGGAACCTGACCCTACAACTCGAAGGCAACCGGATTGCGGATGTTGGTCCGGTACATTCACTCCGCGGCGAATTGTCGATCGAAGGAGTACGTGACGAATCTACCATCCAAGCTTTCGGAGAAGTCCGAATTGATTCGATGCACGTCAATGAGATTCAGATCACAGGGATTCGGGGTCCCTTTTCCATCGAAGACGACAATCTATCGCTCGGCAGCCTAGCTAAATCTCCCAACGAGTCACCGGCACAGCAACCCCTCTCTGCGATTCGAGGAAATCTGTTTGGCGGACTCATCGATCTCGATGGCAATGTCGTACTCTCAAACGGCAACTTCGATGTGGACATTAATACTTACTACGCTCAACTACCCACATTGCTGGCAGACTTCGGTCATTCGAATCAAAACCTGACGGGCACACTCAGCGGGCAAACCCACCTGCAGGGAAATCTTGGTGCTATTGACCTTTTACGTGGCTCAGGCACTGCGAGGGTCAGTGGAGCCAATATCTACCAACTTCCACTCATCGTTCAAATCCTCAATCTGCTTCGACTTGAGGCCACCGAAGATGTCGCGTTCACCGATGGCCAATTTCGGTTCTCCTTCTACGGCGACACGACAACATTCCATGACATTCAGATGTGGGGCGATCTGGTTGCCCTCCAAGGAGGAGGGACGTTGAACCGACGACGTGAACTTGACCTAACTTTCAACACCCGCGTCAGCCCTCAAAACACTTTCACTCAACTAATACGCCCCCTCGGGGGAACCCGATACACACTTTGGACGATCAATGTTCGTGGCCCGGTTGGTGCTCCGCAGATTGAGCGAAAAGCACTGGAACGCGTCAGCGAAACCTTGGAGTGGCTTTTGCCAGGCATGACCGATAGTCAGCGGCGGTAAGTGGATCACACAGACCGCGCCCGTGAAGCGTTTTAGTCATAACGTCGTTAACCAAATCGCAAGGCGAATTGATGCACATTCACAACTCGATGACTTCTTCGATCTCAGGGATCCCCTATGCCGCTTCAAAAGAAGGGACTAGAGACGCAGCTGATCAAGAAATAACGGATCGAGTGAACACCGCGAACAAACTGAATGGTAAAAGTGATCGAGCGATAGAAATCACCGAGAGCAACGCGACCGGCGACCGGAACCCTGATGGACAGCTCCCTTGGGATCAATTCGCCCGGTCCAATCAACATGCAGATCACTCCGCGAACGAAAAAGAGATGATCGATTATCGGGACCAATTGATTCAAAAACCAACAGACTCAACGAACTCAATTCCCTCTCAAGACCAGCGACTCGATTTTTCTGCTTAGGACCAAAAGATCATCGTCCAAACCTCGGTAGCAGGTCCAATCGTAAAAGACGTGCAAAGTTCAAACGCTAAACGAAGCGATCAGCAGTTCGCCGCTTCCTCAATGGCCAGAAGCCTAGCTTAACGAGACTGTTGGTAGCGTTTCAATTTTCGATCCAACGTGCTTCGTTCAATTCCCAGTATGGAAGCAGCGCGGCTCTTGTTGCCACCGGTGTGTTGCAACACCCGGTCAATGTGTTTCCTTTCCAAATCTGCCAGACTGATTTCCGACGAATCCTCGGTGATCACTTGACCCGTCAAAGCAGCGTCAAACCCTGATCCGGTAAGGTTGGAACCTAGAGTCGGAGACAAAGAGAGATCTTCAGCTTCAATGACAGACTTTGTGTTGAGCACCACCGCGCGTTCCACGACGTTTCGCAACTCGCGAACGTTCCCAGGCCACGGATAGTTCAGCAGAATGCGCTGAGCTTCATCACTGAAGCCGGTGATTTTGCGTCCCATCTGATGATTGAGCTGATTGAGAAAGTGTTCGGCGATCAGCAAACTATCCTGTCCACGGTCTCGCAACGGTGGAATCAGTAGCTCAACCACATGCAAGCGATAGTAAAGGTCTTGGCGAAACCGCTTCTCTTCAACCATCTGCTGGAGATCGCGATTCGTTGCGGCAACCACTCGCACGTCGACACGTATCGCCTCCTGTCCCCCGACTCGTTCAAACGGATGCCCCTCGAGGACTCGTAAGAATTTTGCCTGAATCTCGATGTCCATCTCACCAATTTCATCGAGCATCAGGGTGCCGCCATCGGCAAGTTCAAATTTACCGGATTTGCGTTCCGTCGCACCGGTGAATGCCCCCTTCTCATGCCCAAAGAGCTCACTCTCGAGCAATGTCGGCGACAACGCTGCACAGTTCAGGCAGATCAGCGGGCCGTCGGATCGGTCACTGGCATGGTGGATCGCCGATGCAACGAGCTCCTTACCAACTCCGGATTCACCGCGAACCAGAACCGTTGCGGAGGTGGGAGCCGCGAGTCCAATCTTTTCCCCCAACTGCTGCATCGATTGGCTGTTACCGAGAATCCGAACCTTGTCACCTAGCCGACGCTGCAATTCTTTGACCTGCTGCTTCGTTTGACGTAGCGATCGAGCAAGTTTTCGACGGTCATTCAATTGAACGAGTGACGCGGTGAGGATCTCTCCCACCGCCACAACGTATTCGAGGTCACGTGTTTGCAGGGGCGTACTCCCTCGAGATGTCGTGAGGTGGATCATACCTCGATACTGACCATCGCGATCGCGCAAAGGCGCAAGGATCACACTTTCAACATCAATCTCACCCTGACTGTTCTCGGTCGCCATCTCAGGATCCCCCAAGACATTCCGAGCTAAGATCGCCTCCGACTCCGCGCGGGCGATTGAAGCGGTGAGCGAATCCGGTGGACGCCGATAACTGCGTTGCCCTGATTGACGAGTTGCAACCAGTGCGATTTCCGATTTAGCTTCCTTCGAGGATCCGGACTTCGCCAAATAAAGACCGCCACTGTCAAACTGAATCTGAGTCGATAGATCATCCAACACCGCCTCGATCACCTTGGACGGTTCGTCGGTTCGTGCGAGCTGAAAAGCGAGCAGTAGTAGTCGGTGAGATGCATCGGCTTGTGGAGCGTTCACTCCGGTTTCATCCGTCGAGCCTCGCGAAGCGAAAGTTCGCGTGTTGCGGACTGCGTTGGTACCGCCAACACTTAAATAGGAACTATGACGCCTGCGCTCAGTGATCATGCCGGTATCCACTTCCACCGTCATCTGATCATCAGTTGCTTGGCCCTCAGGAGTCATCACGGGATGACTGAGTCCGGGAATGGTCACTGAATAAGTGATTTCGCATCCGCCAACTTGAATGACATCCCCATCTTCAAGTCGCTGTTCCTCCGAAATCCGATTCTGATTCAGGAATGTTCCATTCACGCTGCCTAGATCGCTCAGCACCCATGTGTTCCCGTTCCACAATACCTTGGCGTGATGGCGACTAGCCTGCTGATCTCGGATCACAATCTGGTTCGACGACGCCCTGCCAAGAACCACCTCGCTGGGGGGTGCCAGGCGGAAGACATCACTCCAACGCCCCGCCGCTCGCAACACAAGGTAAGCACCATTACCTGAAGAAGATTTCTGGCTGGAGGCAGGGGCGACGGGAGGAGGTTGTGCAGTCAAAACGCCATCGCTCCCTTGAGAGCCGAGAAAAAAGAATTTGCGAGTGGATGTTAGGAAAAGCGACACAAGAACTCAAGCAATTTCTCTCGCCGCAAGCGTCGAGACGGCTTCTGAGCCATGAAAAAAACGCTTTAGGCCGGATTTCGACTCTTGGATCTTGAGAGCATTGTCTTTCGAGTAGGAACATCGCCAGCTTGCCGACTTGGCCTTATTGGGTGCTTTTTTCGCGAGAATTTCAATTTTCTAACGGTTCACCGCTTTTCAACCTAAGATTTCCCTAGCCTTGGAGGGCCAGCAAACGCTAGAAAGCTTCTGTTGCCCTAGTTTGCGACGATAACTATTCTGACGACAACTATTTCTCGGACGAGCATTTTTTCCTCGAATTTTGGGAAACGCTGGTCACAATAGGAACAGTTTGTCGGCTTAAATCCCTTTCACGACCGCCGAGACCCAGTGTCGGTGGCTTGCTGCGGAGATCCATTGTGATCCATTCGGACTCAAAACGTATTTCGATCGTTCTTGCGACCCTGTCCCTTGGGGTCCTTTCTCTCGCGACCGCCCTTCACGCCGGCCTCAGCTTTGGCCAACGTGGACGTTCCGTCGGCGGTGTTGTGATTGACCCGGCTGGTATGGTTCGAGCTGCTAGTCTCGAGGATCGTCAAGAATTGGCGAACCAACTACAAAACGTAAACCAAATCATCAACGGCGACCTGCGTGAAGCTGCCGAGATGCGAATGGTGTCTCTAAAAGGTCTGCAGGCAGCAGTTGCCGAAAGCCATGCTGCTGGAAAAGAGATTCCTGCCGAAGTGGAATTCATGGCAGGTCTGCAAAGGATTGAATACGTCTTCGTCGACCAAGAGAACCACGACCTGATCGTCGCTGGACCAGCCGAGCCTTGGAAGATACGAGAAGACGGATTCGTTGTTGGCACAGTCACTGGTGGGGCAACCATGCGTCTCGCTGACCTCACTGTTGCACTACGCAGCGTTGAAAATGCTCGACAGGAAGGCATTACTTGCTCGATCGAGCCAACAGAAGAAGGCCGTCGAAGACTTCAGCAACTACTGAACCGTGTCAAGCTTCGTCCTGGTCAAAGTCCGGTCGTTCTTGAAGCTTCAATGCGAGAAGCATTCGGCCCCCAAATGATCTACCTCAGCGGGATCCCCACCGACAGTCGATTCGCTCGAACGCTCGTTGCTGCCGACTTTGAGATGAAACGTGTTGCAATGGGCCTCACGCCATCACCCGTTGCGACGCTTCCAAGCTACTTGGAAATGTCGCGTAACAGCCAACAAACAAAGAATCAGAACCCACGTTGGTGGATGGCGTGCAATTACGATTCAATTGGAAAGAGTGAAGACGGACTCGCTTGGAAACTCTCTGGCCAAGGTGTTCAGACGATGACCGAACAAGACATTGTGAATCAAGATGGCTCCGTCAAACGTGGTGGCGTTGACAAGATGGCAAAGGCTTGGGCAGACAAAATGACCGAGTCCTACGCTGATCTTTCAAAAGAGATGCCTGTCTTCTCTGAGCTCCAAAACATGATGGACTTGACCGTTGTCGCCACCTTGATTGTTCAAGAGCGACTTGCTGAAAAGGCAGAACTCGATCTTTCGGTACTCGGATCCGAAAACGAAGCCCTTCAGCTTGCATCGTACACCACACCCAAAGCCGTTGAGCCACATTGCAGCTTCATCCGAGGCCGAGCGGGCTGGGTCGTCACCGCCTCTGGTGGCGTGGACATCAACGGATTCGAAGTGGTGCAAAATCAAGTTGCAGACCAGAGCGGGGACAAGATCCGAAAGGAAGCGCTCGCTGCTGCAACTACAAACCGCTGGTGGTGGAATAAGTAGTCGGTCAAAAATCTTGACCCACCAAATCCAAGGGACTGACAGACATTTTTAAGCTATTGATTTGAGAAGCTTGGAGCTTGGTAAAGAGCTGAAGTCAGCATGCATCCTTGGGGAATCCATACCTTCGAAGATGAAATTGCCCGCGACTGGATTGAGGATCTAAATGATTCCGACCCGGTCGTTTTTCTTACGCACTGCCTTGAACTTGGTGACACCAACGATCTTAATTATTTGGCATGTGTCGGTGTGCTCTGTACCGCAGAGCTAATCCACGCCAGTTACGCTCCCCAAAGTCGACCTTATCCCGACGCAGTTAAGCTTTGGATGACAGAACACCAAGACTTGGACTTCAAGTCTCTCACTCTAAGAGCCATCGCTGCGTTGCGTCAGATACTGAATCCTCATTCAGATTTTGGCCTACGGTCAGAATTACTTGAACGATGGATGGATCATGAGAAACTTGGAACTGAATGGCTTGAAGACAAACAGAACTTACTGCGACTACTTGAGGACGACTTCAGTCATTCAACATTCGGCAACGCAGCTTGAACTGATTTTTCAGACTCCCGGTGTATTAAGATGCTGGAACCACTAAACTCACTGGTTCTTGATCGTAGAATGTCAGTGCTTCCCACTGACTCCCGACCGTCCAAAGAGAAGCCTAAAAGCAATGGCTACCGATCCAGTTAACGAATTCAAACAGACAGATGGCGCGGAAGCCATCGAGTCACCCGAAGATTCTATCCCACCAAGCGTGATCCCCCAGACACTGTCAAATCAGGCGCAGCCTCAGGGCTCAACGACAAGTCGCTGGAAAGAAAACCACGGACCCCTACTCCTGACCGTCTTCTTTGCGATTACCGGGTTTGGCTTTCTAGTGATCTGGTACCAACAAACCCGTTTTGTACCGCCACGTTTCCCTGATGGAGAGATGATCCAGACCGTCGAGCAACTCGAAGAAGATAGCCAGTCCATCCTTCAGCAGGAGAACATGATCGCGATCCGGATTGCGGGCGCTCCTAACGACACGGGGACCGTCAAAGCTGCAATCCATGCCAATTCGGCAACCTTCAACAGTGGCGATCAAGCACTCGTTTCACAGTCACTAAAACTGCAAAACGGCGAAGCATTATGGGTGATTCCCGTAGATGGCCTGCCGAGCGAATTTGCAGTGGCCGCTTATCACGACGAAAATAACGACCAGCAATTGACGCTCAACCGGTTCGGGATTCCGACTGAACGCTATGGATTTTCTCGTGAAGCCCGTGGCCTGACCGGCCCACCTAACTTTCTCGATGCGATCATTGAACGACCTCAAGCAGGTGGACTGCTATATGTCTTTCTCAGATGATGCCAGGCGAAAGATGTGCCAGCTGATATGGCGAATGAATCAACGCCAACAATCAGATTCATGGCGTAAAAAGATTAACGGCGGAGAAATGTAGAGGCGATCGCCTAGAACTTGTACAGAAGCAACAGCGAGTAGTACAGGTCATTGCGACGTGCACCCTGAGGCGTGCTGTCGTATCGATTATTCATTGACCACTTCAGCCGTAACTTATCGGCTTCATCCAAGGTGGTTTCCCACGACAGGTCTGCAACAAGACGAAAATTGCCAAAGTCTTCCCACGCTGGAAAGTACTGTAACTTCTGCTTCATCTTTTGACGCGTCGACCACTTGCGTTCCGACTCGACACCGAAAACGGCTTCAGGAACCCAGTCATCGTTTGGCGCACCAATCTCTCTGGAGGCCCCAGCTCCGAAGCGAGTTACCAGCGACGCGTCATCTCTTCGAATCCAATGATAACCATAACCGCCGTTCAAGTTCAGCCTGAGATCGAATGCTTTGAATCGATCCCACTCGGTTCCAAACTTTCCAAACGCAGAATGGGAAGTACCGTTGAACATGCGATCAAAGTCACTCGCGATGCGTCCGTTATCCTCGGTCGTCTTATTACGATTTCGTGCTTGCCGATAATCAACATCGAGTTCAAGATCAAAGTATTTGGTAGACCGTTTTGATTCAAACCCGGTGTGCACACCAAGTGTTTCAGCGTTACCGGAACTACCATCGAGTCCCAACTCAGCCTGTGAATCCCAGCTTTGCAACCACTCGAAAGTCGAAGCGGAAGGACTCCAGAAGGATCCTAATCGCGATCGCCAACCTCGCAACCCTTCCTCCTGAACTACCTCGGTAACACTGACTGCCGATGGGTCCTCCGATGCACTCGGCTCGCTTTGCGTGACTGGCGGGGAGACCACCGTGGATGTATTCGGCTCAAGCTTCCCTTCCGATGGATTTAAACCAGAAATACGATCGTCGGAAATCTGAACTTCAACGCTTCCAACGTCAAGCACATTCGCAGAGAGATCACGGTAAGGTGTTAACTGCTTCTTGGCACCCAGTTCTTCATCCACCGTGGGAACCGCAGAATGCGGCGATCCAGACGAATGGGGGGAGTCTTTGGGATTCAAGTCGATCGAACTAGAGGCCGCTGCATCTTCCATTGGAAGATGCTCGTAGGACGTCCCGTTCCAGCGTGAGAAGCCCGAACGCCACGTGGCTTCTAGTGTCTCTTGGGCGCACGCAACCTCAAAAGTCCCCGCCAATGCAAGGACCCATACAGTTTGACTCAGGTGATGGCGCAAATGCCAAAACATCTCTTCGCGCAGCGAGTTTCACGCATGCTTCCAACGGATTGAAATGGAGACCTTTCTTGCTTGAAATCCGTACCAAAAATCGGATTTCTTCGTCAAGCTCGGCCAACAAGATCACTCGATGACAACAAACGTGGCTTCGACAAGCCATCAAGCAAATGGGCGATTCAATTCAGAACTTCAATGCGCGGCTTAGATACCCAACGATTGCCTCAAGCGATTCAAAGATTCAGGAATATTCTGATAAGGCTCTGCGTCCTCATATTCCAAAATGACGTATCCCTGATAGGACGCCTCTTTGAGAATCTTACCCACTCGATCTAAATCAGCTGGGTAATGTTCACCGTTTGGTTTTTTCATACTGACTTTGACTTGAACATTCACGGCGTAGGGCGCGCATTTTTCAAGATCACCATACGGATCATCTGACCAAAAATTCCCTGTATCTAGATTGATCCCCACCCACGGACTTTGAACCCGTTCCATGATTTCCAACATTTGGGCGCTTGTTAGATTGCCGTGATTCTCGATACCGATAAACACGCCACACTTGGCTGCATGCTGAGCACACTTTTCGATTGCCTCGCATGCTTCATCCATTCGCTTGGGATCTTGCTGTAACTGCTTTCCAGTGCCGGCAAAGAAACGAACATGAGGTGCACCCAATAGACTTGCTCGATCAATCCAAGTCATCGCTTTCGCGATTTCCTCTTCTAATTTTGGACCGGCACCAATCGTAAAGTTATTACCGATCGCGGTTCCCGATATCGCCACACCTCTCACGAAAGCGTATCGCTTGATGTCGAGAAAGGTTTCGTCCTGAATATTAGGATCAAAGAAATAGCTGGTAAGTTCGGCGGCATCTACTCCCTGCTCAACGCAATAATCAATGAAGCGATACATGTCCAATGGCTTGCCGTCCTTAGCAGGATCCTGCTTCCTCCCTCGAGAAAACGAAAAATAGTTCCTCAGTGAGTAGGCTGCGAGTCCAAGTTGAAAACGTGGACCACCACTGCGATGAAAAGCTTCGCGAGCGATAGCGGGCATCGATGACAGTGCAAGAGCCGAGGATGCGAGTTGAAGCAGATGACGTCTTCTCATGGATTTCTCTAAAACGATTCAATTCGAAAGGGAAGTGGATTACGCTAACAGCACAGCAAGATAATCGATCCAAACTCACCGCACCATCACGAATCAACCGCCCATCGAACGGCTCATTACTGAATGACTCCTGCGAGTCACTGGAATAGGCTTACCTGCTCTCCTATCATTTCACACTTCGCTATCTTTGCGGAAGCAGCGGACTCGTGCTGCTGTAACCCCCTTTTATCACCGCGGAAACCGAGCAATCGGATTGGCCTCACCCAGATGACCACCACACAGCGTCCAGATCCATTCATCGTTCAACGCGTCCGTCAGTCACTTGACTCGCTGCGAAAAGAACTTCTTGATCAAAGGGTTGCCGGCGGTTATTGGGTGGGCGAACTTTCTCCATCGTCTTTAAGCACCGCGACGGCTATCAGTGCATTGGCAGCCAACTTGATTCATTCGTCAAGCGACGAAAAAACGGAGGCATTACCAACCCATCCTCCATTTGATCCCAAAGGATCAAATTCACGAGGCAATCAAGAGTCTAGTCGACCACTTGGGCGATCCACTTCGAACAACGTCAATCCAATCGCCCGAGAAGTGTTGATCGCCGCGGTGATCACCGGCATTGATGCACTCAGAGAACAGCAGAACGAAGATGGTGGGTTTGGCGATACGGATCGGAGTCACTCCAATATCGCAACTAGCTACCTTGTCCTTGCGGCATCCACCTTAGCGAATCGAGCAGTGCAACACTCACTGAGTGATGAGCAAATTCGATCACTAGAGGGCTACATTGAAAAAGCGGGAGCATTCGAGGGGCTCAAAGCACGCTATGGCACGGACAAAACCTTTGTTGTGCCGATCCTTACAAACCTCGCCATCGCTGGCTTGGTTCCGTGGGAACAAGTGCCGGCGTTGCCGTTTGAAGCAGCAGCATTCCCACAGTCGATGTATCGCTTATTGAGAATGCCTGTTGTCAGTTATGCCATTCCTGCTCTGGTTGCGATTGGACAGACTCGGCACTTCCACGGCCCGAAATCAGTCTTCCCGATACGAGCGATTCGCTCGTTGCTGATTGAACGCACCATGAAGGTACTCGATCGAATGCAGCCTGAGAGCGGCGGCTTTCTTGAAGCGACACCGCTTACCGCATTTGTTGTGATGAGCTTGGCAGTAACCGGACGAGCGAATCATATCGTCTCTGAAAACGGACTGCGATTTCTCCTTGATTCGGTCGATGACAAGGGGCTCTGGCCTATCGATACGAATCTCGCAACATGGGTCACATCGTTATCGATGCATGCACTGTCGTGCGACCCGGAGGACGACGGAAGCTGGTGTACTGAATCACTTATCTCGTGGCACTTGAAATGCCAACACCGAAAGCGACATCCCTTCACAGGTGCCGAGCCTGGAGGTTGGGGCTGGAGCGATCTCAGTGGAGCAGTTCCCGACAGTGACGACACCCCCGCAGCGATTCTCGCGCTTCGCGAAGCGACCCGCTGGAATCATTCAAAGCGCTCTGAAATCCATCAAGCCGTGCACGATGCAATTAGTTGGCTCAAGCGACTACAGAACCGCAACGGTGGTTGGCCGACCTTTTGCCGTGGATGGGGAAAACTTCCCTTTGATCGAAGCAGTAATGACCTCACCGCACACGCACTCCGAGCGATCAAAGCCGCATCTGAAATTGGTATCAAAAACGGTCAGGACGCTTCCTTAAAGCGAGCAAAGCAGTTTCTCACCAAAAACCAACAACTCGATGGCTCTTGGCTTCCTCTATGGTTCGGTAATCAAGATCGTGAAGACGAAAGCAATCCGATTTATGGCACTGCAAAGGTCCTCGCTGCGGCAGTCCATTTTTTGGATGACAAAGTTGTCGAACGTGGATCTCGTTACCTGATATCCGAACAAAACTTGGACGGTGGGTGGGGCGGCGGTGCATCAGTCACGAAATGGCTTGATAAAAACTCCACCTCAAAACTGCCATCACAGCGAAAGGTCACCAGTAGTATGGAAGAAACTGCTCTCGCTGTAGATGCGCTGATTACGGTCGCAAAATCCCAGCAGTTGGATCTTTTTGCGAGTCGGGCGTCTCAAGATTGTTCTGCCAGTATCCCCGTAAATCTGCTCGAGTCACATCACTGGCAGGAAAATCCTAGGACTTCGTCGGTTGAATCCACCCCGAAATCACTGCCATCAGCGGGGGGATCGACCGTTAAAGTTTCCGCAGAAAACACAGAAAAGTGGCCCGCAGAAGGTATTACCGAGGAAACGGCGGGTTTGTCCTTTCAGGACGCTGGGAAGGAAGTACTGCGCGAGTCTATAATTCGGGGAGTCGAGTTTTTGGTTGCAGGGATCGATTCGGGGCAACATCAAGTCCCTTGGCCAATTGGTTTCTACTTCGCCAAGTTGTGGTACCACGAAAAACTCTACCCACATATTTTCACGGCGAGTGCCTTGGGGAAATTCCTACGAATCTCGTCGCCACCCCTGGAAGAAGCTTGGCCCACCTAGCTTTGGGCAATTTCTCCAACCATCCTCCACACATCACCCACCAGCAACTCCACCACAATCTGAGGTACATGGTTTGTCGAGCGGAGTCACCACCAGCGAGTCAACATCGGATCTACAGTCAACATCGGATCGTCCGAACCGTCGCAAGACGAGCCACCTCAAGGACGTGCCAGAGACTCTGGAGCTCCGTGAAAGTCTGCGCGCGAGATGCGAGGAGGTGGCCAGTCGTCTTGATCCCGAAGTGCCGGTCAACAAGGACGAGATGGAACGCATTGCTCGCGCGACACTCGCTGAAGCGGATCTACCAGAGTCGTATTTGGGCTGGACAATGGTGATGATTAGCTCTGCCTACTGGAAAGGACCTCTCTCTGCGGTACCTCCCGAGAGACGACTCTTCCTCTTGCCGCACTGCCTGAAACACGCCGAAGGCTGCCCAGCAGAGTACGACCAGTTCGGGATGAATTGCAAGGAGTGCGGAGCTTGCAGTATTGCGGACTTCCGTGGCATTGCCGAAGACATGGGCTACCGTGTGCTGGTCGCGGAGGGTTCGCCGGTTGTGATGAAGATCATCGTCGGAGGCTACGTGGATGCGGTCGTGGGCGTCGCATGTTTGAACGTGTTGGAGAAAGCCATCGACAAAGTTCTCCTTGCGGGTATTCCTTGCATGGCGGTTCCCCTTCTAAGCAGTGACTGCAGGAATACCAAAGTGGACGAGCCTTGGGTGGACGAAATGATTCGTACACCGTACCAACCCGAGGCGAAGGGAGCCCGCACCTACGTTCATCTCATGCGAGCAGCTGAAGAACTTTTTAAACCGGAGAACATCGACCGGAATGCTCCGCGTCTGCGAAGCCGAGCTCCTCTGGGTGAAGAAGCGGTGACCGCGGACACCGTCGAATCGATGGATCGAATCGCTTCCACCGAACACATCGCTTACGACTTCCTCAGCCGCGGTGGTAAACATTCCAGACCTTTTATCACGCTTGCTGCCTATGACGCGATGACCGGTGGTCACTGCACCGACCCAGGTAACGCATCGGCGGTCGAGAAGATTCCCGATGCAGTCCGTCGAGCGGCCATGAGCATCGAAACCTTTCACAAAGCAAGCCTTGTTCATGATGACATTCAGGATGACGACGCATTCCGTTATGGACAGCTAGCCGTTCATCGGCGTTTTGGTCTCGCCACTGCCATCAATGTGGGTGACTATCTGATTGGCCTAGGCTATCGACTTCTGAGTCGAGCTGATGCCGGCGACGAGGTCAGTCCCGAGGCGCGGGCCGATGTGCTCGATTCCCTCGCGACAGCACACATGAGACTTTCAGAGGGGCAGGGTGCTGAGCTGCTTTGGCGTGATGCTAAAGATCGGCGACTCACACCGCTTGATGCTCTGAAGATTTACGCATTGAAGACCTCGCCCGCATTCGAAGCAGCTTTGATTAGCGGCATTCGCCTAGCTGGTGAGATTGAAAAGTATCGAGAAGCGATTCGAACCTTCAGCAGGAACATGGGAGTTGCCTTTCAGATCCTTAACGATATCGATGACTGGACAGGCGATGACTCCAACAAGCGTCTTGCTGGCGGTGACGTGATCGGTGGTCGCCCAACTCTGCTCTGGGCGCTCGCCCTGCAAACGCTTCCCGAAGAGCAAGTGGAAGAACTACTGTCACTTGCCAATGGTGAGGGAGATCTCTCGGATCAACAGCGTATCGCTCGCGTCCGCAAACTCTATGATCAGGCTAACGTTTTCGAAACCGCACTTGATCTGGTTGATAAGCATCAAGCTCGCGCTGAGCAGGTAGCAGATGAACTCGACACCGATCCGCTGCGTCGCTTGTTCTACTTCCTCGTCGACACCGTGCTGGAACGCCCTGAAATTCCTTCGCCCCCCGTGGTGACTCTAGGCATCAACGCACCGACGCTTTGAGGTTGACCGGGCACATGAGCGAAGAAAATCTTACACCATCAAAATCCCTCGTGAACCTCCTCGAGCTGATTGATGAGTTCTACGGAGAACCGATCGGCCATTCCGAACTCGGCGATTTCATCAAGCAAACATCGATTCCTCAGCCCTACAGCAAACTCCTTGATCATCACGCCCACATGACGGTGACGGTCGAGGCTCACGCGGGGGAACCCGTCGATGTGCAAGTCCATGCAAATCACCAACGCGGACAGTGGTACGCCAGAGAAATCACGCTGGTAACCCAGCACACGCAACGAGTGGTACAGTACGGAATCGTTCGACTCGACACTACAAAACTGGCGCCCGTCGTTTGGAAGCAGATTGAAAGTCAGCAAATCCCTTTGGGTCGAGTATTGATTCAACACGATGTCCTCCGCGAAGTTGAACTGTGTGACCTTTGGCACATCAGAGCGGGACGATCGCTCGCGTCAAAAATGAACCAAACTGTAGGAACCACTCTCTACGGAAGAACCGCCTTGATTCACTGTGACCGAATGCCGGCGATTGAACTCCTTGAGATTGTCAATCGCTGCTAAGAAACTCGGTGTCAACAATCAAAAGTTGGATGAATCCATAGCAGTATGAGGTCCATCCAATCTTTCTACTTAGTCACTTAAGAATACTGGCCATCCATCATGATGACTGAAGCTGCCAAGCGTTCAAACGCTCTCACTCTGCCTCTCGTTACCATCGTTCTCGCCGCACTGTTATCGCTTTCAAGCGATGCTCAAGAGATCAACCCAAAAGAGCGTCCCATGACCGAGATAGAACTCCGCACACGAGCGATCTCTGCATTGAGGCAAGGTGACACGCAAGTAGCATTAGACACCGCCGGTCAACTCGCGAAACAATTTCCATCCTCGCCCGCTGCAATCTTAACGACCGCTGACACCTTCCTGAGATGCGGTAAACCGAAAGTGTCACTTGAGTATTTTGACCGCTACCTCAAGGATGAACCCGATGCTTTACCTTACCTTTGGCAGAGAGGTATCGCTCAGTACTTCGCCGGAGAGTACAAGGCAGGTGTCAAACAATTTGAGGTACACCGAAACGTCAACCCGAACGACGTCGAGAACGCAGCTTGGCATTTCCTCTGCCTCGCGAGAGCAGATTCGTTTGAGAAGGCGACCGAACTGGTGCTGCCAGCGCCAAACGATCCGAGGATTCCCATGGAGGAAGTTTTATTGATGCTGAAGGACGGCGATGTGGAACGAGTCAAGAAAAAGGTTCTGTCCGTCCCAGCCACTTCTGGTGAAAAAAGTCGTGCGGAATTCTATGGATATTTTTATCTGGGTCTCTACGCAGACGCCAAAGGTCAAACAAAGGAAGCACTGGAGTGGCTAAAAAAATCAGCTGCGAATGCGCCGCACCACTACATGGGTGATGTGGCTCGCGTCTATGTTCAATACCTTGAGGGTGAAATGACAAAAAAGTAAAACTCCTGTTTACTTTTGGCTCCGAGGACGCTCAGGTGCCTCGACTGTGGCAATCTCTCGTGCGACTCGCCCCGACCGCTGCTACAATACGGTAACCGCGATTTCCGTGACTGAAGATGAACCGTTGGCTCAAACGCCAGGTTACGGTAATAGTTCGAGCAGGCATGTAAGTCCTGAGAGAACACAAGCACTGGAGCATGATCTCCAGCATTGCACTTGCCACACAATTCTTGCGTAAGTCCTTATGACCACACCAAATGGCCGCCATCACTGTCGTCGCTTCACGAACCGCCCACAGAACCGCAGAGAAATGCTGCAGTGGTGTGCGAACGGCTTTGGTGCGATCGCTCTCCAAAGCCTTCAGTCACACGCCACAGTGGATGCTGCTGAATCACCTCAGCAATCGCCTTGGGCACCTAAGAAGCCTCACTTTCCGAGCAAAGCCAAGAACGTCATCTTCCTGTATATGGATGGCGGCCCTTCACACGTGGACACCTTTGATTACAAGCCTGCCCTAGAAAAATACAACGGCAAGAATCCACATGAAGTGATCGGCAATCTTGCACCGACACAGTTCGATGCTGTCGGCAGCGTTCTGAAAAGCCCTTGGGAGTTCAAGCAACACGGTGAAAGCGGTCACTGGATCAGCTCACTTTTCCCGCACCTTTCCGAAGTTGCCGACGACCTCGCGTTCATCAAGTCCATGACTTCGCAGTTTTCTGAACACACTTCGGCAAATTATTTTTTGCACACAGGCAATGGGCTACAAGGTCGCCCGAGCATGGGTGCGTGGATGGGTTACGGACTTGGAAGTGAAAATCAAAACCTACCTGGCTTCGTTGTCATCAACGGAGGCTTGATCCCGCCGGGTGGCTTGGATTGCTTTGGATCTGGCTTTCTACCATCGGCCTATCAGGGATCGATTTTCCTCCCCAAGGATCAACCGCTTCCCAATATCCAACGTCGGGAAAGAACGGATCAAATCCAACTCAACAAACTGGATCTGATCCGACAATTTGACAGAGAACTCAATGATTCACTCGGTGGCGAATCAGAAATTGAAGCGGCGATCAGCAACTACGAAACCGCCTACCAAATGCAGCGGTCCGTACCCGAACTCATGGACCTTAGTCAGGAAACCGAAGAGACAAAGAAGCTTTACGGCCTAGATGCAGAATTCGACAACACGAAAACCTTCGCACGGCAATGCCTGATCGCAAGACGCTTAGTGGAACGCGGGGTGCGTTTTATCGAACTAACGTGCCCGGGCGGAAACGGCGACCGTTGGGATCAACATGGCGGCCTCGTTGATGGACACAATAAGAACTGCCGTACCGTCGACCAACCCATCGCAGCGTTAATCAAGGACCTCAAACGAACCGGACTCTTTGAATCGACGCTATTGGTGTGGGCAGGTGAGTTTGGACGCACACCCTTTGCACAGGGATCAAACGGTCGCGACCATAACCCATTCGGATTCACAGTATGGATGGCCGGCGGAGGAGTGAAGGGTGGGGCAAGCGTTGGTGCGACCGATCAATGGGGTTACCGAGCGGTGGAGAACCGTTTTGAAATCCATGACCTCCACGCCACAATGCTACATCTTCTCGGTGTCGATCACACTCAAAGCACTTTTCGATTCAGCGGTCGAGACATGCGGCTGACCGATGTCCATGGCCACATCATCAAGGAGGTGCTCGCGTGATTCATTTCATCTTCAATCGAAATCCAATTCTCCCTCTCTGGCTGGTGGCAATCCTCTGCGTCGCGTTAGTATCGCAACTCACACAACGGAAAGTAGCAGCTCAAGAAGGGATTTCATTGACTGCGGAACAAAGTCAATTCTTCGAATCTAAGGTTCGACCAATCTTGGTCGAACACTGCTACGAATGCCACGCCACCGACTCGGAAACGATCGAAGCAGGACTCCTTCTCGACTCAAAATGGGGTTGGGAGACCGGAGGCGATTCCGGACCAGCAATCATTCCCCACGATCCGAGGCAGAGCCTGCTGATGGAAGCCGTGCGATATGAAGAAAATGTGATCAGTGGGATGCCTCCACGATCCAAGCTTGCCGATAATCAGATCGCCGACTTAGAAAAGTGGATCACCATGGGTGCACCCGACCCGCGCGAGAAAATCGAAGAAGATCCCTCGATGAACGAACGGGAAAACTTCAACCTCGAAAAACGATTTGAAAGCCATTGGTCATGGCGACCGATTCGAAAACCAGCCCTGCCCGAAGTTCAAAATGAAAAATGGGTAAAAACAGGACTCGATCGATTTGTGCTCGCCGAGCAAGAGGCACGAGGGTTGCGGCCCGCGGAAACTGCTTACAAACCAACTTGGTTGCGTCGTATCTACCTTGATCTCATTGGCCTGCCGCCAACGGCTCAGCAGATTTCTGAATTTGTCAAAGACGACTCGGATAACGCCTATGAGAAAGTCGTCGACAGCTTGCTCGAATCAACCTACTTCGGTGAGAAATGGGCAAGGCATTGGCTTGATCTCATGAGGTACGCGGAAACTTACGGACACGAATTCGATTACGCGATACCGCATGCGACCGAGTATCGAGATTATGTAATCCGAGCCCTCAACGCGGATGTCCCCTACGACCAACTCGTTCACGAGCACCTTGCTGGAGACCTCCTCCCTCAACCCAGACTCCACCCGGAACAACATTTCAATGAGTCAGTGATCGGAACCGGTTTTTGGTATCTACATGAAGCAACTCACTCTCCGACCGATGTACTCGGAAACGAAGCCGGAATCATCGATAATCAGATCGATGTATTCGGCAAAGCATTCCTTGGTCTCACCGTTGCGTGCGCTCGCTGCCATGACCACAAGTTCGACGCGATTTCAACAAAGGACTACTACTCCCTGAGCGCCCACATCCAAAGTAGTGCTCGCCAAGAATACAACCTTGACGTTGATCAGCAACGCAAGAACGCTCGAGATACCATCGCAAAGCAACTGAATGTTATTGAACACGGGATCAGGGACGCGTCGCAGCAGCCTCAGGTAATTCGTGATGCAATTCAACTGAACGCGGCAACGCAAGACATTCCTTCCCAACTAACTTTCACCTCTAATCAGGTAGCAGACGACCCCAACAACGAGTTCATTGAATTCGAAACTTTCTCAGACGGCAAACTGCCCGCAGGTTGGTCAACTTCTAACGGAGGATTTGCAGCAATCGGGGAAGACCTACGAGTGCGTAGCGATGGAACTCTAGCGATGCCCTACACCATGGACAGTGGCATTTGGGGAAACAAGCAGACGGGATCCTTACGCTCTCCCACGTTCACCATCGAAAAGAACAATATCCACTTTCTGATTAAATCAACGGCCAATATTAAGATTCAGGTCATCATCGACAACTACCAAATGACCGGCTTTAACGGTCTGTTATTTAACGGCACGCTACTGCAGGGCGGAGGAACCGACACGAAGGGTCAGTGGCAGTGGAAATCCCTTGGAGGCAATCTCAACAAATACATTGGCCACCGCTGTTATCTAGAGTTCATTGATAATGGGGATGCGGAGATTGCGATCGACCAGATCGTCTTCTCAAACTCTGGGGCCCCCAAGACAGCCGTTGGCGCTGCGTTAGATGAAACGCAAATGGCACTGCAGATTGATCAAGCGATCACGGATCTACAAAGCAAAAGATCCAACCGCTGGCTTGCATGGCAATCACAACGCACGCCCGAGTTAGCCGCGCTGATCGAAGCAAATTTTGCGGATGCATTTTCGGAAATCAAATCGGCAAACCAAAAGCTAGCTCCTCCTCGGTTCGTTCTAGCAATGACTCAGGGAACCACAGAGGATGCATCGGTTTACATTCGCGGTAGCCACACAAACCCAGGAACAAAGGTACCTCCGCGAAACCTAACGGCGTTCGGCGGTGAAACTGGCTCTCGCCTCAATCTTGCAGAAGATCTGACCGACCCCGAGAACCCTCTCACCTCTCGCGTCATTGTCAATCGGATCTGGCATCACCTGTTTGGAACAGGCATCGTACCAACCGTGGATGATTTTGGACCGCAAGGACAACCACCGTCCAATGCGGATCTTCTAGACTGGCTAGCCTCGGAGCACATGACCTCTGACTGGTCAATGAAGCAAACGATACGATCCATCGTTCTCTCAGCAACCTACAGGCAGCAGAGCAAACCTCACCCATCGCTGCCAATCCAGCAGATGACCCAAGCTGACCCAACGAATCAAACACTCTACTTTATGCCGATCCGACGTCTCATGGGCGAAACCATTCGAGATACGATGCTCGCAGTCGCAGGGAGTTTGAACTCAGCACACTACGGTGGCAGTGTGCCGACCCATCGCACCGAATTCATGACTGGACGCGGAGCTCGTGGCAGCGGACCGTTGGATGGAAATGGAAGGCGTAGTATCTACCTATCGATCTACCGAAACTTCCTTAATCCATTCTTTGCCACCTTCGATACACCCAATCCCTTCGGCCCTCAAGGCCGACGAAGCAAATCAAATGTTCCAGCACAAGCTCTGGCATTGATGAATGACCCACTGGTGATTGAATTATCAAATCGTTGGGGCAAACAAGTTGCATCAAATGACCAGAACAATCTTAGAGACAAAATCACCTCAATGGTGGTTGCGGCTCACGGAAGCGAACCAACGGACAAACAGCTAGAAGCTTATGAACAATTTCTCAACACGCAGGGTGAGGTTCATGGGAAGTTGGATGAAAGAGCGTGGAGCGATCTTGCTCATACTCTCTTCAACATGAAAGCGTTCTATTTCGTGCAGTAGTTCATCTTAACAGCAACACTTCAAAGCATCTAAGCAAACAACACAGATCCAATTCAGGCAAACATTGCGACTGCCCCAAAATCGTGAAATCCGAAGCCCAATCAAACAGACAAATACAGCGAGACAAAACCATCCTAGTCGGGATGGTTCTTTTCGGTCTGTTTGTTTTGACGCGCCCCGTTCTCGGACAAGATTCGAGCCAGAGCGACTTAACGCTCAAAAGCGAAGAACTATTCGAGAAGCATATTCGCCCAACATTGATTGAGCACTGTGAAAGATGTCATGGCCAAAAGAAGCAACAAAGTGGTCTGAGACTTGATGCGAAAGAAGGCTGGGAAGTCGGCGGAGACTCCGGCCCCGCGATCGTTGCCGGAGACATGGATAGCCTCTTACTCGAAGCAATTCGGTATGAAGGTGGCATGGACATGCCTCCGAAAGGCAAACTGCCTGATTCAACGATCGAAGCCTTTGAAAAGTGGATTCAACTCGGTGCGTTTGACCCGAGAGTGAAAAGGAGCAACCATTCAGCGGCCAAAACCACAACGCCGCAACAGGTCGACCGTTCCTTTTGGTCGTTTCAGCCTTTGGTAACTCCAGAAGTTCCACGCAGTGCTGATACGAAGGAGTGGGCGACATTGGATCTCGACTATTTCATTCTTGATGAACTGCATAAAAACGAACTCGAACCCGCACCGATTGCGGATCGAGAGACACTGATACGCCGTATTCATTACGACCTCACGGGACTACCTCCGTCGGTCGAAGAGATCACAGCTTTTGTTAATGAAACAGACCCCAATGCTTGGGAGAAAGTAGTTGATCAACTACTTGACCAACCCGCATTTGGCGAACGCTGGGGGCGACACTGGCTTGACGTTGTTCGATTTGCGGAATCAAGCGGCGGCGGTCGCACGCTATTGTTCCCTGACGCTTGGAAGTTTCGCGATTACGTGATTGAATCTTTCAATCGCGACACGCCCTATGATCAGTTCATCATCGAGCAAATTGCTGGCGATCTACTGACGAGCAACGACCATCTCGAACGCCAACGACAGCTTATCGCAACAGGTTTCCTTTTACTGGGCCCTACCAACTACGAGATGCAGGACAAGGACATCCTCGAGATGGATGTCGTTGACGAACAGCTCGACACGATTGGAAAATCGATGATGGGCATGACCATTGGTTGTGCTCGCTGCCATGATCATAAATTCGACCCGATTCCAACCGCCGACTACTACGCTCTAGCCGGCATCTTCAAAAGCACTCTCTCACTCATCCACTCGAATGTTTCATCCTGGAACAAGGTGGACCTACCACTCGACGAGAAACAAGAAACATTGATCGCCAAGCAGGAAGCGGAACTGGCTCGTCTTGAGAACGATCAAAAGTCCAAGCAAAATCGGATCGACGAACTGCAGGGGACTCTCAAAAAAATGAAACAAATCAATGTTGATTCGATCAACGCGGTCGTGCTCGATGATATTGATGCCACACGCGAGGGAGTTTGGAAAGAATCAATCTTCATCGCCGGCTATGTTGGCAAGCAATACATCCATGATGAAAACATGGGGCTTGGAGAAAAGTCAGTCACTTTTGAAGATGCTGGCGATGCCATTGGATCCTATCGACTCTACATTTCGCACACACCCGGCAGCAACCGAGCATCGAAGGTTGCGGTAAAAATTCGTCACGTCGATGGGGAAACCAGCGTTACCATCAATCAGCGTCCGCCCGGACCGATCCACGGCTCCTTCACTGAACTCGGCACTTTCACATTCAGTGAGGAGTTGCCGGCAAAAATCACGATCGCAAATCAAGCTGCACAAGACGGCGTCGTAATCGCCGACTCCATTGTCTTAGCCCCAGTCGCACAATCGATTGATCAAACCTTCCCGACATTGGCCTCAACGAAATCACCGGAGCAGCAACAAGAGATCGAATCCCTCAAGTCACAGATCGCGGAGATTGAGCAGGAGATTAAAAAAGAGAAACAAGCCGCGACGATTCGCCCCGTAGCGATGGCGGTCTCAGAAAGCCAGAGCCCTGGGGATATTGAGATTGCCATTCGTGGAGTGACCTCACAAAAGGGCGAACGGGTAAAACGTAACGTCCTATCCGCCGCAAAGTGGGAGCCATTCCAAGATCTTGATGAAAGCAGCAGCGGACGCCTTGAACTCGCTCGATGGATCGCTGACCGTCAAAATCCCCTGACCGCTCGAGTGATGGCGAACCGTATTTGGTACTGGATGATGGGCAGGGGACTTGTCAGGTCTTTAGATAATTTTGGAAGCACCGGCACAGCGCCATCACACCCTGAACTGCTGGACCATCTAGCAACCCAACTCATTGAAGAGAACTGGTCTGTCAAAAGCTTGATCAAAACCATTGCACTTTCCAGCACTTACCAGCAAGCATCCTCTCTTACCGAGAGCTCCGCATTTGACTCCGAAAATCGACTCTATCATCGAGCCAACCGGAAGCGTCTGCGTGCCGAAGACATTCGGGACACCCTACTCAAAATCGGCAAGACACTGGACCCTGCACGAGGGGGCCCCAGCATCAAAGCTGGTACAAAAATTGAATACGACTATCAGTTTGAGAGTCGACGCCGTAGCGTTTACCTGCCAGTATTCAGAAACACGCTGCCGGAAGTTTTCGAAGTATTTGATTTTGCAGATCCAAATATCCAACAGGGCAAACGTAACGAAAGCACCGTCGCGTCACAGGCTCTCTGGTTGATGAACCACCCACTGATTCTCGATCAAACAAGAAATGCGGCAAAAGCTTTACTTTCCCTCGAATTAAATACCGATAAGCGAATCGAACTTGCCTTCCTCCAAACCCTTGGACGATTCCCGAGTAAACTGGAAGCGGAAATCATGGAACAACTAGCCGAGTCGATTAACGATACGGCGGTGGGTACTCCATCAAACGAACAAGAACTTGATCAATGGACCATGGTCTACCAAACGCTTTGCCAGAGCGTTGACTTCCTTTACGTGAATTGACTGCGATGGATCACCTTAACAATCTCAATCGCCGAACCTTGCTGAGATCACTCGGTTGTGGTTTTGGACACATCGCCGCCTCCGCACTCGCTTGCTCATCTCACGCTGCAGATTCCACATCAGAGTTAATCAATCCACTCCACGAGCGACAACCTCATTTTCCGGCCCGAGCCAAACGCGTCATCTTCATTTTTATGCAAGGTGGTCCAAGCCACGTCGACACGTTTGATTACAAACCGATCCTAGCCAAACGAGATGGCGAACTGGAGGTCTTTGATGATGCACGGGTGCTCGCCAAGACGAAGAAAATCACCAAGCATCGCATTTTCCAATCACCATGGAAATTCAAGCAGTACGGTGAATGCGGGCAACATGTCTCGGAACTGTTCCCGCACATCGCAAAGCAAGTCGATGACCTATGCTTCTTAAAAGGAATGCATACTGACGGCGTCGCGCATGGCCCGGCAACCCTATTCCTCCACACCGGTTCCATCAACCTCATTCGCCCCTCGGTAGGCTCATGGGTTCTCTATGGACTCGGTAGTGAAAACGATAACCTGCCCGGCTTTGTGACTCTTCAACCATCGATGGGTAATGGGGGACCACGAAACTACAACAACGCTTTCCTTCCGTCGATCTATCAAGGAACGGCGATTGGCCGGGCCGGTGGCAGAGCGTCGGACATCAAACTTAAAAATGTGACCAACTCTCGTTGGACTCGACCTCAGCAACAGAGACAACTTGATATCCTCCGGCGTTTGAATGAGCAGCAGATTGCCAAGCATGCGGGAACCGCTGAATTTGACGCCGTTTTAAATTCATACGAACTTGCTTGGCGAATGCAGATAACGGCTCCCGACCTGCTAGATCTGAGTCAAGAGCCGGAGCACATCCAAAACATGTACGGCATCGGACAAAAAGCGACCGACGATTTCGGCCGGCAATGCTTAATGGCTCGGCGTCTTTGCGAGGCTGGGGTGAGATTCGTGCAAGTGAACTACGGAGACAATTCGAACAACCCACGCTGGGATCAGCATTCCAATCTCGAAAAGCACGCTGAGCACGCCCTGAACACGGACCAACCGGTAGCAGGACTGATTCAGGACCTCAAGCAACGCGGATTGCTTGAAGACACTCTAATTTGGTGGGGCGGCGAATTTGGACGCACCCCGTACGCCCAGTCCAATGGAACCGGCCGTGACCACAACCCAGATGGCTTCACTATTTTTGCGGCGGGTGCAGGGGTCAAACCGGGATTCAGCTTCGGCCAAACGGACGAATTCGGTCACCATGCAATTCAGAACAAGGTGCACATGCATGACTGGCACGCAACACTGCTACACCTGCTTGGACTGAATCACGAGCAACTCACGTTCCGGCATGATGGTCGTGACTTCCGACTCACCGACGTACACGGTGATGTCGTCCATGAAATCATGACCTAGCAAAGCGACGACTCTATTCGCGTAGCAAACTGACCGCTCCACGCTCATGCACCAACTCGTTCTCAGCGATTTGGCGTCTCAAGCGAGCGAGCGGGTTTTGCTCCTTGGCCGCCATAGCATCTTGCAGTGCATGCGAAATTGAAGCACTGCCAGAAAAGCTTTCGGCAAGCCCCGAGGTGTAAGCCAAGAAAGTTTCGCCAGGCTGAAGATGGAACGACTCGATGACGGGATCGACCTCGATCGCCGTATTCAGAGGGTCACTCGCTGATGAACCAACTGCACGACTGCCGTAACGGTTACCGACCACCGCCTGTAATGAACCCGCTGAAGCGAGTTCCGCCTCACCGCTAAACGGATCAATACGAGCGTACAGTAGAGAGAGCAACTGCTCGGCGGTACTCGATTGCCATAAGGTGTCACTCACTCGTTGCAAGAGATCAGCTGGCTTGTGCCGATACCCCGTATGTGCCGTCACCGCAGCGCGAGCAAGTGCCGCGGTCATCGCACCTTTGACCGAATTTTCGACCGCTTCAGCGAGAACAATCATCAGCGTTCCATCGGGAAGAATATCCCATAGATGCCAACCACTCGCCCACGGTCGTGGTGACTCGAGCATCCCGTCAACTCGCCAACCCGACGCGACTAGGCTACCGACCGGCAGCGATTCGAATTGCCACTGCGCAAGATCTTGAGCAGGCTCGTGCCGGAGCTCATGCACCTGCTGTTTCTCTGCTGATGCCTGCCTCAAACTCTCCCCAATTTCGGAAGCAGAAAGTTCCGCAACCGTGGTCTCGGCAACCGAAAAGTCCTTCTTCCGCTCACTGAAAATCCATAGCGTCCCAACGGGCACGCTATCGCTTTCAATGGTTGAACAGATTGCGCCAGCGTAATCCGGCTCAGGACTACTCCAAGTCTCAGAATCTTGCGCCTGCAAATCTGAGATCGCGACCACCCGGTCCACCATCGCCTGTAAATCACCTCGACTACCCCGCAACGA
>CALIBL010000095.1 GCA_938045805.1 uncultured Rubripirellula sp. | reverse complement strand
TTCGCGATCTTTCGCCGCATAGCTTGCGTGGGACATCGTCGCGGGTTGCTCGATCAAAGACTCTACCGCACCGAGGCTTACCGCGAGATGAAACAGATGGGTTGATTCGCAGACTTTGGCCGTCTGTTCGATGGTCCCATTAAGTTCAAATGTGACCATCGCTCCGTAACCGCCGTCAAAACTCTTGGAAGCCAGATCGTACTGGGGGTGACTTTCCAGACCCGGATAAATGACGTTTTTAATCAGTGGATGTGACTGAAGCCACTGTGCGATTTCCAGGGCAGTTTGACTTTGAGCACGTACTCTCAGGTCCAATGTTTTCAAACCACGCGACACCAAAAAACTACTCATCGGATCCATCACCGCACCAGTGGCGTTCTGCACGAAATACAGTTGCTGATGGAGTTCAGGATCGGAAACAGCGAGGGTTCCTCCAAGGCAATCGCTATGGCCACCGAGATATTTAGTGGCTGAATGCATCACGATATCCACCCCACACTCAAGTGGCCGAAGTAGGGCCGGAGTTGCAAACGTGTTATCAACCCCCAACAATGCACCATGTTTCTTGGCTATCTCGGAGAGCCCACTAAGATTCGGGATGCTCAAACGGGGATTGCCGATCGACTCGGCCCAAATCAAGCGGGTCTTTTCCGTGAGCGCACTGAGAACCGCGTCGGGATTGGTGAGATCCACGAGCGTAACTTCGATTCCTGACCGGTCGCAAATTTGATGAAGTAATCGATGAGCACCACCATAGAGATCGCATCCGGCTACCACATGGTCTCCGCCGCGCAACAGCATTGTAACGCAATGAATGGCAGCCATCCCCGATGAAAAGGCAAGAGCGTGGCTTCCCGACTCGAGCGAAGCGAGTGTTTTTTCGAGGTTTGCCCGTGTTGGGTTTCCGCTTCGTGAATAATCGTAACTGCCCCACTCGCCTGCACCAGGCTGCTGGAAAGTACTCGCAAAATGGATCGGTGGCACGACCGCACCCGTTGCCGGGTCGATCTCGTTCCCAACGTGGATGGCTCGTGTGCGAAACGTTTGCCCGGGATCATCAATCTTGCCTGCATCGATCTTGGTAGACGAGCCGTGATCTTCAGGGTTATCCGTGGATGAGTTGCTCATGCCGTTCTGTTATGCCTCTAACGCTTGCCTTAGGTCGTCGATGAGGTCATCACCGTCCTCGATTCCCACTGACATACGAATCATGTTGTCGGCGATCCCAAAAGCCTCCCGTTCTTCCGGGGTGCAGTGGTAATAACTCATCACCAACGGTTGCTCAATCAAGGATTCTACACCACCCAGACTTGGTGCAATTCGCGGTATCTTGGCCGCGTCGACGATCCGAGAGGTTTCCTTCCAGTCGGCATCTTTGACTGTAAAAGTAATCAGGCTGCCGTAACCACGCATCTGGGCCGCGGCGACTCGATGTGTTGGATGTGAATCGATCCCTGGGTAGTAGACTCGATCAACACGCGGATGTCGATCAAGGAATTCAGCGATCCGTTGTCCGTTTTCATTATGACGTTGCATTCTCAGTTCGAAAGTTTTCAGCCCACGCTCAAGTAGGTACATGTTGTGCGATGAGTTGACACTTCCCAAAATTCCACGAAGCGATCGAATTGGATCTAATGCATCCTTCGAACCACAAATTACACCCGCCAGAAGGTCATTGTGACCACCGAGGTATTTGGTGGCCGAATGCAGAACTAAGTCGACTCCATACTCAATCGGGCGGAGGTTGTAAGGTGTCGCTAGTGTTGCATCGATGAGTGTCTCGACGTTGTGTTTTCTGCCGATCGCCACGAATTGTTCGAGATCAACCGCGGTCAAATGAGGATTGGTTGGCGACTCGCTGACTAGCATTTTGGTCTTCGAATTGATCGCCTGATCCATCGCTTCAAAATCACCGGTTTTCACTTGTCGAGTGACAACACCAAATCGAGAAAGATGTTTTGCGCAGAATTCTCGGCTACGGTGATAGCACTGATCAAAGAAAACGATCTCGTCACCCTGATTCAGTCGTGTCATGAGGACACCGACGATCGCCGCCATCCCAGAGCTGTAAATGATCGCGTCCTCAGCACCCTCTAAGGCAGCCAATTTCGCCTCTACACTCCGCTCATTCGGCGTACCGTAACGTCCGTATTCTTCTCTTTCTTCGTGACCATCAACGAATCGCAGTAAGGACTCGGTTGACTCAAAGGTAAACGTTGAGGCCGTGAAAATCGGCGTGGCGATTGCGCCTTCTGGCTTTTGTCGACGTTCCCCGGCATGCACACCCTGTGTGGAGAAACCGGCGGTATCGGGCAAATCAACGAGGCGTTGAGAAGATGGCGTTTCGGTGCTCGAAGCACCTTTCGATTTCGATGTATCTTGTTTCTCTGTGCTCATGGCTCTTTAGCAGATGAAGGCTGCAAGCGGCCGCAAATCCCTACTTGGGACGCGTCGTGGCGATCCGAACGCCAGCGTCGGAATAAAGACTAGCCTCCGGCTTTCTATTCAGCAACCGATCGTTGCCAAGCCTGCGCAACTTATCTGGCTTTCTGCCTTGAAACCGTTGGAATTGCTCCAATTTGACATGTCAATTGAGGCCCCCTTTGCGGCAAAGTTACCCCATCACGCGTCCCGATCCGAATCTTCCGGATCCAAACCCAGAGTTGCAGGCTCACAGTACTCGCCGATTTGGATACACTTTCATGTATCTCGATTCACATTCCGCTCACCCCCGCAGCTGCGAATTATATGAGGAAGAACGTACCAACCATCGCAGTGTTTGGGGGGCTACGTTCCTCCTCGGTACCCGCTACTCCCGCATTTCGCTTGTCCGTTGCAGTCTTTTTGATGCCATTGTCGCTGTTGTTGATGCCTCTTGATGGGACTGCACAGGTTAGTCAGGGCCAGCAGGGAACACAGATCGACTCGGGGCCAGTTGAACGACCAACCGGCGAAGAGACGGCCGAAGGAGACACGGTGTTGCCGAGCGAAATGGAGGCCGATTCCGAACTGACCGATCAAGAGCGGGATTTGGTCACCAAGGCGGTGGAGGAATTGAGCGGATCAGAATTCGCCGAACGGGAACGCGCTGCTTCGGCGTTGATGGAGCTTGGAAAAAAAGCAATCCCAGAAATGCAACGCGCGATGGAAGCGTCCGACGATGCAGAAACTCGCCTGCGGATCAACGAAGTGATCAGGCAACTTGCTGAGGGTGACATGCAGGCCCGAATTCAGGCATTTCTGGCAGGGCAAGACGTACAATTCACAGGGTGGCCTATCATCCAGCGCTTCCTCGGTAACTCCGCAACCATTCGTGAATTGTTCGTGGAGATCATGCAGCAGCACCCACACCTCGGTGAGGCCATGGAGGGAACCACAAGAGATCGAGCGATCGCTCTCGAGAAAACACTAGCCTCGGTGCTCCCCAAACTGAACACCATTCGGGATGAGCCGAACCGTGCTGATCTTTTTTCCTTGCTACTTGTTGCCTTAGATCCTGAGGTGCCGTTACCCGCAGCACACGAGCAGTCAATCCTAAGACTGTGCCAGCGACGATTGGTCACGGAGGTACGTCGTGACAACAACCTCACAGGGCCGTTCACGGCATTGATGAATCGTTGGCTACTGCGCGCAAGTGAATCAAACCGCGAAGAGGTTTTGCTGGTTGGTATGGAGATGGACCTCTCCGCCTCTCTGCCACTGGCAATCTCAACCGTCGAAGAGGTGGATTCTATCGACGTCATCGCGACTGCCTTTCAAGCCATTTCAAAATTTGGCGGACCGCAGCAGGTGTCCATCATTGAACCCTTCCTGACTGATACCCGAGTCGTTGGGGCTCCAGTGATCACCGATGACCCCACCTTAACGCAACTCGGCGACTTATCAATGATCGTTATCGCGATGCTCTTGAACGTGTCGTTGGAAGAGTTTGGATTAGGTGGAATTGAGACGCATCCGGCACGAGGTTTCTTATTGCCTGGAAAGGTATTTACGGAATCACCGAGTGAACAGCGGCAAAAGTGCCTGTCAAAGATCGTCGCACTTGTGAGCGGTGATCCAGCGGAGGTTGAGGCAAATTCGCCCGATACAACGGACCCTGCAACTCCACCCACCCCAACACCCAACGCAGAGGAGTGAGAGAAGGAAAACACCCCGTTTAACCATCACCTTACGGAATCCATCCACGCTTTCCAATTAATGATTGCCGCGTCAGTTAGTTCCGACTCAGGTAAGCTAGCTAACTTCACACTGCCCGTTTTTCTTGGATCTTGAGCACGTACCTGTAGCAGACCGTTCACATCGACCTCGAAGCCAATCGTCCGCGATCTGTAGTTCGGGTTGTCGATTTTGAATTCGTAGCGTCCCAGAGCGTGCCAGTCTTGTCCGTGAATACCTGACGATTCCACAAGCGAAAGGGTCATGTATTCTCGATCACGCCCCACCCTAAGTTTTCGATTAGTGCGTGCCGGAAGTGCTGAACCTGAGGGAATGATGGGAAGGATTCGCCGGCGGCGGCGAACGTCTTCAACGACGATTCCGATGGTTTGACTGCTGATCCCTTGAGGTGGCTGTCGAAACGCGCTTCGTCCCGGCAGTTCAGAATCCAAACACGCCGCAGCACCCTTTGCAACGTCGCTCCGATCGACGACTTTGATCTTGATCTCTTTTGAAAAACGCTGCATCAGGCGTTTACGCACTTGGGGGATCTGCAAAATTGCTCCATGAAGGACGATCTTTTGCAGTGAGCCCACCTCGACGCCCGAACGTTTAATGACGCGATCAATAAGGTCTTCGAGTTGCATGAATAATCGATCGCACTTCTCTAACCATCCGTCACGAGAAATAGAAACCGCAAGTGTTTTCGATCCATGTTTGATGGAGACCTTAACCTTTGGAAGTAGGAGCATGGAGTTGACTGCTTTCTCGCAAGAAACCTGCAAACTCGCAGCAGTTAAACCGTGTTTACGTGGATCTAGTTTATGTTCAGAAATGAATTCTTGCGCCGCAAAATCAACAAGATGATGTACCCACGACAAACTACTCGCGTGCCAGTGCCCACCGGTGGCGAGTTGTTGGAGACGACCAGCGTCACGACGCAAGATAGCTACTTCAAAAGCCTGACCTGTTAGTCCCAAGAACAATAGCGGCGGGGTTTGTTGCTCCAATAGCGAACTGTCTTCTTCGTTTAGCGTTTCGTCTTCGCTAGCCATGAAGATGGATTTTGTCGCGGCGAGGGATCGATCGACCAGACGGACACCTGACAGGCCGGCGAGTTGCGCTGCAACGACAATACTCCGTCGATGAAGCTGATCGTAGCTGCAAGGCACCGTGATCGCGGTGGAACGTGGCGGGGTTCTCCCTCCCCACGCATTTTGAGTGATCCGTCTTATGAGCAGCGCCAAGAGAACTTCAGGAGGACACTGCCTCCCAGCGAGGGAACGGTCGACAAGATCTTTGCCGATATATAAAGGAATGCAGTGGAATAGACGACGTGGGTCATCTTGGCGATGTTCGATCGCGTTAAGTCCGTAGGAGACCTGACCACCTGGGGTACTTGCGAGTGCCATACGGAAAAACGGTGTTCCGGTTTCCCCCGCAAGCATCGCCTTAACGTGACCATCGGGTGTCGATTCGGCGGTCGCGGAATAATGCATCCCGAGGTCGATCGCGAATACCCTTGCCGTTTGCCGCATCGCTGCGTCTGGAGCGGGAGAGTTCGATCGTGGAGAAAATTCAGCCAACCACAACGGGGTCTCATCAGAAGAACAGTAATCGGCAAGGTCATCAATCACTTCATCGAGCGATGTATATCGCTCGGCGGGCGTTTTCGCGAGCATCCGCCGAAAAATGTTGTTTAGGCGAAGATCAATATCATTCCGCGAGTCCATCAGATCAGGAATTGTCCCGTGGCGATGGCCATAGACCTGCTCGATATGGTCTCCCACGAAGGGAGGCTGTCCGGTCAACAAAAAGTACAGAGTCGCGCCGAGAGAATAGATGTCACTCCTTGCATCGGCCTTGTCGGGATCTTCTAGTTGTTCGGGAGCCATGTAGGCGAGCGTGCCGACTAATTTTTTCTTGGATGAAGGAGCATCCTGTTCTCGTTTTCCGGTTGTCTGCTGCAGCATATTAGATGTGCTGAACTGTGCGAGACCTAGATCGAGTACCTTGACGGTACCGTCGCTAGACTTCATCAGATTGCTCGGTTTCACGTCTCGGTGAATGATCCCCGAGCGATGTGCGTGAAGTAACCCCGTGGCCGCCTGCCGGATGATACTCGCGGCCGACGCAACGGACATGGGACCTTGGTCGGCTACCGCTTGGGAAAGGGTCGCCCCGTCGATGTATTCCATCGCCAGATAGTGAACCCCTTCTGAGTCACCCGCATCAAAGGCGGTGACAATATTGGGATGTAGCAATCGAGAAGCCGCTCGAATTTCCTCGTAAAATCTTTCGATCGCCCGAGGATCCTGCATGCGATCGATGGGAAGCATTTTCAACGCCACGACACGCTGCATCCGTGTGTGCTCGGCGAGGAACACCTGACCCATCCCACCGGCACCGACTCGGTCGAGTATTTTGTAGTCGCCGATCTGAACCGGCACCTCCGCACCCCCCGACTGATTGCCGGCCGTAACGAGGAACTCCCCCGTTTCATCCTCAAGGAAGTCTCGGGTCGGCTCGTCCTGATAGGGATAGTTGTCCGTTGATTTGGCCACGGTCGCTGGTAATCCTCTCCGCTCCGCCATCTCTAAAAAGATCGCTGGCGTGCCCCAATGTAAAACCGATTCTGGCTTCCTGAAATTCAATCTCAGCGGTGCCCTACTCCGTTGCACCGGTGCTGCTATGCTTTTTAATCGTACGCCTGTAGCAGTTTTTAGCCCACTTCAATCTGTTGAAATGTTTGGGATTGTCGGAAATTCCACCCAAATCATCCAACATGGGTACAAGCGGGTATGCTCAAGGCTATGAAATCTCAACATGTTAACAAAGATTGCCTTGACACTTTCATTTTATGATTCCAAGCACGAGTTCGGCCAAGTCCAGTCAGTGACATGCCGATGAGTCCCATTGAGAGAACCTGACACACACGAATGGCTTTCTCCGCAACTGGCCCTTATCACCTTCCGCTGTGACATCCATGAGTCCATTACGCATCGCGACACGAAAGAGTTTGCTAGCTTTGTGGCAAGCCGAGCACATCCAAGCATTGCTTGGCGCGAATGAGGAGAAGGCCGAGCTGATTCCCATGGTCAGTGTCGGCGATACCGATATGCGACCGATTGATGGATCACGGCAGGTCGGCGTGTTCACAAAACGGATCCAGCAAGCGCTGCTTGATAACGAGGCCGATATAGCGGTTCACTCTTTGAAGGACCTTCCGACTGAGGTCGACCCGGCCTTGGTTCTGGCAGCGGTTCCGGAACGTGAAACGATTGAGGACTCGCTTGTTTCTCCTGCGGGTTGGACACTTGATCAACTACCGGAAAATGCGACCGTCGGGACCGGGAGTAAACGTCGTGGTGCACAGCTGTTGAATCAACGACCTGATCTGAGGATCGAGAACATTCGAGGTAACGTGCAAACGAGACTCGAGAAACTCAGAGCCGGAGACTACGACGCGATCATTCTTGCTGAAGCAGGTATCTTGCGTCTCGGACTGAATGATCTTGAGCGGCAACTTTTACCGCTTGAGGTCATGTTGCCAGCACCAGGCCAAGGGGCTTTGGGGATCGAGGTTCGATCTGATGACGAACGAGCCTACGACGCCTGCCATCGGTTGAACCACCCACCGGCCCACGCTGCGGTGCACGCCGAGCGAACCCTTCTGGCCGCTTTGCACGGCGGCTGTCTCGCTCCCATCGCTGCCCTCGGCCAAGTCAATGGACAAACCTTGTCTCTAAAGGCGACCGTTCTTTCCGCCGATGGAAAGCAGCGTCTTGATCATGCTGGCAGCATCCAACTCGGAAAGGATTTTCTAAGTAGTGCGTCGGAACTCGCTGTCGAAGTTGCCGCTGCTCTCGAAGAGGATGGCGCAAGAGAGTTGATCACTGCATCTCGCTAATGCGTTAAACAGTTCGCTCGGTTTCGATCTATTCTGGCCTGCCCCGCCTTTCCGCTCGCGTCTGGGTTTCCCAGCGGGAATATGAGTCCCGGAGACGCTCGAAAATCTGTGGATGTTCTTCGGCGAGGTCGACGGATTCTCTCGGATCGTCTTCGAGGTTGAAAAGTTCCGCTTTGCTGGAACCAGCATCGCTTTGGGCTACCAGCTTCCAGTTACCCTCTCGGACACCCATCCAAACCGTATCGCCGCGAGGCTTTCGCCAAAATAACGTCCTACTCAGGTCTGCCTTTTTATCTCGCAGATGCGACACGATATCGATGCCTTCGTAGTGATCGAGATCCTGTGTCTCGACACCGGCAAGCTTTGCGATGGATGCGGAGAAATCAAACGTCATGCTGGTTTGAGTGCTAACCTGCCCCTCGGTGAGGTAACCGGGCCAGTGAAGAATCGCTGGGACCCGTATTCCACCCTCATAGGTTTCTCCTTTGATACCACGACAGGGGAAGTTTCTTGCACTACCCGACCCCCCATTGTCACTGGCAAAGATCACCAGCGTTTGCGAGCGAATCTCGGGTGATTCATTCAAACATCCGAGTAGATCACCGATGCGACGATCCATGTGCTCGATCATCTCCCGGTACACCTCGGGTGGCGCAGTGTTCTGATTCCAAAGTGGTGAATCAAGGGTGAGTGGATCATCCTGCCGGTCATTGGGACCCTGAAAGGGGAAATGTGGGCAGGTGTAAGGGACATACAGAAAGAAAGGTTGGTCTTTTGTTTGTCGCTTGAGAAAGTGAATTGCTTGATCAGTGACCATGTCGGTGAAGTATCCTTCTCCACTGACAGGTTGGCCATCCTGAAAAAGATTGTAGCCAGCTTTGTTATCGAGGTAATGGAAATAATCCATGCCACCCCCGATGCAGTAGAACGTTTCATCAAACCCGTGGCTCTGTGGATTGAATTTCGGCTCGTAACCCAGATGCCATTTGCCAAAAATTGCGGTGCGGTATCCGGCTTGCTTGAGATGTCTTATGAGAGTCGATTGGGCCGTCGGCAGTCCAAGGTCATCTTTTGCACGCAACCGTATTGCATCGTCGTAACGTCCGACGTTGCCGGTACCGATGGCGCACTCAAGCCCACCTACCCACTGCTGATACTTACCGGTTAACAAAGCAACTCGCGTAGGCGTACACTCGGGGCCATTCGCATAATGATGCGTCAGTCTCACGCCCTGCTGAGCGAGTTGGTCGAGCACGGGTGTCTTGATATTCTCATTGCCGTAGCATCCCAAATCGCCGTATCCGAGATCGTCAGCGAGCAGCAGAATTACGTTCGGGCGAGTCTCCTTAGCTGAAGACGGCAAGCATCCGATCGCGATTGTCAAAGTCAGGATGATTAGCGGTTTAAGCATGACGCGCTTGATATTGGGTTTGTGTCTGCGTTAGTTAAGAATCTCATGAACCACATGGCCATGAACGTCGGTCAATCGCCGATCAATTCCGTTTTGGCGGAAAGTCAACCGCTCGTGATCGATTCCCATTAAGTGAAGGATGGTAGCGTGCAGATCGTAACAGTAGGTCGTGCCCTCGGCAGTCTTGTAACCCCAAGGGTCACTTTGCCCGTAAGCAGTTCCCGCCTTAATGCCCGCACCTGCCATCCATGTCACGAATGCACCACCGTTATGATCGCGTCCCTCGCCGCCCTGAGCGAAAGGGGTGCGACCAAATTCCGTGGTCCATATGAGTAAAGTATCCTCAAAAAGGCCGCGGCTTTTCAAATCCTCGATCAGTGCGGCGATGGGTTGATCCACACTTGCGGCAATCGGTGGTAATTCCTTTGGGATACTCCCATGATTATCCCAGTTCTCAGTCGCTCCCTGCGGCCCGCTCCAAACCTGAACGAATCGAGTCCCACGCTCGCAGAGTCGTCTTGCAAGAAGACAACGTTTCCCAAAATCTTCTGTGACCGGTTTGTCTAAGCCATAAGCTTGATGGGTCGTGGTGGTCTCTCTGGATAGATCAAACGCCTCGGGTGCAGAGAGTTGCATTTTGGCAGCAAGTTCATACGACTGAATTCGCGCTTCGAGGTCCGTATCTCTCGCTCGCTCCGAAAGATGCCGCTGGTTAATCTTCGCCAAAAGTTCTAATCCGGCTCGATCGGTTTTTGGTGACGCGAAGGAGTACGTCTCGGATGGAAATAGGTCGGGGACGCGATGAGAGGAATTCGCCTCGATCACGGTGCCTTGATGGACAGCCGGTAAAAAACCCGCCGAGAAAGGACCTCGTTGGTTGTACGGTAGTCCCTTGGCGTCAGGGAGGACTACAAAGCTTGGCAGGTCATCCGTGATGCTACCCAGAGCGTACGAGGTCCAAGCACCTAGGCATGGAAAGCCCGGTAACAAGAATCCCGTATTCATCATGTAGGTCCCTGGGCCGTGCACATTCGTCTTAGAAGCCATTGCCATCAGGAATGCCATGTCATCGACCCACTTTGCCTGATGAGGAAACACCTCACTGACCCAACGCCCGGATTGTCCATGCTGTTTGAATTTGAACGGACTCTTCATTATTGCCCCAGGCATGGCAGTGAAGCCCTCAGGCTTTTCCGCCGGCCCCAGGTTCTGTCCATGAAGTCGATCGAGTTCCGGCTTGTAGTCAAACGTGTCCATCGGACTCGCGCCACCCGTCATGAACAATTGAATCACACGACGCACCTTGGCTGGGTGATGCAAACCATCATCCAGTTGGACCTTTTCCTCGGCTTTCGAGTCGCGGTTGATCAAGTGTTGGAGCGCTAGAGCGCCAAAGCCACCACCGATCTGCTGAAGAAGATGTCTACGATCCATCGAACAACCACGCTACCCTTGATTAATCCACGTACAGAAAGTCATTGCTGTTAAACAGCACGCGACACAGTGCAGCCATGCCAAACTCATCCACGAAATGCGTGAAGCTGGTCCGCTCTAGTTCGTTTGGTTGTCGCAACCAAACCGTTTCCACTGCCGCGTTGATTTGATTGGCGACCGAAGTGTGGCCCCGTTCGAGACGCTCTGCAAATTTCTCACTGAAACGCAGGACGAATGGATTGTTGTAGAGCGAAAGGGACTGCAACGCCGAGACTGAATTCCCGCGTTTCGGGGATAGTATCCCCAAGTCGGGAAAATCCAACGCTTCCATGAATGGATCAGGGATTCCCCGCCACACGACACGGTAAATACTTCGCCGCGTCGCGCCGCTGGACCCCCAGTCGTAACGCCCATAATCAAGTTTGGGGGTCGCCTGGGGTCCCTGCTCCTTACGAAAGTGTTCAATACCTGGGCCCCCCTTCGACTCGTCCAACACCCCGGCGATCAGAAGAACGCTGTCTCGGTAACTATCCGCGTCTAATCGCCGTCGGTTCCCTCGCCACAGCAATCGGTTTTCATCATCCAGAGATGCTGGTGAGAGCGATGAAGTGTCTCCAATGCTGCGTCTCCAAGTTTCACTGGTGAGTATCAAGCGATGCAACGCTTTAAGTGAACCCTTTGCTTCGTCCCGAAACCAGAGTGCGAGCCAATCGAGCAACTCCGGATGACTCGGCCGACTCCCCATCTGTCCAAAGTCATTGGGCGTTTCGACGAGACCACGACCAAAATGACTCTGCCAGACACGGTTCACGATGCTCCGCCATGTCAGGGGGTTATCGCGGTGGGCAATCCAATTGGCGAGTGCGGCTCGACGCAGTGATTCGTCGGTTTCAGGCGGTAACTTAAAGCGACTCGGTGAATGAGAAATCAGCTCAATCGCCCCCGGTCCCACCTCCGCACCCAATTGATCAAAGGAACCGCGTCTGAGGATGTTTACCACTTTGGGTGTTAACGGTGCATCGAGTTTTTTTGCGTGCGACCACCAAGCTGACACACCGTAAACTTTTTCCATCTTGGGGAGTGATTGGAGTTCCGCATTTGCAAAGTCGGACAATGCTTTCGAGGCGATTGCGACCTTTTCTGCCTCGGTTCGTTCACCACTAGGTTTTGTGATTCCCGATCGAACTGCCGTCGGTAAAACCATCGCAGCTCCCTCAGCAGCATCGGTGACGGAAATCTGGAATCTTCCGATGAGATGTTTGGGAGGATGTAACTGTTTGAGGGTAATAGCTAAACGACCCTCCTCCCGCGTATCGAGAGTGTCGGATAACTCAAAGACGATATAGTGAGATTCATTGACGCGTGGGAAAATGGCCCAACCCGACTTCTCATCTCCGTCAAATGCCTGTGATGAGGTCCAGCCATCTTGGTCAAAATCAGCAGACGCTCGTTTAATTTCAAGTTGTCGAGGTGAATCACTACCGTCACCCACCCACTGCACGTCGATTTCGGTGAGGTGGAGGTTTCCATTTCCCGCCCGTCCGGGGCCATTTTCGGGTAGACGCTCGTCTTTGAACACGTCGAGCCGAATTGCAGTGACCTGATCAAGTGATGGCCTTGCGGTGACCGTGTAATGTTCTTGGTCAGGAACTTTGCCGCTGGCAAACAGCGTCCCATCGGATTGTTTGGTCAGTGTTGCTCCACCGAGCGATAAGAAAAGATCAGGATCGAGCGATGACCAATTCACGATCTGGCTGGACTGTTGGTTAACCCACTGTTCAATCTGCAGGTCGTACTTAGGATCGAGTAGGACAGCAGAATCGCTGACTGATGCTGCCTGCAACAAAGACTCCATTTCTTTCCGCCTGTTCATCACCTCAACGTTTGAGTCGAACTCAATGTCGCCCTTTCCAACACCCGCGAAGACCGCCTGTAGTGAGTAGTAATCCTCCTGCGAGATCGGGTCAAACTTGTGGTGGTGACAACGAGCACAATTGGCGGTCGTGCTCATGAAGGCTGCGAGGGTCTGTGTTACCATGTCGTCGCGGTCGAGGTAGTCAAAGGCGACCGGAGCGGTTCCGGCGCGACTGAGTTCCAAAGGTCCCGCAGCAAGGAAACCCAGTCCCGCTATCAAACTTGGCTGATTGGGATAGAAATGATCCGCTGCGAGTTGTTCTTGGATGAATTGATCCCAGGGTACATCGGCATTGAACCGGTCGATCACGTAATCCCGATACCGCCAAGCATGATCACGTTTGACATCGTGTTCGCATCCGTGTGAATCCGCAAAGTGGATGACATCAAGCCAGTGTCTCGCCCAACGTTCGCCGTAGTGTGGTGAGGCGAGTGCCCGCTGAATTAACTGTTCCCAAGCACTCTCGGTATCGTCATCAATAAATGCCCTGACTTCACCTAGCGTTGGCTGCATCCCGTGAAGATCCATGAAGAGACGCCGGATCAACGTGACGCGATCTGCTTGTTCGGTTGACTCAATCCCCTGCTTTTTAAGTTTTCGATTGACCCAGAAATCGATCGGGTGGCCTTCGATCGTCTCGGAAGGTTTCTCGAGTGGCAAGAGCGACCACCATGTCGTATCCACCGCGGGCGTTGTCGCCGCCTCTCTCGGGTCATTCGCTCCCTGCCTGATCCAATCAATCAGAACTTGTCGTTGCAGATCGGGTATGGGGCCATCCGGCGGCATCTGCAATTCAGGATCATGGTAACGAATTGCTCGAATTAGTAAGCTGGATTCTGGGTCGCCCGGAACAATCGCCGGCCCCGTCTCGCCTCCGCTTGCCCATCCGATTCTTGAGTCGAGAGTAAGCCCCCCCTCGGTGACTCTGGCCTGATGTGAATGGCACGATAAGCAGTGCTCGTTGAAGATCGGCGCGATCTCGGTTTCGAAATCAATCCTTCGATTCTGGCTGTTAGGCTGTGCGTCAATTTGTGCGGCACCCGTCGTGGTCTCTTGAGCGGGTGTTTGAGCATGAAGAAAACTTTTCGGCTCAGACAAAACCAACAGACTGAACACGGAAGCCTGAAGGAGACACAGGATGATCCCAAGTGTTCTTTCGTTGCGGATGCAAGGTTCCAAAAGATGCATCTTGGCTCTTTGCACGATCGACTACCTCTTGGCGGTATCGGGATGACGGTTTTCGCAGAGAGTGATTTTAGCGGGTTAGTCGCGCTGGATCGCTAGAAAACCTTGTCGCACTGAGTTCATCGATCCGTTCCTGTTCATAAAGCTGACGCACCGAATCATCCAAGGCGATCATCCCGTCCTTTCGGCCTGCAAGAATTGCGTTGTCCAAACTGTCAAAGCGTCCTGTTCGAATTGCGGCGGCGACCGGATGCGTGTTGTACATCACTTCGAGAGCTAGTTCGCGTTTTTCACCGTCAAAGATGCTCGGGAGAAGATGTTGGCAGATGACCGCCCTGAGGGCGATCGCAAGGATCGAGCAGGATTCGGCATGGTTCTGATTAGGAAACAGGTCGATCAACCGAGTCACCGCGCCCTTGGCATCGCGGGTGTGAAGCGTGGTCAGCACGAGGTGCCCCGTCTCAGCGGCACTGAGAGCCATCCGGGCGGTTTCCTCATCTCGAATCTCTCCAACGAGAATTAGGTTGGGATCCTGACGCATGGCGTACTTGAGTCCATCGGAAAAGGAACGGACATCCCTTCCCACCTGTCGCTGGCTTATCAGTGAGCCATCGCCACTCGCAAGAATGTATTCGATGGGATCCTCAATCGTCACAACTCTCTGAGCGTGCCGACGGAGAATCTCTCGGATCAACATTGCCATCGATGTTGTTTTACCCGATCCGGTGACCCCGGAGAAAATAATCAAACCGTTCCGGTACTCACAAAGCTTCTCAACGATGCCCGGTGGGAAATTTGCCCAAGCCAAGTCGGGAATCTGGGATGGGATGACTCGAAAGCAAGCACCCATGGACTCCCCAGCGCTGAATAGGTTGACGCGAAATCTTTGCCGGCTGACATCCTCCACAACCGATCGAGGGTCGCTAACTTCAACAGCAAGATCCAAATTGTGATGCTTCATGAATAGGTCATGTTCGGCATCCCCGCAAAATCGCCGTAGAAACTGGCCGAGCGATATACGATCGATCGGATCGGAACTGATCGTGATTAGCTCGCCGTGAAGTCGCATTGTCGGCGACTCGCCGGAGATCAAGTGGATATCCGAAGCACCCTGGTTTGTCGCATCAAATAACCACGCCAGAAAACAATCATCACTCATCGTCGCTCTCCGATTGACCTAGCCGTGTTCTCGCCTCGCTGATGGCCGGCTTGGCCCATGTTTCATCTTCGAAGAGATTGATCAAGGACTCTAACCTCTCTTTCTTATCGTTCGCATCATCGGGTATCGAGCGGATTTGTTGGATCAAATCCCTGAGCCGTGGATCCATTCTCGGATCGGGACGCCCGCTTTGGATCCGGTTTGCCTCGTATTGCACCAGCTCGATTAACTCCGTCAACTGATCGTCTCCACTTTGTTCGCCAAAGCTTGTGAGCCAATCATTGATCGATTTGAGTCGATCGTTGGCCAGCTGTTGGGCGGAGGGCAAATCCGACGCAGTAAAGACGCTAAGGAATGCGACCTCAGCAGATGAGATCTCCTTGATCCCGATGTTGTTCTGCATTGAAATTCTTTTGGTTGCCGCTTCGAGTTTCGCGAGCATTAACGTGTCTTCTACCTGAACACGCCGCGGGTCGTCGGGAAAATTTTTGACGAACGCACGCTGAGCCGGGCCTGAGTTGGGAAGAAGTGTTTGTTGGTACAGCTCATCAGCGGTGGGCGGTTGCATTGCTTGTAACAGCAGGTAAAGTCCGCCGATCAAAACCACCACCATCGCGACGATTCCCAGTCGTTGCGGCCAGTGGTTGGCGTGAGTCTGTTCGGCCTCTCGTTGACGCTCGCTTTGGCGAGCCACTTCAGCTTCCTGAAAATGAGTTTGCAGCTCAGGTGCTAACTCAAATTGGTCAGAATCAAGATTCGCCGTTTGAATGGTTTGAGCAACCTGAGTCGCAGGAGAGGGACCACGTGTTGGTGCCTGTTGAATGGAGTTCCCCGCTCGAACGCTCGCTACCTGAGACTCATTAAGTTGCGTTAGGTCTTCACTACCACGCGTGAGGTTGGCATCGGAAAACTGTGTTGCCTCCGTTGCTGCGGAAGCATCTGGCGCGTTAGTTCCTAGGTGGTCCGTTGGACTGGATTGAGTATCGCCAACGGCTGTCTGATTGGGCACCGCCTCCGTGAGCGGTGTCGCTCTCGTCTCTCCGGAGACCTCGGCGTTATTCCCATCGCGTGTGTCCGAGGGGATGACACTCTGTTCGCCAATTTCTGTCGCTAATATTTTCTCGAGGCCGGCACGCATCGCCTTGAGCCGTTTCGAAACAGACAAAGAGGTCGGGGGGCGATCGCTGGGATTCTTCTCGAGCAATTCATGAACAAGTTCCACCAACGGTTCCGGTAGATCGGGATCGATTAGGTCGAGCCGTGCTGGTGGCTGATTCTTCAGCATGTCGAGCACTTGAGTGGCGTTCTTGCCACGGAAAGGTGGTCGTCCAGTCAGCATGGCATACATCACGCTACCGACTGCATAGAGATCGGTGCGAACAGTGATGGAACTGCTGTCCACCTGCTCTGGTGCCATGTAGTCAAGCGTCCCGAGCATCGATCCGATCACTGTCTGTTGAACATCGCCAAAGATTTTTGCGATCCCGAAGTCAACCAATTTCAGATGCTTGTCGTCTGTCACAATTAGATTGGCGGGCTTTAAGTCTCGATGGATCACACCCACATCATGTGCGTGCTTTAATGCCGCACAAATGTCGAGGGTGAAATCGATGCAGGTTCGCCAGTTCAGTTTCTTTTCGCTCTTGATAAGACTTTGAAGAGAATCGCCCTCCACTAGCTCCATCGAATAAAACAACTGACCGTGCTCTTCGCCAAAGCCGATCAGTTTGACGATTCCCGGATGTTGCAGACTCATCAGCGTTTTGACTTCGGCGTCAAAACGCCTGCGGAAACGGGGCTCATCAGCGACCTGCGCGGCAATGATCTTGACGGCTACCGCTTCCTTGGACTTCGCATGAACCGCCCGATAAACGGAGCCCATTCCACCCTGGCCAAGCTTGTCACCGAGTTTGTAGGGGCCGACAAAATCAAAAGGTGGCATGGGTGTGGTGCATCCTTGCGTGTGGAGTTTCGAGAGGGAAGAAGACTGTGACCTCAAAACCATTCATCACTTTGAGATTTACTATTGTAGAACATCCGTCGGCGCCAGATGAGACGGATTCTTCGGAAACCGCGATTCCATCAATGGTTCTGACCACGTATCATTCGCTACATGATTCATCACGCGGAAGAGCGTCAAAAACCGTCCCTGCTTACGGCACTGCGTTTGCCAATGGCCGCAGCAATTCTGCTGTGGTTCGCCCAGCCTCCGGTCTCTTTTTGGCCGCTAGCTACCGTGGCACTTTTGCCGCTGATCGTCCTCGTGCATCGAGCCGAGCCGTTGCGTCGTAGTGACTGGATTGCGATCTGGATCGCGGGGACTGCATTCTGGTTAGCTTCTCTGCAGGGATTGCGGCATGCACACAGCTTGATGTTTCTCGGCTGGTTTGCTCTTTCGGGCTACCTAGCCTTGTACTGGATCGTGTTTATCTATTCCGCCAGGTGGTTCCACCACGGCCGATCGCTTTCAATCGGCATATCAGTTTCCATCGCTTGGATCGGCCAAGAGTTCTTGAGGAACTATCTGCTCACAGGGTTATCCGCCTGCATGCTCGGGCACTCGATGGCGAAGGTGCCGGTCGTGATGCAGATTGCTGCATGTTTTGGTTCCTATGGTGTGAGCCTATTTGTGATCTGCCTGAACATTCTGCTCTATGACTTGTCGCGTTCGCTTAGTCGATCCGGAGTAAACCCGTTCTCTGCAATCCTACGCGGAGCGATGTTCGTTAACCGAAGCGAGACGGGTAGTAAATCGATTGAAAAGGACCGCGAAGGACCGAGGACTAGCACCGAAGGTAACGCGATCGATCGGATCACGTCGATCGGGTGGGTTTCGGCGGTGCTTCTGTTTGGGGTTTGGCAATTCGAGGTTAGCGCTAAAAGTGCGGGAGAATCCAGCGGAAGCTTTCTTCTCGTCCAGAGAAGCGAGGCGGTGGAATATACACAGCCGACCAGTCGCGCCGTGGAGATCTATCAAGCCTACGCTCAGCAAACACTTCGTGCGTTAAGTGAGCAGATGGAACCGGTCGATGCGGTGATTTGGCCTGAGTCGATGTATTCGGCTGGTAATCCTTGGATGGAAACGCACCTCGAATCAAATGCCAAACTCGCCGGCGGAGGATCTGCGTTGTCCGCCAGTGCTGAAGCGGTGGGCTTGACTCCGGCCGACTTGTTGACGGCGGTCAATGAGAGTCAGGCCTACTTCGAACAGCGTTCCATGATGTTGTACCAGGCGTCACTTGCCGCTTCAGGAACGAAGAGTCCGCTCGATTTTCTCGTTGGCTGCGGTGTGATGCGGTACGCGGAGAAGCCCGAGGTCTACTGTGGTTTGGTCCAGTTTGGAAGTGGCGGGCGGGTCAAGAAGTGGTACGGCAAAAACCACCTTGTGATGTTTGGCGAGTACATCCCTTTGATCTCTTCACTCCCTTGGGTCAAAACTTTGATTCCTCCCGGCATGGGTTTGAACCAAGGGTCCAATCCAGAGCCGATGCGTGTCGGGCAGGCTAACGTCTTACCGAATATATGCATCGAAACTGCGGTTGAACGTGTTGCATTGAATCATCTTCGGTCACTCAATCGCGAGGAAAAGGACGTCGATGTGATTGTGACGATAACAAACGATGGCTGGTTCGATCAGTCATCGATTATCGAACATCACCTTCGTTGTGCCCAATTCGTAGCGGTTGCAACCGGTAGGCCAATTCTGTCCTCCGCCAACAACGGCCCGACTGCTTGGATTGATGCTCAGGGTCGCGTTGTTGACCGCGTCGATCAGGGCAGCAATGGAACCGTGGTGGCTTCCCCTCAGCGTCCGAGTGGAAGCACCCTCTACGCCAGATGGGGAGCATGGCCCATTGTTCCATTTGGTCTCGCAACATGCTGGCCCTTACTACTCGCCTTGAAGACCGGAGTCCGTCGAAAAAAAGGTTAATGGTTTCCCATGCTGACCGTCTCCATCCGGTCAATAGATTTTGAGAATCGCGAGGCAGAAGATTTCGTAAAAGGCGAAGCGTGGGGTGCCTGGTAGACCGAACTGCGCCGGACTATTTCATGTGCGAATTGGATCAGTCGGTCTTATCGCCCGCTTGATAAAGCGGCATGTGACGGTAATAGACCTCAAGGCAATAGATTGAAAGGCAGGTTTGGAAGAGACGCCCAGAGTTTTGTCCCCACCGATCTTGCTGCGGTGGCCAGCTTCCGTTTTCTCTGCCCGATTTTACTTGGGCACTCGGTAGCTCAACACGCATCACGTCATTCCACCGTTGCCAAGGATCGCCACCATAATGATGAAGAACCTGAGTGGCATAGTACCAGTAGTAGACATCTCGCCGAGCAAGATCAAAGGGAGCGTCCAGCAACAACGCGTCAATCCCGTTGCGAAGCGGTTGATGGTCGCGGCTCCAGCCAAGGTATTGGCGACACAGTAAACCCTCGGCGGTCATCGCCGGTGTTGGATTTTGCCGAGCCTGATAGCTATACCCTGCCCCGTCAAATGATGCGGTGGTATCGAGAAAACCACTCACATTTTCAAAGACGGATTCTCGTACCTCGAGTCCCGCGGAGCGTCCGCTCTTGAGTGCCATGACAAACCAGCCGGTGACACTGGTGTCACTGTCAAACCCGGGCTCGTAACGCCAGCCTCCCTGTGAGGCCTGAGCGCGCTCGGCGAAGTCAATCGCGAGTTGTGCACGATCACGAAGCCAGGAGTCCTTGGTCATTCCGTAAAGCTCACAAATCGCGATGGTGGCTTGCGCCTGAGCGTAGAGCTTCTCGTGACTCCGCGCACTCTTGGCAAAGAATCCACTCCGGTCTTGAAGTTTGATCAGGTACTGCATCCCCTTAAGAACCTGTTCCTGATAGTCACCGGTTTTGTGCGTGTGCCCATCACCTAGGAATGCAAGGAGTGCCATGGCGGTAGCGGCTGCCTCATTTTCTGAGATTGCACCATCGCTAAACGGACCTCGCATGCTCCAGCCACCTGAGCTCTTTTGGTTTCGCTTCAACCATTCAAGCCCTCTTTTCACGGCATCCTGCGTCTCAGCCGTACCACCATAGATCTCGAGTAGTGCTTGCTTCATCGCACCGCTGCGACCTTGGAACATCGGCCTGAGTGCAACAAGCTCCATGCCCATACCGATGTCGAGCGGCGTTGATTGTTCGAGGGTCTCTAGGTCCGCAGAGTCAAAGATGTCGCTGAGATCGACTTCGGCTTCCGAGTCGACGAGTGATTGCGAGTCAGTAAGCACTTCCTCCGAAGCGATCGTGAACTCAGCAAGTTCCGAAACTTGTTCTGATTTACCTTGCCCGATATTGAGGATCAGTTTCCCCACACCTGATCCCGTTGGCGTTGATAGAAATGCGAGGATCAGGAGCAGGATCAAATGGATCACCATGCTGACCATCCACGGCGGTGCCTCACGAACAACCTGTTCGGTCGTGGTCGGGCCATCATGCGGTGACTCATCCGAGGCGTCCGCTTGATCATTGTTTTCAGCGGTCCGGCTCTGCTGTGCTTTGCTCGGCGAATTCGCTCGGCCAGTCGACTTGAGTGTGTCTAGCTCGCCTTGCCAGCGGACGCCCTTGGCGGAGCCGATACCGGATGCTACTGCGGAATTTCTCGCTACGGTTCCTTCTATCTGAGGTTGGCGAACCGGCGGCAGTGTTGAGCGGATTGGTGGCGGTGGCGGTGTGCCTGGTGAGTTACCCGAGCTGGCGTTAGGTGGCTCTGCACCGGGTGGTGGCGTTGCTGGTGGCACCGAAGCGTTTCGCGAGCCATCGGATGTATTTGGAGGTGATCCCGAACGAAGGGTAGCTGCCGCCGAATCCTGTTCCCCTGAGTTCTCCCTGTTCAACGCGGGGCTCCCGTCGGGAGCTGGCGATCGTTCCGGTGGCGGTTGACTCATGGTGTTAGAGAAAAACTCAAGTAGCGGGTATCGAAAATGATTCAGGGGGAATTGAAGGTCGTTTCAGGAGTAGCGTCCGCATCCGAGTGAGAGGCCAACATGAGCACGGATGGCAGTATTCAAACGGCTCAGGGATGGGGGCAGGACTGGAGTATTAATGGTACCGATTTTCCAGCCTGTACCGATTGTCTTTTCGGCTCAATCTCCGGAATGTCTCCAATTGAAAGCCACAAAGCGGTTGTTTCAGTGCAGCTAGCAGGTGTAATTCTGGGTTGGCTTCGCGTATCCGTTAAGAAATCTTCACCATCTTCTCAGAGCGGCTTGACACTTTGGGGTGGGTTGCCGATAACACTCGTGCGGGATGGAGCAGCCCGGTAGCTCGCGAGGCTCATAACCTCGAGGTCGTCGGTTCGAATCCGGCTCCCGCAACTAA
>CALIBL010000094.1 GCA_938045805.1 uncultured Rubripirellula sp. | reverse complement strand
TCGCACGCTACCTAGCTCTGCCCTTGCCGTCGAGGTGGCAAGGGTATGAACGAACTGGTTCGCCGCATGTAATCACGATACTCCGCCGAGCGTTCAGAGAGCGAACGTTCAAGTAAAGCTACTCCCGATACCTTTAATAGTAGAAACGTCATCAACACGGGACTGATAAACGCCCACCAGTACTTCGGCTCCAAAGCGATCAAGGTGATCCCCCACCAGATCAATGCATTTCCGAAGTAATTTGGATGTCGAGTGTATCTCCAAAGTCCCTGATCCAAAACCACTCCGCCACGTCGTTTAAACCTCGCAAGTTGATAGTCCCCCACCGCCTCAAAAAGGAAACCAACAGCCCAGATCACAACCCCGATCCAGTTTAACAAGATCATTCCTGATGCTGATGTCGAACCGACCTGAATGGGTAGTGCCACCACCCACATCACAGCGGCCTGAAGCCAAAACACGAGAAACAAGCTGCTCCACCAGAAGGACTCCCCCCGTCGCTGCCGCATCGCTGCATAGCGATAATCCTCGGGCCTCCCGTGATTGCGAATCGCGAGGTAAAGACTCAAACGCAAACCCCAAATAGTGGTACACAGCGCAAGCAACAATACACGACTTGAAGGTTGCCCTTGGATTGCGAGGGAAACCCATGCGATCACAACAAAACCTGTCCCCCAAAATAGATCAACAATGCTCACGTCCTTAATCCGCACACTGACAAACCAAAGGATTGCGGTCAGGACGCCAACGACAAGGGCATTGGTTAAAAGTAACTCGGGGACACTCATTACAGACGAACCCTATCTCGATTCACCTCAAATCGATAATGAGAAACGCCCCATTGTTCACCACCGTCATAGCGAAACAACTCAGCACAAGCCATGAAGAACATTCGCCAACGCTGAACCATCACCCGCGATGACTCTTCTGGGTTCGCATTCCCCAAAATCCTTCGAGCCTCCGCACTGCAGCGATCCAGTTTTTGCAACCACGCCTCAGAGGTTTTGGCGTAGTGATTGCCGTTGACCCACCACTGATCCTTGATTTCAAGATCATGCTGATAGCGACTGAACAAATCCTCCGATGGCATGATCCCGCCAGAAAAGAAATGCCGTCCCATCCAGTTCTTTTCACCCTCTTGCTCAAAGGTGTAGGCGAGTTGTCGATGACAAAAAACGTGGACAAAAAACGCCCCGTCTGGAACCAACCAACGAGCTATCCTTGCAAACAACGGCTCATGATTCCTAACATGCTCGAGCATCTCAACGGAGATCACACGATCAAACCTCTCATCGGTATCAAACTCCCCGACATCCGTCGTAATGACTTCCACATTGTCATACCCATTTCGCCGACATACACCCTCAATGTAGGCACGTTGACCATGTGAATTAGAGAGGGCGGTAATCTTGCAATTGGGATAATGCTCGGCTAGCCAGAGTGTCATGGAGCCCCAACCGCAGCCGAGATCAAGCACCTTCATGCCATCTTCGATACCGGCTCGCTCACATGAGAGTCGAAGCATGGCAACCTCGGAAGTGTCGAGAGTTGCATCCTTGTCGCTCCACCAACCACAACTGTACTTCAGTCGTTTCCCGAGAACGCGCTGAAAGAACTTTGCCGGCACCTCATAATGCTGCTCATTTGCCAAGTGCGTCTCGATCGTGACCACACTCTGCCGCTGCCGATCGGCAAAAGCGTCCACAGCTGCGGCGTGATCTCCAGCAGCTACACGATGCTCGGTATCCAACCGTTCACGTAGCAGTCTCCTCATCCCCATCCTGATGACCGGATCGGGCAACAAACGATGCTCCGCCATCTGAATCAATGTCATCACGCACTCGCTTTTCTTTTAAGAGTTGTACCTGTTTCTTGTTTCAACAACAAAGACTCAATGGTGAACGGTCGCAACCGCAGCACCTGCCATAGCAAGTATCCGGCCATGGCAAAGTTACCGAGGGAAAGGATCGCGACGAGCCAAAGGATTCTTCGCAACCACGTCGACTCTTTGTAGGCCAACCAGAGATAGAAAGTCAGAAAGCCAAAGTATGCATCGGCGAGCGTTGCGATGAACCACGGATCAGGCCACAACCCCACTCCACCCTGCAGCACACTACGGTCGAGTGACGCGAGTGTGGTAAGCACCGTCATCACCGAAACCACAACAAAGCAGAAGACAACAAGAAGCGACTTTGTCATTCGCCCAACCCCGGAAATCTTGCGGGTCGCCGATTGCCCGGCTTTTGCAAGAGAATCTGCGCAACACCAATCTGCTTCTCTCGGAACCCTCCTTCGCAATAGCAAAGATAAAACTCCCAAAGACGCAAAAAGGAATCGCTCATCCCCAACTCGCGCACCTCGTTCACTCTCTCGAAGAGTGATTTCCTCCAACACTCAAGTGTCTTGGCATAATGTTCGGCAAAGTCTTCAAAGTGAATCCACTGCATATCGGTGTGCCTTCCCACTGTTGAAGACAGAGCACCTACGGACGGCAGAAACCCGCCGGGGAAAACATACTTCTGGATAAAGTCTACGGACCTTCGATACCTGTCGTAACGTTGATCAGGAATGGTGATCGCTTGAAAAGCAAACAGTGCATTAGGCTTCAATAGTTTAGAACACTGTTTGAAATAGGTCGGCAAAAACTCATGCCCCACTGCCTCAATCATCTCAATGGAAACAGCCTTGTCGTATTGCCCTCTCAGATCGCGGTAGTCTTCGCAAAGAAGCTCGATCTGATCCTGCAACCCTTCTTCCTCGATCCTTCTCTTTGCATAAGCATGCTGCTCTCTCGAAATCGTCGTAGTGGTGATGCGGCAACCGTATTGCCTGGCCGCGTGCAGTGAAAAACCACCCCAGCCGGTTCCTATCTCCAGCAAATGATCCTCTTCGCAAAGATTCAACTTTCGACACAAGCGGTCGTACTTTTCAATTGAGGCGTCTCGCATGGTGGTGTCATCGGAATTAAACACACCGCTCGAGTAGGTCATCGTGTCATCGAGAAACAATTCATAGAACTGGTTACTCAAGTCGTAATGAGCTGAAATATTCTTCCGGCTACCGCTTTTGGTGTTCCGATTCAATCGATGGGACCAGCGACGCGCTAAAGAAAGCATCGAATCTATCACGCCGCCAAGTCGGCTTGAAGATTCGAGGTTCCTGCAGAAGAGTTGAATGAGCTTTGTAAGATCGCTGCAAGACCAAGCACCATCAATGTAGGACTCGCCTGCCCCCATGCTGCCACCGAGGGCAACGGTTCGATAAAAACTTGAATCGTGTACTCGGATCCGGACACTGAGGTCAGCATTTCTCTCTCCGAAATGCGCCACTCCATCCGCATCGCAAATCTCCAGATGACCTCCGCGCAGTGACTCGAGACGCGCGAAGACCGCTCGACGATACACTCCCGAGATCAGTGATGAGCCGGCGAGTCCGATGTCTGAAAAGTGTGGGAGATCGAGTGCGATTCCTGCGTCGCTTCCGTTCGCGTTCGCGGGTGTTGGTAAAACTGACATTTCTTCATCCAAAGTCGAAAAGCTTGAGCGTAAATGGCTCCGAGAATTTGCAACGTGGCAACCGGATAACGGAAGACATTGCGTAACAACTGTCGATCGTTGAGCGGAACTCGCCGCATGGTCAGATCCGCATGGAATTTGCGTTTCCCATCCTGAATGGATCCGATAGAGAGATTCAAGACATCCGTCGGTTCAGAGATTTTCCAGCGATATTCAGCCTCCATTCCCATGAATGGTGAAACGTGAAAATCCTTGGGGTGCGAGTAGCGTGTATGACTACCATGCACCCGGTTCCCTTCCCACAAAACGTAGGTATGTTTCTCGTTCCAAGGTGTGTTCGTCACCTCGGCGATCATCGCCTGAAGCTTTTGATCCGCATCAAAGCAATAAAAAACGTTGATGGGACTAAAAAACAATCCGAAGTGGCGGAATTGTGTCAGTAGTCGAATGGGGCCTGTAAGTTCCAAGTTTGTTTCGCGACGAAGACGATCACGAACGCACTCCTCAAGGGTCACATCCGCGTCACCAAAATGATCTTCTCGACGAAAACTCAATGGAGCGAAGCGCCGCCGACTCAGCAAAAAGCAATCCTGTGCCAAGTCCTCAACTTCTGACAGATCAAAGTAGGCCCACGATGTGGAATATCTAAACTGGTGCTCTGGCTCACCTCGTCGATGACTAACGTAACCGCGGTAAAGGCAACTATGCATGCACGCTCTCCACTGGTGCATTCGCCTCGTCCGTTATCCTTGGTTCATCATCGGCTGATGAGGAAACTTCATTTTCAAGGCTGATTGGACGTGCAAGATCATCCAAGTCCAAATCAAAACACTTGGCAACGGCCAACGCACTTTTCAGACCATCTTCGTGGAAACCGTATCCCCAATACGCACCGCAAAAGCTAACGCCTCGACGTCCACTGATATCAGAAAACCGACGCTGCGCGTCGATCGAATCGAGCGTGAACGCTGGATGCGTGAAATTGTACTCCTGCAAGATTTGACTCGAACGAATCTCATCAGAAGGATTCAGCGTCAAGCAAAGCGGCCCGGGAAGCCCCAATCGCTGCAGTCGATTCAAATCATACGTCACGCTAACGCAATCTGAATGCTGCGTTGGAATGTGGTAATTCCAACTCGCCCATGCACGTGGCTTGGAAGGGAGACATGATGGATCGGTGTGGAGTACTGCCCGGTTGGACTGATAGGGAAACTTCCCGAGAACCTGTCTCTCTGCATCAGTCGCATCGGCTAGCATTCCGAGAGACTGGTCTGCGTGACAAGCTAGAACCACGTGATCATAAATCAGCGGAGTTTGCCCCTGAACCTGTATCTCTACTTTTGTTTTCTCGTCTGCTGGGTCAATGCGTTTGACGCTGACGATGGGCGAGTTGAGATGGATACGATGTGAGAGCGGTGCCATCAACGCTTGGACATACTGACGAGATCGTCCTGAAACGGTCTTCCATTGAGGACGGTCGCGAACTTGAAGCAAACCATGGTTCTTGAAAAAACCAAGAATGAACTTCGCGGGGAAAGCTTCAAGGCAAGCCGGATCCGCGGACCAAATCGCTGCTGACATCGGCAACAAATACTGTTCGCGAAACATCTTCCCGACACCAATCTGATCGAGAAATTCGCCGAGCAACTTGCGTTCGTCTGAACCTTCGCAAAACGCAATCGCCTCTCGATTGAAGCGGATGATCTCACCCAGCATCCCGAAGAATCTTGGACTCAGCAAATTTGTTCGCTGAGAGAACAACCCGTTCAAAGAACTCCCCTGATACTCAAGACCAGTCCTCTGACAACGAACACTCAAACTCATGTCACTGTCCTGAGTCTGAACACTCAGAAGCGAAAACATGCGGCAAAGGTTCGGGTAAGTGCGTTCATTCAAGACCATGAATGCGACGTCAGCCTCAACTTGCCTACCGTAAGCACATGCTGTGACGGTTCGAGCATGACCACCCAAATGTGAATCGGATTCAAAGAGATCAACCTGATGCTTCACTGCCAACAAACGAGCAGCAGCATTCCCGCTAATCCCTGAGCCAACGACTGCAATTCGCATCCTGTAACCGCACCCTTGAAAGAATCTGATTCTCATACCCAACACAGGCCCGATTCAGGTCAAAACCAAGCCCACCACCCAAAAGAGGTATCATCGCCGGGTTTCATTTGAAAGACTTGGCAGTACCGAGTTACCGGACCGTGCTGCGAGCGACTGTTTTTAAGGTAACGCTTGCGAAACACCTAGTTTTCGCCGGACAGCCGCCCCTAAGATATTAGAAAACCGGCAAGTGACGCATTTTCTTGGTTAATCCATAGCTATTTTTGCGAGCGCTGTTGCGGCGGCCTCCGAAATCCACAGCGATCTTCATTCAGATTGCTCCTTCCGACCCCCTTCCGGAAATCAGCCGTGCTCCCCCCGATTCACCCAATCTGCTCCTGCCATCTTTTCGCTCTTCTTTGCTCGCTCTATCTGATTGAGCAGCCTGCGATTGCTTTGGAGACAAAGTATGTCCGAGTCTCAACTCAATCAGAATTGGAAAATGCCCTCAAAGAACTCGCCCCAGGAATCACCCTTCAAATTGCTCCGGGTCGTTACCGCGGTGGTATTTATCTCAAGCAACTACGGGGGAAACCTGAAGCTCCGGTCATCATCGAAGCATCAGACTCAAATCGCCCGCCGGAGTTCATAGGACAGGCCACAGGCATTCATCTCTCCTCCTGCAGCCATCTTGAGTTGCGACATTTGATCATCCGAGAAGCAAGTGGAAACGGCATCAACATCGACGATGGGGGAGATCCACAAAACCCACCCTCAGGCATCGTACTGGTGGGATTGACGATTCAAGATGTCGGTCCGGAAGGCAATCGAGATGGAATCAAGCTATCGGGCATTGATCGTTTTGAGATTCGAGACTGCAAGGTGGAGCGATGGGGAGAATCGGGCTCGGCAATCGACATGGTTGGTTGCCACGACGGTTTGATTAAAGGTTGTAAATTTCGGTATCGCAGCTCCATCCCGGCAAATGGCGTGCAAACCAAAGGTGGTACCTCGGACGTCAGGATTTCAAACTGCCAATTTGAAGATGCCGGCAGCAGGGCGTTGAATATCGGCGGCAGCACGGGTAGGGATTATTTCCGCCCCCCTCATGCAAATTTCGAAGCGAAAAGAATCGAGGTGAACGACTGCGTGATCATTGGATCCGACGCGGCAGTAGCATTTGTTGGCGTTGATCAGGCAACCTTCAAACACAACACCCTTTACCTCCCGAACCGTTGGATCTTCCGAATCCTTCAAGAATCCGCGGGCCCCGAGATGGTGCCATGCCGTCATGTCACAGTCGCTAATAACCTGATCGTCTTCCGGGCAGCGCAAATCCGCTCACATTTGAACCTTGGTGCAGGGACCGCTCCCGAGACTTTCCGGTTCGAAGGAAACCTCTGGTACTGTGAAGACCAACCTCAAAGAAGCAAACCCCGAGGCCTACCAGTCCAAGAAGAGAATGGAATTTATGATCAAATACCTCTGTTTGAAAACGCAGCCAAAAAAAATCTGCGTCTCATCAACATCAAAGGAACCACAATGCCAAAAATTCCACGGCCGGGAGCAAGGTTCATTGCCAACTGATTTTTCAATCCCATTGGCCGATCAATCCGACCTACAATGTTAACGCCGTTTAAACCATCAAATTAACCGACAATCACCTTCATCGAATGCCCACCTTGCGACACACGCACGTTCTGCGCGTCCTCTTGCTGCTCACTTCAGCAGTCCTCTTGCAAAGTAAGACGCAGGCGTTTGACTTCAAAGAACAGATTCGTCCAATCCTTGAACAACGTTGCATTACCTGCCACAACGCTGAAGAACAGCAAGGAGAGTTAGATCTGAGCGGATGGAAAGAGCAATCAACAGTTCGCCAAAGTATCGAACGGCTTGACCAGATCCGCTGGCAAGTCACGAATCAGGAAATGCCCCCGGAAGATGCACCTCCGTTAACCGAGTCGGAAAAACGGAACCTGCTTGACTGGATCGAAGAAACCGAAAATCAGATCGCCCAAGAAAGAGCGGGAGATCCTGGTCCGGTGATTCTCAGGCGATTATCGAATCATGAATACACCTACACGGTGCAAGACCTAACAGGCATTTCAACGATGGAACCTGCGAGAGATTTCCCAGTTGACGGAGCCGCAGGTGAAGGTTTCACGAATGTTGGGTCCGCTTTGGTAATGTCTCCCGGACTACTCAATAAATATCTTGATGCAGCCAAGCAAATTGCATCGCACGCGGTGTTCCTACCCGACCGAATGAAGTTTTCAGCCAGTACCTCACGTGCCGACTGGACTCAAGAGTCACTCGATGCGATACGCAATATTTACGCTCGTTATGCAACCGGTGGACAATCGAGTGCACAGAACCTTCAAGGCGTACAATTCTCAACGGTTGACGCTGCGGTGATTCCACTCGGGCCCTACCTTCTGCAACTCAAAGAGTCACTCAATACAAATCCAGAGGAGCTGAATCAGAAAAAGCAAGCAGACGCTCAACCACTCAACAATGAAGGCCGAGCATTGAGCGAGCGATACACGGAGCGGTTGCATGACGCGATCTTGAATCCGAATCCTTCGGTGCTAATTGCCGAATTTAAATCTCGATTTCAAACTGCTTCTGATTCAGACTTACTAGCAGTTTCCGAATGGATTCAGTCATGGCAACGAGCTTTGTGGTACTTCGGGAAAGTCGGACATATTGGAAAACGCGATGGTCCACGCAAATGGCAAAACGCGATTCTGCCAATCGCAACAAAGCAGCGTCTCGAACTACCGCTTAAACCGGCAAACGACCCATCGACCAATATCACTCTCCGCCTTGTCGCTCACGATGCGGGCGATGGTTCAGACGGTGATAAAGTTGTCTGGAATGATGCGTTGGTTCGTGTCGACGATAAAACGGTGATTCCGCTGAACCAATTGGATGAAACCTTCCAACTTGCCTCCCGTATCAGTGAAGAGCATCTCAGTAAAACCACCGATTACCTGCAACTCGTTTTCTCCGATCAGGCTGACGACACCGAACAACTCATCAGCACCGCGCAACGCCAAGGCTTGAATCCGAGCGTTGCACTGGAGTGGCGTAAAATTGCGAGGGAGTACAGGGGAATCAAAACGCCCAGCGGTCACCTGAGCGATAAAATCTCCAACGTCGGTGGTTACGCTGAAATACGTGGATGGGGAAGCGAGCTGCCAACCCTATTAACCAACACTTCCTCAAATGACCTCAGCTTCTCAACCCTCCGCGTACCAGCTCGAGGTGTCACCGTTCATCCAACGCCAGAGATTGATTCGATTGTCACTTGGCAGAGTCCCGTTAACGGCATCATGCGTGTCGAGGGACGAATTGCGGATATGGACTCCGTCTGCGGGAACGGCGTGACCTGGAGCCTGATGTGGTTCCATGAGTTAGGATCGACGGAACTTGCAAAAGGTAGCATCGCGAATGGTTCGAATGAAACGATCAGTCTTCCGGACTCCATTGAAGTACGACAGGGTGACCTCATCCAGCTTGAGATCAAACCCGGGGATCGCGATCATGCCTGCGACACCACTCAGATCTCGCTGACGATCCAAAGCACCGAACAGGAATCGCAAGTTTGGGATCTGGCAACCGACATTGTGGATCGCATCCATGAAGGGAACCCACTTTCGGACCGCTTTGGCCACGATGATGTTTGGCATTTCTGCCGATCGACCGAAACCAAATCAACTCCTTCTCTGATTTCACCTCAGTCCACCCTCGCCCAATTCATGCGTGCAATGCGTGAGAAGAAGGAAGCGGACCGTGAACTTGCTACCGAATCGATCACGAAGCCAGTCTCGACTGCGGACCTTGCCACTGCTCAGTCGCTGAAAAGTCTTGTCGGACCTTTCCCTTGGCTCAAGCTCGCTCAAGATAAAATGCCTGCCGACGCAAAAGGGGCAACCATTGAGCAAACGGCTCCTTCGGTTATTGAATTCCAAATCCCCAGCGAAATTGCCAACGGAGCGAATTTTTCAGCAACTGCAGAACTCGCGCCGATCACCGAAACTGCAAACCCGAGCGAACAGCATGGCAGTGTGCAGATTGAAGTGACGCAAGCTGCAATTGAGGCTCAATCTCGCTTGATCCCCGGAACCATCATTGCCGCATCGGCTGCACCCGGCACCGCATGGACAGCAGGACAAGCCTCGATGGTCTCAGACCGCCCGATTCTTGTGCGCCCGGGAAGCAACGCAGAGAAGAACATGACACAAGCAATCATCGATTTTCAGACGCTATTCCCCGCTGCTCTTTGCTACAGCAGGATTGTGCCTGTCGATGAAGTCGTCACCCTAACGCTTCGATATCGAGAAGATGAACAGCTTCAGAATCTGATGCTATCCGACTTCGAAAAACAGGAACTGGATCAACACTGGAATGACCTTTGGTTTGTCAGTCGACACGCCACCAAGCAGAAAGATGCATTCGACCAACTCTGGCAATACGCCACACAAGACGCTGACCCCAGCGCGTTCGAACCCATGCGAGCCCCGATTGAAACGGCAGCACAACTATTTCATCAATCACTGATTGATGCTGAACCGAAGCAACTTCAGGCAGTCATTGCCTCCACTCCACGATTCTGGAGACGTCCGCTATCCAGTCAAGAAAAACAGCAACTTAGCGATCTCTACCACAACTTTAGGAGTCAGGGACTCGATCATGAACCAGCGCTGCGGCAACTGATTGCAAGAATCTTGATTGCGCCTGAGTTCCTTTATCGGGTTGAGGAAACCGATCCAGATCATGGGCCTGCAATCCAAGGAGAAGACCCAAGCAATTTGAGCCGATCGATCAAAAGGATCACTGACTGGGAATTGGCTAGCCGCTTGAGCTACTTCCTCTGGTCTTCTTGCCCCGATCAAGAGCTCGATGTCCTAGCGGCGTCTGGAAGGTTGCATGAGCCGGAACAACTTGCCCTTCAGGTGCGGCGGATGCTTCGCGATCCTAAAGTGCGACGTCTCGCCACCGAGTTTGGTTGCCAGTGGCTGGGGGTTCGTAACCTTGCTACCTCCGATGAAAAGAGCTCGCGTCACTTCCCCACCTTCCTCGACCTGCGTGATGACATGCAGGAGGAGGTAACTCGGTTTTGGATTCATTTGTTACAGAATAACAAATCGGCTCTCGAACTGATTGCCTCCGATATCACCTATGTAAACGCCGCGCTCGCTCAACATTACGGCATTGATGACCAGAATCCCGAGTGGCATCTGATCGAAAACCTTACAGAAAGTGGACGAGGTGGGGTACTCGGTTTTGCGGCATCCCTGTCGCAGCAAAGCGGTGCATCACGAACCAGCCCGATCCTGAGAGGAAACTGGATCAGCGAAACACTTCTTGGAGAAAAACTACCAAAGCCCCCCAAGGATGTTCCGATCCTTCCTGAAACACCACCCGAGGGTCTAACGGAAAGGCAACTCATTGAACGGCATAGCAGCGATCCAAATTGCTCAAGGTGTCATCAACGAATCGATCCCTATGGTTTTGCGCTCGAGAGCTTCGATGCGATCGGTCGTTTTAGAGCAGGCCAAGCAACGAATGCAATCCTTCCCGATGGCACAGAAATCTCCGGACTCCCAAGCTTGCAACAGTACCTGATCACCAAACGAAGCGAAGATTTCCTGCGGCAGTTTTCTCGCAAACTGCTAGGTTACGCTCTCGGACGAAGCGTTCAGCTTTCGGATCGCCCGCTGCTTGAGAAAATGCTGGAAGTCCTCAGAGCCACCGAATCAAACAGTATCGAAGACGCCATCATCTTGGTGGTTCAGAGTACGCAGTTCAATCACCTACGCACACCCTCCATCAACACAAACACCTCTCGCTAGGACCCAAGCTCATGACGCGGCATGACTTTGCAAGACGTTCCTTTCTTCGTGGCCTCGGCGTTACCATGGCTCTCCCTTGGCTTGAGTCAACGGTAGTTTGGGGCGATGAGATCCAACCCAAGGTCGACGGTAGCGAAGCACCGGTTCGACTCGCCGTCATCTTCTCAGGAAACGGATTTCATTCTCAGGAATGGTGGGCCAAGGGCGCGGGCGAGAACATGGAACTCGGCCGAGTACTTCAGCCGTTGCACCAACATCGTCAAAAACTGACCTTCATCAGCGGTCTCTATCATGAAGAGGCAAGGAAAGGGAACATCCATAGCTCACAAACCGGCAACGTTCTCTCCGGTGCTCCCATCTCCTCGGGTGGCGAAATCCGTTCTGGCACAAGCTTTGACCAACTTCTCGCGCAAAGCTACGGTCGATCGACAAAGGTCCCCAGTTTGGTGCTCGGCTGTGAACGCTCGAATCCATCGGTCCACAAAAATTACTCGATGCTCTACAGTTCGCACATTTCATGGAGCTCGCCAACCACACCTACTCCGCTAGAAATCTACCCAGCGTTAGCGTTCGATCGACTTTTCAAGGATGCAGCCACCCCGGCCGACCAAAGTGTTCTCGACGCCGTCTTGGAAGATGCAAGTGACCTGAGGAACCGAGTCAGCTACAGCGATCGCCAAAAGCTAGACGAGTACTTGAACTCGGTACGTGAAGTAGAGACTCGCATCCAACATGCGAGTCAGCGAGGTGAATTGCAGGGCTGGCGTCCAACGCTGAATGAACCAAATATTAAGCGTCCAGCCGATGGCGTTCCACAAAACATTGCTGAACACATGAGGCTGATGTGCGACATCATGGTTCTAGGCTTTCAAACCGACACCACACGCGTCACCACCTTGAAACTCAATAACGACCACAGCGCTTTGCGGTTTCCAAACCTTGCTTCGACACAGCAACCCGGCAATGGCATCGACTACATGATCCATCACCTCCTCTCGCACTCCGATGGAGAAGACTGGCTGAAGGTGAATCAATTTTTCATGGAGCAAGTCGCTTACTTGGCGGACAAACTTGACTCCATTCAAGAAGGATCGAAAACGCTTCTTGATAATACGATGCTCATGAGTTGCTCGAGCATGATGGCGGGTGCGCGGCATGACAATGATCAACTCCCAATCTTCCTCCTTGGCAAAGCGGGCGGCAAAATCCGAGGCGGTGAAGTGCTTGATTACAGAAATGCACCCGAGAGACAACTGTGCCGTCTCTTCATGTCCATGATGGAGAAGATGGACTTGCCGACGGAACGTTTCGGCGATGCAACACAAAAGCTGTCCGAAGTTTAACTAATGACCCATTGCAGACGACTCTGAACGATATTTGAACCCCATCAACATGATCATTTTTCAGCAGCGATTGTTCTCCGGTTTCCTGCTTACCCATCAAACATGCTTCATCGCGTTGCTGGCTTGTGGACTTTTGCAAGCTGCAGAAAATCGACAAGATTCTGGAAATGATTCGCTGAGTCAAACGCCGTCTGATCCACCAAATATCGTTTTCATCATGACGGATGATCAGGGTTACTGGGATACAGGTGTCGCGGGAAATCCTGACATCGAAACACCTTCAATGGATCGTATCGCTTCGGAAGGACTCCAGTTGCAAAGGTATTACGCGGCACCCGTTTGCGCGCCGACCCGAGCCGGAATCATGACCGGTCGCCACTATCTTCGAACGGGCCTCTACAACACGCGATTTGGAGGTGACACGATGGGAATCGGAGAAGTCACCATTGCACAATTGCTAAAGCAAGCTGGCTATCGAACTGGGTTGTTTGGGAAATGGCATTTGGGAAAGTATCCCGGATACCAGCCTCAAGACCGAGGATTTGACGAGTTCTTCGGACACTACCATGGTCATATCGAGCGTTACGAATTCCCTGATCAACTGCATCACAATGGCACCCCCGTTAAAACTCGCGGGTATGTCAGTGAACTGTTTACCGATGCAGCGAGAGATTTCATTGATGTCACTCATCGAGCGGGCAAGCCATTTTTCTGCGCATTGATGTTCAATGCGCCGCACTCTCCGTGGGTGCTTGATACCTCGCACTACGGTCAGCCCGAAGGTGATCAAACCCTGACGAAGTATCTGGATAAGGGGCTACCGATACGAGAAGCGAGAATTTACTCGCTGATCGATCGGGTCGATCAGAACATCGGAAGATTACTTCAGCACCTTGATAATCTTGGTGTTGCGGACAACACCCTTGTTGTTTTCACGAGCGATAACGGTGGTGTCAGCAAACACTGGAAGGGAGGCATGAATGGAAACAAGGCGAGCACCTATGAGGGTGGAGTTCGCGCACCGTGTTTTGTGCGTTGGCCGAACAGGATCGACCCAGGTCAAGTTTCAATGGCATTAACGAGTCATATCGATTGGCTTCCAACGTTTTGTGAGGTGGCTGGTGTTGAACCGCCAGCCGATCGACCAATCGACGGAAAGTCGCTCGTTCACTTAATGAGCCAAAACCCGTCTGATTCGCACCATGATTATGTTTACCACACATGGGATCGTTACAGTCCGAATCCCGATCGGCGATGGGGCATTAGCGATGGTCGCTGGAAACTGATGTGTGTGGTGGGTAACGAGGTCGTTGCAACAGAGAAGAATTGGCGACTGTTCGATCTTAAGAACGACCCAGAGGAAAAGAAAAATCTTCGAGAACAACAACCCCAGACGGTCAATCGCCTAAGATCCGCTTTCACGAAGTGGTTTCACGATGTCACGCAAGACATTGAATACCGTCCCATTCGGATTCCTATTTCGACCGATGGGAACTTCGAAACGGAATTATCACCCAGTTGGGCAACGTGGCAGGGTGATCACATTCAGTACACGTTCGACGGCTATGATTGGGATACCATCGATTCTTGGAAGGAGAGCGGCGAGTCGGCAACTTGGCGATTGGAGATTGAACGAGCGGGGAACTACAAAATTCAACTCAGTTATGGATGTAGCCCACAGCATGCGGGCGGTATCCTCTCCCTTCGAGCCGGCGAGCATCGCCTAGCTCATCAGGTTCAGGCTACCTCAACGAGCGAGCAATTTGCGATTTTCGAGGCCGGTTCGATCTGGCTCGATGCAGGCGAGCAGGAGTTAACCGCATCGGTGGCGGAATCAGTTCCAACCGAACTGATGCGACTCAACAGCATCACGCTAACACCAATCGAAACGCCCTAAAGTGATCCGCGTCTCAGAGATGAATTCAGCAAGCTAGAAAGATCCGACCACTTCCCCGCCATTCCTTGTCAGTAGAGCTTTGAGAATTTCAAGATCAATGGTCGACGCAAGATAACGAACTGAACCATCCGCAAACAAAGCGTTTAGACCTTCGCGATCCCACCCGAAGATCGTTCCAATTAAATTCTCAACGTCAACATCGAGATCACTCGGCTTGGTCCAGGGCACCGCCAACTCAGCGGGCGATTCGACCACCATGATCGTATTGGAAGTTCCATCGATAATCTCACGAAACGAAGTCCCTTCATGTCCCTCCATGATGAATTGCTTCCCAACAGGGCGTTGGTAAACCGTTAGGCCGGGATCGACTTGCATCCCGGGATGCTCGAGGGTGTTTGGCATCTGCTCGAGTAATTGCAGGTTGTGCGGGCTATCCCATGGCTCGTCCTTCTTGAACTGCTCGTAAAGTTGAGACTGTTCGATGAACGGCAAGATCGCAACCCGCCAACTCAATAGAGGTGTCCCATCGGCAGCGACGATATCACCGGGGAACTTCCTGTAGACATCATGCAAATTGTGCATGGCGAGACCGATCTGCTTGAGGTTATTCATCGAACTTACCCGTCTCGCCGCTTCCCTTGCGGATGACACCGCGGGTAATAGTAGCCCCACCAACACACCCTGAGTTGCAAGGCCCTGTGATGGCGAGACCTCAAGCTTTAGCTGAGAACCTTCCTGCCGTGGCGTCATCGATTGAACGAAACTTCCCGACAATCGCTCCATGTATCTTCGCGTGGCGTCAGCCATTGGGTCATTTGGATCGAGATCGCCTGCCATTTGCGCCAATCCCATCTGACGACCAAATTCGAGACCGTCAGTGATGAGGCCGCTGAGCTTCGAGGCTGAGTCCTTATCAACGGCAAGAAGATTCAGTTCAACCGAGCCATCGGAATCAGCGAGATTCATCCTTAAAACAATCGCATCGAGTAACGTAGGAATCTCCGCAAACGGCTGGAGTGGTGGAGGAATCTGAGCAGCCATCGCCTGCAGCATCCCTGTGGCCATCGGCCGCACCGGCTCAATCGCCGAAAGAATGGTGGCGTTGACACCCGATGGATTCGATTCAGCCAAACGAGCCAAAGTGCCACGCGAAGACGACCTCTCCGCGGCTGCCACGACGGGATCGAGATACGCTTTGGTTGCAACCACGATCGTTCGTGCGTCGAGTTGGTGTGCGACAACACCGCGCGCCTCAACAACTCTGAAGCATGCTCGACCATTGACCTGAAGGCCTTTTCCTTCGCCGTTTTTTACAAGCGTTGGGCTAACGTTCTTGAGATCAATGTCTGCACTTGAAGTCAGGACGGCGCCAAACTGCGGCTCACCAGGACCGGGTGCAGCAAGCACAACTCGCAGTGACTCCAATGAGGACGCAGCGATGCCAAGGTTTTGCTCCGCCCAAGCATCAACAATTTCAATCGGATACATCTCGGCCGCAGAAGAAGCCAACGTTTCGGCAATCTTCAGTTCGCCAACGACAATTGCATCACTCGGTACAAACTGACTGCCAAGGGGTTCGTTGGAACCCAACTCAGTGTTTTGGCCGAAGGCCAAATCATCGAACGGCGAGAAGACAACGAACAGCGAGACCAGAATCAGGACAGATGTATTCCTTCGCAATACTGCGTCGAAACCACTCATGTGATCAAAACAAGAACTCGTCAATGACATCTTGTACCCCTTTAAGGTCATGGAAAACGCGGCAAGCTTCATCAATCAATGCAACGGTTGCTTGAGACTTCGCGAACCATCCCGCTTGCCAGTCAAGCCATCTCAATTGCCTACATTGTGTCGACTTCAGTTAGATCAGAACACACACTTACCTTTTGGGCAAGCAATCTCGCAAAAAACCGGCCAAAGACAGACACCGTGAAGATCTTTAATCAATACGCCCAATCCATTGGTTTGGACGACGAGCATCGCCTGTCCCTGCAGAAGGGACAAGATTACGTTAACTTATTAGGAAGTTGAGCGAAGCGTTCAGGATGAGCTCGGATCAGCCATGATTCGCTACGATTGGGTATTAGCCACGCGTACACCATTGCTCTTCACTCCTATCATTCTCCATCAGCACGACAGGGTTTCACCATGCGGCGACTTCCACAACTAATGGCTGCGATGCTTACTGCTGCCTTCCTCATCCCTTCATCGCATTGTGCTGGAGAGACTTGGACTGATAGCTCCGGTCAATTCTCGGTCGAGGCAGAATTCAAGGGCGTTGAAGGCACAAGTATTATCCTACTGAAAGATAATGGTGTTCAGCTCAAAGTCCCCATCTCTAAATTGAGCGAGGAGAGCAAGACGCTTGCCAAAACGCTCTACGAAGCGATGAAACCAGGGGCAACTGCAGGGTCGTCTAAAGATTCAACATCCGTTGAAACGGACACAACCGCCATCCCCGCTCGTACACTGAACTTCACACCTCCCGAGCCACCTACTTTGGATGCAATGCCGGTCTTTCCGGATAACGCAACACTCCAAGAGACGGTCGACTTCGTCACCAATCAACTCAAAGCGGGCCACCTTGAGGTGCTCTGGCACGCGTTGCCGGATGAAATGCGTAGCGAACTCGATAGCCCCGAGATCAGACAGACCGTCAACCCGTTCATGCAGCAGCAATCCCAGCTGCTAAAAAGCGTCGAGACCCTCGTTTTCAAAGCGATCGAAGTCCTCGTCACGAAAAAGCAATTCGTTCTCGGATCTTCAATGATGCAGCAAGTCCCTCCACCAATGTTTCCACTGATTGGTCAGTGCTACGATCCAGCCGTGGGAGTCGTCTTTGAATTGGCAGACCTCAGTTTCCGCACCTCCGACCTCCAAGATTTATCCATCACCACCCTGATCAATCACTACGGACCGCGAATCGGAGGACATGCAAAGGAGCTAATGCAACTCGCTCCTCTTCCCGGTGGCATTGATATGGCACTCGGAGATCTCACGGTTGAAATGATTGATTCGGATCATGGAGTGATCAAAGCACCT
>CALIBL010000093.1 GCA_938045805.1 uncultured Rubripirellula sp. | reverse complement strand
GCGCGCGACGCGAGTGATGTCGTTCAAGTTTTTGATGTTGATGCAAACTTTGCATTGCTAAATCAGATCAGTGGTTTATCGGAGTTGATTGCATACGACGCACCCACCGGTCGTCTTGCATCCATCAGTAGCGATCAGAGTCGATTGGAATTATGGGATGCACGGGGTAGTGAATCGTTTGCTAGTTTTGATGTGGATTTGTCTGCGCTCGGAGCGGTACGAGATATTAAGTGGAAGGATTCTCGGTCACTGCTTCTTCTCGGTACCGATGGACTGCACGAGATCAATCTAAGCAATGCCGCACCTGTCACAGTAGCCGTTGAAGCAAACGGTTTGATTGAGGATTTATCTTTCGGAGTTATTCCTGACACAGCCAATCAGCCACCTGAGGTGACGGCAGTTTTGGGTTGGACCTTAGAGGAAGATTCTGTGCTCGTTGTCAGTTCATCTGAATTGATGTCCGAGGTGAATGATCCTGATGATGATCAACTGATTGTCTTGCAGCAGGGCCAGGCAATGTATGGTTCGGTATCGATCGGATACGACGGCTCAATCCTTTACCAACCCCATCAAGATTTCTACGGTACCGACGAGGTTCAATTTCGTGTTCACGACGGCACTGAGTTTTCCGAGTCTGTCACCATTCAATTTGAAGTAACGCCGCTAGCTGATCTACCGACTGGAGTTCAGGGGGCACTGGCTGACGTCAGTGAGTCCCTCAGTCCGGGATCAATTGTGGGTAGATTGCATGTCATTGACCCAGATCAATCGGCTGGCTCGCAACTTCCCGATCATCATTTAAGCGTTGATGACGCACGGTTTGAAGTTGCGGGTCTAGACCTTGTATTTATCGGTGGCGCAATTGACTTTGACTTGACGCCAACCATCGATCTGGTCGTCACCGCTTACGATCCAGATGCCGGTGGATCCACCAGCGAGACACTGAAAGTACGGGTTCAAGATCCAAACGGGCCTCAGTTGAGTGTTTATCCTGATGCGATTCGAGTTAATGAGAACAGTGAAGAGGTTCTGCTGACCTTGTTGACGGTGCACGATTCCTACAACGCCGGCGATCATGTTTTGACGGTTCATGATGACCGATTCAGGGTCGAGGGTAATCAGCTTTTTCTTCGAGCAGGAGCTGACTTAGATTTCGAAACAGAACCGGAGATCGTCCTCGTGGTAACTGCCACCCGAGAAAATGATCCGAGCGTTTCGGTGCGTGAAACGTTGCTGGTCGAGGTGATGGATGTGCCTGAACAACCTAACGAGATTACCCTTTCTGGATACGCTGTCTCCGAGAATACATTTGGAGCTATTGTTGGCACCGTGTTGGTCGATGGCGGGGTGTCTTCATCTCGCTTTGACTTGACCGTTAATGACTCGCGATTCGAAGTGGTCAACGGCGTTCTGAAATTGCTTGATCAAACGATGGTTGAGCGAGAAACGCAGACAGAGATCGAAGTGGAGATTTCGGTTCTGGATCGTGAACAGGTTTTCGATTCAGTTTCTGAAGTGTTTGTGATTCAGGTCACGGAAAACGCGAATCCGCACCACAACATTGAGAATCCATACGATGTGGATCGAAATGGAAGCGTCACGGCGTTAGACGCATTGGCCATTATCAATTACTTGAATGTCTATGGCCCTGGACCGATCAGGCGTACCGATGACGATTATGCCTACGACGTTAATGCTGATCAGTTAGTAACTTCTCTTGATGTCCTATTAGTCCTCAATGAAATCAATCGCCAGCGATTGAGGGGCGAAGCGGTCAGCGAGGGTGAGCAAGTCACTTCGGATGAGGCGGGAAGTTCGTCACCACCTGATGTGATATCACCGACCGAGGGCCAGCTCGGCGAGAAGATCTCTGACAATAACAGTCCCGTCGCCGCACCATTGGAGGTCGTTGCTGAGACGGGGGATGCTAGATGGGGTCTTTCAGGGATCGCAGAAGCCGAGTTCGCACCGGAGCCATCACCTTGGGATGTTCCCGCGGTTGACTTAACCATTGAGCAATTTGCCGATGACATCTCGCAAAATCGAACGACCGAAAATGACCGTTCGTTATTGCCTTCTGAACTCGAAGGTCAACAAGTCGATCAAGTGATTGACTTGTTAGGCGATGAATAATCGAACGGTGTTCGGTTCCTGCCATGCCTAGGTTGTGATTTTAAATGCAAAGAATCTAGCTACGCTTTTTGACTTGCTAATCGGTCTTGCTCCGCGAGCAATTGCTTTTGGTATCGCGACTGGACTACATCAACGAGGATCATCACGATCAGCACAAAGTAGAAAGTGCTTTTGGACATTGGAGTCACGTGGGTTCCAAAGAGTTGGACTTCCGCAAGGTGCCCGCCCTCGCTAACCAGCATGATTCCCACGATAAAGAGGATGAAAAGTCCAAGTACTTCGTACATCCGGTTTTTTTGGAGGAAGGTCGCAACGCTATCAGCCAATGTCATCATGAGAAGTCCGCTGATGACAATCGCAATTGTCATGATTGAAACCAGTTTTGTTAATGCCATTGCGCTCAGGATCGAATCAAAAGAGAACACAAGATTCATGATGACAATCATGGTGACAGATCTAGCGAGCGTGCTTTTTTGTTTTTTGCTTGGATCTTTTGAAATGTCATTCACTGCCAGAAGGTGATAGATCTCTTTGATTGCTGTCCACAAAATAAATGCCCCGCCACCAATCACAATCAGGCTGTGCCCAGAAAGTTGGAACGAAAGTGGTTTGGAGTCGATCGATAAAAATGTTCCCTGAAGTCGATCGACCAGATTGACCACAACGAAAAGTAGGGCAATTCGAAAAACAATGGCTAAGCCAATCCCCGCTTTGCGGACCGTCGATTGTTGCGCTTCGGGAACCCGTTTGCTTTCAATCGATATGTACAGCAGGTTGTCAAAACCTAGGACTGCTTGCAGTAGCACCAGCATTCCCAGAGTGAAGAGGCTTTGTAGCGAAAATAGCACTTCTTTGGCCTCGCCAGAGCTAGCATCTGATGCGTCAGGAAGAGCGTCAGCGATTGGCAGTGACGACAGAGTGTTGAGCAGGTCCGGCAGTAAGTTGGCTGATTCGATCATCTTTTGCGTATTTGTTTTGATGTCTCGAGAAGGAAGGCTTTCAGTAGACGTTGGCTGAGTCATTGTGTCGTGCAAGCTACTTGCGAGTCAAATGCAAGTGGTTTTGCGGCAACCCTCAGGCAAAGCCTTGTGTTTTGATTGCGTCTCCGTCTGCTATTTGCGATGACTGGGACGTAGCCGTTTAAGAGAAGGCCCAGTCTATTGACGAGAATCGGATCCAATGAATTATTTGTTTCAATCTCAGATTGGTTGTGTCAGGCTCGGTGGGGATTTCTGCCTGAATTCTTTTGTCGTCACGCTTGGAGACGGTACGTGCTGAAGGTGATACGGTTATCATGGGTCGGGTGATGATGTGAGTACCGAGTTCATCTACAGTAGAGAATCAAATGAATCGTTTGTTGAATTGTCTCGTTTTCGGAGTTGTGTTGTTGTTGCCACAGGGCGTTCGCGCAGCGGAAGGTCATGAGTATTACGAGGTGAGGAGTTATCTCCTTGGTGATCAGGGTGACGCGAAAGCGATTGATCAATACCTGGAAACTGCGTTGCTGCCATCGCTAAAGAGAATGGGTGTCGGGCCGGTTGGAGTCTTTGAGAATGCTCCCGCCGATGAGACGGGTAGTGCAAGGATTGTGATTGTGATTCCCTATTCCGATGCGGAGCAAATCAATGTTGTCAAGGAAAAGCTTCAATCTGATCAAGTCTACCAAGCCGCTGCTAAGGCTTATTTGGATCGTGGGCCGCGGGAATCACCGTTTCAACGTATCGAGAGTGAGTTGCTCATTTCAATGGACTGCATGCCCGTCTTGCAGGTAAAGGAAGAAAGCTTAAAGAATCAGGATCGAGTATATGAATTGCGGATTTATGAGAGTGCTAACGAGCGACTTGGTGATTTGAAAGTGGAGATGTTTAATGCGGGTGAGGTGCCAATCTTTCTTGATAGCGGGATTCAACCGATCTTCATTGGGCAGGCCGTCATTGGTCCGTTCACTCCGAGCTTAACTTACTTGACGGTGTATCCGAATGAGGATGCTCGCGGTAAAGCATGGCAAGACTTCCGGACGCATCCGGATTGGCAAGTGCTCAAGGAAGTTGAAAAGTACAAAGGGACGGTCAGCAAAATCTATAAATACGTTTTGAGTCCGAAGACCTATTCTGAGATGTAGTCATCTGGCTTTGAAAGATTTCATCACGAAGAGAAAAAGGCAGCTTGCGAAGCTGCCTTTTTTTGTGGACGAATATGGCGAAGTTGCGTTTTCTTTTTCCTTGGCCGGTGGTCAGCGGGCTAGCTCGTGAAGGAGTTGAGGTGCAAAAGCATAACAGAGTTTAACGATTGGGTAGGTTTACCCCGACGTTTTGCTCGTGAAGCTGTCTTTGGCGGGACAGTGGAGCGTTTGATGTCTGTCGCCACAATCAATCGATCGCAGTTAAGTGAACTCTTCCTATGAGGCAAGTGACCAAGAGATCCACAACTCCAAATTGGGTTGATTCATGCACCGGAAGACTTGGGTATCTGGGCGGTGCTGATCGAAAGGGGTACCATTCGTGTTATGACACCGATGATGCGACAATACCATGAAGCGAAATCAGCGTGCGGCGACGCATTGCTGTTTTTTCGCATGGGTGATTTCTACGAACTTTTTTTCGACGACGCCAAGATTGGGGCGAAGATCCTCGGTCTCACGCTGACTAGTCGCGATAAGGATAGTGATAACCCGACCGCGATGGCTGGGTTTCCGCACCACCAACTTGATGCCTACCTGCAGAAGTTGATTCGAGCTGGTTACCGAGCTGCGGTGTGCGAGCAGGTTGAAGACCCCAAGCTTGCCAAGGGATTGGTCAAGCGAGAAATCACTCGTGTCGTTAGCGCGGGGACTCTCACCGATGACGGCTTACTCGATCCCCGAGAAACCAATTATCTCGCCGCAGTCTGTTTTGCACGCTCTAAAAATCGCCAAGTAGATGATGCCTTGGTCGGGATTGCCTGGGCAGAGTTGTCGAGTGGCCGTTTCGAGGCGGGAGTGTTCCCCGCTTCGCGAGTTGAAGATGAACTGGCTCGAATCGGGCCAGCCGAGGTGCTGTTTCGGGAGGACGACGCGGAGTTTTCTCCTGAAAGCACCGCTCCATGGTCTTGGACCTCGAGACCTGCTTGGTCTTTCGCCCAAGATGCTGCAGTTGAAATATTGCAAAAGCAGTTTTCGGTGCGTAACCTTGAGGGATTCGGTTTTGAGGACGCTGATTCGGTTGCGGTTCGAGCAGCGGGGGCAACCCTCGCCTATTTACAGGATACACAGAGAAGTGGTTTAGATCACTTTCGGACGATCACTGCGCACCATCGCAGTGGCTTCCTTCAAATCGATGCGGCGACTCGACGAAGTTTAGAAGTCAGCCGAACCTTGCGAAGTGGATCACGTGAGGGATCTTTGTTGGGTGTCATGGATAGGACATGCACCTCGATGGGTTCACGGCTGTTGTCCGACTGGATCGCTGCGCCGCTGATTGACCATGATGCGATTTCGTTGCGTCATGATGCGGTGGGTGATTTTGTTGGTGATGGAGTTTTGAGAACCGACTTACGAGACATATTGAAAAAGACGTACGACCTAACGCGTCTAATCGGACGGATTGCTACCGGTCGCACGGGACCGCGAGATCTACTTCAGGTCGCTACAACGCTTCAAACCTTGCCTGAGCTAAAAGGGAAAATCGAGCAGAACGAGTCAAATCGCTTGAAGGCGATACATTGTCATCTTCATCTCTGTCCGGATTTGAGAGAGATGTTAGAGATGGCGTTAGCAGAGGAATGTCCCGTTTTCGCGTCGGATGGTAATTTTATCCGAGTCGGTTATGACGCTGATTTGGATCGCTTGCGGGAGCTTGCAAAAGGTGGCAAAGAGTGGATTGCCTCGTATCAAAAGCAGCAGATGGATGAGACTGGTATCCAGAACCTGAAAGTCGGTTACAACAAAGTCTTTGGTTATTATCTTGAAGTTACCAACGCACACCGAGACAAAGTCCCTGCACAGTTTATTCGTAAACAGACCCTCAAGAATTGTGAGCGTTTCATTACGCCTGAGTTGAAGGAGTATGAGGAAACTGTTTTAGCTGCTGATGAAAAAGCGATGGCTCGCGAGCAATTGATTTTCCAGCAGTTGCGAGAGGCGACTCATCAGCATCTGTCAATCCTTCAAGAGGTCGCTGCTGCGATCGCGGAGTTGGATGTCTACACGTCGCTGGCTGAACTCGCGGCTCAACAACGCTGGACCCGACCGGTGCTGAGTCAAGATTCGGTGTTGAAGGTCGAGGGTGGTAGGCATCCCGTTTTGGATGTCACCATGCCTCAGGGAGAATTTGTTCCCAATGATTGTGTGCAATCACCCGAAGCAGGAATGATTCTGTTGATAACCGGTCCAAATATGGCTGGTAAAAGTACTTACATTCGGCAAGTTGCACTGATCACTCTGTTAGCTCAAGCAGGTTCCTTTGTGCCAGCGGATTCCGCTGAGATTGGCGTTGCCGATCGAATTTTTGCACGAGTGGGTGCAAGTGACGAGCTGAGTCGTGGCCAAAGTACTTTTATGGTGGAGATGGTTGAAACCGCGAGGATTCTCAATACTGCAACATCTCGCAGTTTGGTCATACTCGATGAGATTGGTCGCGGAACAAGTACCTATGATGGTCTCTCACTCGCTTGGGCGATCACCGAGCATTTGCACGAGCAGATTGGAGCCAGAACGCTTTTTGCAACGCATTATCACGAACTGACCCAGTTGGAAGAATCGTTACCTCGAGTCGCTAACTGGAATGTTGCGGTTCGAGAATGGAATGATGAGGTGGTGTTTCTGCACCGAATCGTCAGGGGAGGGGCGGATAAAAGTTACGGGATTCACGTGGCTCGTTTGGCGGGAATTCCCCGAGAGGTCAATGAGCGAGCAAAGGATGTGTTGGCTCAACTCGAAGCTGATCATCGTGACGCTTTAGATCGCCCAACGATTAAGACGCCCGGAGCGGGTGACGCAAATGGGCAGTATCAGCTAACGCTATTTGGTTTTGCTGATCATCCGTTGCTTGAGCAAATTCAGAAATTGGAGGTTGATGCGATGACCCCACTCCAAGCGTTGCAGTTCTTGCAGCAAGCGAAGGATGAATTGAGAAGCAAAGCAAGTTCCTCAGCGTGATGCTTGGCCTGTCTATCAAAATGGCTCTCTGTGTTGCTTGGCAAGATTGATTAGGTCATCCACTAGGTTGTTTCTACCAGACGAATGATCCTGCAACTAAGTTTCGGTACTCATCTGTTAATAGTTCAGTGAGACTCTGTTTAAGTACTGGGTGATTATCAGCGATGTTGTTTTGTTCGGCGATGTCCGCGTTAAGGTCATAGATCTCGATGTCCGTGAGGTTTGCATCGCGAATCAGAGGAAGTGATTCATCGGTGATATTGGTGAGCTTTTTCACGTTGCCTCCGTTGAGTTTTGCGAGAACTTTCCATTGGTGATGCCGCATGGCAACTCTCGCATCGTTGATGGCGTTGTAGTAAGCCCACACCAACGGGCGTTCACGATCAACCTTCTTGCCTTGCAACAAAGGATGGATGTTGGTGCCATCCAGTACGGGCTCAGAAGGAGCCTTGATGCTCGCTAGTTCACAGAATGTGGGTAACAAGTCCAGCGATGAAATTGGAGTCGGGTTGGTCGATCCCACGAGATGTTTTGGGAGGTGGTTTTTCCAGTGAAGGATTCCTGGAACACGAAAGCCCGCTTCCGTCGTGTGTAGCTTCATTCCGCGTAGAGGTCCCGGTTGTCCGTAGGATCGATTTGCTGAACGGTAACGATTAAGCGTTTCAGGTCCGTTATCGGAAGTAAAGAAAATTACCGTGTTTTGGTCCAGTTTTAGCTTCTCCAGAGTTTCGATAATGCGACCAACAGCTCGGTCCATGTTCTCCACATTGGCAAAGTATTGTGCTTCATCTTCTGTCGTTGCTTGCGGACGATAAGTTTCAACGATTGACTTCGGTGAGGCAACCGGTTCGTGTGGTTCATGAAATGCCACAAAGAGGAAGAATGGCGAGCTTCGGTTATGATTTTCAAGCCACTCAGTCGCTTCGCTGGCGACGATCTGACAACTGAATCCCTGTAGCCGTCCAACTGCTTTTCCGTTACGCACGAAGTTGTCTGGGTCTGCATGTGATGGTGACGCGTTGTTTTGTGTCGCAAACCAGTGGTCGAATCCAAAATCTCCTGGTTGGGGTTGCGCGATCTGGTTGAACTCTGAATTGCAGTGCCATTTGCCAACTTGGCACGTGGCGTAGCCCGCTTGTTGAAGGTGCTGAGCGATGGTTTTCTCGTGACGCTGCATGTGCACCAAGTGCCGTTTATTGGCTACAGGTTTTCCTGCACTGGGGATCCAGTCGTAAACTCCAGCGCGGTTTGGACTGCGTCCGGTCAGTAATCCAACTCGCGACGGCGAGCAGACAGGAGCAGCAGAGTAGCAATCTGTGAATCGAATGCCGCCTTTTGCAAGGCGATTTAGATTCGGCGTTTTGATGATCGGGTGGCCGTAGCATCCAAGATCACCGTAGCCAAGGTCATCACAAAGAATCACAACCATGTTAGGACGCTCTGAGCCAATCGCGATGGGAGTTAAAAAAGCGAGAGGAATTAGGATTAAGGGAATGCGATGAGCTAAAGAGAGATGATTCATTGAACTGTTAGGATGTAACGGTGAGGATTTAGAGAGTGTTTAGATACGAAAGCAGCGAACTCACTTCTTGATCGGATAATCCGTCGAGTAGTCCCTCTGGCATGGTAGAGACGTTGGAGTTTTTCATGTCAATGATTTCATGGCGTTCCACTCGGACGGTCTTTCCATCTTGAGTGATTAAGGTGATGCCATCGACGCTTTCGTAGATCGGAATTCCTTCAATCCGTTCATCATCTTGTGTTAAGATGATGCGAGCTTGGTAACGATCTGGAATCGTGTGACTCGGATCGTAGATGGTTCTGAGTAGATCAAATGATTCGAATCGTTTACCCACACCTTCTAGCCTTGGTCCCACCGCCAGACGGCCAGCATGGCACTTCTTGCACTGCTTGATCTCATAGAGTTGAGCTCCCGCAGCGACATCGGGACTTAGCTTCAAGACGGTATCAGCACGTTCCTCCCACGCTTTTATTGATGAGGACTGATTCGGTCTTGGAGGTAACGCGTGATCAAGTTTATCCAATGCGGAGCGAACCATCCGCCGGATTTCCGAGTTGCTGGACCAAGCTTCATTTCGCAGTAGTTCAGCGTCGGATGGCCTAGCGTGACTTGCCAAAGCGATTAATCCAGCTTCTCTCGTCCGTGGTTGAGCGAGCCATTGTCGGATGACTGGCCTAGGAACCGCATCACTTCCCCTTGCGATGAAAGTGGCTATCTCGGGATCGCTTCGTAGTTCATCAGATGAGAGTAGTCGTTGCCTTGCGCGTTCTAAGTTTTCAGGATCCATTTTATGCATCCAAACAAGATCCGCGGGATGCCCAAATCTCTCATCTGAAACGAGACGGCTCGGAAGAAGCGAATCGCGATACTGGAGTGCCTCGAATAGCTCAGATAGACGCATTGGCCAATGCCGATCGGTTTGAAGGTCAGCCGATTGAATGCCTCGAACCACGTTGATCATCTCGGTGGCAATCTGGTCTGTCTGTTCGTCATTGCGTTTAGCGGGGACCCTTGCAATTGCAATCAGAAGGTGAGTTTTTTTGATTGGGTCGGTTGTCCGTTGCAATTCTTTTATGAGGCAAGCGAGCGTTTCAGGATGATCGGGTTCCAAGACTGCGATTGCACGAATGATGTCTTCGTAAATGCTTGGGTGGTCTCGGTAAGTATTAATTGCCTCGAGGAGAATCTTTGTGGCTCGTTCATTCAGCGGTGCATCGAGCTGTGGGCGTATTGGGCAGCGGTAGCCATCAAATACTGCCGCAGCTTGAGTCTTGCCCCTCGGGTCTTTTGGGTTTCCTTCACCAAGTCCGCCAACGCTTTCAATGAGCAGGGCGATCGCTTCGATCCAATCTTGCTCGCTGCTTTCCTCCGCTTCCATCTTTTGAATGGCCAATTCGGCCAAGCCGTTTTCGATCTGCCTGCTGGCGCGCTGACGCAGTGTGCTGATGTGTTGCATGAGACGCGATGGTGTCTTCGATTTGGTTGCTGACTCGGTAACGCTTTGGCGATCAGGTTGAATAGGTTTGGCAGGGCTGGCGGCAGTGTTGGATTTCTTTTGAGAGGAATCAATGAGGTAGATTCCACCACTGCTCCCTCTGCCCCCCACGCTGACAATCAATCGTCCATCGCTGAGGGTTTCTATGTCAGTAACCGCGAATCCGGTGTAGTCACTCGGTTGAGCGACGATTTCTGTTTCTCCCTGATCCGTCACAAAAATGACTCGTCCAAAGGTCCAGTCGAGCACAAAGGTGCCGGAGTGGAAGCGGTCCGGAAGACATGATTTTGATGCACGCTTGACACCGGTTGGCGATCCTCGGCCGAGTTCCGCAATCACACTTGGCATGGTTGGGTCATGATTGGCACGCTTCCAGCTTCGTGTGACCCATCCCGCATCATCACCGAGTTGCATGTCAAAGACTCGAGTCGGGCGGTACCAAGGCAGTGAGACGTCACGTTCTCCATCACTGTCAAATGTGACGAATCCGCCATTTTCGTTGAAGTCAAAGTCGTACGCATTACGCAGTCCATGAACGACCACTTCGCGTCGTTTCCAATCATTTGAAAATCGCCAAATCATTCCCGCGCGAGGGTTAGGGATCGCCGGTCTTGGGATGTTTTGCAGGCTGGTCATCGAGTTGCAGTCATTACCAACAATCAGATACCAGTTACCATCGTCGCCTTTGCGAATAGCGTGTGCTTGATGTTCGCCGCCTGTGGGAAGTTCGAGATGCTTCATTTTTGGTGAATGCTGATCGGTATTATCTGGCCCAAGTTGGAATCCCCAAACTCCATTGTCTGCAACATAGTGAACCGTGCCGTTTCTTACATGTAGTCCCTGAGCCGCTTGGTGTATTGATTGGCTCACCACCGTAATCGACTCCCATGAGTTACTGTCGGTACTCATCGTGAGCATGCGGAGGTATTTAGGGCCTGCGGCAAAAATATTGTCGTGCTCGTCAATGGTGATGCACGTGCAATCAGGAACCTCAGTGTCTGTGGCGATTTGATGGATCGATAAGTCTTCAGCAAGATGAAACTGACCACTCACCTCGTCGGCACAACAAACGTGGTGTTGGAAAGTCAGCGTGATGAAGAGTAATGGCCGAACGAGGCTCAATGTTGGTCGTTGCATTTGTGTTTATTTGCAAGTTGGTTACGACGCCACTATTTGTGGGGCTTGTCTTGCGAGGTCATTTTTTAATGGCCTCCAGTTGAATCAGTGTACAGAATGATCATACCAAGTCGTGTGGTGCACAACGGAGCGGGGATTTTACAATGTGCTGATGTTAATTTTGGTTTGTAAATCGTTATAGCGTTTGCGTGTACTAGGATTCTTGTAACTCAGACAGTGTGAGTGATAAGTGGATTATTTTGCAAGTAAAAGAGAAACCATTGCCGCATTGGCTTTGTGGGTTTTGATGACGAGTTTTGGTTTAGCTGCAGATGATGGATCGCATCTGACTTGGAAAAGGCATGTGATCGATGATTCTTCACGCGGCGCGGATGGTACTCGACTGGCGGATGTCAATGGTGATGGTTTGCTGGACATCGCTACTGGCTGGGAGCAAGGGGGGATAGCCCGTATCTGCTTTCATCCGGGGTACGAGCAGGTACACAGGCTGTGGCCAGCGGTGACGGTTGGCGAAGCGAAGGACGTTGAAGACGCGATGTTCGTGGATCTAGACGCTGATGGAGCGATGGATGTTGTTAGTTGCTGCGAGGGAGGTGAGCAGGCGTTAATCGTCCATTGGGGAAGCAATCGCAAGTTGCTCGAATCTGATTCTTGGTTTTCCACAAAGGTGAAGCCGTCAGCGGGTATCTGTCGTTGGATGTTTGCGATTCCTATGGATGTTAATGGCGATGGGCAAGTTGATGTGGTGGCAGGTGGTAAGGGGCAGGATTCGTATCTTGGTTGGTGGGAGCTTCCAGGAAACCCTCGGGAAGTCTCCCGTTGGAGTTGGCATCCACTACGTAAAGTGAACTGGCTGATGTCTCTTGATGTGGTCGATATGAACGATGATGGAAAGGATGATTTGTTATTTACCGATCGAAAAGGTCCGCTGAGTGGCGTTAGTTGGCTCGAGCATCCTGAGCCGAATCAAGTGGGTAACCTCTCGGCTTGGCGAGAACATCGAGTTGGGGGCGCGAATCGCGAAGTGATGTTTTTGAGTCGAGGCGACCTTGATGGTGATCAAACGGATGAGATCGTTGTTGCAGTTCGTCCTTATTCAATTTTGATTTTGAAGCGAACAGATAGTATCGGATCCAATGGACAGGCTCATGAATCTTCAGAGCGTTGGGTCGAGCGAGAGTTAGCGATACCGGAAGCTTATGGGACAGCCAAGGCGACCGCAGTCGCTGACTTCAATCTCGATGGAAAGATGCAAATCGCATTCTCCACTGAAAGAGCGACCGACCCAAAGATGGCGATCGGTCTGCTCTCTCCTGCAGGTGAAGGACTACAAGATTGGACGGTGCAATCGATCAGTGGTCGCGACGGTGTGAAGCATGACTTGCTGGTTCCGGTTGATTTGGACGGTGATGGGGACCTAGATCTTCTGACGTGTGAGGAGGTGAAAAACTTGGGGGTGATCTGGTATGAGAATCCGAAGGTTGGGTCAGGTCATTAAGGTTTCAAGATTGATGCGACTCCTGAGAAATCTGTTGTCACCTGTTACAGGGCAGCTTCAACAATTAAATTGATCGAACTCCCTCAGTTTCTCGGAGGGATGCATGTTCTATTACGCAGGCAAGTGATCGATTTAATGAGCAACCTTTTTGATTTGAGTGACGACGTGGCGGTCGTGATTGGCGGGACGGGTGAGCTGGGTGGCATGATGGCGGAGTCCCTTGCCGAAGCGGGTGCCAAAGTCGCCGTTCTTGGGCGCAATGCCGAACGCGGTGGGAATCGGGTTTCAAAGATCGAATCAGCGGGGGGCACTGCGAGGTTCTTTGCTGCTGACGGATTGAATGCCGATTCGTTGAACGAAGCGAGGGAAGCAATCAATGCGTGGGCAGGAGCCCCGGCGTCGGTGCTAGTGAATGCTGCTGGTGGGAATCGGCCTGACGCAACAATTCCCCCTGGTGGTGAAATCTGCAAATTGCCCCTCGATGCATGGCGAGAGGTCTTTGATTTGAATTTAGTCGGCGGAGCCCTGCTTCCGTCTCAGGTTTTCGGACCAGACATGTTGGCAGCGGGAGTGGGGAGTGTCATCAATATTGCGTCCATGTCGGGCATGATTCCGCTTTCAAGAGTTGTCGCATATTCAGCCGCGAAAGCTGCTGTGATTAACTTCACCCTTTGGCTTTCTCGAGAGTGGGCTACTACTGGCGTTCGGGTAAACGCAATCAGTCCCGGTTTCTTTCCCGCCGAGCAGAATCGTAAGTTGTTATTCAATGATGACGGAAGCTATACCGAACGTGGTGGTCAGATCATCGGGCATACACCGATGGCACGGTTTGGTAGGCCTGAAGAGTTGGCAGGGGTCGCCATCTGGCTGGCCAGTCGTCGAGCATCATCGTTCGTTACCGGTCAGAATATTGCAGTGGATGGTGGTTTTGCATCCGTGACGATCTAAATTCTTCGGTGCAGATCGAGACGCATTCCACCTGAATCAAACACAAATCCATAACAGGAAACCTTAAATGATTGAACTACGCGAAGACGCAAAGTATTCCTTGGTCATCCCCACCAGTATGGGCACACGCTTGACACCGGTTGACCATCAGCCATTTCATTGCAGCGACACCTTCAAAATGCAGGCGACAAGCGCTGAATCTAACGTTGGCAGTGTCTCCTCTTTCTTGGGTCTGCCGGTCAAGATTTTAACCGCATTTGTTAAGGATAGCCCCGTTGCCAGATTGATTAAGGATGACTTGGCTCGGCGTCATATGGACTATGAAGGACCCGAGTTCGAGCAGGATACTCCTTGGGGTGTCCGTCACCAAATCAATATGGCCGACAGTGGCTGGGGAACCAGAGGACCACGCGTCCAGAATGACCGAGCCGGTGAGGTCGGTCGCTTATTGAATGTGAAGTACTTTGATCTGGACCGCATTTTTGCCCAAGACGGTGCCAAGATCGTTCATATGTCAGGATTGATCGCGGCATTGTCTGAAGATGCGAGTGAGTTTTGCTTGGAGATCGCTCGAGCCGCCAAGAAACATGGTGCAAGAATCTCGTTTGATCTCAATCACCGTGCTTCGTTTTGGCGAGGTCGCGAGGAGGAACTTTCCGCAGCGTTCAAGGAAATTGCGAGCCTTTCAGACATCCTGATTGGTAATGAGGAAGATTTCCAACTCTGTCTGGACATCGAAGGCCCAGAAGCGGGTGGTGAAGACATCGGTGCCAAAATCGATGGGTTCAAGGAAATGATCCAGCGAGTCAAGCAGCAATACTCCAACGCGAGCCTCTTTGCGACAACACTTCGAGAAGTTGAGAGTGCCAACAGTCACATGTGGGGAGCGATTGTTTCAAGTGGAGACGACTGGCATGTGGTTGAACCGAGGGAGATTGGAGTTTTGGATCGCATCGGAGGCGGTGATGGCTTTGTCGGCGGATTGCTTTACGGCGTCTTGAAGCAATGGGATGCAGAAAAGAGCACTCAGTTTGGCTGGGCGACTGGAGCATTGGCGGCCACCATGTACACCGATTACGGTCAGCCCGCAGATGAAGATCAGGTGTGGAGTATTTGGAAGGGAAATGCTCGCGTCCAACGCTAGGTAAGCTTGAAATCTTCGAATCAGTGTAAAGCATTATTACCGCTACCCTGTCTCGACCGGTGTAGCGGTTTTTTTGTGGCTGGGCGGGACCTCGATTACGTTTGGTTTGCAGATTCTGTTTTTGGGTCGCAAGTTGATGTGCGGCAAGGGTTTGCGGTCGCTCAGCGAAGCTCTTGGGTCGTTGTGGGATGGGGGTGAATCGGATACAATTTTGGACTATTGGAGAGCGTCATTTTTTGCCGCCTTCTCACGCCTTTAACTTAGGATCTTCGCATTGGCTGACGACGACAGCACTAACCAAAATGGATCGCCAGAAGACGCCTCAAACCCTTCGTTGGGAGACGGATCTGGTACTGGGCCTGGCGCGCTTCGCATGCTTGATATGCCAATTGAGGATGAGTTGCGTGATAGCTATCTAACCTATGCGATGAGTGTCATCGTGAGCCGGGCATTGCCTGATGTTCGCGACGGATTGAAGCCCAGTCAGCGGCGGATTCTCGTCGCAATGAACGATTTAAATTTGGGTCCCGGTAGTAAACGCGTTAAGTGCGCAAAAATCTCTGGTGACACTTCCGGTAATTATCACCCCCACGGTGAAAGTGTCATCTACCCAACGCTGGTTCGTATGGCCCAAGAATGGAACATGCGACGGATGTTGATTGATAAGCAGGGGAACTTTGGAAGCATTGCAGGGCTTCCCCCTGCCGCGATGCGATATACCGAAGCAAGGCTGAGTGCCGTTGCCGCATCGATGCTTGATGATATCAAGCTCGATACTGTTGATTACATTCCCACCTACGATGAAGCGAGAACGGAACCTACCGTCTTGCCGAGTAAGTTTCCCAATTTGTTGGTCAACGGGTCGGGCGGAATCGCGGTCGGTATGGCCACCAGTATTCCTCCTCATAATCCGAGTGAGATCTGTGATGCGGTGATCGCGTTGATTGATCGCCCTGAGATGACAACCGAGGATCTTTTCTCGATCGTTCCTGGTCCAGACTTTCCAACCGGAGGTATTATCTGCGGGAGATCAGGGATATGGAGAGGTTATCGAACGGGGCGGAGCACCTTGGTGTTGAGGGCTCGGTGCGCGATTGAGGAGATGAAGGGAAATCGATCCCGAATTATTGTCTCCGAGATTCCCTATCAGCAGACTCGAGACGGCGTGGTAAAAAAGATCGCCGAGCTCGTGAACGGTGATAAAATCAAAGGGATCTCAGGGATCCGCGATGAATCTGACCTCAAAGAGCCGGTCCGGTTAGTCATCGAAATCAAACGCGATGCTGACCCAGATGTGGTTCTCAATCAGCTCTACCAATTCTCGCCGCTCCAAACCACCTTTTCCTTGATTTTCTTGGCATTGGTTGATGGTAAGCCGCGGGAGTTAACACTTAAGGAGATGTTGACTGAGTTCATTCGGCACCGAGTGAACGTGATTCGCCGGCGAACCCAGTTCTTGCTAGCTCGAGCTCGGCGACGCAAACATACGGTCGAGGGTCTGCTTCTTGCCTTAGCAAATATCGATGAGATCATTCGCACCATTCGCGAAAGTCGAACTCAGGCTGAGGCGAAGCAACGCTTGATGGGCATTGAGTGTCCTGCCGCGATGATGCAGAAAGCATTGGGCGAGGAAGGGTTCCGGCAGTTTGTGCTCGAGAGAGGCGAGTCATCGTCCTACTCTCTTACTAGCGTGCAAACCGATGAAATTCTCCGCATGCGACTTGGTCAGTTAGTGAACCTCGAGCAGGAGAAACTGACGGACGAACACGCGAGTTTGCTCGCCGAGATTTCCGACTACGTCGATATCCTTGGGAGCTCTGAGCGAATTTATGGGATCATTAAAGATGATCTTGAAGAGATAAAACGACGGTTCGGCGATGCCCGACGAACCGAAATTTCGCTGGAGGAATTAGGGAATATCAACCTCGAGGATTTGATCACCGAGGAAACCATGGTGGTCTCAATTACTCACCAAGGCTACATCAAACGTACAGCATCAAGTCAATACAACACTCAGCGACGAGGTGGAAAGGGTCTGAGGGGTGCGAAGACGGACGATGAAGATCCGATCAATCACCTGTTCGTGGCTAGCACTCACGCTTACCTCCTCTTTCTGACAACGACGGGTAAAGTACGTTGGCAAAAAGTTTACGATTTACCGCAATTACCTCGAACCAGTAAGGGACGCGCCATCGTTAACCTTCTTAATCTCGAAGAAGGTGAGAAGGTTGCGGAGTGCTTGGCGATCAGAGATTTTGATCAGGAAGGTTACTATGTGGTGATGGCGACTCGTAGTGGTTTGGTCAAGAAAACACCTCTCGAGCAATACAGCCGACCAAAGCGTGGAGGTATCATCGCGATCAAACTCCGCGAGGGCGACGAACTGGTGGATGCCGCTGTCGTTGGACCCGGAGATGAAGTGATTTTGGTCACCTCCAAGGGAATGGCCATTCGGTTCCGTGAGTCGGATGCGCGGCCTATGGGACGAAATACTTCGGGTGTTAAAGGAATCTCGCTACTTGGTGACGATCATGTGGTTGGTATGGTTGTCGCCGATCCGGACGCAAGCTTGTTAACCGTCTGCGAAAATGGATACGGAAAACGTACTGCTTTCGGTCCCAATGCAGTCACCGATGGTGAGGATGCGAGCGAAGAAGAAATCGGTTCGGGTGCACGATATCGAACTCAAAAGCGCGGCGGTAAAGGTCTCCGCGATATTCGCACTAGCGAAAGGAATGGGGAGGTGATTGGAATTGCCCGAGTCACCGATGACGACGAAATCTTCATGATGACTGGAAAAGGGAAAATCCAGAGAATCAAAGCGGCTGATATCGGTGTGATTGGTCGAAATACACAGGGCGTGCGAATTATGAACGTCGATCCAGGTGATCAGCTTGTTGCCGTGGTTCGCGTGCCGCCAGAGGAAGAGGCTGGCAACGATTCGGTAGAGTCTGAAGCAGCAGAGTTGAATTCTGAAAACTCGAGCAACGGATCTGTCGCCACGCCAGAAACCAATGATGAAAACGCCGATGGTGCAGGCGATTCAGTAGACGAGTAGAATTGACTGGCATACTCAATAAAAAAACGTCTGCGGCGACCATTCGCTGCAGACGTTTTTTATATCAAGTTCTTTGAGCGCCCCTAGAGTTTCGGGATCGGTCGCTTTTCCGCCTTATTCAGCATTCTCGCTTTGTCATCTGCCGGCGGTCTGGGATTGTTATTGTTGTTATTGTTTCCAGGCCTTGCCGGTGCTGGAGGATTAAGATCGGTTTGCTCCTCTTTCCATTCCCAGCCGATGGATACATCCAATTCTTGTTTTGCCAGTAACGCCCACGGAGTTCCAGAGTGCTGGTTGACCACACCTTGAAGGAGGTCCCGAGCTTTCTTCGCTTCGCTAACCCATTTACTGCCAACGGAAATCTCGTCGCTGGGGACAAGAACCCAAGTATTACTGTTCTCGTCCTCAAAGTTCATACCTCGCTTTGCTTTGGCAAGCATTGCGTTGTATGTTTCGGTTCGCACCTTCTGGGCCAGGACTCGGCCCATGGCTAAGTCAAATCCTGCTTTCCAGCGTGGACTCTCTTCGTCCTCACGGACTGACATTCCCGGTTCGAGAATATCTGCCATGCGAATGAGTGTTGGCTCCAGTTTCGCCGCGTCCTGTTGTGCTGTGGTCAGTTCACCAACTAATTGTGCTTCACCCGTTTTAACGAAGCGGGTTCTAGGGCGAGTAATCCCCGTGGCAGGCTTCATCTGGGCTGCGTTGACCAACGCCGTTCTCAGCGGACTTGATTTGACCATCGATACATAATCTTCTGGCGATAGGTAGTCAGGTCGGTATCGACTCATTGCATTTGGATCGAAGAAATACTTCATGTCCGACGCATATTCATCAATTTCACTCCGTTTGACCTGTCGACTGACGTTACGGTTGGGGTGAACCGTAAAGTAGATTCCTCCGGTTTCATAACAAAGCCGAGTTAGCGCGTAAGGTCCAAAGCCACTATCAATCACAGGCTCTTGCTCGAAGTTACCAGTGAAACCAACCTGAACACGTTCTGGTAGAAAGGTCTCAGGGCCTTGGTCGACCTGAGCCCATTGTGGGGTTTGATCATATTTGGGGTCAGGGTCGACATACTTGACTAGGGAATGTTCGCGTCCAAAAGGTGCAGGGACACCGATTACATAGACGGGAATACCCCACTTCCTGCATTCCCCTACAGCAGATTCGAGCATATTCGGGTCGTCACCCCTCTCGTCAGTTACAACGACAAAGAGGAGGTTTCTCTGGGGACCGCGACTGGAACGATTTCTACGAAGGCTTTTGTATTTATCCGCTGCAGAGGTAATGGCGGAGAAGACCTTCTCCTCACCCGAGGAATCAACCTCAATGTTGTCGACAATTGACTTGATCTCAGCGAGATCGTCAGTTGGTTCTTCGGTGAATAAATTCACGCCGCTACCGAAGCCCACGATAGATGTGAGTAGAGGTATCTCGTTTGTGTTTCTACGAAATCCCTTCGCTCCACTCTCTTCGGCGATACCCAATTCTGTGTAGATACGGTCAAAGCGATCTCGAATTTCCCGCCGTTGTCGATGCAGGGATCCACTCTGATCGAATAGCCAGACAATCATGGTCGGCCGTTCTTCCAGCATCTTCAAAATTTCAAACGTGATGCGATCGACTGCTCCAGACGCACCCTGTGTGCCCTGCCCTACTTTTCCCTTCTGATTAGTCAGTTTGTCCAACGGAGCGACTGCTTGTTGGAACATTTTATCAACCATGATCTGACCCAGATCGGTAGGTTCCAAATCGATTGGGTTCGGGATTTCAGCCACCTCCGCGAACATCTCAGCAGACGCTTCCGCCATCTCCGAGTCCGCCACGCTGTTAGCGCCGACTTTTACCTGTGGGATGTCGCTGTAGGTCACGTCATCAATGATTTCTTCAATCTTTTCCTGCTCGTACTGCGGTGGTGAAACGATCACCACCGCTTCCTCATCGTAAGGAGCTTTGAGTGGAACGAGCGCAAGGGTTAGCACGATGATCAGATGGACCAGCATGCTCCCAATTAAAGCCGTTGTCTCTTTATTCTCCAAAAAGGATTCTTCCTCGATGAAATCATCGTCCCACTGGGATTCGCCCTCTACCGCATCTGAATGAATGTCCGAGGGGACCTTTGTGGAGGTGTCCTTGGGAGGCATCGTCGACATGATTAATCCAACAGGGGGCAAGATAGAGATAAGACCGATGTAAAAGTGATCGATCTCCATACACAATAGTTTCGCCCACATCCCCGGATGTTTCAACTTGTATCCGTCCAAACGGGGCTCTCAAGGCGATAAATCACTAGGATTAGAACGCGATTAACGACTGCGGGTGCCCAGTAACTTTTCGGTTTTTGGGTTCATGGCGAGGAACTTCGGCTTTCGACAGCGTTTTGGAGTAGCGAATCTGCATATGGGTTTGTTTTGGCTCTTTCCTTGAGTAAGATGCACGATCCCTTTGGAAAATCTTCTTATTAGTTTTCGTTTTTATTCATCAATTAATGGTCCTTCAGAGGGGGCGGTGGGGCAGCTGCATTGTATCTTGAATTGAAAAAGTACCGTTCGGTTTACGCGATTGGTGATATCCACGGCTGTAGGCGAGCCCTCGATGGGCTGCTTGAATATATCAAGCCCGATCAGAGCGATCTGGTTATTACGCTCGGTGATTACATTGACCGAGGCGATGATTCTCGCGGCGTGATTGACCGACTTTTGGAGCTTTCTCATACAACCAATTGGTTGGGTATCCGGGGCAATCATGAGCAGATGCTTCTCAACGTGCTCGAAGGAGCGATGAAGGCGAAACCGTGGCTGGACTACGGGGGGGCGGCGACACTCAACAGTTACGGGGCGTCAAAAGCCAAGGATTTTCTTCCCGAAAGCCATCTCGAGTTTCTGGTGGAGCTAGAAGATTCAGTTGAGACCGAGGATTTTTTCCTCACGCACGCTTGTTATGACCCTGCAGCACCGTTTTCTGAGCAACCTGCAGAATTGCTCCGTTGGCGTCATTTGTACGAAGAAATTCCAGTGGCGCATCCATCCGGAAAGACTGTGATCGTTGGACACACCCCAAGTCGCGATGGCGAAGTCCTAGATCTCGGTCACATTGTCTGCTTGGATACGTATTGCCACGGTGGCGGTTGGCTCTCGGTGATGGAGCTCAAGAGTCGCGCCCTCTGGCAATTCTCAAAATGGGGCAAAAAGCGAAATACCAATGGATTTTTGGTTAGTTGAGTTCTGGA
>CALIBL010000092.1 GCA_938045805.1 uncultured Rubripirellula sp. | reverse complement strand
AGGTAGTCAAAGCCAAACTCGTTATTGGTTCCATAGGTAATGTCACAAGCGTAGGCAGCCTGTTTTTCGCTCGTGGACATCCCCGATTGAATCGCGTTCACTGTCAGGCCGAGGTTCATGTAAAGCGGCGCCATCCACTCCATGTCTCGCCGTGCGAGGTAATCGTTCACGGTCACGACGTGTACACCCTTCCCTTCCAATGCGTTCAGATACGCGGGCAGGGTTGCGACGAGTGTTTTTCCTTCACCGGTGACCATTTCGGCGATGCCACCGCCATTGAGAACCATACCGCCGATCAGTTGGACGTCGTAATGACGCATCGATAGGAAACGCTTTCCACCTTCGCGGCATACTGCGAATGCATCTTCAAGAATCTCATCGATGGTTTCGCCTTCGCGTAAACGCAGACGAAGGACTTCGGTTTGCTTTTTCAGTTCCTCATCCGACATCGCCTCGTACTTGGCTTCAAGCGCGTTGATGGTTTCCACACGCTTTTGATATTTGGTAACGATTCGAGCATTGGCTGACCCGAAGACGCGGGTAACCAACCTCTCAAACCCTCCAAAGAGACCGCCGAAGAGAATGCCGAGAAGGTCCCAGATTTGTTCTAAAAATGACATGATGCTCGGTGATGATGTTGGTCAGGAGTGACCGTGTTTGTCGTGTTGGTTCAACAGCACCGAAAGAATACACGAATGTCAGAGAAAACGACGCGATCCTTGCGACAGCTTTGGTCGACCAGCCATGGTTGATGCAAAACTTAGGGTGCGATGCTGTTATTGTGTATGCGCACCGCCCCTAACTTGTTCTGTCGGCTAAAGTTACGATTTTGGGGGGGTGGGGTCAACGGTGATTGCGGTTTGATGAGGCTTGGGGACTACTCAACTTGACCATTTGAGCTCTGCTCACCGTGACAAATTCTTGTAGGCTGAGTATCCAGCGAACAGCACCAATCCGTACAAAATGAGGACGCAATTCAAAATCGTGCCCTGCACACAAGTTGCTATCAAAGCAGCCGCAAAGCTCGTGGGGCCACCCATGCCTAGGTTCTGGAACAAAAATGCCGTCGCGCCCAAGGCTAAGATGCCGCACGCCATATCGAGGGGGGTACCGATCATCGAGACTGAGATCACGATTCGCGTGGTGTACATCACCCGTAAAATGCGTCGGATGACCGGTTTTTGTCGCCAAGGATAGTTCCATGTGTAGCGATCGAGCCAAACGTAGCCAAGGATGAAGAGAGAGACACCGGTCGCCATACCCGCGTATTGACTCTCGTTTATGGCAGCCCCAAGCACAAAACTGGGGGCTGCGCTGACCCAGCAGATCACGAACCATTTACCGAACGTTCTGAAGAGGCCCGGTCTGACCGATTCGGTCGTTTCCGCGGGGGCAGCCTCGGTGACATTCAAGGCATCTGAGAGTGGAGATGGCGCAATTTCTCCACCGTGTTCTGATGGAACCGATGGTTGGTACGGGTTGTTCATCTGATCCTCGTGAGTGGCTCGAGATGGTCATGCGAGACTGATATGACTTAGTTTTTATTCGTCTTTTTGCGCGGAAGGCGTTAAAACCATGGGAGTCGAGTTCGCGAAGTCTCTTGTTTTACACCGATTGAGGCAGACCTGCATGTTCAATGTTACGTCCCACACCCCTAAGTTTTTGGGTGTTACCGGTAAGCCGCACCGGACTTTACCTCATCAGACGTGGAGTGGGATGACGTTTGCGGCAATCGGGCTTTTTCTTTCATTGGCAAGCGTTGCTCAAGGTCAGGTCGGTGGGGGACTTAGCATTCTGGGAGGTGTTGAACCAACCGGCCAATATCCTTCCCCACAGTATTATCTTGCTCTCGAGATCTATCGTAGCGGTGACCTTGCCACCGCATCGGATGCGTTTGAGGAAGCGTTAAGACAGACGCGACGAGATGTACGAGGTCGATGGATCGATTCTATTCCGCCCTTGGCAATGATGGCGGAGTGTCAGTGGCAGCTTGGTAATTTGGTTGGAGCGCGAGAGTACGTTGATCAGGCGATGCAGATCACCATCGCCAATCGCGGTTGGCTTTCGCGTATCGACTGGGGGGCAATGTTGCAGCCCAATCAGCAGAGACCCATTCGAATGAATCTATGGCCACAAGCTCAATCGGTGCGTCGAGCACCGATTGCCGATCGCGTGATGTTTCAGTCGGGGCAACCTCTCACCGAGCAAGCTCTTCTGCAGGGCGGTGTGATCGAGGAGCCAAATCTGCGTACGATGGATCTCGTAGAGATCATGCGAGGCGTGGCCATTGCAGCATATCGCCGACGAGTGATCATGGGGCCCCTTTGTGATCAGGACGTTTTTGTCGAGGGATTGCTCGAAGCAACCAAGTATCCGGCGAACTTACCCGCTCCGATCGGTCGCACACTGATCGGTTCAATGCGAGTCACTGAGTACCTGGCCTACCACGAGGACCTGACGGTTCTTGAAGAGAGTTCAAAGGCAGCTTACTACAGCGGAGCAACTCATCCACTTTCTTCGATTGTTCTGTTATCACAAATCTCAGCGATGATTGACTCCGGGCAGCATGAGGCGGTCTTGTCGCTGGCGCTACAAGCAACTCACTTTGCCGGTGCTTGGGAGCAGCCAGAGTGGATTGGTGAGGCGTTGCAATTGGCGGCCGGTTGCGCGACGACGGCTCAGGCTTCGCAGGTCCAGCAGACCGCCGAGTTGGTTGCTCAGGCGATTGCACGTTACTCTCCTTTAGCCGCCTACCACAGCTTGATCGCTGGGGTGGATGCGGCGGTTACCGCGGGCGATTTAGAGAGTGCCGATCGGCTGATGGGACAACTGAAACTGTTCAGCTCAAGGAGAGATTTTTTGCAGCCGCGTTTAAATGCCTACGCGGCGTACACGCGTGCAAGATACGCCGCTGCAAGCGGCGCATCATCGGGTCTTGAAAAACCATCGTCTTATGATCTTGCGATTGAAGCTGTGATTGACTTCGCCGTTAATCATCGATTTCGAAATCGCCCTCTCGTCTCAATGCCTTATCTTTATCAGCTCGGTCTGGTGCAGTCCGCCTTGGGAAAGCAGCTGGGCGGAACCACCAGTGAAAAACTGCTGCGTGCCTACTGCGCTGATCCGGGTGTTGAGGTTTGGAGAAGGGATCCCGTTGACGCGATCGCGGGTGTGGTTGCTGATCGCCGCGCTGCTCAATTGGCTCGGCTCAATCTTGCCGCGTCAGCCGGCTATGCTGAGTCGTTTCTGACGACGTGGAACGAATCGCTCAGTGATAAGTTTGTTCAGGCTTTACCTCTTCGAGGACGGTTGCTGCAGGTTCGACAACTCGCATCGATGTCTGATCAGCAATTGACACCGGATCAGCTTGGCTTGAGAACCAAGATGGGGCCAAAGATGGCTCGTTTGGTAGCAGACGTCCAAGTCATGGCAGCCGCCGATAAACCATCTCTTGAAACCGTCAACCTTCTCGAGTCACGTGTAACGCAGATTACTTTGGAGCGATTCGAGGTGCCTCAGGTCTCGCCGCCTGCATTGTCAGAAAAATTACCGACACAATCACTGCCGGATAAGACGGCGATGGTCACATTCACCGTGCTGGGAAATCAGGTGATCGGAACCATTTCTAATTCTGCCAAGGTTCGAATGTGGCCAGCTGGTTCTGTCGCTAAATGCGCGAGGGACTTGGGGCTGATTTTAAAAGAGATTGGCGTGGGGAAGACTCGCGGAAATCGCTTACCCGAGGATGAGACGTGGCGAGAAAAAGCGATCGCGCTGAGGGAGATGCTCTTTGGGAATTCAGAGATTGTTTTCGATCAGTTTGAGGAGATCGTTTTTGTGCCGGACGGTCCTCTGTGGTATCTGCCATTCGAGTTGATGCCATTTCCCGAACATGCGACAGATCTTTTGGGCGACCGATTGCGGATTCATTACGCTCCAACGCCTGGCCTCGCTCTGCGCACCCTTGAAGAGGTTGTTCAACCCAAGAAACAACTTGGAGTGGCAGCGGATCTATTTTTTGCTCCACGCGATTTAGAGCAGAACGAGGCCGTCATCAATGAGTTGGTTGGTCTCGTTCCCGATGGCATTCGTCTTCCCGGTTCCTTGAATTTACCGAGTTGTTTTCTCGGTTCTGCCATCACTGATTTGGTTGTGGCCAAGCCACAGTTCGTAAACCCTAAGCAGCCCCTTGGGTTTTACCCTGCTGCCTACGATGCCGGGATACCAACAGGCACCCTGAAAGCCTGGCTGCGATTTCCCCTGCTCGCACCACCACGCGTTATTCTCGCCGGCCTACGAACCAGTGTGGACGGTGGGCAACTGAGTGATGGAGATGAGTTATTTCGAACCCTCTGCGCCCTGCACTGTTCTGGCACGAAGGAGGTTTTGGTTTCGCGTTGGGCGGTGGGTGGCGAATCCACAGCAATCGCACTGCGGGAGATGATTGGAGCGGAGGCGGAAAGATCGCTCGCCGAGACATGGCAGGAAGCACGAGAGGTGATTCGTCAGAGCGATTTGAATCCGGAAAAGGAACCGTTGTTAACCAAGGCGGAGCACAGCTTGAAAGGTTTGACAGGAAAAGAGCCTCTCTTTTGGGCAGGTTATTTGCTCTCGGCTCCCTTCACGCCGGTCGATTCCGACGAGCAAGCAGAGCAGTGAGTTTGTCTGCCACACGACGAATCAATCCTAAGGAATCAACCAAAATAGACCGGACATCGTTGCCGCCTGAGCGAGTGCTCCTCGGGCACTAATGGGTAGTGGTTGTTTGATCCATGGTGCTTCGTTACCCGGGCGATAGTAACCCAAGGCGTACCGGCATTCCCGTGGTCCATGAACTCCCATCTTGTATGGCAGGATCAAGATGTTGCCGAAGAAGTGCGCTGACTGAACGACTGGTTCGAGTAATGGGCCACGCGTGTGACCGTACCGTTCGAGGTTTACACTTTCGAAGTAAAGTGGATTGTGACAGAGGTTGGAGGCGGTCCAAGTCACCTTCGAGGGAGCCCATTGCCTTGGTTGATAGGCAACCTGCTCGATTCGACATTCGCGAGGTAAGCCCCAAGTTGTGTTGAGATGAGCAAGGTCGCCCTCGCTAAGTTCACTCATGGGGATGTGCTGCAAGTCACCGTTTTCTAATTCGATGATTGCTTTCTCATAGGCAAGATCAACCAGTCGTCCCTCGCTTAACCGCTCACCGTCAATGGAAGACCACTTTCGGATCGGTTGCTGTTCGATGAAATCTGCGAAGAGTTCATCATGTCGACGCTGATCAAACTCATCGGGGCGAAACGGTGGACTGATGTCCAAAGAGATCTGATCAATCGTTTGCGAGGCAATGCGGTCTCGGAACTCTTCGCAGCTAAAGTTAGCCTGACTCAGGTAGTCCGTGCCGGATCCGTACTGCCGCGTCGACTCGAGCATCTTCTGATCATCAGCGAGTCGTGATCGCAAACTATCATTCACCCGTTGGTTCTCGTTAGCGGGATTGCTTGGAAAAGGATTCTCTTCCGGATCAAGTGCCTGTTGTGTTGGCGTGGGGAGTGACAATTGCTGAGTCGGCG
>CALIBL010000091.1 GCA_938045805.1 uncultured Rubripirellula sp. | reverse complement strand
CTCCATCAGGAATAATGGCCATCTGCCATTAACAATTAACCACTCCAGATCATCAAATGGCGCTAGCGTTGAATTTAGCGACCAGACAATCCAACCAGATCAAGAGGCCATCGCTACGGTTGCTTGGACGAGCAATGCAACCCCTGGCCCGTTCGAGTTTTATTCCATCTTTGAGTCGAATGACCCGCTGCAAGAATCTTTCAGGATTACCTTCCGCGGACGCATCAAAGCAAAAATCATGATGCCTCAGACCGTGTCACTTCCGGCATCGAATGTAGGCGAGGTCTCTCAGGCCACAGTTCGACTCACCAGCGAACTCTGGGAGTCATTTGAAATCACCGATGTGAAATCAAAGGCAACACTCGACTGGCATGCGTCTGCAACCGACCCAACCAGTGAGCAATTCACATCCTGCGTTGATCTCACCCTGATTCAGAATTGCTTTGAATACGGCAAGCACGAAGAAAAAATCACCATTGTTGCGAAGGGAGATTCAGGTGAAACAATCGAAACCCCAATTGTTCTCAAGGGAAGAGTGAATCACCCAATTACTTTTCAGGGACCTGCATTACATACAACCGATGGCTTGGACATCGGGACGATCGAAGCAGGTCAGGAACAGTCATTTCATTTGAACTGTCGTGTGAATGGTGATCAATCACGAGAGATCGCAATACTTGACTACGAACCAAAACAACTTCTCGCAAAAATTGAAAAGCAATCCCGTGCCGGCAATTATCGGTTGTCCATCATCGTGCCGCGAGACTGTCCGCTTGTGGTTTTTAATGCCACCAAGCAGGGGTTTGTCAAAGTAGGAGATCCAAACGACGAACACTTCTCTAACTGGCTCCCTATCCACGGAGTGGTTGTACCTCCATCCAAATAACAATGATGAAACTCGCATAACAATGTCGCAGGAATTAAACACCCCCACCTTGAGGACGTCCGCAGCACTCCCAAACGGCACGTGCGGTTCATGCACGACGGTGAATGGTGAAAACGCAAAGTATTGTGGCGGTTGTGGCCAAACTCTCACCGAGAATTGTGAAAAATGTGCGAATCCAGTCTATCTAACGCAAACCTACTGTGGGGACTGCGGAGCAAATCTTAAAGAACTGGTTGAAATCCGGAAACAGAAACTGTCTGACCTTCTGGCCGATGCGAAGAAGGCTGCATCCGAATATCGCTACGTCGAAGCTCGCCAAATATTGAATCGAATCACGGCGATATCAGACTACCGATTCAAACGCATCTCTGAGGTTGCGAACCGAACATTAAATAAAGTCATTGCCATTGAAGGCAAAACGGAACAGACCGTTGCCGAAGCCTGCGTGCGAGCGCGTCTCGCGCACGAAGCCGGCAACAACAGCGATGTGATCCGCAGCCTTCAGAAAATCCCGGATCATTTACTTGACGATGAGTTTCGGCACCTACTGAAAACGACTCAATCTCAAAGTTCTCAACAGGATGAACTCGAAGCCGAATTAAAACGGGAAATCAATAACAAGAACTGGGAGATCGTGGGTGGTCTTGTCCAACAGTTGCTTGAGATCAACCCATCCCATGAGTCAGCAAAACGTCTGTCAAAAAAAATCACTCAGCGTTTACTCGATTCATCGAAGCGATCTTCGAAACAGGGACGTTACGACCGGGCATTGGAAAAGCTAAAGTGCATTCCTGATTGCGAGAAGACGAAGACTATTGAGGAAGCATTGTCAAATGCCACAATGGACCAATGGATCTGGGGTGAACTGAACAGTGAGCCGTTTGCTTCGGCTACCTTGGAGCAACTTGCGTCACGTCTATGTGATACGCATCCCGAAAACCAACTCCTCAACGATATCAGTAAAAAACTACGGCAGAGCCTGACTGAAAAAAAACAGGTGAATCGCTCACAGCTAAACAGATGGAAAGGTTCAAACCAAAGCTGGATGGGTGGCGAAGCAAACCGCTTATCCCGACCTCAAAATCTTCGTTACCAAAAGAACAGTGGCTTTGAAAAGCATCCTGGGATCTTCAGTGTTGCAATTGGCTTGGCTTTACAAGGTTTGGGAAGGAGTCGGGTAGAGGAAGACTTCCTCATCCGCAAAAAGGCTCTCTTCTCTTCGGGAAAGAAAAAATCAGGCATCGCTTGGGGACTCGATATTGGAACCGGTTCCGTGAAAGCAGTGCGACTACATGCGGAAAATGGTCAGGTAACCCTCACCAACAGCTTCTATAAGCAGATAGAGGGATCAGTCACGCGAGGCAAGGATCCTAGTGAAGAGCGAAAACGATTAGCCCCTATCATCAAAGAATTTCTCGATTCGCATCATTCCGACGACGAGCCCATCTGGGCAAATTTCAATGGGTCACACGCAGTAAACCGATTCGTTCGCTTGCCACCAGTAAAAACCAAGGACGCTCTGAATCTATTAGATCGTGAGATTGAATCCAAAATCCCCATTGCGATCGACGAACTTGTGGTGGCGAAATGGATTTGCACTGGGAAACGCCTACCTACGATGGGTAGACCAGCGATGGCTGCCACGGCAAGAAAAGAAGTCATCACACGTCGCATGACCCTGCTGGAATCACTTGGCTTAAAGCTTTCTGGATTGCAGTCGGATACGATCGCTTTAACAAATTTCGTTGATCATGAATTTTCGGAAATGTGGCCCAGCATCGAAGGGTTGAAAGACGAAAACATCGATTCTATTCAAAGTGAACTGTCCGAGTCTGTCTGCTTAATCGACGCAGGAGCCTCAACAACACATCTAATCCTTGTTTCTGCTGAGGCACATTGGAGCTGGAGTATTGAAACCGGCGGCGATGACATCACGCTCCAGCTTGCATCCTCCGCCAAGGTCAATCGTGCGGATGCTGAGAAGATCAAGTTTGCCCCGAACCAACTGCCTCGTGTTGCAGAACAATACCTGCCGATCGAATCAAGCTTGGACACGCTGCGTTCTCGAATATCAACCATGTACAACGATGCGATGAAGCAAGAAAACCCGTTCCGGCCAAGCTCCAGTTGGTGTGTCGGCGGCGCGTGCCAGACGTATCAATGGATCCGGCGAATCATGGTCGGCAAATAGGCCAATTGTCTGTGCTAACCACATGAGCCAAGTGATCTAAACCAGCATCAAAGCTCCAAGATTCTGGCAACGTTTGTTCTTACTCGACGAATGCCCATTCACCGATTTTGATAAACCCATGAAAAAATCGCTCCTCTTACTCCTTCTAAATTCACTACTGACCGGATGTGGAATCGGCGGTGAATCAGTAGAAGAAAAAATGCTTCGTATGGCGAAGGCAAGATCTGCTGCAAATAAGCAACAGGCACAGGACGAAGAGGAGGAGCGAGCAACCCCGAGAACGAATAAATCAAACCAAGCCAATGCAGCATCAAAGCAAGATGGCGGAACCGGTGGCAATACAAACCTAATAGCAGAGAATGAAAATTCGGTTGTTCCTGCTCCCGACAACACTCGCCCTACGCAAACTAGCAATAAAAAAAAGTATCCACCTGGCACAAGAATCGTTCGCGATGATGATGACGACGAACCCTCAAGCCGCTCTGCTAAACAAACTGCGGCTAATCCTAATTTCACCCCAATTCCGGAAGAAGCATTTGCATTATCAGGTGACGGAACGCTTGCCGCTCACACGGTATCGGATGATACCGTTGAGGTTTACAACTCGCTTCTCAACACACTCTCCTTCTCACTGAAGAATTCATACCTCAAACCCACCTCGATGGCTTTCAACTCGAGTGGATCCCAGCTGATCATCGGTGGCGCCGATGGCCATCTCAAACAACTAATCATTGGCCCCTCGACCCTGCTTGATCGCTTCGAACTCGACAAAATCAACAAGGAAGAAGCGAGCGAACCTTTTCGCGCTCACCAAGCCGCCATCCTCGCGATCGCCACAACCGAGGTGGGACCAATGATCGCGACTGGAGACATTCAAGGCGGAATCAAATTATGGCGAGACTCGTCAAACCAGAATCAACAATTGCAACCCGCCGGCGCGCACCATTCAGATCTGATCCTAACATCTCTCAATGGAACATCACTTTTTGCAATTGGCGAGGGTAACATCAGACACTGGATCTATCGCGACTCGTGGACCCCAGGAACCCTCGACCAACATCCGATAGCTGGAAAAGCTGAATCGGCAGCGGTGTCACAAGATGGCTCCACTATCGTGATTGGATTAAGTGATGGACGAATTCAATATCACACAGCGAACCAGAGTGAAACGTCTGATCCCGTTGTTATTCATGCGTTCCCTGATGCAGTCACCGCTCTGACGATTGACGACTCGGCGAATCGTTTGCTTGCTGTGTCTGAATCCGGCCTGTCCAATCAGTGGCCTCTCCCTCTGAATAACGATCCACAAATCACTGTCGATGAATCAATCCCCTGGCTTATTCAGGATAAAACCAACCAACTCTTAGCTGTCCCGAGTGGCCGCAATAACCTTGACCTCTACTCGCAGGTAACTGGCCAAGCAAACCGTCGGCACACGATTCCCTCAGGGGACCTAGTTTCGGCCGAGTTTACCAGTGATGGACAGGTGATCGGATTAGTCAACCAACAGGGGCAAATCTATTTTCAAACGCCGGAACGACGTACTTTTGCCTATGCGAATCTTCCATCACGAGACAAGTATTCCATCCAAAGGCTCACTGCCCGTCAAAGTGACTTTGCGGTTTGGTCCGACACAGGAAACCTCGGCGTCATCAGTTTCCCATCAATGCCTCAAGTCGTATCGACGGTGGAAGTATTAGAAGCCGCTTATTCACAGGCCGCCGATGCGATTGCTATCCTCAGCCAGGAATATGTCCACGTGCTCGATTCTGTCACTGGTGCACCTCGCAAGAGCGTTGACTTAAAGGGAAACACGGGGACGGGAATCTGCTCGAATGAAGATAGTGTTTTCTTGGGAACCGATTTTGGGGAAATCTACCTCGTCCCACAAAATCAAAATGCGGAACTAATCAAACTTTCCAAGACCCCTTCGGCCGAACCGATACGGGCAATGACACTCACAAATGAAGAAATCCCAGCCGTCTTGTTTGCAGATCGGTCAGGCAACCTTTACAGCACACCAAGCAAACCCGAAGCGGCAAGTGAAACCATTGAATCAAACGTTGCATTTAGTTCCAATCCATCCCAAATCATTGCGAGAAGTGATTCACTCGTCGCGATCTACGATGACCACTTAGAGATTGCTCGCTCGAGCGATGCAAATGCTGGCGAACAGACAATTACCATACGAACATTTAAGGGGTTATCAACATCCACGCAACTTACTGCAGTTGACAAATACATCAGGTACCTTGCTGAGCTAGACAATCAAGGATCTTTGACCCTTCGAAACTTAGACTCAGATGACTCCGCAAAGATCACGCTCCCGTTCGAGAACATCACCCTCATGCGTTGGTGCGATAGCGGTGACTCATTGATCGTTTCAAATGGCAATCGCACAGCGGTGATTAGTCGAATCTCTGAGTCAGTGACCGCAGAGTACATTTCTCCGGAAATCGTTAAAAGTATTATTGCCTGTTCAGAAAATAAACTCTGGTTTGTGGATGATCAGAATCAGCTTCGCAGCCTCGTCTTCCCACGTGTGAATTGGAGTATCACAGA
>CALIBL010000090.1 GCA_938045805.1 uncultured Rubripirellula sp. | reverse complement strand
TTTTAGACACGCGTGATTGGGTACACATGGCTGGACGTTTCGCACCCTCCCCAACTGGAGCCCAGCATCTCGGTAATGCTAGGACCTACCTCTTGGCTTATTGGTCAGCGAAGCAACGGCAGGAGCGTTTGGTTTTTCGTGTCGAGGATGTTGATTCTCCGAGGGTGAAGCCATGGGCGGTTCAGCAATCGATGGACGATCTGGCATGGTTAGGACTCACCTGGGACGAGGGACCTGAGCGAGGAGGTTCATGCGGACCTTATCTGCAAACGCAAAGGATGTCGATCTACCAGCAAGTCCTGCAGGATATGATCTCCAGAAATCGCGTCTACCCTTGTTGCTGCACTCGCAAAGACATTCAAAACGCCGGCTCTGCTCCACACTTTGACCATGAGCCCGCAATCTATCCGGGAACCTGTGCAGCTTGGAAACATGGCATGCCCTTACCCGATGAGGGGACGTATTGTTGGCGATTTCGATCTTCGCAACGCGTGTTTGAGTTTGATGATCGTGTGCTCGGGTTGCAGGAGACACGACCATCGGAAACGTTGGGGGATTTTCCCGTAACGCAAAAGAATGGCGAGCCGTCGTATCAGCTCGCGGTGACTGTGGATGACAGCATGATGGGGATTACCGAAGTGGTCCGAGGTAACGACCTTGTTGCGAGCACCTTTAGACAGTTGCAAATTTTTGAATTCCTCAATGCTTCGCCACCCTCTTACGCCCACGTGCCCCTTGTGCTCGGAGCGGACGGACGACGGCTTGCAAAGCGTCACGGCGATACTCGATTGTCAACTTTCCGCTCCAGTGGTGTCACGCCTCAGCAAATCGTGACATGGGCAGCTCGCTCGACTGGACTTATCGGTCCCGACGAGAGAGTCGTTCACGTGGATGACGTCATCGGGCGGTTCAGTTGGGAACAACTTGAACGCGAAGATGTCATTCTGGCGGATGATTGGATGAATTGAGTCTAACCGAGTGCTTCAGTGGTCCACGTTCCATCGACCAATCGCCAAGCTCCTCTCAGGTTCTGATCCTGAAGTAAATCAGGAAGCCGACTAGGACGGATATTGTCATACGATGTTAACTTTGCAAATCGTAGCAGCGACCCAGGGACGCCAACCGCAGTGAAGCCGGGGTGGCCCGTCGCTGGGTAAGGTCCCCCATGATTCATGGCTGAACTTACCGCAACACCCGTTGGCATTTTGTCATTAAGAATCCTGCCGACCTTGGGGGTTAGTACCGATGCGATCTGTTCACATGCCGCATCTTCCCTGCCATCGGTGTGACTGTAAATGCAGCCGGTCAGATTGCCTTCGAGGTGACTGACAACTTTGCACAACTGTTCCACGTCTTCTGCGACCACGACCAACGATGCGTTTCCGAAAGCTTCGGTTTGAAATCCTTCAGGATTGGCTAGGAATGAGGTTCCTGATGTGGTCAATAACGTGTTGGCATACGCACATCGTCCTTCCTCTGGTTTGCCGCCACCGACAAGGAGTTCGGCGCCGAAGCCGCAAAGGGTTTGGATACTAGAAGCAAGGTTACTCGCTACGGCCGGCGACAAAAGCGTACCTGAGGCGGAGTTTGCAAACCGATCTTTGACCGCTGCAACGAACGCTTCACTACTTGCGTCTTTGATCAGCAGCACCAAGCCCGGGTTGGTGCAAAATTGACCCGTTCCCATCAGCACACTGGTAATAAAGTCGTTCACGATGTCTTCGCCACGTTCTTGTAACGCACCGGGCGTCATCACGACAGGGTTGACGCTGGACAGTTCGAGGTAAATCGGCTTGCCTGCTTTGTCAGCGGCTGATTTCAGAGCAAGTCCGGCATGACGGCTGCCGGTGTAGCCCGTCGCACCTAGCCTTGGATCGCTGACAAGCTTTTCACCATCGGAGTGACTTGTACGATAGATCAATTGGACGATCGCTTTTGGCATTCCCGTCTCTTCTGCGGCTGCTACAGCGAGTTCAGCAAATAGTCGGGTCGTTTCCGGGTGCGAGCTGTTCGCTTTACCAATCACTGGGTTGCCCGCTGCAATCGCGGCGGCAAAGTCACCGCCGGAGACACTTCCGAAAGCAAAGGGGAAATTGTTGGGGCCAAAAACGCACACGGGGCCTAACGGTTCGTAACAGGACCGAATGCCCGCCTTCGTGTCGATCGTCGGCAGCGCCCACGAACCGGAGCGACATGCAGCCGCTGCTGCTCTGAGTTGGTTACTGGTTCGAGGTAACTCGACATCAGCCAACCTCGGGCTCTTGGCAAGTCCAGTTTCGCGGTAGGCTGCCTCAACAAGGCTATCTTTGGCTCCTTCAATCTTCTCGGCGTAGCATTCCAAGAAGTTTGCGATTTGCCCAGCAGGGATCGATCGCATTTGGCGAGCCGCCTCAGCTGCGGCGGTGAGGGCTTCGTCGCAATCGCTCCACGCACTGACCGGAAATACTTGGTCGATACTCTGATGATTTGATGGATCGGTCGGACTGAAAGTTGATTGCTGATTCGCTTTTCGCCATTGGCCGTTGATAAGAACAAGGCGTTCGTTGTCGGTCGCTTGAGTCATGAATGCACTTTGCAGTCGGAAGGTTGGATGTATGTTGGTGGTTGTCTTTTAATGAGCAAATAAGCAGCGACGCTGAAGGCAGCGTCACGCGTTGAGTCGGTGTGAATCACTCAGCCCTGAACGATACGATTTGACAGGGTTCCAATGCCGGAAATAGAGATGTGAACCATGTCGTCAGGCAGCAGGGTAAAGTCACTTGACGGAACAATCCCAGTTCCGGTCATCAGAAAGGCTCCGGTGGGGAACTGGTTGTCTCGCCCTAACCAGTGAACAAGATCCTCGAAGGTTCTGGCCATTTGCGATGCTGATGTTTGTTGATCGAAGACAATCTGACCGGCTCGTTCGATTTTGAGATCCACTCCGATCTCGTCTACCGGAGGCAATTCCGAGTAGAGACGGATCACTGGCCCCAGACCAGCGCATTGGTCGTAACATTTTGCTTGAGGGAGGTAGAGTGGGTTTTCACCTTCGATATCTCTGGAGCTCATGTCATTACCGACCGTGAGTCCCACGATTCGGAGCTTAGGTGAAAGCACCAGCGTGACCTCCGGTTCGGGGACATTCCAGGTGGCATCCTTTCGAATCCGAAGTGATTCCCGATGTCCGCGGACTCGATTGGGGGTTGCCTTGAAGAAAATTTCGGGCCGATCGGCCTGGTAAACTTTGTCATAGCACGACGCCGCCGCTTCCGACTCTTCCATCCTCGCCGTTTGGCTACGCTTGTAGGTGACGCCAGCCGCCCAAACTTCTTGGTCGTCGATGGGAGCGAGCCAACGAGTTGCCTCATTGATTGGCAATGGAGACTCCTGCTCCAATGCTTCAGCAGCGGCAATCGGATCCTCCGCGGCTAGTAAGTCGGCTAGGTTTTGGATACTGCTAGTCGTTTTGAGGGGAATTATTTGGTCGGACTCGACGCGGCCGATACGAACCGTGTCGGTATGATCTAAAAATTTTGTTACTTTCATGGGCACAGGATATCGGATATTGGCCACCACGGGGAGCGACATGAGTCAATCAGAATCACCATCGCCGGATTCTACCGA
>CALIBL010000089.1 GCA_938045805.1 uncultured Rubripirellula sp. | reverse complement strand
AGTACACCCCAGAGGATTCGAACCTCTAACCTTCGGTTCCGTAGACCGATGCTCTATCCAGTTGAGCTAGGGGTGCTTCGCTTTTCATTGTGGTGGCTGTGATGAGATCTGATCTCGTTCAGCGAGGTCAAAATTCTACGTTGTCGAGCCGTGATTGCCAAGTCGCGATTTTTGTGGGTTTTTGGACGCTTCATTGAGGTCCGCTGGTGCAGTCTGCAGATCGCTTGAGCGAATGTGAGTGCTAAGCCGCATCATAAAGGCTCGTCATCTCATCAAGCGGTGACTCCGAGATTCCTGTGACGCTCGCCATCGATTGCGTCATCGCCTCCAAGGCCTCGTCCCTCAGGGAGACAGCACGGCCGCACCATGCGCGATTGAGCCACAGCTCAATCCCAACGTAATCGCTTCCGCTAAAGCGTCTTCTCAAACGACGAGTTACCCCCACTTCGACGCCTCGTCTCGGGTAGTTGCGACGTACCTTGAGCATCGGGGCTCGGTACCACATGTCATCCACCAAATCCATGCAAAGATCCACCTCGTCCTGACTCGACGGATCGTATAGCAATCCCACGTCCGTTCGTCGAATGTTTCCCTGCTTCTTCAGGGGAAAGGTGCGGATGGAAAAATGAACCACAAATCCATCCTTCTTCAACTGCCTCTCAATGCACCTGCTGAGATCATCCAGGTAAGCTTCGTGAATCTCCTTGAGTAATCGATGCTGGATGGTTCGATCCACGTACTGGAAAGGTCCTGAGAAAAGACGCCGTTGCTTACGGTCTTTGGTCACATCGACCAGTTCAATGGGGTACCGATGAAAGTGTCTTTCCGCTTTCAATGTGGTCGCTAACTTAGTCGCAATTTCTATCCCGTGCCGATCAACACGCAAACCACGCATCATCTTGCTGAGTGCACTGTTCTCCGGTGAGTCATCTGCCAGATCCTTGTACTCAATCCATGCGTCATGAACGGATGCAATGATTGGTCGAGACTTTAGCTTGCTCGTTCCAGAACGCGAAGATTTTCGATGCGCTGTTATAGGGGTACGACTTTTCGCTCTGCCGCGTTTTCGTGCGGAACTTGAGGACTTGATTGCAAGTTGATGCAGGTGTGGTGCCAGCCAATGCGGGATCGCATCGCCTCCAACTTCACACGTGATCAACAGACTCATTATTTGCCCTCGGCTTGGTCTAAGAATCTACGATTCCACTCAAAACCATTCGAAAGGATCGTAGGTGAAATTGGAAAACGGCGTAAACCTTGAAATGTTGCCCTGAGGCGGCAACCGGATCATTTCGGGAAACAAGTCGTGAAACACGTTTCTCGTTTGCCAAGTCTCCGATTCCTCTTGTGCCTCGGTGTTGAACTTGACTATTTCCTCTTAGAACTTTCAAAGTTTTCCATTCATCACACACGAAGTATCGTTTTATCCAAGGACCGGTCGCCATGCGAACCTCGTCTTCCATCAGTTTTTTCACCCGTCACTTTGGGATCGCATTCGGGATCGTATTGTGGTTTCAAGGGATTGGGCTTTCCCAAGAGGTTAATCCCACCCGACAGTTAAGCGGCAATCCATCGGGTGTGAGCGTTTTAGAAAACGCGGGTGCGAGCAACACCCAGCCGAGACTCGCAGAGAGTCAGGCGGGCAGCGCAGCGGTGCCAAGATATGCATCCACTGGTGTTGAAGATTCTCAAGCGTTGCAGCAACCGGCAGCCTTTGAGCCGTTTCGAGTCTTCGTCTCTCAGGCCAATGCATTTGCGCATTGCGGTCCTTCAGATGACTACTATCGAACCGATCCGCTGCGTTTCGGTCAAACCCTTGAGGTCTACACTGAAACGGTTGATGGCTGGTTGGGAATCCGACCACCAGAGGATAGTTTTTGTTGGTTGCCAGCCGAGACGGTTGAGCTTGATCGCAGCGGTGAAGTAGGACTTGTGATCGAGGATCGTACTGTCTCTTGGATCGGTACTCAGTTGGGACGAGCACGACAGTATCGTTGGCAGGTTCAACTCGCCAAGGGTGAACAGGTGACGGTGATTGGCATGAGTGAGCGGGAAGGGGCAGATGGGCCTCAGTTGTGGTACCGCATTGTTCCACCATCGGGCGAGTATCGTTGGGTGCACCGTGATTCTGTCGTTGAAAGCACCGAAGCATTAGTAGCGATCGCTCAGCGGAACGCGAACGGTCTAGCGACGACGCAGCAAACGGGTTCATCGTATGATTCGTCCAATCGGTTCATGACGCAAACCGCCGCCGGCAACTTCGGTGCAGGAAACCCCGTGCTGCAGGCACAGGAACCGATTGGCAGCGGAGTGCGGCAGACCGGCGTTGAGCGATCGGTCGATCCAAATACTGGCAGTCCAAACTCTGAAGATCGCAGTGAAGCCATGCCGCAGACCGCGATGGATGTGTTTCGAGAAGAAGGACTGCTCGCGTCGCTCGAGTTCATGACTCGTCCAAAAATCCAAGACATCGGTGCGCAGCAATCACAGCCGCAGACGCTACTCTCATCGACGGGGTCAGTGGATTCGCTTCGGCAGGCTCCACAGTCGAACTTGGTGGCTGACGATTCCAATTGGGTATCGGGTCAGTCACGAGGTCGACGCAATCCTCGTTATGCGGACGTTTCAGGGGCTACCGGATTACCTGCGCAGGGAGATGGTTTTGAGCCGTCGTTCCATCGCGATTTTGCCGAGTCTACCGTAATGCAAGTTGCATCAACGGTGGTGGATCCTGCGGTTGTTGCATCGCGAGTTGCTGAACTGAACCGACGTGTCTTAAACGCCAACGTTGATCAGCTCAACCTGTTGCTTTCGCGTCTCATGGCAGCTCAGGCTACTAGTGAAGAGATCGCAGTGGTGGCACAAGCGGCCGAGCAGTTGGCATCCCGAGCTGCCAGTTCGGTGGACCAAGAGAGAGCGCAGATGGTGGTGGAAACCGCGAACCGTTACCGGAGAGTGGCACTGCGACGAGATGGTGGAGTTACAACTGCGGGTGTGCAGGAAACAACTTCCGGTTCATGGGGGGCGTCGCAGCCCTCCGTCGTCAATCCCGTTGGCTCGGCGAATCCCGTCGCGATGAGAGCACCGGGTGATGTGATGCGGCAGGAAGGTTATTTGGTTCAGGTGTATTCAGCTCGTACCAATAGCCCACCGTTTGCATTAACCGATTCTGCGGGACGCACTGTCGCTTATCTTTCACCGATGCCTGGCGTGAACCTTCGGACTCATCTCAATCAGCAAATTGGTGTGGTTGGATCATTGAGTTCACTGGAGGGGATGGACACTCCTCATCTCATGGTGACACAGGCCATCCGAGTTAGCCGCTGAGAAACATGCTGCGTTTTCCCGCAGGGAGCTAGGTCTTGCGGGTATGAAAGGCGAGTTGCCAACCTCTTTGAAGAACTAGCTGGCAGGGATATCCTATTGGTCATCTGTGTCGGGTGATTAACGTAAGAGGTCACTCGGTTGGCATCTCCCATGAGTGATTGATAGAGACGTGGCTCGTATTCTGATTACCTCCGGACCAACGCGTCAGTATCTCGATCCGGTACGTTACGTCACGAACGCTTCGAGTGGGCGTATGGGGGCCGCGTTAGCTCAAGCGGTTCTTGATGCGGGTCACGAAGTGGTCATTGTTTCCGGTCCGGTGTTGGTGGAGTATCCTGCCGAGGCTGAGCTGCATTCGGTGGTGACCACGGATGAGATGTTGGAGAGGTCACAGGAGTTATTTCTTGGCTGCGATGGTGTCATCGGGGCTGCCGCTCCGTGTGACTACATGCCTCGGCACGTTGAGTCACAGAAAATCTCTAAGACTGGACGTCCGCTGCGTATCGAGTTGGTTGAGACGGCGGACGTTGTTGCCACCTTGGGACAGAGGAAACGGTCCGGACAATGGGTTGTCGGTTTTGCTCTCGAGACCGAGGATCAGCGATTTCGAGCCTTGGTTAAGTTAGAGCGTAAGCACTGCGACCTGATGGTAAGTAACGGGCCTGCTGCAATCGATGCCGATCACAATGAGGTTGAACTACTTGATGCAGCCGGTGAGGTTTTGGCAGAGATCCGGGGAACCAAGCGGCATGTGGCAGAGTGTTTGATTGCGGAAATTACTTCGCGTTTGGTGATCTCGGGTTAGACGTGTTGTTCGCTATGATTGGCGCTCAGGTTTGTTGTTGCCCAATTGTTAATGCCCACTAGCATTGACGCTTCATAGGCCGACAATAGATCCACCTGCTAATGACAATTCTGTGATGACGGATTCGAATCAAACATGGACCCCAACGCCAACTTGGATCTCTCGACCAAATTGGGTCGATTGACACTCAAAAATCCGATCATGACTGCATCGGGAACATTCGGCTACGCACGCGAGATGCAAGAGGTGGTCGAAGTTGCTAGGCTGGGTGCGGTGGTCCCGAAAACGATTACGGCGGAGCCAAGGATCGGGAATAAGCCTTGGCGCACGGTTGAAACCTCAGCCGGCCTTCTCAACGCGATTGGACTTGATAATGACGGAGTCGACGCCTTTTTGGAGCACCACCTTCCCTACTTGAGAGAAGTGGGGACTTCGGTCGTCGTCAGTCTCGCAGGCCGAAGTGAATCGGATTTCGTGGAGCTTGCTGAGCGTGTTGGATCGCAACCGGGGGTTTCGGCTTTGGAGCTGAATCTCTCGTGTCCCAATGTGAGTGGTGGAATCGACTTTGGAACCAATGCGGATTCGTGTCGCAAAGTGGTGCAGGCGTCACGTTCGGTGACCGACACCCCGCTCTTTGCCAAGTTGACTCCTAATGTCACTCGGATTGCAGAAATTGCTCAGGGTGCGGCAGATGGCGGTGCCGATGCGGTGTGTTTGATTAACACGGTCCTCGGGATTGTGGTTGATTGGAAGCGGCAGCGGCCGATGCTCGGTAACGGCATGGGCGGGCTAAGTGGACCTGCGATCAAACCGATTGCTCTGCGATGCGTTCATCAGGTTGCTCAGGCGGTCGACATTCCCATCATCGGAATCGGTGGTATCTCTAATATCGATGATGTGATGGAATTTCTGGTCACCGGTGCGAGTGCGGTACAGATCGGCACCGCGAATTATTACGATCCAACCATCTCCACCAAGTTGGTTGACCAATTGCCAGAGGCTCTGAATCACCTCGGTGTACAAAGTGTTTCTCAGTGCATCAAAACGATTCAGCTTTGATCTGTAACCGACTCGCTGAGAGCAACGAGTGGTGCTCGGAGGAGCGGGGCTCGATTAGGTGTGGTCAAAGCAGATCTTGCAGCGAATCCAAAGCGAGAGGTTCCTTCGTCGCGAATGGTTCGCCGTAGTTGCGATTAATCAGTTTGCCCCAGTAGGCAGCATCATCACGAAATCGATCCAAGAGGGTTGGTTTTTCTTGTGGGCGACCCGTGATGAATTGGCTTTCATAGCAACGAATTGCAGCAAGTTTGCGATCCCACTGTTCGCTAATGTTGACAATCCAGTTGGGAGAGATGGCCAATCGTAGGTGAATGCAGTAGTAGTAATAAATTCGCTCGGGATGGAATCGATCACCGGGCATTTCCGTCTTGCTCAGTTTTGCCCAAAATCTTGCCGCTTCAGTGAGTTGGGTGGCTGCGATGTGATCCGGGTGCGCGTCTTCCCAGTAAGGAGTAAAGATCCATCTTGGGCGGAGGACTCGAAAGTAGCTCGCCAAGAGTTCGCGATTTTCGAGTGTTGCTTCGAGTGAGCGATTGGGAAGCCCTGCATTGCCTCGCCAGGAGACGTTCAGAATCTTGGTTGCGGATTCTGTTTCACTACGACGAATGGTTTCGCTGCCGTGGGGTGTTGGTTCACCACTGGTTAGATCAAGGATGCCCACTCGTTTTCCCTGCTCAACCATTTTCATGATGGTTCCACCCATGCCAAGTTCCGCATCGTCAGGGTGCGGTGCGACCACCAAGAAATCAAGTGGTTCGGTGGCGGGTAAATCAGAAGGGTGTGCCGTATGAATGAGGCTCATCAGTTGTCGCGATTGGTCAAAGCATCAACAGGAATGGGAATACCTCGCAGTGTTCCTTCCAACACAACGTTGTCACCAACAACCCCTTGGAAGTCAGCGACGATCATTCTGCCCCGACGTGTTTTGACCATTTTGACCAGTAGGATCAACCGGTCACCGGGGGAAACGACACCGCGAAATCGGACGTTGTCCAATCCACCAAATCCAACCATTTCCGAGCCTAGCAGGTCGTGCTTTTGGGTGAAGTAACTGGAGAGTTGAGCGACCGCCTCGAGCATGACCACTCCGGGCATCAGAGGCATTCCCGGCATGTGGCCTCGAACCCAAAATTCTTCCTCCGACAGATCTTTGACTGCCGCGCAGCAATGATCCTCAAGATCCTCGTAAAGGATCGCCGTCAATTGCTCCATCTCATGACGCTGTGGATTGTATTGCCGAATCTCTTCAAGACTGGCAATCGGTTGATCCACATCGAAGAGTGATAGATCGATCAGGGTCTCTTGGCGCATCGCGTTACCGCCTATGGATGAAAATCAGCGACACCGGAGGTTAATGAATGCGAGGGAGTGAAGAAAAATCAAATCAGGTTTTGATCTTCTTACGCTTCGCTTTACGTGCTTTTGCGCTCGCAGGGCGGCGGCCGTGATTTGCTTTCTTCAGTTTATGCTGTGGCTTTGCCATCGAATTTCACCGGTGAAATGAAAGTTAATTCTGATTTGTTGTTTCTTCGTAACACTCATGCACATCGCAGGGCGGTCGAACACCTAGCCCATCGCTACACAATCTTGTTCGCATGAGGGTGGGTGATGCGAGGCAACACCCTTCAGGGGGATCAGTCGGATCCCCGTGAACTCAGGAAATTAACAGGTTTTCCGTGCTCGCGGTAGTCTTAACGCCAAGTTTGTCCGGCGTAATCGCCTGACGGAAGCCTTTTTTGCGGCTGATGGAGAATCGAAGCTTTTTCAGGCGCTGCATCCAAGACGCTTTGCAGTTCTCTCGACGGGCGGTACTTTCGCGGCTCTGCCCCATTGATTTGGCTAATTGGGATCAATTTTGTGATCGGACTCAGGTTCCCTCGGAGAGGACTTGGGTGATTGATGTCATCGGCGTTTCGCCGGCCCTCTGGCAGTGAGATTGCATCCACCGCAGTGCGACCGAGAGTGAAGTTCTGCATCGCGGAAACTTGGGTGATCGTCTCGCCAGCACGCCGACTCGGTATTTGGCCTAAGGAATCGTTCGGCGAACGGTTCGAGGCAGCCATGAAAACCGCGGGTTGTTTGAGTTGGGTTTGAGCGGCATCCGTGGTTTTGGTTGCAGATGCGACAGCATTCCACTTGGCATACTGTTTTGTCGGACCGCCTCCCGAGGCGACCCATGCAATCCAAAAGTCTTGGAACTCCTGCAGCGAGTCGTATCCGTAATGACGCTTGATATTGGCGGTCCAAGATGGGTGATTTAGGTAGTCACCCAGAAATTGGATGAAAGCTCTAGGCCCTCTTTGATCAATCAGGAATTGGCAAACCGAGTAGCCTTGCGCGTACATCGGAAGGACGTCAGCGGGGTAGTCTTTCATCAGAAACAGCTGGTTCATCGCGATTCCGCGTTGGGATCGCAAAAACTCAATGAGTTTCGTCTCGTGCTTTTGACGCTCGGATCGGTGTTCAACCGTGGTGCAGATTCCTTCGTCCGCCCATCGTGGTAAGGGACGCCCAAAATAAGTGGCTAAAACCGTATGGGTGATCTCATGAGGTAGAACGCTATCGAGGATCCTTTGCCTCGAACCGACGACCTCCATTTGAAAATCTCGGGCGGGCACGGGGTTGTAGGTGGTGACTCCTTGCGCAGGTAAGGTAGCCCCCGAGATGACACGAATGGGGCACGGGTTAGGCCAATTCGGCAGCGAGGTTCCAAGCCAATAGATCGCGAGGTCGCTGCGGTATTGCTCGGCAATCTGTGCAACCTCAGCGGCGAACACATGGCTCGGCGCTTCTACAATGAAGTTAGCGGTTCTGAAGCTTTCTGCGTAGCAGCGGGCTGTGTGGGGATAAAGCAGCCATGCGACCATGATCGTGAGGGCCGTTAGTGTCGCTTTTCCTTTGCTTGTGGACCGTTGGGCAGGTCTGCTGCAAAGAGAATCGTGGCTTGGTCGATGGCGATCCCTCGCCAGTCTCGATTTATCTGCCAATCTCGATTTAAGTCGGGCGTCCATGCCAATCGCTCGCTGGTGAGTCCATTCGAATCGCAGATGCACTCATGCTGGCCGGCCTTGGCAGCGACGACGGGGGTGTCTGGAGAGTCTTTTCTGCTCAACGGGCGATTTTATTGGGTTCTTTGAAAAACACCTAGACGAATCTCAGCTCCAGCCAAACCCGCTTGGGCCCGGAGACTTCGGTGTTGATGAGGTGAGCGAGTCGCTTCGGCTCATTTGGCTTCGGGGAAATGCCAATTGTGTCCCTGCCATTATGGACATCGGCTTGGGGTTAGAAAACGGTGTGTTTCCCTAAGTCGTTTTTTGCAAATGACTTACGTGTGTTTTTTTGCGAATGGCACGGAGGTTGCTGTATAGGGACATCACGTTCGTGGAACTGCCAAAATTGGTACAGCGCGTAGACGCTGCTGCTTTTGGCTTTCGACGCGGACGACCAACCGTAAAACGAATTGAAATACCTTCATTAACATTCTACCCGCGACGAGAAAGGTAGCACCGAGATGGCAGCAGCCAAAAAATCCACGAAGATTCGCCTACAGCCAATGGGTGAGCGAATCGTTGTGCAGCGAGTTGAGAGCGAAGAGACCACCGCAGGCGGTATTGTTCTCCCCGATTCAGCACGTGAAAAACCTGCCCGCGGCACGGTCGTCGCCGTTGGGAGTGGCCGCCTCCTTGATGACGGGTCACGTTCGGCGAGTCAGTTGAGCGAAGGCGACGTGGTTCTTTTCAGCAGTTACGCAGGCGAACCGGTTGAGATTAATGACGTTGAGTACCTTCTGATGCGTGAAGACGACGTCTTGGCTGTCATCGAGTAATCACCATGTCGCAGCGTCGATTCGACGCATTGATAGTTCACATTCACTCACACAAAAACAGTAATACAAAATGGCAAAGATCATTGCATTTGACCAAGAGGCACGCGATGCGATTCGACGCGGTGTCTCAAAATTGGCAAGAACCGTCAAAGTTACGCTCGGTCCGCGTGGCCGAAATGTCATTCTCCAGAAGAGCTTTGGAAGCCCAACGGTCACGAAAGACGGTGTAACAGTCGCTAAAGAAATCGATCTCGAAGACGTCTACGAGAACATGGGCGCACGAATGGTGCGTGAGGTTGCGAGCAAGACCAGTGATGTTGCCGGTGACGGTACGACCACTGCAACGGTCATGGCTGAGGCAATTTTCAACGAAGGTCTCAAAGCGGTAGTAGCAGGTGTGAACCCGATCCAGATGAAGACCGGTATTGAGACCGCTGTTTCCGATATCACCGAGAAGTTGCATAACATGGCAACCAAGGTGAAGGATAAGGAAGCGATGGCAAATGTTGCGACAATCGCTAGTAATAATGACCGAGAGATCGGTGATCTGCTTGCTGACGCGATGAGCAAAGTTGGTAAAGACGGTGTGATCACCGTGGACGAAGGCAAAAGTCTTCACACTGAGCAGGAGTGGGTCGAAGGCATGCAATTCGATCGTGGCTACCTCTCGCCATACTTCGTAACGGATCCTGCTTCGATGGAAGCGGTTCTCGAAGACGCTTATGTGCTCGTCTTCGAAAAGAAGATCAGCAACATCAAGGACATGGTGCCGCTGCTCGAGAAAGTGGTTCAGCAGGGTAAGCCACTCTTGATCATCGCCGAGGACGTTGATGGCGAGGCACTCGCGACGTTGGTGATCAACCGTCTTCGTGGCACCTTCACCGTTGCCGCAGTGAAAGCTCCGGGCTACGGCGATCGCCGCAAGGCAATGATGGAAGACATCGCCATCCTCACTGGCGGTAGCGCGATCTTTGAAGCACTGGGCGTCAAGCTCGAGAGCGTTGACCTTCCACAATTGGGTCGAGCAAAGAAGATCATTATCGACAAAGATAACACGACGATCATTGAGGGTGCTGGCAAGACTAGCGACATCAAGGCTCGGATCGATCAGATTCGACGTGAGATCGAAAACAGCACCAGCGACTACGACCGAGAGAAGCTCGAAGAGCGTCTTGCGAAGCTCGCCGGTGGTGTTGCTAAGGTTAATGTCGGTGCAGCGACCGAGAGCGAAATGAAAGAGAAGAAGGCGCGTGTCGAAGACGCCCTTCACGCAACCCGCGCTGCGGTCGAAGAGGGAATCCTCCCAGGTGGTGGTGTTGCTCTCTTGCGAGCCTCTGCTTCCGTCAAACCTTCTACTGATCTCAGTGACGACCAATTGGTTGGTTACAACATCGTGCTTCGAGCTTGTCGAGCACCTTTGACAATGATTTCAGAGAATGCCGGCCAAGATGGCGGCATTGTCTGCGAAAAGGTCGCCGGCATGAAAGGCAATGGTGGTTACAACGCGTTGACCGACACCTATGAAGATCTCGTCAAAGCTGGAGTTATCGACCCGACCAAGGTGACTCGCACTGCCCTGAGCAATGCTGCTAGCGTCGCAACCCTGTTGCTGACCAGCGATGCCTTGGTTGCTGAGAAGCCAAAGGCTGGTAAAAAGGCTGGCACCGGTGGCGACCACGACATGTATTAATCGCCCGTGGGATTAACTTGAGAACAGAAAGCGATCGGCAGCTTTGCCGGTCGCTTTTTTTTTGGATTATTCCCAGTTCAATCGTCTCAGGGTCTAAGTGTCGAAGGTGTCGTAATTTTTCTCCAGCAATGAATTGAGGTTGATTGGGGCGTCTTATGTGGCGACAGAAGTAGCAGTGTGCGGTGACCAAGCTAGTGGTGAACTGCTGAGGACTTTTTTATTTCGCTGATTTATTGGCAAGTGCGGGGTCTAAAAATAAATCGCTCAAAAGAGATCATGGACACTTAAACAGTGGAGTCAGGAGGACGCCGGGAGGAGCCGATCTTGCTGATGGGAGGTATCAGCAATGATTTGCCAGTTTGATCAGTGCAGCGAGAATCGAGCATCGCATTGAGGCGAGCCAATAAGATTCATCCAGCATCTCTGACCGAGCTATGAACCTCTTCAAGAACCGCTTATCCCTACAACGCAAACGACGTGAACTCTGTCACCAACTTGGGCGATTCAATAGGCGACGCGCCAGTGTCAGCTTTGAAAAGCTTGAGCAACGTGTGGTTCTAAGTGCGAGTGGTTTGGTTAACGATTCCGCTTTGAGCGGAGTTGAACAGCAGAACGTTACCGCGCGTTTTGCAATGCTTGGCGACTTTGGCGACAATTCCGCCGCGCAAGCATCCGTTGCTACAATGGTGGCGTCTCAGAATCCTGATTTCATCGTCACCGCTGGTGATAATCGTTACGGGACATCCACTTATCAACAGACGATCGCCGATCATTATGGTGCTTATGTTCCGGTGATCTCTGGCGGAGTGAGTGCTGAGAATCTATTTTTTCCGGCTCCGGGAAATCACGATTACAGTGATGGTGGCGGAATTGGCGAGTACCTAGCGTATTTTGACTTGCCCGGCGATGGCGTCGTTTCGACTAATACTTCGGGTAATGAACGCTACTATGACGTGATTAAAGGTGACGTTCATTTTTTCTTTGTTGATAGCGATGCTGCAATCAACGATCCGGCAGAGCTGGTTGAGCAGCAAAGCTGGTTACAGTCGCAAATGCTTTCGTCTACTACCGCATGGCAAGTTGTTGTAGCACACCATGCGCCCTACTCTTCCGGAGGCCATGGAAGTAACACGACGATGCAGTGGGACTACGCAAGTTGGGGGGCGGATGCGGTCCTGGCAGGTCACGACCATACCTATGAGCGGATCTCGCAGAACGGAATTCCATTTTTTGTGAACGGATTGGGCGGGCGAAGTATTTACGATTTCGGGACGACCGCACCCGGAAGTGAGTTTCGGTACAACGATGATTATGGGGCGATGTTAATCGAAGCCACACCCGAGTCCATGACCTTTGAGTTCATGAGCGTATCGGGAGCTTTGATCGATTCTTACACCATTGGCGATCAAAATCCTCCGCCGGACACCGGGGTCATTGACCGGCAGGTGAGTCTTTCATCCGATGATGCGGAAGAACGTGCAAGCGATGGATCGGTGGATTTGACAAGTTCCGACATTGAGCTGGGTGATGATCCGGGTTTCAGTGAAGACCAAACGGTTGGCTTGCGTTTTCAGAACATCACGATTCCACAGGGTGCGGTAATCACCACTGCCTACTTGGAGTTTGAGAGTGATGAGATTGATTCGGTTGCGACGTTTGTCAATATCCGAGCTCAGGCAACCGACAATGCCTCCACGTTCACGTCCGCATTGAACGACATCACTTCTCGTCCGACGACGGCTTCGGTCGTTTCATGGACGCTCGGTGCTTGGGATGCCGTTGACGTGAAGCACCAGTCACCGGACTTGTCGTCGTTGGTCAAGGAGGTGGTGGATCGCGGTGGCTGGTCAGCGGGTAATAGTCTTGCTTTCATCATCGATGGAGCTGGTTCGCGGACGGCAGAGTCATTTGACGGGGAGGCTTTGGCTGCCGCAAAGTTGCACATCGAATACTCTTTGGATGACGTGCCGACCTTGGCCGCGCATTGGACACTCAATGAGGGAGTAGGGACCTCTGTTTCTGATTCAACTGGTAACGGTAACAACGGATTTTTTGCGGGCACGCCCACTTGGACCACTGGGCCGCTGGGTGGCGCCGTTGAGTTTGATGGCTCAGGGGAGTTTATCTCGATTCCCAACCCCATTCAGATTGCGGGTGACTGGACATTTACCGCATGGGTTAAAGCCGGCGATTCTGGAGCAACCTCGATGCTGGCAGGGGGTGATACCTCGGCGTTGAAATTGGAGCAATGGAACACTACGGGGCAGATCGGTTTCACCGAGTTTGGTGTAGCTGATTATTCGTTCAATTATTCGGCGCCGCTCGGGCAGTGGGTGCATCTTGCGTTTGTAAAAACCGATGGCGGGATACAGCTATACGCGAATAGCGATCTCGTCGATACGAATCCAAATGTGATATCGCTAGATCTAAATTCGCTTGGCGGTGGCGATCCGCTGACCGGCATACTTGATGACGTCAGGGTTTACGATGGCGCGTTGGACAGCCAAGAGATTACAGCACTATATAGCGATCAAATCAATTTAACGCCTCAGGCAAATGATGATGTAGCCGGTACCTCTATGGACGTTTCCGTTGCAATCTCCGTCCTCTCAAATGATACGGACGGCAACGGCGATCCATTGGTCATTGACTCTTTCTCTCAGCCAATTAATGGATTGGTTACCGATAACGGGGACGGAACCCTGACCTATTCACCGAATCAGGGTTTTCTCGGTGACGATCTGTTCTCTTACACCATTACAGATGGAAGAGGCGGTTTTGATTCCGCGGCGGTCAGCGTTTCCGTTGCAGACTCTTCAGTCGACACCATTGAGTTTTCGGGACGTCTCTGGGATGTAAAGTCATCGGGGAGCGAATTGATGGGGCCAGGGCCGAATTATTTCGGTAACACTTCCGATGATGTCTGGGTTGATGCCAATGGCGATCTTCACCTGAATATTTCATACCGCAATGGTCGTTGGTACAGCAGCGAAATTATCAGCCAAGAGGTGCTGGGGTATGGAACCTACACGTTTACGCTTGGGAGTCGAGTCGATCAACTCGACCCGAACATTGTGGTTGGACTATTTACTTGGGACACCTTTGCTCCCGAGTACGCCTATCGAGAGATCGACATTGAGTTCTCACGTTGGGGAGACCCAGACTACTTCAATTCGTCGTACACCGTGCAGCCGTACACCACAGCCGGCAACACGTACCCGTGGGAGACGACTTTAGCGGGACCAGATTCGACACACTCCTTCACATGGGCGCATGACCGAGTTGATTTTGCCAGTTACCAAGGAGATCCAGCCGGGGAGACGATTCAGGAGTGGGTTTATCAGGGATCTGATATTCCGCCCGAGGGCAGCCCAGAGGCGGGTGCAAACGCAAGGATTAATTTTTGGCTCTTTGGTGGGGCTCCATCTGATGGGCAAGAGGCAGAGTTGATCGTCAAATCATTTGAGTTCACACCGCTTGGCGGTAACCAAGGGCCAATTGCCGTTGATGACAGTGCGGTAACTGAGGCTAATCAACCGGTTTTGATTTCACCATTGCTGAACGACTACGATCCCGATGGAGATCCAATTCACTTGGTTCAAGTTTCTGGTGTTGATAACGGGGTCGTCACCATCGATGGAGAGCAGCTAATCTTCACTCCGGCGTTAGGTTTTACCGGTGTCGAAGTGTTTGATTACACCATCACAGACTCGGAGGGATTAACCGCGAGTGCATTAGTGACTGTCAATGTCACAATTCCGAATACTCCGCCAAGTCCAAATCCGATGGGTTTTTCTGTGGAACCTTTCATAAATACCATGATTACCGATAGTTTCGTCGCAGAGATGGAGGCGTTGATTGCAACGGACCCAGACGGAGGTATCGAATATTACTTTGATAGCCTCGAAGCAAATGAGGGTGAATGGTGGAATGGTGCGGAGGATAGTGGGTGGCAAG
>CALIBL010000088.1 GCA_938045805.1 uncultured Rubripirellula sp. | reverse complement strand
GGATGGTTCAGTGTGATTTTTGTTGACCTTTGATTCGCTGCCCCACGATTAAAAAGGTTGGGTTCAGGGCGTCGAACCGTACGCGATCAAGCTGATACTGCCCGCGCGCGATGTTGATCATTCTTACTTCCGGGCGCAGATCAGCCCGTTCCAATTCGGCTTGAACAGCAACTAAATTGTCAGGACTGGATACATTCACCACGATGCGGCCGCTAGTCTGTAATCGCATCACTGCTTTGCTCACAAGATCCGGTACCATTCGTCCACTGCCGCCGACAAAGATTGCATCAGGGTCAGGAAGTTCTTTCCAAGCGTCAGGTGCTTGCCCGTGGATGGGAACGAGCGTGGGGACATCGAACATTTGTGCATTTTCGATCATCATCCCGTAATCTTCCGCATCCATCTCGATGGCAAAAACTTTACCGTTGGATGCCAGAGAGGCCGCTTCAATGGCAAGAGATCCGCTTCCCGCACCAACATCCCAGATGATGCTGTTCTTGAAGATTTGCATTTCCGCCAAAGCGATGCAACGGACTTCTGATGGAGTGATCAATCCACGTTTTGGACGAGATTGTTGGAATAGATCGTCAGGGTTACCGAATAATCTCCGTTGATGACTACCGCTCGGCCGATCAGCACTTCCCGGTCGCCGAACGAGTACCATCACATTCATCGGCCCAAATCTTTGGTCGCGGATGGATGGCAAGTCACCTTGGGTGACCACTTCCTGAGGTGTTCCAAGGTTCTCGCAAACATACGCGGTAAAGTAATCGATTCGGCGGTCCAGTAATGATTCCGCAACGACGGAAGGTGAGATCTCGTCGGTTGTGAATAAACCGACACGTTCGGCGGTGCGGATGTTCTCTACGACGCGATCAAGTGGCTGTGTAGCAAGATTGGTTAGGTAGGCGTCGTCCCAAGATTCTTTCACCCTTGCAAAAGCTAATTGCATACTGCTGACGTGGGGAACGATATCAAAGCGTTCTTTACCGATTGCATCGGCAAGGTATCGCGTGATCCCGTAAAACAGCGGGTCACCACTGGCGAGCATGACGGTTGGGCGGTCATCCAAACTAGAAATGATTTCGGTGAGTTCGGTCAGGTTATGCCCAATGGTGATACATTCCGCTTGACTTGGGGAAACCATCTCTATCAGGCTTCGTGATCCAATGACTACCTCTGCGGAATGAATCAGGTCTCGGGAATACGGTGTCAGACCGTCCATCCCGTCATCGCCAATGCCAATGATTTGGATTCGCGAGTTCATGGTAATACTCGGTACAAAAAAAGTGAGAAAGTGATTGGTGATCAGGTTAGACCCGAGAGAAAAGGTAAAGAGATTAAAGGTCTCTTTTTTCGCGTTGTCGTCGACTGTATCTCTCGAGGATTTTGCGTTCTGATTGGGTTAGGCTGCTTTCACCCTGCTCATGGATCTTTCCGAGGATCCTGTCAGCCTCCTCCGCGTCACGCGTCGAATATTTATCGGGGTCGTGGATTTTTAGACGCATGCGTCGCGAGCGATCTCGAAATGAGCGCTGCAATGACTGAGGCGAAAAGTTTGGCAGCTTGCGAAAGTTCCACCCGAGCCGGTAGTACCCCAAAGCAAAGAAGGCCCCAGCTAGGTGCACCGTGAATGCGGTGTTGGACATGGGGAAGAGTCCCAGTGCTCCCGCGAGGTCAATTGAAATGAAAAGGACCGCCATCACCCAAGCTTTGACGGGGATGATCAGCATCAGTAGTAGTTCACGGTTTGGAAAGAAGCAGGCGAATAGAATAGACGTGCCGATGACCGCACCACTAGCGCCAATCGTTCCACTAGGATTACCATCTATTAAGTGCGTTGCACTGCCAACAATTCCACCCGCGATAACCGCCAATAGATAGAACTTCAGAAATTCCTGCCGACCCAACCTCGCTTCAACGTCACGCCCAAAGACAAAAAGTCCAAACATATTGAATAGCAGGTGGTTAAGATTCGAGACGTCGTGCGCGAATCCATAACCGAGGAATTGCCACCACATCCACGGCCGAACCAGTGTGTCTTTGTTAATAGCGAGCCAGTCGATGACCATGTTGTCAGCTACAGGGCCGACACCGGGCTTCAAGATGAGATCTTTTGTGACCAGTTCAGCAAGAAAAACGAAGACATTAACGATGATCAACGTCACGGTGATACTACGCGGAGCGTTTGATCGCTCCCAAGGTGAGTAGGCTTCTCGTCCGTAATCTCGTTCGTAAATCCCCATGAAGCGACCTGTGTGGCTTGCAAAAGTGATGTGAAGAGGAATCGTTGGTCGTAATCTGCGTCTCTTGGTGTTATCAAGTGACATCGGCTAAAAAAGAGCTGAGTTCCCGTTGAGGCTCAGCCTTCAAGGGTTTTTCTCAAGAAAACCAAGCGTCCTATTGGTTCTTGCCGAGTTCGCATGAATTGCTACGTTGGGTTATCTCGATTGTGCCAAATCTATCGCCTGTAAAGACGAAAGTGATTCATTTTTGTTCGTTGCGGACGCCAGACTTAATCGAGCTTCAATGCGTCGACGGCGGCCCAGAGTTGGTCATCGAGGCGGACGTCCTCTTCCACCGTAATTGGCGATGATGGTTCTTCTCTTGTCCCTGAGGAAGGGTTTTCTTTCGTATTTGTAGATTCACCTTTGATGCTTGCCAAAGACGGGTAGGAAGATTCTCTCCAACGTTCTGCTAATGCTTCAATTTTTGTTGCATCTAAAGCTACTTCAAAACCGGTATCAGGAAGCACACCCCAACGTTCGTCTTCCGAAGCGTCTCGTTTTCGATGAATGTTCTCGCCGTTTGGTCTGTAATATCTCGCAACCGTCAGACGCAACGCACTTCGTCCGTACTGTAGCGGCAAAATATTTTGCACCGTTCCCTTTCCGAAGCTCCGTTTTCCGACGATCACAGCTCGGCCATGGTCTTGCAGGCATGCGGCAACAATCTCACTTGCACTTGCAGAATCTTGATCAATGAGAATCGCGATTGGTATGTTCGGGTCCACCAACGTTCCCTCTGTTGCATCAAATTGGTCTTCCAGTACGCCGCCTCGCGTGCGTGTGGAGACGATGCGTCCGTTGGAGAGAAACATGTCGCTGATTTCCACAGCTGCATGCAGGAGTCCACCTCCGTTTCCTCGGAGATCAAGTATCAATCCTTTATAGTCTTGTTCAAGACTTGCTAACGCATCTTGAGTTTCTTTGACGGTTCGATCCCCGAAGCTGGTCAAGCGAAGGTAGGCAACTTCTGGACGTTGAGATAGGCGGTAAACCCATTCGTTATCTTGATTGCGATGGTCCCCAATGACAGAATCAATTTCAATCCGATCACGCTTCACACGAATATCAAGGGTGTCGCTTTCCCTTTGAATGCCAATGGTGATCTCGGTGCCGATGGGACCTTTAAGTCTTTGGCTTACGTCTGCTAGTGGCATGGACGAGACGTTTTCGTTTTCAACTCGCAGGATACGATCACCGGGTAGCAGACCCGCCGCCAAGGCAGGGGAACCAACCAGCGGTGTGATCACACGTACTGGTTGATCGGGTTCGGGTTGTTCAACGTAAATGCCAATCCCCGCGAACTCTTGTTGGATGCTGTCCTGAAACGCCTGATAATTCTGCTCGGCGATAAATTCACTATGGTCGTCAAGACTCTCGGTCATGCCATTCAATGCTGAGACGACAAGTTGGTCGGCATCGACAGGATCAACGTAATAGGCATCAATCATTGCAATCGCGTCACCCACCATCAATGCCGTTTTCGTTCGTCGCTGAACAACATAGCAAAGCATGCTGAAACAGGCCGTCATGATGATGATGTTGACGTGTCTTGGGGGCATTGCAATGAATTTCAATTAGGGAGATCAGTTTGATAATTTGGCTGTTCACAGCTTTTGCCGACGAGCGTCAATTGTTGCATCAGGTGCCGTTCAGGAAAGGTACTGGTATGAAGATTGCATGTTGTTGAACCCACGTCAGTAAGCCATCCCAGCTTGTGTACTGTGATACGTACACAAACACCACATAGATCGCCACGACGCCAGCAATTCCGATTCTTGCTAAAAACCTCGATGCTTTACCAACCATGGTGGGCCTAATGGTTTTCCTCTCCGCTCGTCGCATCGCCAAACCCATTGCGATCCTCGCAGGTAAAATAAAGGCGATAAATAAAAGGCAAGGCAGCCAAACCACTTCGCGAGGAGTGGCTTCGATTTTCAGTAGATAGAGTGGGATCGGAGTGATGAATAAAGCAAAAACCATAGCGAGGAGGGTTGCCCACGGAGCAGCCGCAAATAACTGCCGCACTTTCTGGCGTTCAAAAATCGCTGAGAATCGATTTTCTGCTGCAAAGTGAGCTTGTAACAAAGGTAGGTAAAGGAGACTAAAGGCGAGGCAGAGAATTGCCAAAAATCCGACAATGCCGGCCAGTCCAGATTCACCTTCGCGGAAAGCAAGAATGATCACGAATGTTGGTGTGAGCCAAATGAGGGTGCCAACCGCCCCACGTAAGCCAAGCCAAAAATATCTTGGTAATTCAAATGCGGTGGTAAAGTTCCAAAGCTGGTCAGGTGCGTTTTTCCATGTGCTCCATCTCCAGCCTTCCCTCAAAAAACGTATTGGCTGAGGCCATAGATAGCACTTGAGGCTCCCACCGCGTATCCATGCCCACAGTAGATAGAAGGTGGCCAATACCGACGAGGCAATGGCGGCACCCCGTAGAAGCACCGCTTCCCTCGAGTTCGCATCAATGATGTGAGCAACGGACTCCCAGTGTGTTAATAACTGGCTGGGTAGGGCGGCGATGATAATGGCTAACGCCGCCAACCCCACAAAACCGGCTTGATGCATCTTTGGTAGGGAATCTTTCAGTTTGCATCCGTTTTTCAGTCTTCCCGAAACATCGAGTAAATACCCGAAGGTGACGAGCTGAACCACCGGGATCGCAGTCATCAACGCCAGCAACACAACCAGTGATCCGAGAGAAAAAATTGACGAGAGTATCCAACCCAGTCGCCTCAGCCAACGTTTGAAAAAGCCATGCTTCTTCAATGTAGCGTCGGATTCCTGAGCCAGATCAGTCATGGGGTCGAGTGCGCGGATGATGGAATGAGTTTGAGTCGCAGCAGCATCAGATTTTCTGCAGGTGTGAATTTTTGCTGATGGACTTCAATGACAGAACAGTATCACTCCATTCTACCTAGAGTGCTCTGAAGCACGAGTCGTGAGTTTTGATTCCAGCCATAGAGCTTGCAAAGACGAGGTTCGGTTCGCTCGGTGTCAATTTTTTGATGACACGCTGAAACAAAACTTGAATGAAAAAGTGAGATATAGCAATAAAAGTTGCATCCTGAGCCTCGATGCCGGTCGGCTTCGGTCGCAGTGCAGCGGCAATTTAGCGATTGCTGTGGAAAAAGAGTGTTTCTCCGCGGTTCATTTTCACCGCTCTGTTAAGTCTGGCAAACCTTGAGGATGGAGAGTTCCATCGTCAAGCGAGGAACCGTAATAGTCCGATGGAATCACTCGTACCGGTTAGTCCGGTTAGTCCACGGTGATCTCCCGTCTGACCACCGCTAGTATTGCAACGCAACGAATCGGCTTCAGGACTCTATGCGATCAACTTTCCACGTTTTCCGCATCGCCGTCCTTCTCGTGACCGGCGCCATCGGTACCGCTACGCTGGTAAAAGCTGAGGATGTGTCTGACGGAATCTATCAGTCCGCGCGCGAAACGCCAACGGTCCTTGCCATTCGGCGTGCGTCACCAGCGGTGGTAAACTTACACGGTCAAAAGACGGTGCGGACTACGGCGGCAGGAATGGCCGGAGCCACCGGTCCCGAGACATTCAAGCATGTCAACGGTATGGGAACCGGCGTCATCATTGACCCTCGTGGCTATGTCATCACTAACTACCACGTCGTGGAAGACGTGGAGAAGATTTATGTGACCTTGGACGATGGTCGCGAAGTGACAGCGGATCTTATCGCTGCTCGTATTAAAAATGATCTCGCCTTGGTAAAGATCAACGCTGATGAGCCGCTCCCAACCATTCCGAGGGGTACAAGCTTGGATTTAATGGTGGGTGAGAGTGTCATCGCGATCGGTAATGCGTTCGGTTACGTTCACACGAGCACCCAAGGTATCATCAGCGCTCTACACCGAGAGGTTCCTGTTAACGAAAAACAGGAATACCACGATTTGATCCAAACAAGTGCAGGTATCAATCCCGGCAATTCCGGCGGTCCGCTCTTGAATATCGATGGAGAGATCATCGGGATCAATGTGGCTGTACGAGTTGGGGCACAACAGATTGCGTTCGCTATTCCAATCGATCAGGTGATCGAGACGGTCACCGAGATGGTGGACCAATACAATGATTCAAGGCTCACCACCGGCGTGCGAACCGACGGCGGACCCCGCGAGGGCGACGGTGTAACCGTCGTGAATGTCTCCGCAAGCAGTCCCGCCAATGGGAACGGGCTGAAACCGGGTGACCGCGTGGTCCGCGTCGGGTCGCAGCCGATCGACGACCGTCTAGATTACGTTCTTGCCCTGTTGGAAGTCGGGCCTGGGGATCCACTTGCTTGGGAGGTGGAACGCGCTGGTGAGCGGATGGAAGTCGCTATGCAATTCGACGCCAGTTTGTCTCGCGCCGATCAGGTAGCACAGACAGCTTGGGATATCATTGGAATCCGGACACAGACCGTTCCAGAGGCCAACATGCGGCGTCTGAACTACCGAATGAAAACCAAATACTTAGGTGGCTTGTACATCTCGGATGTTCGACCCGGGTCACCTGCGGCCAAGCAGGGAATCATTAGCGGCGATGTGCTTCTTGGGATTCATGGCTGGCAAACGACAAGTCTTACTGACCTCGCGGGGATTCTTGAACACCCCGACATGCAGAACGGTCCAAGAACCAAATTTTATTTGGTGCGTCGTGACCAGACACTTTTTGGTCACATGAATCTGGCTTCACAATCTGCAGCTCTGAGACGTTAAGCGATCATTTTGATCTAGCCAAATCTTACGTCCCGGGGCGATTTGACACGCATGTTTTTCAATGCGGCAGTTTGCCGACCCAGCCGGGACGATTTTCTTTTCGTACCGATCTTTGACTTCACAGGGCAATACCTTCCGCCCCTTCTTACTCACCAAGATCGATTACTTTCGTATTCGTTGATCAATTCTTCGTGCTGAAGAGTCTGGGCGATATCGTCTAAACCGTTAAGAAGGTTATGTCGTCGACTTGGGTCAATCTCGAAAGAATATTCGATTCCACCACCGTTAATCTTTTGTGTCTCGAGGTCAACGGTTAGCTCGAGGGTTGGTTGTGATTCTGCGAGTCTAAAAATCTCGCTCACCTGCTGCTCGGAAAGGACGATGGGAAGAACACCGTTTTTGAAGCAGTTATTGAAGAAAATATCTGCGAAGGAAGGTGCAATGACTGCACGGAAACCGTAATCGTCTAAAGCCCACACTGCATGCTCTCGACTGCTTCCACTACCGAAGTTTTGACGAGCAACGAGGATGCTGGCACCCTTGACCTCTGGCTGATTGAGTTCAAAGTCGGGATTAGGGGTCGATCCGTCGTCTTGAAATCGCCAATCGTAGAAAAGGAACTGACCGAACCCAGTTCGCTCTATGCGTTTGAGGAATTGTTTGGGAATGATTTGGTCAGTGTCGACGTTGGCTCGATCCATTGTCGCGACAACGCCGGTGTGAACGGTAAAACTTTGCATTTTGGCTATGACTGATGTTTGAATGAATAAGTTGATCGAGAATCCGACTTACAAGCGGTTGGTTAATCCCTGGTTCATCGACATTTGCGAGATTTTTTTGGTGCTGCGCGTTCTTGTCAGCTACTCGAGTCTTAGGCTTTGTAATCCCAGCCGCGTACGTCGACAAACCTACCGGAGACGGCTGCTGCGGCTGCCATTTCTGGACTGACCAAGTGGGTCCGTCCACCTTTTCCTTGGCGACCCTCGAAGTTCCGATTGCTGGTGCTTGCACATCTTTCACCGGGAGCCAATTTGTCCGGATTCATCGCGAGACACATACTGCAACCTGGCTCCCTCCAGTCAAAACCCGATTCTTTGAAGATCAGGTCCAGACCTTCTTTTTCGGCTTGTGCCTTTACTTGGCCGCTTCCAGGAACCACCATTGCGTTCACGTCGGAGGAGACATGATGGCCGTTGAGAACTTTCGCTGCAGCTCGCAGGTCTTCAATTCTCGCGTTCGTACAGGAACCAATGAATACTCGATTGATCGTAACGTCAGAAATGGGCGTTCCCGCATCCAAACCCATATAAGCTAACGCATTGCTAGTGGTCTTCTGGTCGGTAGCATCCTCGAAGTCACTTGGGCTTGGAATGGTTTGATTCACACCGCATACCTGACCCGGGTTGGTACCCCAAGTGATTTGCGGCTCAATGTCTTGCCCATTGAAGACTTTCGAGACATCGAACTTGGCACCTGGGTCACTCGAAAACTCTTTCCAACGTGCCACTGCACTTTCAAAATCTGCAGGAACTTCAGGTCGTCCGCGTAGATAATCAAAAGTGGTGTCGTCCGGTGCAATCATTCCCGCTCGAGCACCCGCTTCGATCGACATGTTGCAGACGGTCATCCGCTCTTCCATCGATAAAGCTCGAACGCACGGGCCCGTATATTCTAGAACGTAGCCTGTACCACCAGCTGTACCAAGTTGTCCGATGAGATACAGGATCATGTCCTTGGCGGTTACCCCAGGAGGTAGTTCGCCATCAACCCGAAGTTCCATGGTTTTCGGCTTGAATTGTCGTAGCGTTTGCGTTGCCAAGACATGCTCAACTTCACTGGTGCCAATACCAAATGCTAAGGCACCGAAAGCACCATGCGTGGCGGTGTGGCTGTCACCACACACAATGGTCATTCCAGGTTGAGTGTAGCCGTTTTCAGGACCAATCACGTGGACGATACCCTGTCGGACATCACCAATGTCAAACAGGGTCACGCCAAACTCTTTGCAGTTGTCGCGTAGCGTCTCGATCTGTTTGCGACTGATCTCGTCTGCAATCGGCAAGCTGCGATCTGAAGTCGGGACGTTATGGTCTGGGGTCGCGATGGTTCGCTCGGGGCGACGAATCGCTCTTTGGTTCAGTCGCAGACCCTCAAAAGCTTGTGGGCTGGTGACTTCATGCACCAAATGTAAATCGACATACAAAATGGATGGACCGGACTCGGGCGCATGGACAACGTGCTCATCCCAGATCTTTTCAAGCATGGTCCGCGGTGCGGACGAATTGGCATCGGACATACGGACAAAAGAATCCTAAAATCAAGAAACGTGTGAGTTTGCCGCCACTGTCAACTTTCACACCCGATATGTCAACGGCTGAGGGCTGAAATCCCTCCTGTTCGGCACTTTCTCGTGCCGTATTTGAAGGGAAATGCCCAGAGATCAGCGGATTGTACTGCCGTCAATCCTGCACGTTTTTTACCGACTAAACCTGATAGTAGTTCCGATACCACTCAACAAACCGCCCAATCCCGACTTCAATCGGTGTCGACGGGCGGAAGCCCACTGCCTGCTCCAAAGCATCAATGTCGGCATAGGTGGCGGGGACATCCCCCGGTTGCATCGGCAGGAGATTACGGATTGCCTTGATGCCAAGCGACTGTTCAATACATTCAATGAAGTGGTTCAGTTCAACCGGTTCATTGTTCCCAATATTGAAGACGCGGTAAGGAGCGTTACTGCTCGCTGGCGTGGGGGAAGCACTATCCCAGTTTTCATCGCTAGTGGCGATTTGCTGTGAGGTGCGATCGACTCCCTCAACGATGTCGTCGATGTAAGTGAAATCTCGACGCATCCTGCCTTCGTTGAACACATCAATTGGACGACCTTCAAGGATCGCTTTGGTAAAGAGGAAAAGAGCCATGTCGGGACGTCCCCAAGGACCGTAGACGGTAAAGAATCTCAGTCCGGTAGTGGGAAGACCATAGAGATGGCTGTAGGTGTGGGCCATCAACTCATTGCTCTTCTTAGTGGCCGCATAGAGGCTCAGTGGATGATCCACGCTTTGCGATGTCGTAAACGGCATGGAGGTGCCACCACCGTAAACACTGCTGCTACTGGCGTAAGTTAAGTGAGGCGTCTTCGCATGACGACAAGCTTCTAGAATGTTGATGAACCCAGTGATGTTGCTCTCTGTGTAGGCTCT
>CALIBL010000087.1 GCA_938045805.1 uncultured Rubripirellula sp. | reverse complement strand
AGGAGATTCAACTTTAGTACGAGAGGATTTAGTTGGACGTAGCTCTGGTGTACCAGTTGTCGCGCTAGCGGCACGGCTGGATAGCTAACTACGGAAAGGATAAACGCTGAAAGCATCTAAGCGTGAAGCCCGCTCCGAGATTAGGATTCGTAGTCATTTGACGAAAGCCCCCTAGAAGACGACTAGGTTGATAGGCTGGACGTGTAAGCACGGTAACGTGTTTAGCTAACCAGTACTAACGGGCGAAGGATTGGTCGTCGATATCCCGCACTCGAAATCCCTTTCAGGATTTTTGCTCGAGGTTACTCGACGTTCTTTGAAATAACGTCTCGAAGATACAGTACAACTACCAAACAACTGGCGTAGTAGCGGCGAAATACCCGTTACTGCGTCTTTCCGGCGACCATATCGGAAAGGTCCTACCTGTTCCCATCCCGAACACAGCAGTCAAGCTTTCCGAGCCGATGATAGTGCATACCAGCGTGAAAGTAGGTATTGCCGGATTTTTAAAAAAGCCCTCTAGTGCAAGCTAGAGGGCTTTTTTTGTGTCGAGCTTAAGTTCTTGCACCGCGTCAGTAGGTGAAGAACCTCGGGCACTTTGGCTTGCACTGGGATCACGTTGAGGGCTGCCAATGAAACATTGGGATGTTATCGTTCTCGGGCTCGGTGGAGTGGGAAGTTCTGCCTGTTGGCATCTGGCCAGATCCGGATTGTCGGTTCTTGGTATCGATCAACATCCCGCTGGTCATCATTTCGGTAGCTCTCATGGTCAGACACGGATCGTACGGCAGGCTTACTTTGAGGGAGTCAGCTATGTTCCACTGTTGAAGCGGTCCTATGAGATTTGGGATGAACTCAATCAACACGTTTCTGAAGAGTTATTCGTCCGCTGTGGGCTTCTTCAAATTGGACCGTCCGATGGTGTTGTCGTTCCAGGGGTTTTGAGTAGTGCTGAGACGCATGCGTTGCCGGTCGTTACCTATGGTTCCGAGGAACTGAAGCGGCTTTGGCCTGGAATCTGTTGTGCTTCTGATGATGTGGGGGTCTTTGAGTCCAATGCCGGCTTTGTGCATGTTGAAAGGGCTGTGGTGACACAGTTAGAGCTCGCCAAGTCTGAAGGCGCTGAGTTGGTGCACGGTGTTCGAGTGGTAGGATGGGAGGACGGATCGGACGGGGTATCTATTTTCTTGGATGATGAGAAGCATAATGCAAGACAGCTGGTTCTTGCTTTGGGGCCGTGGTCTTCAAGTTGGTTAGATGGATTGCTCGGTTTCAAGATTCGCGTGCTGCGGAAGTATTTGTATTGGTTTGAGTCATTGCCTGGGCGGATGCAATTAACCGCTGGAACGCCATGTTTTTTCCATGAAACACCAAGTGGGTATTTTTATGGTTTTCCGGAGATTGATTCGCTCGGGGTCAAGATCGCTATGCACAGCGGAGGAGAGTTGGTCGAACAGCCAGAGAAGTCAGATCGTGAGGGTGTTCAACGCGGAGAAGATTTCGAAGAGTGCTTGCGTTATGCCGGATCTTACTTGCCTGGACTCAAGCGGCGTCTGCAACGGCAAGAAGTTTGCTATTATTCGATGACACCTGACGAAAGTTTCATTTTCGGTCGCCTTAAAGAACACTCACGAGTGATTGTGGCTGCCGGGCTGTCAGGGCACGGTTTTAAGTTCACCCCGGTTTTAGGTGAGTTGATCGCTCGCATGGCGAACTATCAAGAATTGAACTTTGATTTAGCACCGTTTTCGCCCAGCCGGCTTATCGCAAGCGAATGATCTATGGTGCCGCGGAAATCAGTTCGTAGACCCTCTGTCCAACAAAGTAGAAAACCGCGACATGTACGGCAATGATGGTTGTTACCACGAATAGTTTGCGTACTGTCGCAAGGAACCCACGTTTGGGGGCTACATGATTCGCGAGACGGACGGAGATTTCAGTCGTCAGTTCATCTGGATCGATTTTGTAGTCGCTCAGAGAACGCACTTTGTGGCGATAGGGAGTCGGTCGATCTTGTTGATCCATCGGTGTCAAATCAGAGTTCTCGCTGACGAGCTTCTCTGCTGGGTTTTGTTCCACTGGAGGTGGTTCGACAGGATTGGTTGCTTGATCGACTGAATTTGTCTGTGAATTGGCGAACTGATCTCTCGATTCTTCATCGGACGGGACGAAGGAGAACGAGGACATGTCGGTGTAGTCAGTACTACCCTGCATTGCCTTTGCTTCCTCGTCGTTAGTGGATGAGTCTTCATTCGAAGGATTCGCCGAAGCGGAACGATCTGAGTCTACTTCGAGGTCAAGTGTGGGGTTGGTTTCCGCTTCTTCGTCGTTTGCATCGCGACGTTGAACGCTATGGTTGACGCGTGCAATTGCCGTTGCATCCGCAGATGTGTCGATGGATGTAGGGGAGGATGGTGTGGTGTGATGCATCACTTCGTTCTTATGGCCGGTTCCATCAGAGTCATTTGGCTCACAGTTGCCGAGCCTTTCTTGTCCTTGGAAAACACCAAAAACGGCTTCGCTGATCGAATCGGAATCTGTCTTGTCACAGGGTATTTCGAGATCTTGGCGTGCCGCGTGGGAATTGTCGGAATCAACCAACTGAGGGGATTCCTCGGGGGAGTTAAGCTGATTATTCGGATTATGCAGCGAGGTAAATATCTGTAAATCGCTGAGGGCCGTTTCAGATAACCCCTCTCCCACCGCAAAGCTTGTGAACCACTGATCTTGTGGAAGGTCTTTTTCCACAGTGGGATTTAGCTGGCTACCATTATCGATGTGCCTTTGCCAACCGTTTTGCTCGGAATTGCATGAATTCTTATTCATTCCATTACCCCCAGAGGGTTGCGATTTCGCAACGCTATCTATTGGAGCAAATTGCCGAGGAACATGAATGGGTGAAATGTTCTCGGTGGGTTGAATCTGGTCAAGCAAGCCTATCTTTGGTTGAGATGGGGCGGTTCTACCAGTCTTTACATCATTCGCTTTGCATTCTTGATTCTCTTCTTTTGCCTGTGGATGGCCGTTTGCTTCTCTTGCCGTGAACTCACTTAGCATCGAAATCACTCCGCTAACCCGCTGGATTAGCGGTTCGGCGATCCTTTCAAGTGGTTTGACTCGAGGGTCATTGTCGCTGTTCAGCGAGATTGCTTCATTAATTTCCGCCACGTTCATCTGAGGTTCAAGACAGGCATTTGAATCGAAGAGAAGTTCCTTTGAGTCGCTGAGGAGTTGGTCTTGAAGCAACTTGGTATCGGACGCAGCTAGAGGTTGGTCGTGGAGAGAGAGGGAATCAATCTGCTTTCCTGCATTGATTTCGACTGGGGCTATGTCGGTAACCGCGAGGATGGATCGACCCAATACGTATTCATTTTCAAAGAGCGAAAGCCGGCGAACTCGTTCTGAATGTCGCATTTTTCGGGCGGAAAGATCGACAATCCATAGGGATCCGTTTTGATTGATTGCGGCGTGGGTCGCTGCGGATTGATCTGTGGGTTTAAGGTCATGAGCGTTACTGCTCAGTAGGTGGACTCCCGTGCTGAGGTGTCTTTCTAAAACCTCCTCATCACTCCATACTTCGATGGAGATATTGAATTTTACGCGTTCTTCTTCGGGGGATGCCTGAGGAGGGTCAAGATGAAAACCGAGTTCGCATGGGCCTACTGAGAGTGACTCATCTGGCGAAATAACGACAGCGTTTCGGCCGTTTCGGTTCGCCAGCGGCCAGGCCTCTATTCGGTTCTCAATGCAGCAGAGCAAGTAGGCGATGTCGGGCACACTTCGGCTACTGACCCGAAGATGGCAGCAATGATGCGAACCGACCAACGCGAAGGGGCGTCTTGGCCGGAGTGTTCTGTGTTGTTGATCAGACTTGACCTGCACGCTCCAGCCGGTCCACTGCCAGAAGTCAGTCGACTGCGTTTGATCGGTAAGTGCGGAGGTGGTTGACATCGCGGTCGGAAATGAGGGGCGCAGTCAAGGAGAGGGGTGGTTCTGTTGGGGGGCTTATTCAACGAATGGTGTAAACTCGATCCGTATATTCCCGGACAATAGTTTAATCAGATCGGTTTTTTCTTCCACGATTATATTCGCTTGGATGACGTCTGGCCTTGGTGTTTTGATGAAGAGGTAGCTAGAAATCGCGGAACAAACGACTTAATCCGCTCGTGGGGCGATATTTCTGGCGATCGGCACGTTTTAACAAGGGGCCAAAATTTCGCGATCGATCGCAGAAAGAGATTGCGAGGACACTTCTGTTTTTCGTCCGTTCAGGCCGACTTGGAGGCTGAGAGCAAGTGTGCGAAGTCTGAAAGCTCGCTCAGGGCGTTGCAGATTGCTGAATACTGCAACTTTTCTCTCCCACTTTCAGGGAGTGCACGCCCGCCGAGAACCACCGCCACTTCGGACGGCAGTTGATCCACTAGGCGATTTTGGTCTGTGAAGAACTGAGGCTCGTCGGCAACCGCAGAAATGCTGAGCCAAATCATCGAGGGTTGGTAATCTTGAGCCGCTTTGATGAAGCTATCGACGGGCAGATCGCATCCGAGGCTCGTCGCATTCCAGCCCAATTCACGAAGCGTCAGCTCGACCAATGCAGTGGGGATCTGATAAGGGTCACCCGAAAAAGTGCCACCAAAGGCGATCGGCGCATTGGGGTTTGGCAGCGGAAGGCTCGAACGCATTTCGTGGATGAGACGCAAGCAGATATCGCAACCTCGCCGTTCCTGGTAGACATCGATGCTGCTCTCGTCCCACGCATGACCTATTCCATGCATCGCATCGGTAATCAAGTAGTCGGCAACGCGGCTAAGATTCTCACCCGTGCGTTCAATTCTGTTCCTCAGGATACGCCTGCAAACGGTTTCGTCACCGTCAGCCAATGCGTTTCTGAAGTCAATCTGATCAGCTTCATTTCCTCCGGGTAGTTCACTGCTTCGCGAAACCGGAGTCACCTTGAGACCGATGGACGTTGGGTCTGCGAGGGTTCGATTCGTGGCGGCTATGAACTTCCTAATCGCGTCAAGCGAGATTTTTCGGTGGCCGCCCACGGTTCGTATCGTCTCGATCGCCCCTTGGTCGCACCACCGTTTGACCGATGATTCGCTGGCATTTAATGCCTTGGCGACTTGCTTCGGTGAAAAGGTTGGTTGATACGCGGCCATGGTTTCGCTGCGAGCGAGTGAACGTTTTGGATGTTGTTATTCATGCGTGGAAATCTTTTTTTTGTCAAGCCAAACCGTTAGTTCTGGAAGTTTTTTGGTGATTAAACTCGGTTTTTGACCTTTTTTAGCTTCTGTGCGTTGCAGGCAAGCTTCTTGGTCGATATACATAGATGAACGTTTTGAACGTTTTAAACGTTCAAGGCTCAACCAAAGGCCGATATTGATCCGTTGAACTGAGTCGATTTGAGGACTATCACATGGCTGCAAGCTCCGTGCAAAACAAGGCTAGTAAACAAACCTCTGCGGGATCCGTTCCCCCGGCACGCATCCCTGCGTGGCTTAAGTCGGATGAACTCCTGGCAGCCAATGCCGCGATCAGTGAGGAGTTGCAGAGACGGACTGAGCCGATTGATCATGCAACGGTAGACGGTCTGGATCGGATCGTTCGCGTCTCTGCCAAGCGAGAACTGTCCTTTATCACAAATGCTGAATTTGAAGGCTCGGGGATCGGCGAGCAAATTTTTGAGGAGACACTTGGTCTTCGCAGTCCCTCGGAGGTGGCGGATAGTAAAAGTCGCTCGGCATTGGCTGATCTTCCAGTTCACCTCGGGAGAATGTGCGAGGCACCTCTGCTGACACCCAAGCAAGAAGCGTTACTTTTTCGTCGCATGAACTATTTGATGCATCAAGCGGATCAACAACGTTCTTACCTGAGAACCAAGCGTCCATCTAAAGCGAGGCTCAAGTTAATCGAAAGGCTGGTTTTACTCTCTGAGTGGCACCGAGATCGGCTTGTCGAGGCGAACCTAAGACTTGTGATTTCCATCGTCAAAAAGTTTGTGAATACGAATAATTCGTTTGACGAGCTACTCAGCGAGGGAATCATTGGGTTGATGCGCGCCGTGGAGAAGTTTGACTATGAGCGAGGGTTCCGTTTCAGCACTTACGCGACTCAGGTCGTCCGTCGAAATTCTTACAGAACGGTGGTGACCAACCAGCAGGATCGTCAAAAGGTGGCTTGCGGATTGCAAGACATGGATATTGACCTCAGTGACGAGGAACGCGTTTCGGCGATTAGTGAGAAGCGGTGGCATGAACTTCGAGCACGACTTGCCACGATGTTGGATGACCTGGACCGCCGAGAGAAACTGATCATTCGTGCTCGGTTTTCTCTCGGTTCGCACCGTCGCGTTCATACTCTTCAGTCTCTTGCGGATCGGCTGGGGATCAGTAAAGAGCGTGTTCGGCAACTCGAACGCCGTGCCATGGAAAAATTACAGGAAATGGCTGCCGATTTCGAACCAGCAGCACTCGTTTCACCCGAGTGAGACAACGAGCGAGGCAAGGCGAGAGGAAATCTCGAGAGGCTGGTTTTCAGCGGAAGCGGATGGGAATCGAACCCACCAGGCATTTGTTTCAAACGCCTCACCAATTTTGAAGACTGGGGCGGTCACCAGACCAGCAAACGCTTCCGGGCCGGGACGCATTACTTCAGGTCTTTCTAGGCCTGTAAATAGTCCGTCTGTCTCGAAAAGCGAGTACGGCTCTCCTAGAGCGTATTTTTGATTTTCTCTGCTGACAACCGGTCAGCAGGAAGGCTTTTCAAAGCACGCCATTGCTCCAATATTATTTTCGTTCGTCTCTTCTGGCGTCAGTTGTGAGATTATTTGACAATTAGACAAGGTCATGGCTGGCGACTTGTGTTGTGCTTTCTGTCTCGCTCGCTGATCTCTCTTGAGCCAATGTGTGCTCTGTTTACCGAATAGAATTGGGGCTAAACGCAGTGCCATTGATTTCATTGCAAATATCACACTGGCTAGGGCTAATCCGATTCAGCCATACGATTTTCGCTCTCCCGTTTGCTGCGTTGGCGACCGTTTTGGCATACGCATCGCCACTGCCGTCAGGCGAGTCCGTCATTTTTTCTTACCGAGTGGTTTTCGGCGTGCTGGGTTGTATGGTGTTTGCTCGCAGCGCGGCGATGGCGTTCAATCGACTCGTGGATCGCGAGATCGATCGTAAGAATCCAAGGACTGCAAATCGACACATACCCGCTGGAGTCATTTCTGTCGCGGGAGCTCGCTGGTTCACCCTCGGGTGTTCGGCTGGTTTTATTGCATGCACATTGCTTTTCTTGCCAAACTGGCTACCCCTAGTGTTTTCGCTGCCCGTCCTCGGCTTTCTTTGCGGCTACAGTCTTGCGAAGCGTTTCACCGCGGCGGCTCACTTCTGGTTGGGAATTGCTTTGAGTTTATCTCCGATTTGTGTATGGCTTGCGATTCGAGGCCCAGAGTCTGCGGTGGTATGGGCTGATTGGTACGCGCCAATGATGTTGGCGATGGGAATTGCCTCGTGGGTAACAGGATTTGACATCATCTATGCCTGCCAGGATGCCAGCTATGATTCTGAGGAGGGGTTGCACAGCGTACCTGCAAAATTCGGAGTCGCCCGCGCACTACGTTTCTCCCTCATTTCGCACCTGATGATGCTTGTCTTCATGTTTTCGCTTCCTTTTGTCTCAGCCGAGATCGACTTGGGGTGGATCTACTTGGCGGGAATGACCTTGGTTGCCTTGCTGGTGGTTCGACAGCATCGACTCGTCAAACCCGACGATCTTGATCGAGTTAACGAGGCTTTCTTCACGGCAAACGCTTGGATTAGTGTGATTGTGCTCGTCTCTGGGGCGGCGGACACCCTGATTCGGTAAGTTTCTCCCACGTTGAATCGGTGTTGAATCCGAATGATTCGCCCGTTGTGACAGGGTGCGACTTTTCGGTACAACATTTAGGAAGATTTTCTGTCTCTCGCCGAATATACCGCCATGAACACAGCTGAACTTGACGCTCGCTTTCGAGAAATTCGTGACAAGGTTGAAGCCGAAGAACGTCTGACCCTTGACGATGGTATTTTCTTGTACGAACCGTCGGTTCCCCTGCAGGCGGTTGGCGAGCTGGCGAATCTAGTTCGTGAACGCAAGAACGGGAACGTTGGTTATTACAATATCAACACCCACCTAAATCCAACCAACGTCTGCGTTTATCGGTGTCGCTTTTGTGCATTTCGCAGTGACTTGCGTGATCCAAAAGGATACGCGATGAGCGATGAGCAAGTTCTTGATCGGGGGCGTGAGGCGACGGAGAACGGTTGCACTGAAATGCACATCGTGGGTGGCTTACATCATCAGCGATCCTATGAGTGGTATCGGCACATCGTTGAGATATTGAAAGAGACTTACCCGCAAATTCATCTTAAGGCTTGGACTGCTGTCGAAATCAATTGGTTTGAGTTTCAAACCAAAAAGTCGATACGCTGGGTCTTGGAAGATATGCGCGAGGCCGGACTTGGGAGTATGCCGGGCGGAGGGGCGGAGATTTTCCATCCTGAGGTTCGGGACCAACTTTGCGAGCATAAGGCGAACACGCATGCTTGGTTGGATATCCATCGAACCGCACATGAAGTCGGCCTCAAAACGAATTGCACCATGCTCTACGGCCATGTTGAAAAAGCTTACCACCGCATTGATCATCTGATGCGTTTGCGAGAACTACAGGATCAAACTGGCGGTTTTCAGGTTTTCATCCCTCTCGCGTTTCATCCCGAAAACACGAAGCTCAGTGATCTTAAGAAACCGTCGGCGCTGATGGACTTGAGGACCATGGCCATTAGTCGCTTGATGCTCGATAACATCCAGCACATCAAGGCTTACTGGATCATGCTCGGTATCGAAACCGCTCAAACCGCTCTGGCCTACGGGGCAGATGATATCGATGGCACGGTGCGGCATGAGCTAATCTATCACGACGCGGGTGCAACCACTCCCGAGTGTCTCTCTGTCGATGCCATCAAGCAATTGATTACCGAAGCTGGCCGCGATCCAATCGAGAGAGATACCATCTACCAAGAGGTGATCCGTGACCCATCAGACTTCACCAAATGGTCAATCGGCCGTTCGTTAGAACCAGTTGCTGTTGGTTAAGGGCTAGGCATAAGACCTCAGTAATCGGCACCAGTCAAACTGCGAAGGACATCCGTTTGCCATTGGTGCATGGACTGCTTGAGCTGTTGAACCATTTCTGGTTTGGACTCGGCTAAATTGTTTAATTCGCCCGTATCGTCGGTCAAATCGTATAGCTCGACTTGATTCGACGAAGACTGATCGAGGATGAGCTTGTACCGCTGCGTTGTGATGGCGCGAGGCCCGGTGTAATGACTGTCGCGAATCGAGCCCAGATGCACATTTTTGAATGTGCGAGTCGGCTTGCCATTGATCAGCTTGACAAGCGGTGTGGTGCCTTCTTGTAGATCCCCAGCAATCCAGGGTTCTGGTGATTGAGGTAGCGACCGAGTGTTGAAACTCCAGAAGAAGATGGGTTTGCTACGGTTCGCTTCACCTTCAAAGGCTGATGTAAGATCGATACCATCGAGTGTGCGATTGGGTAATTTGACATTTGCGATGGCACAAAGGGTTGGAAGCATGTCACTGGTGACGGCTACATGATCGGTCTGCAAAGGTTTAGTGATTTTATTGGGCCACTCTAGAACGCCTGGAACACGCACGCCTCCTTCGTATACCTGACCTTTCCGCCCTTTAAGGGGACTTTTTAGCAGGCCGCTCGATGGTGTGCCGTTGTCCCCGCAGTACCACAGAAGCGTGTCGTCGCGCACGCCGTGTTCTTCCAGTCCTTCTCTGAGTTGCCCCATTGCTCGATCCATCGCTGTGATCTCGGCATAGCGTTCGCGGAGTACTTCTCCGAGAGGACGTTGAACAGATTTTCCCGTTTCATTCGACGTTAGTTTTACTTGACGGTCAGAGTATTTCGCGGGTAGGTCGTCATAGATCGCCAAATCATGCGCAAGTCCGCTATAGGGTTCGTGTGGCGAGCCAAACCAGATTACGATAAAGAAGGGAGCACTGGACGCTTCGGCCGACTTAATGAATTTCAACGCTCGGTCGACGATGATTTCAGAGCTCTCTCCTTGGAATACTCGAGGCTCTTCTCCGTTTTCGGAAAATGAGGGATTCAATTCAAAGAAGTTGTCATGAGAAAGCCAATGGGAGAAGCCCATCGCACCAGGACTGGTTGGTGAGGCTTTCTTGACGGGCCCCAAGTGCCATTTTCCGAAGTGTGCTGTTCGATAGCCGGCATCACTTAGGACCTGCGCGATCGAGATTTCCTCGGGTCGTAGCGACCAATTCGGTGCGAAGGTTCCGTAGCGATTGGGGTGGCGACCTGTGATCACACTGCCGCGAGTAGGTGAGCAAGACGGGTGACCGGAGTAGAAGCGGTTGAAACGCAAGCCTTTTTGAGCCATCTCATCAAGAACTGGCGTTTTGAGATAGGGGTGCCCGTTGTAGCCGGTTTCTTCCCATCCATGATCATCGCCCATGCAAAGCACGATGTTGGGTGGACGCTTTTCATTCCCTTCGCTCTCCGAGGAGTGGAGAAAGAGAGACATCAAGAGAATGAGAGTTAGGTAACGTGACATTCGGTGAATCGCTGTTGGGAGATGGTACTTTACGGATTTAGGTTGCTCTAGTGGTTGGCGTCTTTTAGCGCTTCAAGCCGCGCTGCCTCGAATTCGTCCCCCGGATTCCATTTTGGCATTTCGGGTTGCTCGGCTAACGTTAAACCTGTCAGGGCAAGTAGCTTCAGGTCTTGAATCGCACCACCAAGGTCCCACGTGCTTTGATATTCATCGCTTGGCTGGTGATACGTTTCTTCTACCCACTTCTCCAACTGCTCTTTTCCCCATCCCGTTGGTTTTCCAACAACGTCAACTCCGCTGTGAAAGTAGACGCCGGGGACGCCTATCTTTGCGAGGCTGAATTGATCTGAACGATAGTAATAGCCGCGATCGGGAAAAAGGTCGGGCGTCACAATCCGTCCTTGCTGAGCAGCAATTTTAGTAACGATTTGATCAAGATCTGACTTCCCGTTGCCAATCAGATTGACGTCTCGGGTGGGGCCTAAGATGTTGGCTCCATCGATGTTGATCACGGCTGCCATGCGTCCCGGATGGATGGATGGTCGTTGCGCAAACTGTTTCGATCCGAGAAGTCCCTGCTCCTCCGCGGCGACGGCAGCGAATACGATCGAACGTTTTGGTGGTTCGGGAAGCGAGGCAAACGCTTTGGCAATGGTTAACAAGCCAGCGGTTCCCGATGCATTGTCCACGGCACCATTGTAGATGTTATCACTATCGATGTTCCTTTCAGCACTCATGCCCAAATGATCATGATGGGCCATGAAAAGCACGACTTGTTCACGAAGCTTGGGATCGCTGCCCGGCAAGATCCCGATAACATTTGCTGAGTCTTGTGAGCGGACGGTTCCGGTTAAATTCACCGACAGGCGTGTTTGCAGTGACACGGGTCGAAAATCTCGTGATTCTGCACTAGATCGGAGTTCATCCAGTTCGTGACCACTGAGGGCAACAAGTTTTGTGGCTGCATCTTCGGTGAGCCAAGCCGTCATTTTGCAAGCTGGAGTTTTATCAGTACGAAGTCTGAATTCTTCTCCGCTCCAAGAGGTTTGAATCACTTGCCACGGGTAACCTGCGGATGGCGTTGTATGAATGATGATCGCGCCGGCAGCTCCTCGCTCGGCGGCAATCTTGTACTTGTAATCCCACCGTCCGTAATAGAGTCGCTTTCGACCCTCGAACAAATTGGGATCATTTTCGGGGTCGTTGTTCATCATCAATAGGATTTTTCCTTTGACATCAACGTCTTTAAAATCATCCCATTCATATTCAGGTGCTTGAATGCCGTAGCCGACGAAAACGATTTCCGCATCCGTGAGGGTTGTGACATTGGTGCTTTGTCCAAGGTTGACCATGAAGTCATCGCTTAGCTTCAGAGGCAGTGCTTGGTCCTCATGCTCGAAGGTGATCGTTTGCGGCGGGGTCGTTTGCACGCCGATAAGGGGAACCGATTGAGTCCAGTCGTCGCTTTCTCCGTTTGCGTTCTTCTGAACATCGTTTATCTGTGGTTCGACTGATAGACCGGGTTTAGAGTTTCCAGAGTTAATGTTCGTCGAATCAAACTTTGCAGGCTCATTTGATTCGAGCGAGTTGGAAACTGCTTGGGTGCTAGCGGCGGGCAAGAGCCCAAGGGATTGGAACTGTGTTTGTAGGTAAAGCTGTGTGATTTGGTCGCCACGCGACCCTGGGCCACGTCCTTCGAGAAGATCGTCAGCAAGAAAGCGAATGTGGCCGCGTAGGGTGGACTCTTGAATCTGGCTTTCAATCTGCTGCTGAGAGGCCGATGTAGGTTCAACGCTCGACGAGTCATCCTGCGCGAGAACCGTTGCGGGGATGGCGGTCAATGTAAACGCAACCAGAGCAGCGATCGTGTGATGCACTTTTTTGCAATTGGATCTCTGTGGCAAAAAAGGTGGGATCATTGGATTGATGTTTTGAGCCATGGCGGAAGTTTGTTGATGTTCAAGCAGTCGAAAAAAAGCTCACTGGTGATCGTGAATCCTTTTCACGGGGGACGCAGCGTTTGCCAGCGAAGTAAGTCGCCCTCTTGGCAGAGCCAACAACATGGTTCTACCCGACGATTGCAGTAGGTTACCAGTTGCAGCGAGCGGCGTTTTTGATCGGTCGCCCGTATCAGCCAACAAAATTTGAAGGCGATCGAGTTGGAAAAGTGGGGCGACCCCTTTTCGCCCGTATTGTGTCAATTTGTGCCGATTGGGTGGTTTTTAAGGTTTTTTATGATTTTTCTAATTTTGAGTCCACTCTTGGTCTTCCACGCGTCGATACCTCTCCTGAGTCGAATGCTGTGTGAGCCGTGGGCCAGGCAGTTTCAGACTCAAATCCGGGGGGATTACACGTTTTCGGTGGTGTTTCACAGCATCGCCATTCCAGCTTTCCATCGGTGAAGCCAGTGCGTAATTTCCTTCCCATCTGCCTTGCGGCTTTCGTCGCGATTATCTGTGCCGCTGAATCACAAGGTCAAATCACGCCTCGGACCAGAACGGCCCGTTTGAGCGAGCAATCTGCTCGAGCAGGTTGGCAGCCAGCACGTCCGATCCCGACTTTTGATGCAAGTCCATCACAAAGCGGAGTCTCGTCGACCAATCGACTCAGGGCCAACTCTACAAGTCAAAGTCAGCATTCTGTGCGAATGGTTGGCGGGCAGGTACCGACACCACCTTCAGATTCAGCCATTTCGATCGTTGAGCCCGGGGAGACCCGAGTGATTCGCGAAGGTGAAGTGATTCAAGGTGAGATCATTCATGGCGATGTGATCGATGGACAAATTGTAGAAGGACCATTCATCGAGGGTGAGTACATCGAGGGTGAGTACATCGATGGTCAAATCATTGATGGCGAAATCATCGATGGTCAAATCATTCACGGTGAATTGCTTGACGGGAGAATCATTGGTGGACCGATGATTCGACGCGGTCTGAGGATTGCACCAAGACTGCGAGATTCGGGATGCGATAGCCTTGGTGGTTGCGACGGCGGCTGTGATGGGATTCCATGCGATTCATGCGGCTCGAGTTGCTGCGGTGAATTGTGCAGTACCGAAGCATGGAGACCGTGTATTACGCTTTGTTTACCGCAGGATGGCTGGGTTTCCTACGAATATCTCAATTGGTACCAAGACGCATTGGAATTGCCAGCACTGGTGACCACCAGCCTCGATTCTTCCGTTTCTCGATCACAAGCCGGTGTACTTTCGAGTCCAATGACAAACGTCCTTTACGGCAACGAAGGTCTTGTAGGCCCATCAATTGATGGTGGTCGGTTACGATTCGGTGTCTGGTTAGATCGATGTCACACCTGGGGGATCGGAGCTGAGTTTTTTGGAATGTCGACACAGACCGATGAGTTCTCCGCTGCAAGCGATGGACTCCCCATTCTCGCTCGTCCTTTCTTCAATACGCTAACCGGCGTTGAAGATGCAGAGTTGGTCGCCTACCCGGATGTGGTCAGCGGATCTCTGAATATTCAGGTTGAAAGCAGTTTCGAGGGAGCCGGTTTCCAGATTCGAAATCTGCGACGAACAGAAGAAGGCTGCCGTGAGTGGTGGTTCTGCGGATGCCCTGAGCACTTTTGCTGTCGATCCGAATTGCTTTATGGTTATCGCTTCTTGCAACTCAGCGAAGGCGTCAGCATTCAAGAGAGTCTTGTTAGCCAAGACTCAAGTAACCCCGGGACCTTCAACATCACCGATCGGTTCCGCACCAGAAACCAGTTCAACGGTGTCGACTTAGGTTGGTCGGTCAAAACCACACGAGGTCACTGGACAATGGATGGTGCGATTCGTTTGGCAATCGGAAATACCCGTCAAACGGTCTCCATCTCCGGAGTTTCACAAATCTCCGATCCATCTAGCATTCCAACGGACCAAACCCACAACTCCGGATTCCTCGCTCTGGACTCAAATTCTGGTGAGTACAGTCAGAATGAATTCAGCATCGTTCCTGAATTCGGTATCAATCTGGGCTACCAGATGACGGACCATCTCCGATTTCTTGTGGGCTACACAGGCATCTATTGGTCAAACGTTGTGCGACCAGGGCATCACATCGATCGCGATGTGAATCCTAACTTGCTTCCTCCCGTTGGAAGTTCCGTAGCCGGTACAAACCGACCTCGATTCGCCTTCGATACCACTGACTACTGGATTCAAGGAATCAGCCTAGGCGGCGAATACCGATGGTAGGGATTAGAGCAAAAACCGAAGCTCACACGGTAACGATTATCGATCCCGTTTAGCTGATCCGTCCGCTAGAGAAATCTCTGCGAACGTTAATCAGACAGTGCTGGTTACTCCAAAACCCTCCATTGAGCAGATGGGGAACAAACATGGCTACGTTTCATGGTTTGTTTCACGGGTTTGTGTTCAGCAGCTTTAACGATCCACTTCAGCATTGAATGATGTGTGGGTTGGATGTGATGAGGGTGCGGATCGGTGGAGGTTTTTTGACCTAGCTGATCCGTCGATTTTCTTTCGGTTCATTTGCTCATTCAACAATCCCCTCATCATGCCACGGAATGAGCTGATGGTTTGGAATCGAATCTTAAGACGTAAGAAGGCTGCGCAGCGTCGTGTCAATGGGAAACGCACGGAGCGTCTGCTGCAGGTGGAAAAGATGGAGCGACGAGAGTTGCTTGCCGTCGACATGGGCGCGATTGCAGGGATCGCATTCGTCAACGATGGAGCGACTAATCCGCCCGTCCTTGTGGATGCCAGTGGTAATCTCGTCGCCCCCGGTACGGCCGGTGCGAACGGTATTGAGATCACGCTTTATGAAGACACCAACTCTGATGGTCTGTTCGACGCGGGTGATCTTCTTCAGGCCAATACGACGACTGACCT
>CALIBL010000086.1 GCA_938045805.1 uncultured Rubripirellula sp. | reverse complement strand
GCGATCATCGGCATTTTGGTCGGTTTGCTGCTCCCCGCTGTCCAAGCTGCACGCGAAGCAGCACGACGAATGAGCTGCAGTAACAACTTCAAGCAGATTGGTTTGGCTTTGCACAACTACCACTCTGCCTACAAAAACCTGCCAATGAATGCAGGTGGTACCGCAAATTACCTCGGTAACGGCGACAAAGCCAACTATCGCTGGTTGAGCTGGGCGGTTGGGATCACCCCATTCATCGAGCAGCAGGCTCTTTGGGAGCAGATTAGCAATCCTTTCAATAAGAATCGCAATGGTTCGATTCGTGCTCCAGGAAGTGAGTTCGCTGCAATGGGTCCTGTTCCATGGCACGAAAATTACCAGCCTTGGCTGACACAGGTTCCAACCTACCGCTGCCCAAGTGATCCGATCGTTGCAATCAGCGAGCGAGTCGCCTTCATCAACTACGCTGCTAACTATGGGGATGCATTCTTCGAGTTGGCTGATGGTGGATGTAACAGCGAAGGCCGCTGTGGTAACTGGGGTGGCTGGGGTGAAGAAGATTCCGAGCGTTGGGCACGTGGTGTGTTCCGTCCTCGTCACTTCACCAAGTTCCGCGACATCACCGACGGTCTTGCTAACACGATCATGGCTGGTGAGCACATTGTCAACGACCGTACGCTTCGTGCTTCTGGTACGATCATGGCTGCTGACAATAATGCATGGGATCAAGCACCAGCTTACTGGAAGCAGTACATGGATCCAGAGCGACCTGCTTACGTCAACGGAAACACCGGCACCGGTGGTCTTCCCGCATGCGGTGGCAAGCCGTGTTACGACAACAATCCTAACCACGGTCGTGGTCGACGTTGGCCCGATGGACGCCCAGAGTTTTCATCGTTCAACACGATTACTCCACCGAACAGCTACAACATCCAGCGTTGGCACGGCCATGCTGGTTCGTACTGTGCATCGAGCTTCCACCAAGGTGGGGCGCACATCCTGATGTCCGACGGTGCGGTTACGTTCATCACCGATTCGATCGAAGCTGGTGACCAGAACCACGTCGCATACGGTCGCGACAACGGCGATGGTTTGGGTGCCAACGGCGGTGCGGGTCGTGAGAGCCCATACGGTCTTTGGGGTGCACTGGGCACGAAGGCCGCTCGTGAGACCATCGAAGAGCAGTTGAACCAGTAGTGATTCAGGCTGTTTAGCAGAAACGCAGAAGGCGGGTGTGAGATAACTCTCACATCCGCCTTTTTTTTGTTGTCGATCCTGATCTCAGCTTTTGTGGCTGATTCTCAGTGCAAGATGAATGGTCCGTTAGGCTGGAAATTACATGGGGGAGACCTGAGCGGCTTTGGCGGTCGATGATCAGGACCGCTTGTTTGCTCCGATAAGTTTACGGTATCTGTACAATATAAAAATGGTGAAAGAAACCAGCGGGTCGATGACAGATTGAAGCTTAGGGATAGATGACGTGCGGATGAAGACGCAATTGCTTGTGGGAGGCTGTGGAGCTTTGTTGCTGTTTCTCTGCCTGTCATTTGGCTGCGGCGCTGGTGCCGATTCAGATCAGGGGAGTGCTACTGAAGCCATCACGTCCCAGACCGGCGACGCCGGTGATCTGGGGTTCGGCAAGACGCAAAGCAATTCAAATGTCGCCGAAGATGCCAATGCTCCATTCAACCTTGAAGTCGAGCTAAATCGTGCCGCACAGTTAGCCGAGGCAGGAAACCTTGACGCGGCAACCGCAGCACTGCAGCGGATTCTTGTTTCCGATCCCACCAACGTCGAAGTTCTTTTTCGGTTGGCACAGATTCGGTTTCAGAAGGGTGACTTGGAAACCGCCATTGAGTTGCTCGATGCGATCCCGGCAAACGATCCCGATGCTGGTCTTCCGGCACTTGGGCAGTCCGCCGATTGGTGCCTCGAGGCTGGTCGGTACGCAGAAGCTGAGAGGCGATATCGCGATGTGCTTGCGCGCGTTCCTAACGCGGTCGTGGCACATCGGCAACTTGCTTTTCTGTTGAACCGGCAAGGCAGACGACATGAAGCCGTGCCACATCTTAGATCGTTATGTCAGCTCGGAGATATTCGCCAAGATGAGCTTCATGCACTATTGGTGATCGGCCACGCGATCTTTGAGGACCCCAATCAACCCGTTGCCGAAGATGGCGCTCGTCATTATTGGCCCATTGGTGCCGTTGCCGAAGCGCGGATGTTGTTCACCGCGAGTCAATTTTCTGACGCACTTGCTGCATTGGAAGAGACCGTTTCGGCGGAATCGGTATTGCCCTCGGTGATGGCCTTTTACGGTTTGCTGGCGATTGAATCGCAAGATGAAGCCAAATTCCGATGGTGGTTGTCGCGTTGCGATGAGGCGGTGAGGGGGTATTCCGAGTATTGGTCGGCGATTGGTGCTTCACTTGTGAATGAAAGGAAGTTTGAGGAGGCGGCTCACGCATTGCTCCGTGCGATTGATTTGGATCCAACGGACCTCGCGTCGATGCGGCGGATGAATCAGACGCTGCAGGCGCTAAAACGCGATGAGGAAGCGGAGCGCTGGGTGGATCGATACGTTGCACAACGCAACGCAACCCTGGCTAGTAATTCGATCGGTGAAACGTCAGAGGTGAAGTTTGAAGATTTTGAAACGGTCGCCACGAATTTGGAATCGCTTGGACGACCGTTGGAAGCGGTGACTTGGAGACTTTTTGGGGCATTCTATCGTCAAGATGATCAGCAGGTCCTCAAAGACTTGAATCAACGACGCAAGGAGTTGGCGAGTTCTTCAGGCGCGTTTCCCGATCAGGCGATTCGATTGGAAAAGATGAGCATCCTTGATTTTCCGGAGCCAACCTTGGAGGTGGCTGTTGGCGAGGTTTTGCCGTTCCCCGAATCAACAGCGAAGTCAGAAGAGACTTACCCAAAGCCAAGGTTTGAAAACATCGCGGGAAGGTTGGGGCTGGATCATGCCTACTGGGTTGCGAGTCAGCCGCAGTCCTATCGCTTTGCTCTGTATCAATCGTTGGGCGGTGGTGTAGCCGTGTTGGACTACGATCTCGATGGGCAACCGGACCTCTATCTTGCCCAAGGAGGAACCGAGCCACCGAAGATGCGGGCATCCATTTCTAATCTCTTTTTCCGACAAGTCGATGGTGAGATTGAGTCAATTGGCTCAGAGTCTGGAACGGAGGAGTATCTCTATACCGTTGGAGTGACCGCAGGGGATTGGAATCAGGATGGTTTTCAAGATCTTGTGTTGGCCAACATCGGTAATCAGGTGCTTTTGATCAACAACGGCGACGGAACGTTTCGCCGAGAAGAATTCGAACCTGATCCTGAAAATGCGAATCTGGTTAGTTCCGTTGCAATGGGAGATCTCTCTGGAGATTCGATTCCTGACTTGGTCTCACTTTACTATGTTGAAGATCCTGCCATGCTTGAACGACCGGAACTCAGCGAGGACGGTAACGTGTTAACGGTTTCCCCGGCTTCTTTTACTCCTGGGATTGATCGGCTAACCATCAACGATGGGGCGGGCGGACTGTTGAGTCAGAGGATTAGTGAATCTGACTCACATGCAAGTACTGGTTTGGGAGTGGTGATCGCCGACTGGAATGGAAAGCCAGGCAACGAAATTTTTGTTGGAAATGACATTCGAGCCAATCATCTGTGGGCACGATCAGAGTCGACGAGCCAGTGGAGCGAGCTTGCTGCATTGGCGGGATGTGCTCACGGGCATGGTGGGATTGCTACCGCTTCGATGGGAATCGCGGTGGCTGACTTTGATCAAAGTGGAACACTCGATATTCATATTGCTAATTTTTATCAGGAACCGGTTAGCTTGTTCATGAATCGTGGTGGGGCGTTTGAAGATCGAGCGATTCAATACAAACTTCATCAGCCAAGCCTTCAAGTGTTAGGGTTTGGTTGCCAAGCAATCGACTACAACAACGATGGCCGATCCGATTTGGTAGTGACCAATGGCAACATTGAAAAAGCTCCCGGCGAACCGCTTGAGCAGTCACCACAATTCTTTATTAACCGTGGCGGTGAATTTCGACTGCTTGATGTGGAGGAACCGTCGAACTATTGGCAGGGAAAGTATCTTGGTCGCGGGATGGCGCGATTAGATTTCAACCGGGATGGTCAGATGGATGTGATGATCACACATTTGGGTGCGCCGACCGCCCTGCTACTCAATGAGACGCACGCGGGAAACAATTGGCTTCAGGTGCAATTGGTGGGAACCCAATCCGAGAGAGACGCGATCGGGGCCAAGGTGGTTGTCACGCTTAGTGGAAAAGAGCAAGTGCAGTGGATGGTGGGTGGCGATGGATACCTTTGCCGCAATGATCCTCTTTTGCATTTCGGGTTGGGTGAAGAGGTGTTAGTCGAGAGTGTCAAAGTGATTTGGCCGAATGGTGTTACCGAAACATTCGGAGGCATGGAAGCGAATCAGCGACTCCTGTTGATCGAGGGCATGGGGCAGCAAGGAAACTATCGCCAAATTTGAGTCTGCTGTTTTAAATTGACCAAACTCAGGCTCCTGAGTCTGGCGCAAACTGCAAGAGCCAGATAGAACGCTTTGAAATCCTTTACGGGGAGCATTCTGGTTTTATCGGTAAGCGTTTTGGGTCATCGGGAAAGCATTCTGTCGGTTTCCTCTCACCGACCGCATCACTCAGGTGATCCAGTTCTATCGATCGTATTTGTTGCGATAGCATTTTTTAGATCCATTCTTATGGCTGTCTGAAACGACAATTCATGTGGACGATATAGCATGTGACTAAAGGTAGGCATGTCCGTTATTTTGTTCTGGGGGCTTGTTTTCCCTCACTAAGCATGCCTACTCATCTATCGTCTCTTCAAAACCAGCATTTGTTCTTCGCATAAGTTTTGATTGGAAGGTTCTAGAAACACACGCTTCACGAGCGAACAGGTGGGTGCTATGCAAGTTATCTGTTTTTATTCACCTTCTTTGAGGTTTTTCTATGAGACGTCGACAAGCCGGCTTCACGCTGGTTGAACTTCTGGTGGTCATAGCGATCATCGGCATTTTGGTCGGTTTGCTGCTCCCCGCTGTCCAAGCTGCACGCGAAGCAGCACGACGAATGAGCTGCAGTAACAACTTCAAGCAGATTGGTTTGGCTTTGCACAACTACCACTCTGCCTACAAAAACCTG
>CALIBL010000085.1 GCA_938045805.1 uncultured Rubripirellula sp. | reverse complement strand
CAGCATCACCATCACACTCGGCCAATCGCAAAACCGACTCAGCCTGTGCATCGGTAACACCAGCCGCTTCGCACATCTCGGCGGCCGTTTTGTCTCGGCCAATCTTAGCCAGCTTATCGAGACTCCGAAGGATCGGCACCGTTTGGTCAGCGAGTCCTAAATGTTCAAGCAGCCCACTGAGGACGACTCGGTTGTTGACGTGAATGGTGAAGCGATCAAACCCCAGAGTCGACAACAAACGATTGATCACCGCTACCGCTTCGATGTCTGCCAAAACAGACTCGGTTCCGATGGTGTCGAAATCGCACTGCACAAACTCGCGGTACCTACCCGCTTGCGGGTTCTCACCTCTCCACACCGGAGCGATATGATAACGCTTGAACGGCATTCCTAATTTGGCGGCATGCTGTGCAGCGAACCGAGCCAGCGGCACAGTGAGATCAAACCGCATCCCAACGTCGCGTCCACCATTGTCTTGGAAACGATAGATCTGTCGGTCGGTCTCGTCACTTCCTTTGCCAGTGAGAATCTCTAAGTATTCCAGCACAGGCGTATCGATGGGAGAAAAGCCGTAACTGCGGAAGACTTCGCGAGCCGTCTGCATCATGCCCTCACGAGGGATCATCATCGCGGGCAGGTAGTCGCGAAAACCCTTGAGTGTACGAGGCTGGATTAAACTCATTCTCTTGACCGTCGGTTTTGAATTCACTTGAGAGGATTTGTGGGCGCTGCAATCAAAACAACGCGAGCCGAACAACGCGGGAGAGGCCGCTGATCGTTTCAGAATCAAAATCTTCTCGCAATCCCGGACAACGTCAACAGCATGACACCGTTTTGGCAATCTGACTACGCCGCCTCAAACCACGGCAATCGGTAGTCCAGTCGGCCGGCGAGAACGAAGTGAATGCTGAGCATCGCGATCAGGCTCAGGGAACTGAGGACCGAACAGAGCGTCCGCATACTCGTCAATCTGCTCGGGTGTCTCAAAATATTTTTCGTAACACCAATCGTCTTCGAATTCACATTCAGCGGTGGTGTAATCGCGACAAATCTGCGGCCTCGTTTCGTAGATACCGCATCGATGGTCTGCCTGAAGATGCTTGCAGGTGGTGTAGACCAACAGGTACCAGTCTTCACCCTCAACAAAAATCGTTGCCCCGTCATGCAGCAAGTACCAGCGAATGAAGTCAAAATCTCGACGATTGACCGGTTCGTCGATGGCGAGGGCAAAATAGTGGCAGCACTTTGCGGTGCAGTATTCGCACAGATTCGCATCGGCAGGAAAATCACTGCGTCGGCGTTTTGCCACCTTCTCGACCACCGACATCCCGACCGCTCCCGTTGAACCAAAAATTAAATCGATCCCCACGAATCGATCCCTACGAATCGATTCCCAGGTGAAATCGATTTGCCACAATCAATATAATCCGGCCTGAGCCGAAACCGCCTCAAAAAAACCAGCGAACCTGCCCTTGTCGCACGCTGCCGATTGAACAAGCTAGTGGTTTACGCCGCAAGTGTTGACGGAATACAACGCGTCAAAAACACTCCCCACCGGCTCATTCGCAACCCAATACCCCACAAAAATCACGATGGAAGTTGTCATCACGGCCCTGGGGCCAGACAACCGAGGACTCGCAGACCCAATCATCCACCACGTTACCGGTCGGGGTGCGAGGATCACTGAGATTCAGATGTACGACCATGACGAGGAGCAAATCTTCGCCATGCTGTGCCGCATGGACATCGACCCCGAAGAATTTGCCCCACTCGTGGACGCAATGCAGCAAATTGGGGACCACACCAAACTGGCAATCCGAGTTTGGAGCAGCGAGAAGAATGCCGAAAAACCTCGCCTTGCTCTCTGCTGCACCTTCGTCGAACACACTCCCCGTGCCGTGCTCGAGGCGGTGCGAGACGGTATGGTGCGGGGCGAAGTAGCGGTCGTGATTTCGAATCGCCAAAAACTCTGCAAACTCGCAGAAGAGTTCGGTGTCCCGTTTCGCATGATTGGCAACGAAGGCGGCACAGCGAAAGACACCGAGATGATCGAAGTTCTCGATGAATTCGATGTCGATTATGTGATCCTCGCTCGGTACATGAGAATCCTCCCCGCGCAGACCTGCTGGCAATTTGCTGGTGGACGTATCCTTAACCTACACCACGGCCTGCTACCGGGTTTCCCCGGATTCCGCCCGTACCATGATGCTCACAACGCTCGAATGCTCACCTTCGGTGCGACCTGCCACTTCATCATCCCAGAACTCGACGCCGGTAACCAAACCATCAACCAGCGAACCTTCTCGGTAGCACCCGGAACCCCGCTCGAAACGATCATCGCCAAGGGTGAATCAGAAAACGAACCGGCTTGCCTCGTGGAAGGGCTGCGAAGAGTGGTCAACCGTGAGGTCTGCCTGCACTTTCATCGAGTGGTTGCGAGGAAAGGTGAAACCTCGGCTCAGTGACAGCAGCGAGACGTTTTTGCTGGTCGAACTCAATTAGCCTCTCGCTCACCGGTCTCTTTCTGTGGCGACTCGATTTCTCGCAAGAACCGCTCAGTAGCCGAACGATCCACTCTTATGTGGTGATCAATCATCCGAACCGTAAAGAGATCCCCGCCCCCGACCTCAATCGTCATCTGATCGTTGTCACCGGTTGGCATGTGGCAATCAATGCAATTCTTTGTCGCCTGCTCGCCCACTTCATCGGCCATCCCACCGTGCCCGACTTGGTGACACTTCAGGCAACTCTGAGAGAACACTTCACGTTGCCCTCGTTGATTGACATGCGGATCGTGGCAGGTGGTGCAGGTCATCTCGGACTGCTGAAAACAAGAACTCAGTGCGAGCCGATTGAGCTGGTTAGCGGTGTGCACCCCGCCAACACCACTCTCAGAATCTGACCGCAGCTTTTTCTTCTCAACTTCCATTCCGGGTCGAAAGTCAAACTTGCCAGTCATCAAGGACTCACTGCCCGAATGACACTGAGAGCAGATATCAAGCTGTCTCTGCCTTGGAAGGTCAGCGGGTTGAGCGATGAATTTGGCGACTCGATCATCCGGAACGGACCGATGATGCTCAACATGTTTTTGCCCCGGTCCGTGACAACGCTCGCAGGAAATCCCCCAAACTGCCGTATCAGGCTTCAGCGTCCCACGCTCATAACCACGGTCAATATAAGTCACATGACACTCGAGACAGGTTGTCCCGATCTCACGCGTGTAATCGGCAGTTGTGTCAAAGTAACCAGGGCTCGGAATCCATTGGTCGAGATCAGTGAGATATGAGACGAAGGACTGGTAAAGCCTCTGACCATGCCAGTACAGAAAGGTCTGACCCGCCTTGGCCGAACCGGTAAAGACATGGACGGGAAGCGTTACCTCATAATCCGCAAGGCTGACCCGTTGCGAAAAGCCTTCAGGGCCATAGAGCATCTGAAAACTAAGTTCGGGGTCGCTCGACGACATCACACTTGGATCTTTCAAATGGTGATCCTGCTTAGAGCCGTTGATCAACGGTGAAACGAACCCATTGACCAGTTGAGACCAAGCGTAAACCCCATGCACTGGAAGCTCTTTCGAGGACTCCCCCATTGCTTGATCGCTGCCCAGACGATTCTCGACATTCCCAACCGACTCATTCTCGGCAGGCTTGGCGGTCGGTTCCGGATCGTTGTACCAACGAGACTCCATATCCGGCATCCAACCGCTGGTTAAGTGATGGGCGGTATGCACAAAGGAACCATGCCGGTCCTGATGGCACTCACCACATACCTTGGCACCCATGAAACCGGGGTTCGCATTTTTCAGACTGATCGCCTGCTTCAATTGCGCCAGACTGCGAAAGCCGCTTCCACGGGACTCGGCGGAGGCATCAGGCGAATCCCCGTCACCCAGTGATCCTGTTTCCGGTTGCTCACTCGCTATCAATTGTGCCTGGTTTGATTTCGCACTGCTCAATTTTGCGTTGGCCGTGGGCTGGAACGGTAGTTTGACATAGCTTTTCGAATCCCGCCGACTCACGTACCAAGCCTCCGATCCCTCCGCCTTTTCGGCGATGACCGAATCTGTCAACCGCATGGCCAGAAGTTCGATATCGCTGCCTGGGCTGCTCCCCGCAGATTGAAACTGCTGTTCAGCCTGGCGTTGCTTCATCAGCTCTCGAGCTTGCTGTTCTTCTCCAGAACAACCGCCAAGCACGATGAAGACAAGTAAAATTGCAGGAAACACTGCTGGCTTGACAGCAAACAACACCGTACTGGTGATTCCCGTCCGGTTCGCCAAGTGTCGATCTGGTTGATTCCGAATTTTCAGAACAGTATTCACGACTTTCAATGTTTTAGCCCGAACGGGAGAATGGACAGAGACATCACCAACGCATGCCCTGCCCCAACGAACGCATGCCAAGACCAACAAGAGCAGTCATCTCGTCTTGTTAAACTCAGAAACCGCCGACGCGGCTTAAGGTTTCGTAAAAAGGGTAGAGCGAGAGGGGCTTTGCGTGAGTTTCGCGCTCCCCCTGCGTCGCTCCGAAAATGATTTCCTCAAAGAAAAAAACGAAAACCTCTCCCAGACTTCGTGATTCGGCAACAGATTGCTCTTGACCGTTTATTGAGTCCATCACAAACTTTTATTTCGCTCGTGAAACATAACCAAGGAGAGCGGTGCTCAAACCGCCAATCAATGTTGGTTTGAAATCGCGAGTCGCAAAGGAATGCATCAATCGAAATTTACCTGGAACCTGGGATGGACCAGTGACTGCCGAGCGGCAGAGGGTGGACCGATTGGAACGTAGCGTCATCCTAGATTGACGGACGATCAGGGAAGAAAACGCGGATTCACCACATTCTTGTCGCAGTCACGGTAGAATGCGATCGAGGAGAGGCCTGCAGCACGGCCAATGGCGAATACCGTATTTCTCTGTCCTCAGTTGATCGCAGACTGACGCGCCCCACGGAGTTGGAATTTGTCCCTTCCCACGGACTTCGACCTGAAAGAGCGGGTACGTGCCGCCGTTGACATCGTGGATGTCATCGGTGCGACCACCGAACTGCGCCCGCAGGGAAGAAACTTCGTGGCTCGTTGCCCTTGGCACAACGATCGTCGTCCCTCGATGACGGTCAATCAGGAACGGCAAACTTGGAAATGCTGGCCGTGCGATATTGGCGGAGACGTCTTTTCTTTTGTGATGCGTCGCGATGGCATCGACTTTCCTGCAGCCATTCGATCACTTGCGGAACAAGCAGGTATCGAAGTCCCGGAGCACAGTGGTGGCAAACGCACCGAACCGGGTTCACCTGACGATCGACCCACGCTGTTTTCAGCTATGGAAGTCGTAGCCAACGCCTACTTTGCTGAACTTGAATCAGGCACAAGCTCAGACTCGCAACTTGCGCGTGAATATCTGCGAGACCGAGGCATCAGCGAAGAGAGCCGAAAGCGTTACCAAATCGGATTTGCACCAGACTCGTGGGACTTTGCCGTCAACCTGCTTAAGGCAAAAGGCTTCAGTGGCGAGGTGGCGCATGCGGCCGGAATCGCCTCCGCAAAACGTTCTGGCGATGGATTTGTCGATATGTTTCGTGGGCGGCTCATGTTTCCGATCCTCGACCTCCAGCGACGCCCAGTTGCACTTGGCGGCCGGATCATCCCCGAGATAGCAAAGCGTCTTGGCGACCGAGCAGGCGGAAAGTACATCAACGGACGCGAAACACTTCTGTTCCGAAAATCGCATCAGCTTTACGGACTCGACCAAGCTCGCGAGTCGATCCGCAAGGGTGGTGAAGCCTTGGTGATGGAAGGCTACACCGACGTGGTCATGACCCGCCAAGAAGGTATCGAGCCCGTTGTTGCGGTGCTCGGCACCGCATTGGGAGAACAACACGTCAAAATTCTCAAACGGCTTGCTCAGCGAGTCGTCTTAGTGCTCGACGGCGACGAAGCGGGTCAGAATCGAGCGGACGAGGTCCTTGAACTCTTTGTCCACGCCGATGTTGACCTCCGAGTCCTGACACTCCCTGAGGGTCAAGACCCCGCTGACTATGTCGCTCAGTACGGACGCGAGTCCCTTGAACGACTCGCTGCGGAAGCACCTGACGCGTTGGATCACAAGCTAAGTCGCCTCACTGATGGTGTCGATCTCCTACAAGACACCCATGCGGTGACTTCCGCTGTCGACACGATGCTGAAAATTGTCGCCAAGGCACCTGATGGCCTGAAAACCGATCAGTTGCTAATGCGAATGGCAAATCGATTCCAGTTTAAACCGGAGCGACTCGAACAGCGTCTTAAAGGTTTACGTGAAGAGTCTCAGCGCCGAGAGAGATTTCGAACGGCGGCCGGAACGGGACCACGAATCGCTCGCAATGCCCCCGGCAATACCTCGCAAAGGTCGCCACAGCGTGGTGCGTTCACGGCGGACGACCTCAATGCGGCGTTTCAGCAATCGGCTGAGGGAGATGAGTACGATCCGACAACGAGCGATCAGGCCAATGGCACTAGCGAGTTGCCTCTTCGCCAAAATACTGCAGTTCCAATCCAACCAGTACAACTTCGACCGCTGGCAAGTCTAGAAAGAGATCTCTTCGAAGTGCTGATTGAGAATCCGGACCTTGCCATCACCGCAGTGGAAGCCATCGATCCCGATTGGTTTGAAACGAACACCGCCAAGATGCTGCTCTCAGCCTATCAAGATCTAGAGTTTGACGGTCAGCAACTTGATATCGATTCAGTGCTTTTACTGGTCGAGAACGAACAACTGAAGAATCAACTCGTCACGCTACTGGAAAGAATTAATCGACGCACCAGCGAATTGCCGCAAACCGCCGAGCAGCGATATAACGCGGTGATGTCACGGTTCCAAGAATTGGCATTCTCGAATGAGCAAACCAAGAAAATCGAACAGCTCGCCTCTGAACTCCTTCCCGAAGATGAAGAAGTTGCAATCCTCGAAGCCATGATCGCTGAGGCGAGAACGAAACATGGCATTCAGGATAGCAACAAACCCAGCTAACCAGTTGATTCCTTCTCCCTTCAAAAACCCTTAAACATTTCTCTCCCGAAAACATTCACCCGAACAATTCAATCGTTTACCAAGCGTACCTAGGAGGTAACTCGCACGCCTTTTTCGCCTGAAACGGATTTCAACACGACCCAATTACCATGCCCCGCAAGCCATGATGGCTTCGCAAAACATGAGGTTTGAATTATGCAATTGATGGATCAAGAACTCACCTCCCTTCTCGCCCGTGGACGCCAGGAAGGATGCCTGACCTACGAGGAAGTAAACAGCTACCTGCCAGATGAAGATGTGAACCCGGAGAAGCTCAACCGCCTTCTCCTAGCTCTCGAACATCACAACATCCCGCTAGTTGATTCGATGACTGGTCAAGTCAAGCCGCAACGCAGACCGGAACCCAACGTGGCGGAAATGCGAGAGCCCAATGAGGCACTCGCGGATAATGATGAGCTGGAGGCGCTGCCACTGGTAGCCGCAGATTCACCTCGCCCAAGTGAAGATCCAGTTCGCATGTACCTTAGCCAGATGGCCGAGATCCCACTGCTTTCCCGCGAGGAGGAGATTGCACTCGCAAAGAAGATCGAAATCACTCGCAAGCAGTTCCGACGTGCCCTCCTCGAGAACGACTACGCTCTGCGATCCACCGTTTCAACACTGCACCGAGTGCACCGTGGCGATCTTCCCTTTGATCGCACCATCAAGGTATCGCTAACCGAACGCCTCACGAAGGAACAGATCAGCGCAAGGATGCCACACAACCTTCGCACGCTCGATCAATTGATTCGACAGAACAAAAGTGATTTCGAACAACTGGTTCGCAAAAGCACCTCCAGCCGGTTGAAGGTAGAAGTGCGCAAACGATTCATTCGGAATCGTCGCAAATGCCTTCACCTGGTCGAAGAACTGAGCCTTCGTAGCCGACGCGTCACGCCGCTCCTTAAACAACTCGAAGAAATCTCGCAGCGAATGAACTATATTCGCGAGCGTTTGCATTCACTCGGTGATGATCCGATGAGCCGCGACGAAGCTGCTGATCTGCGGCAGGAACAGCGAGAACTGATGCTCGTGACTCAGGAGAGCCCGACTAGCCTACACAATCGCATGACGAAAGCTCGTCGGCACTTTGAAGAATATGAATCGACCAAACGCCAACTCAGTAGCGGCAACCTGAGATTGGTCGTTTCCATCGCAAAAAAATACCGCAATCGTGGCATGTCCTTCTTGGACCTAATCCAAGAGGGAAACACCGGTCTGATGCGAGCCGTTGATAAATATGAGTACCGCCGCGGATTCAAATTCAGCACATACGCGACCTGGTGGATCCGCCAAGCAATCACTCGTGCGATTGCTGATCAAGCTCGAACCATTCGTATTCCAGTACACATGATCGATGTTCTGAGCAAACTACGTCAGGCGCAAAAGCGACTCACCCAGCAACTCAAACGCGAGCCAACCTACGAAGAGATCTCGCAAGCAACCGAAGTGCCTCTCGAAGAGGTTCGCCGAGTCATGGACATTGGGCGTCATCCGGTTAGCCTCGACCGTCCAGTGGGTGAGGGGGAGGACAGTAGCTTCGGTGAATTCATCGAAGACGGCGACAGCCACAACCCTGTTCGGAATGCCGCAGGCAGCATTCTCAAAAGTAAAATTGACGAACTGCTGAAAACATTGACCTATCGAGAACGTGAAATCATTCGCCTTCGATATGGATTGGTTGACGGCTACAGTTACACCCTCGAAGAGTGTGGCAGAATCTTCAAAGTGACTCGTGAAAGAGTCCGGCAGATCGAAGCCAAAGCCGTCGCAAAGCTCCAAAGTCCTTCACGAGCCGATCGCCTCGCCTCGTTCCTGAAAACAGCCGCCTAAAGATACCGCGACTCGAAGAATTCTTGATCCCGATGCGACAAAGGTTGCATCGGGATTTTTTTGGCACAACCGGTTTGCGATAGATTGTCTCTCCAGCGGGTGTGAACGGATGAAAAACCGGACGACACACAAACCATTTCCAGCGCAAGGTTGGTATCATGGGCGGTGGAGCGACTACTGCTTGCGAGCAATCACTAAGGCCGAGAACCATGGAAAAGTCGGCTAGCCCGCCTTATGCATCGGTGTGCAAGAAGCTAACCTTCGCCCAATTAGTTAGTCAGCATTGTGCAAGCACTGCGGCGTCGACCTAGCATCGTCTGAAGCAGGACTGAAATACAAAGGCTTCAACGCGAACTTGCACGCAAACACAACCAACAGCCAAAACACCTCCCTCTGAATGCGGAAAACACCTGACAATGCCAGCAGATAACAGGATTGAAATCCGCCCCAGCTTACTACAGAAGCTCCATCGAATTCACAGACAGATTACGGACCTGAAGGGCCAAATTGAACGCTGCCCACGACAGATAAAAGCAGGCGAGAACATGGTCGCCGAAGGCAACAAGGCAAAGGAGGCTGCCCAAGCGAATCACCAGACAGCTGTGTTGGCGTGTGACGCAAAACAACTTCAACTCAGGTCGCGTGAAGATAAAATCAAAGATCTCGATTCAAAACTTAAAACCGCCGCCAGCAATCGAGAATTCAGCTTGCTCAAAGAACAGATCGCCGCTGACAAACAAGCCAATGAAGTACTCAGCGATGAAATCCTCGAGGGACTTGAATACATCGATGAGCTCGTCGCAGTGGTGAAAACTGCATCCGAGGAACTGGAGCGTTTGGAAAAGGAACAAGCTGACCGCGTCAAGGAAATCGAACAGCGAGAAGCGGAATTGCAGTCCGAACTAGACCGAGTGACAGCAGAACTTCACTCCACTGAGAATGATATCCCGGCGGGAGCTCTGGATGATTACCGACGGATTACTGAGGCTCGTGGAGAGGAAGCGTTAGCTCCGGTCGACGAAGACTCTTGCGGAGGCTGCTACCAAATCCTCACCACGCAACTGATTGATCGATTACGGATGTCCTTGCTGATTCGATGCCCTAACTGCAATGCCTTCCTTTATTCGCCCGAGAATCGCCAAGTGCGTTGAAAAAAGCCACTACGACGAAAGAAAGTTTGATTTTATTTACATTCCAGAGTCGTGCTAACCCCAAGGTCTTCGTTCCCCGACACTCGATCTTCTAACTGGGAGGTTTTTGGTGATCATCATCGGCATTGTCGGATCACCGGCGGGTGGAAAGTCCACCGTTGCGAGGCATCTAGTGGAACTTGGGGCGACATGGATCCACGCTGACTCCATTGCCAAGACGCTGCTTGACGAGCCGCCGATCCTGCAAAAGTTGGTGGAATACTTCGGCCCCAGCGTGCAGGGCCAAGATGGAACGATTGATCGGACTGAGCTAGCGAAGAGGGTCTTTGGGGATGACGAAGAAAACCGAATCTCGCTAAGTTACTTGGAGTCGGTGGTTCACCCCGCGACGCGTACTCGGATCAGAGATCTAATTTCTGACTCGCACATCGCAAGCCACCACGCTATTGCATTGGAAGTTCCACTGATGTTTGAATCTCAGTGGGATCTGGTATGCGATGAAATCTGGTGCGTGGACGCATCCCTTGAACGACGGATTCGATGGGCACGAGCAAGGAATTGGACCGAGAGCGACTTAAAAAACCGCGAATCCAAACAATTACCCATCCAAACAAAAAAACAACTCAGTAATCTCGTTATCATAAATGATGGAGACCTGACCCATTTAAGAGCAATTGTTTCCGCTCGCTGGACGTTTCTGACCCAGCGGACGGAGAATCAAAATTCGAAACACTGCATGCAATTTTGAACTTATCAGCCTCGGACACAACGATCTGAAGTCCACCAAAAGGTATCTAACTTTCGGAAAAACAAACTTCAGGGTCTCCTCCCCCCCTCTCTCTTTTCTCGATTCTCCTTCTCTCTTCTCCACTCATCTAAAAAATCATGACTTCCCAAGGTCCCCATCGGCGGGACAACTCAACTCACTCGCAGAAGCGTGTGACAAGGTCGCCGCGTTATGACTCCCAGAATCAATCGAGGCGTCGGCATCCAGACGAGCAGATTGATCAGCGAATTCGCGAACTCGATGCGGAAAAAGATCCACTGTCGCTGCCCGAAGAGATTGTCAGCGAAGCTCAACAAGCCGGTGGCCAGGTCAAATCTCAGCGCGAATTCAACGTGGATTCCAATAGGATCAATATAGCGGATCTACAGCGGTCCTCTCACGAGACGCTATTGGAGATCGCGGAGTCAGATGGACTAGAAGAATTCGCGGGACTGTCCAAGCAGGATCTCATCTTCAAGATCCTGAAACACCGAATGGCAGCCACGGGACTGATGTACGGAGAGGGAACCCTCGAGATATTACCCGATGGCTTTGGTTTCCTGCGAAGCGCTGAATACCATTATCTTTCCTGCCCCGACGACATCTATGTTTCGCCAAGTCAAATACGTCGGTTTGGCTTGCAAACGGGTAGTCACGTGGCTGGCCAAATTCGTCCACCCAAGATCAACGAACGTTATTTTGCTTTGCTTCGCATTGAAGCAATCAACCATCAAGATCCTAATCATCAAAGACGAGTCGTACCGTTTGAGGAACTGACGCCGCTTCATCCCGATCAACGCATCATGATGGAAAGCGGAAGTGACGAACTCAGCACACGCGTGGTCGATTTACTCACCCCAATTGGTTTCGGCCAGCGGGGATTGATTGTGAGTCCACCTCGAGCGGGCAAGACGATCCTCATGCAGCAGATGGCAAAGTCTGTTCTCTCGAATTATCCCGATGCCTATGTCTTTGTGTTGCTGATCGATGAGCGTCCCGAAGAAGTCACCGACATGGAGCGGCAGGTAACCGGTGATCGTTGCGAAGTAATCAGTAGTACTTTCGATGAACCTGCGCAGCGACATATCCAAGTTGCTCAGATGGTGATAGAGAAAGCAAAACGCATGGTGGAAGCAGGAGCGGACGTCGTGATTTTCCTCGATTCAATCACTCGATTGGCTCGTGCACATAACAGTGAGGGCGAATCGACGGGTAAGTTACTCAGCGGCGGCCTCGATGCCGGTGCGATGCAAAAACCTAAAGCGTTGTTTGGTTCGGCAAGGAAAGTTGAAGAAGGTGGTTCACTAACCATGATCGCGACGGCCTTGATCGACACGGGCAGTCGCTTGGACGAAGTTATCTTTGAAGAGTTCAAAGGAACGGGCAATCTAGAAATCGTTCTTGATCGCGTATTAGTGGATCAACGAATTTGGCCCGCTATCGACATCAGCCGCAGTGGAACGCGTCGAGAAGAGATGCTGATGTCAGAACAGGAACACGACAAGATCTGTCAACTGCGACAAACACTCGCCCAAGAATCACCAACCGATGCGATGAAGCATTTGACAGTTCAACTCGCCAAGACACAGAACAACGCCGAATTTTTATTAGGACTTAAGGATGTCGACTGAAATCACGGGACTAGAGGGCACGCTACCTCGAGGAAAAATTGCGATCGTAGCCAGTCGCTACAACTCAGGCATTTGTGATTCACTAGTTAAAGGATCATGCGAGACGCTAACCGAAGCGGGCTACGCGCGAGAAGATATCTCGATTTTTCGCGTACCGGGTGCTTGGGAACTCGCTACCATCACACAACAAGTTCTTGATACACAAAATTTCATTGCCGTCATCTCGCTCGGATGTGTCATCAAGGGTGAAACCTCTCACGACGAACACATCAACCGTGCAGTCAGCCTCGCATTGATGGAGATGGGAGTGGAGACAGGCATCCCAATCGCATTTGGACTGCTCACCTGCAACACCCTGGAGCAAGCGATTAATCGAAGTGGTGGAACCGTGGGCAACAAAGGGCACGAAGCAGCCGATGCCGTTTTAGAATTATTGCGACTCGGTGTTAAAATCCAGAGCCTCTAATCTGCTCTTCACCTTCAACCGATTACTGCATCCATGCGAGCTGAGATAGACTCTAGTCAACCATTTCAGCTTCAAGATACTACCCCCGATCAAGTTAAAAGTGATCAACCACAACTGAGTCAGCAGCCACTTCAACACCTCTTCGGGATTGAGTCTTGGTATCACTTCTACGCCGCTTTACATGATAAAAACGAAGATAAGAAACTTCCGAACCCGCCATCACCATTAGGCCAACGGCAATCCGCGGAAGGTAAACCAGTCGATGATTGCTTTGCCAAGCAAGACATAGAATCCTTGCTGGATCTGATGACAGATTCGCGAAAATCGATCCGGAAGTCGGAAAACTCTCATCAATTCTTCACCGAAGACGGATTTGCGATCCAGTTTGAATTGACGGACGCTGGGCGCTGGTCCGGTCGCATCAAAATCTCAACGCACGAATGCGACTCCATGCCCCAAATGTCCGCGGCGTTGAAGCATTCGAACCTGATGGCAAACCGCTTGCATCTGCACCTACGGGAAAACCTCGTCCTACATCAAAAGAAACTCGTAGCAGCATCGACGGTGATCGAAGAAAACTATCAAGCACAAGTCGCCGCCGGAACAGGCTTGAGATGCTATCGAACATTGATCTATCTAGTTTTCGCCTACAGCTTGATCGCAAAGTCGTTGACGGGAATCTTGGTTGTAATTTTATCTCTCGGTGCGAAACTCAATACGCAAAATCGAGCCCCGCAACATAACACCACGACGGCTGACCTTATTCGCAAAACACCAACATGGTTCCGTACCCCAATCTTATTATTGATTCGTTGGATCCACACACCCACGGCTCTGTTCCTCAACTTGATCACCCGATTCGCAGCGTTCAGTCAACATCGTCAGCACTTCACCGCCTTCCTAGTCACCCGGCCCATTATCTTCGGCACCGGACACGTTGATGACGCGAAACGATTCACTCTCTGCGAATACGCCCAGAGAACCGGAGCCATCTCAGGTGTTACGCGGCTGGCGGCAAAACAACAATTGATTCGAACTAGCCACTGGCTTAAGGCCTGCTCCCGCGAAATCTTCCTTTCGAATGCACACTGTTTAGATCTCTTGCCAAAGCACCAACGTTTACAACTCGGAGCAAATCAATCGAACCAGTCCGACCGAGTCAACCTCGCCAAAATTGCGATCACCAAGTTGGTGATCGAGATGATTGAGTATGGAGAGGACGCCTCTTTGCCAAACCTAAAGACTCCAATTAAAACATTGCGTGAGGTAAATCACGATTGGTACCTCCTGCGAAAACACCGCACCCGTACGGGACAACTTTCGGCAATCGAAATCCAAGAGATCTACCTGCACGCAGTAGAAAAATATCTAGCAGGAAACCCCCAAAGCAGACTCAGTGACGCAAGCAACCAAGACAATCAAGAGGCCATCAAGACGTGGAAGCGATCGCTTGAGGTTTTGAAACAGTACTCAATCGATGGCATGATCGACCAACATGCAACCTCTCAAATCGAATGGCTCGCTAAACGTGACAACTTGGTTCTCACTACAGACAGCGCCCCTGCATCGGGACATCCGATTCCAGTAGATCGAGAAAACTGTATTGATCCCAGCCTTGACAGGAGGCATCTTGGAGCGACCGTAGACACCGAAAATCATCCTGAACACCTTCAGCAAGAGCGGATCGACCTACCAAGGCGTGTCCAAAATCGGATCGCATTCATTCGCCAATATTATGGATCCAGTGAAGCCTTGGAAATAACTTGGAACCGAGGATCGGTCGGCGACTATCAAGCACGCAAAGATTTTACATTCTGACTCCATCAAATGACCTTCACTGGCCCAATATTTGATAATCTTTAGTTCCGTGAAAACTAGAACGAGTCGAGTCGAATCAATACTTAAAAAGCGAATAGAACAATGCGTCCCACTCGAATCTCTTTGTTGCCAATTCTTTGTCTTTGTTTTCTTGTACCGATTAATCAATTGGTCGCTCAGGAGAACTCGACCAAAACTGGAGAGGAATTATCCAAGGCCCCAAGTGCAGACAACGGACTCACGAGCCCGACGACAGACGGTCGCGAAATCAAACTCGCTCAGTACCTATCCGGATCAATCTTTGCAGGACAGTTCACGGTTGATGGAAAGCCCAACTTGAGCCCCAAGGCAGAAGAGTACACCATCGCGAAATGCGAAAAACTGGGCGAGCCCGATCTTTATCGGCTCACGGCACGCATCAAGTATGGGCAGGTCGACAGCGAAGTTCCAATGGACATCAAAATCTTGTGGTCTGGAAACACACCGGTGATCACACTCGATTCGCTGTGGATCCCTGGCATGGGAACCTTCAGCGCAAGAGTCCTGATTCACTCCAACCGATATGCAGGAACTTGGCAACATGATGCGGTTGGCGGACATATGTTCGGGATGATTCGTAAGGCATCGCCCAGCGAGAAGGACGGTTCAAACAACACTCCGTAACACCATCCGCCTCAATCACTCGATTTCGACAAAGAAAAAAGCTCGATCTCCCCCCGAAGATCGAGCTTTCAAGTTTCTTGTTCTATCAATATCGCGTTCCTCGACGTCCTAATCACACCGGCTCCCAGAGCGACGATTCAGAGAAACTAATTGATATCTACATCTCATTCAGATCCTGAGGATGCCAAGAAACTCCTTTTTGATAGACGCTGAGGTAATTCAGAAAAATTAAATTCCGTCGCGGTGGCGCCCGCATTCAAACCAATCTGCAGGAACACGTTATCTGCTGCTTGGGCGGTGGCACCGGTTCCCAGAAGGGTTAAGCCGTCACGAAGGAAAGTCGGTTGAGTCTCACTCACCTGATAAATACCTTCGGCCAGACCTTGAAATTGGTATCGACCATCGAGATCGGTGAAAAGCGAATCATTCACTGAATTCCCGAGGAAATCGGATCCCGAGAGTGTGATCAAGACTCCCGGAAGCCCAGGCTCTCCTGTATCTCGCTGACCGTTGTTGTTGCTGTCGATGAAGACCAAGCCAGCGAACGATGCATTGCTTGGATCGATCGTTGTGGTGGCAGAAGCAGAGTTATTATTTGGGTTGCTGTCATCGGTTTGTGATGAAACGGTCACGAAGTTCGTTTGCGTTGCAGTCACACCTGAATTCAAAGTGGCATTAATTGTCATTTGGAACGAAGCACCGCTATCGAGAAGTCCTGCATCAAAGGTCACAGTACTCCCATCGACATTAAGTATCTCTCCGTTGGGTCCACTACCGCTGGTGAAGGTAACTCCCGCTGGTAGCGTATCGACAACCTGAACTGCGACTGCCGGCGAAGGTCCCAAGTTTGTGACCGTGATGCTGTAGACTAGGTCGCTACCGGGGAGCGTTCTATCTTGCGATACACTTTTTTCGACGAGCAGATCGGTGATGGCGATGACGTCAATCTGCACTGAACCTGAATTATTGGACGCACTGACCTCACCAACGGAGGTTAAATCTGGCACCTGTGCGACATTGGTGATCAGCCCACTGGAATCAGCATTAACGGTAAACACAATGGTGGCCACCGCGGTGTCTCCGCCACTGATCGTGGTTGCTGGGAACGTAATCGTGGTTCCATCACTGGTCCCCACAAGTCCATCGAAAGCGGCTGAAACGAACGTAAGACCCGCTGGGATCACGTCTGATAGCACCACCCCTTGTGCCGCACTGGGACCTTGGTTTTCAACGCTCACGGTGTAAGTCACCGTGTCATTAGGCGCGGGCTCCGCAACGTCCACGGTCTTGACCACAACCAAATCAAAACTCGGGTTAGCGGTAATGGTCGCGCTGTCGAAGTTGTCCTCCGTATTTGCATCGGTGACGGAAGAAGTCACCGATCCGCTGTTGGTAATCGTTCCACTAGCAGTTTCGTTGACGTCAGCCGTGATGGAGAAGGTTTGTGTCTCCCCAAGCGTCAAGGTGTCGTAGCCAACGGTGACAACTCCCGCGTTGAAACTTGTGGAACTGGCAGTGGGGGCGTTAATCGACACACCGGTAAGTCCCGCCGGAATTGTATCGGTCACAACAACATTGGTTGTATCTCGCTCGCTGGGTGAAGCGTGAGACACAGTGAAGGTGTAAACCACCTGATCTTGGCCGGGCACCACGGTGGCTTGATCAACGGTTTTGGTTAGAACCAAATCAACGACTGCTTCGGTGTTCGCAAAGTCTTGCACCACGGCGACCGGACTGCGGCTCTCAACAATTGAAACCAGCACATCAGCATCCTCAGACAGATCGATTGATGCTTCGATTGCCCCCACAT
>CALIBL010000084.1 GCA_938045805.1 uncultured Rubripirellula sp. | reverse complement strand
AACTTTACTGTGGATGGCCAACCCTGACTCGCCGTCAGAATGGACAACTGCTACTGGTTTGGTCTGGAGGTAGGGAGGAGCATGTTTGCCCGTTTGGACGCGTGGACATGATGCGGTCGGACGATAACGGAGAGACTTGGTCATGGCCCAGAACGGTCCACGACAGCGCGATTGATGACCGTGACGCGGGCATCCTCGAAACCTCTCAGGGCACACTGCTGGCAACCACCTTTTCTTCACTCGCTTACCAAGGCGGATTACAGAAAGCCGCTCAGCAGAAAGCGAATGGTAAAGCGACGTGGTCTGATGACAAACTCACTCGTTGGATGTCCGCACACCAGCGAGTATCCAACGAAACACGCCAGCAGGAACTTGGCCAGTGGATGCTTCGCTCCACCGACGGAGGTCTTTCTTGGTCCAAGCGATATCGTTGCCCCGTGAATAGCCCACATGGACCGATTCAACTGTTAAGCGGGGATACATTACTCTACGCAGGAATTTCTCTCTGGGATAAGGAACGCCGAGTCGGCGTCTGCAAATCAGACGATGACGGCCTGACGTGGAATTGGATCTCGGATATCCCGATCCGTGAAGGCGACAAAAACTCGGACTATCACGAACTACATGCCGTTCAGTGCAACTCCGGAAAAATCATCGTCCATATCCGAAACCATAGTGCCAACCATTCTCGAGAAACGCTGCAATGCGAAAGCACCGATGGCGGTAAGACTTGGAGCGAACCACACAGCATTGGTGTTTGGGGACTGCCTTCCTTCCTGCTTCGACTACGATCGGGACGGATTTTGATGAGCTATGGTCACCGGCGTCAGCCGTTTGGAAATCAAGCGAGGTACAGCGACGACGAAGGTGTTACCTGGAGCGATCCTGCTGTGATCTCTGGGGATGGGTCAGGTGGTGACCTTGGCTATCCTAGTACTGTCGAACTGGATGATGGAAGCTTGCTAACAGTTTGGTACGAGCGAATGAAAAACCAGCAGCATGCTGTTCTACGTCAAGCACATTGGCGTCTCCCGACTTCGATATAATCACACAGAGCAACGTCCTTCCGTTGAAATCGCAACACAAAACCCTGTTCCCCCAACACCCTCAGTCTTTCCTCAGCATCGCATGAAACGATTCCAAAACGGGTCACCCCTTTCTACCCGCACTCTCTGTCTGATCCTTTCCCTATCGCTCAGCGTACTTTCCAGTTCAGCATTCTCGCAGCGACAGAAAAGTTACCCACCGGAACTCCCCGGTGCGTCGACTGAGACTTACAAGCGCGTGGGCGATGCCGAACTGAAACTTTGGATCTACGAGCCCGAATTGTCACAGTCTCAAGAGGGCCGGCCAGCGATCGTTTTCTTTTTTGGTGGCGGCTGGCGTTCAGGTTCCCCCGCACAATTTCAACATCATTGTCGTTACTTGGCTAAACAGGGAATGGTCGCGATCACTGCGGACTACCGAGTCCTCCAACGACACGAAACGCTTGCGGATCGCGCGGTTGCAGACGCGAAATCGGCGATCCGATACGTTCGCAAAAACGCAGATCGATTAGGAGTCGACCCAAACCGCATTGTTGCCGCTGGTGGGTCAGCTGGAGGTCACCTCGCCGCGTGCACGGACCTCGTCAAAACACTTGATGAAAGCGGTGAGGACACGAACGTTAGCAGTCGGCCAAATGCCGTCGCCATGTTCAACCCAGCTCTGATGATTGCACCTTGGGGCGAAGTGAATTTTGATCAAGAGAAAGCGGATGACATTGCTAAACGCACGGGAGTTCCTCCGCAGCAAATCTCCCCGATCCACCAACTCACAAAAGACGCCGCACCGAGCATCATCTTTCATGGTCGCGCCGATACCACAGTCCCCTACGTCACCGTCGAGGCTTATGCCAAAGAATCGCAGCGTTTGGGTAATCGGTGCGAATTGGTCGGTTATGAACGGGAAACGCATGGATTTTTCAACTACGGACGCGGCGGAAACCCTGGACCGGCTTACCTAAAGACGCTTTCACGCCTGCACGAATTCCTACACCAGTTGGGCTACCTCTCAACCGGCCCCAGCGGCGTGACCCCTACCAGCAGCAACGTTCGGCTTCGCGAACCGCTCGTCAACTCTCTCAAAGCAATTACCGAACGGAAACAAGCAACCGTTGCATTCATCGGTGGATCGATCACCGAAATGGATGGATATCGCCCGATGGTTTGCAGTTGGCTGGAAAGCTCATTCCCCGAAACTCAATTTAACTTTGTCAATGCGGGCATCAGTTCGACCTGTTCCACTACCGGTGCGTTTCGACTTGAGCGTGATGTGCTCTCCAGTAACCCCGACCTAGTCTTGATTGAATTCGCCGTCAACGATGATCAAGATGCAGCGCACTCGCGAGAAGCATGCATTCGCGGGATGGAGGGAATCATTCGTCACATCAAACGCGAACATCCCGACACGGATGTGATGGTGACCTACTTCGTGAATCCCCCGATGCTCGAAACTTGGCAGCAAGGAAAGATCCCGCTGAGTGTAGCGGCGCACGAACAGGTGATGGAGCACTATGGGATTTCATCCGTTGCACTTGCAAAGGAAGTCGCGGAGCGGATCACTGCGGGAAGCTTCACGTGGAAAGAATATGGAGGCACCCATCCAGCACCAGCCGGAAATCAAATCGCTGCCAACCTTGTCCAAGATCTGCTTGGTACTGCATGGCACCTGAATAAGAGTCTCGGCGTCGAGGAAAATGCTGCAACAAAATCCGCGGACGCGGCAAAGCCTCTTCGAAAAGCGATCGATCCTAACTCCTATCAATCGGGCAGGCTTACCGAGGTCGCCCGGGCGAAAATCGATGCGGATTGGACCGTCGGTATTCCGGATTGGAAAAATCTTCGCGGTTCGATGCGAAGTCGTTTTGAAAACCTTCGCTTTCTGCACGCATCAAAGGTCAACGCCGAACTGTCGCTTGATTTTGAAGGTACTGCGATTGGCCTCTTTATTTTAGCTGGCCCTGACGCAGGTCAGGTGGAGTACTCGATTGATGGGCAAGCTTTCAAAAGCAAAGATCTCTACCATCGATTCAGCAAAGGATTACATTACCCTCGGACGGTGATGCTCGAGGATCAATTGAGTGGTGGCTCGCACGTGATCAAAATGCGAGTGGGCCAAAAGGCTGAGCGTGAAAATGCGGGTACCGCCGTCCGCATCATGGCCTTTGCCACCAATCCATCCCCTTAAATCTCCCTCGCATCGAGATGTTTTTGGTGAGTTCTCCACGTAACTCCCACCGGAATCGGGAAAATGGGTTCAAAAAAGCGCGAAAAACGCATTAAGTGAACCTTTTCCAAATCGATTCTGTTCGCTAACCTACCGTCTCGGTCGGCGGATCAGATTCGTCTAATTTGCTTGCCAACGTTCGGGGCGTAGCTCAGCCTGGCTAGAGCGCCTGCTTTGGGAGCAGGAGGTCGCACGTTCGAATCGTGTCGCCCCGACTTAGAAAAGCCTGTTGCTAGAAATAGCTGCAGGCTTTTTTCGTTGGTGACTCGCCAAAAAGTCTCGGCTACCACCGATCATCTGTGATTCTTAGCAAGCCAGTAAAAGAAAAACGCAATCATGGCACCGCCGACCCAGTGCAACCATGTCCAATCCTGAGAGAATCCCGCGCCAATCAGAAACCCGCCCACAGCTCCCCAAAACCAAACCGC
>CALIBL010000083.1 GCA_938045805.1 uncultured Rubripirellula sp. | reverse complement strand
CCCTGCAGCCCAACTTCATTCGCGCCATCGGGAACCGTTCGGTGATCAAGATACGCCTTAGCTCCGAAGATAAACATCCCAACCAAGAAAAATGACGGACCAATGGACCATGCGAGTTCGAGCGGAGTGTTATGAGACGTATCGCTCTCCGCGGGTGCTCCCTTTGGCTTCTGGTACTTCAATGCGAAGTAGAACAGTGCAAATGCAATCGGGATGAAAAAGATGATGCAAACGATCGAAATCATCCAGAAGAGCCAATCGTTGTCCGCTGCAAAGGTTGACGCGTTCTCTGGGAACCAAGCGTAATCGCTTGCGGGAGCGTCACCTAAAACAAACATCGATGAAAGTGTGTTGGCAAACATGGTGAAAATGTGTCAGGAACAAAAATTGAATCGCTAAACCCGTTTGAGACTGAGATCTCAAAGGTGTGACGACTCGTCGGGAATGGTTGGTTGGTTGTTAGCGGAATCAGTATCAGGTTCAACCTCAGCAGGCTTGCGTTTTGAACCGATCCAATAGGGAGTCATGCAGACGAGAATCAACACCACAACGGTTGCTCCACCCGCACGCATGATCTTCCAAGCTTGAGGAACGTAACTATTGCTCGAAGGATCAAAGCTGAAGCACCAAAGTAAAAGCTGATCCACGGGAGTGCCGACGGTACCTTGACCGGCTTCGACCAGTGCTTTTCTCAAATCTTGCACCTCGAAACCGACCTCTAACGAATATCTTGTGATAACGCCTTGGGGTGAGATGAAAGCGAGCATGGCGGGGTGGTAGTATTCCCCGGTCTTCTCATCTCGGTTGTAACTAAATCCTAGGCTTTCCGAGAGACGGTCGATGGTTTCTTTGCTGGCGGTACAAAAAGTCCAGCCATCGGAAACCTTGGCATGCTGTTTTGCGAGCGGTTCAGCAAATCTCTTTTTGGTCTTTGCAGCCGTTTCGGAACTCTCTGCAGGATCGATACTCACGGTAAGGATCTCAAAGTCCTCGCCGATCTTCAGATCAAGTTTTGCAAGTGTTTGAGATAACTGGCTCAACTGCACATTGCACAGCATCGGACAATCGCTGTAATTGAGCGTGATGATGACCGGTTGCGATCCTTGGAAAAAGTAACCGGACTCGATATCACGACCTAAAGAATCTGTTAACTGCAGATCTGAGGGGACGATATCACCCAGATTCTGGGTGACATTTACATCTCGAACCTCGCGAGGAATCGAGTCATTCAAAGAAACGGATTCTCTGTCCTGTAACGCGTTTTGGCCGAGCGCGCAAAGCGAGGACAAGATGATGAAAGAGATCATCATCACCGTCTGCTGTGCGAAAATAACCAAGGTCTTTCCTCGGTGCCCTAGCCTAGACATGCTTCAGTGGTATCTCAAAATTGGTACGAATCAGTGTGTTTGGGTATCAGTCAACCTATGCATCCGACCCGGTTTCCGATGAAATGATTTCCATCGCATCATTAACTGGAATGACTAATTTTCCTGTGAGTTCGTCAACGCCGTAGGTCGAAATCTCATCTTTTTGCTCTTTCAAGATCGAGAGCTGTCGGGCGTAGTTACTAGCCGCAGCCGTTTCTGCCTTCTGTTGCTGTGCCATGGCGTAGTACACAACTTGAACCGCTAAAGCAGTAACCGCCGTCACAACAACGGAAGCGATTCCTACTACGAAAATGCGTTTGACGTCTAAGTCGTCGTATGCAGCCATGTCAAAAATTCAGAATTGGGGGATGAATGTGGTTGTAGGAGTTGTCTTAAATGCTGATGGGATCACATGTTTTCAAAGGCGATGGACTCTTGGAGCCTCGGGTCGTGAACCGCGATCACGGCTTTTTGCTTGGCGATCTTGAGAACCATTCCGATCATGAAAAGGAACATGCCCAAAACGCAGAGCAGGCTCGATGCGATACCCAAGCCGCCCCCTGTTGAGGCATGACCACCCGCCGCTGCCGACTCAGGCATGATCATCCAGTAGATGTCCACAAAGTGCAAAATCAGAAGGTAGATGGCCCAAGCAAAGACCAGTTTTGGGTTTCGGCGGATATGGCGACTCATCAAGCCAGCGAACGGCAGCATCCAGTGGAAGAAAATCAGGATCAGGGCGATCTTCCCCCACGTGCCTTCCTGACGCTCGTAGAACCAATGCGTTTCTTCAGGAATATTGCCGTACCAGATCAGCAGAAATTGGCTGAAGGCAATGTAGGTCCAAAAGAACACAAAGCCGAACATGTATTTTCCAAGGTCGTGGTAGTGTTCAACGGTGACCTCATCTTGAATTGCGCCTCTTTTTTGCAGCAGGTAGACCGAGACGGAGATGATGCAGTGTGCTGAAAGGACGCTGCCGGCGAAGACATAGACCCCAAACATGGTGGAAAACCACATCGGAGCTAGGCTCATCACCCAGTCAAACGCTGCGAATGCGGTAGCACCACAGAACATCATGATTGCAGGGCCGCTCCAGTATTGAAGCTTGTCCGTGATCGCTTTGTCGCCCGTTGCGTCCTGCTGAATGCTGCCCCGGTAGTAGAAAAGTGCGAGAGCTGACCAAATTCCAAAGTACAAAACGGCGCGGACCGTGAACCAACTCGAGTTGAGCCAGCGGGTCTTCTCTGCCCAGATCGATATCGGAAGATGATTTTCTACGGCGTGATTCGGATCATCCCACCGGTACAGAACACCTTCGCCGAACAACAAAGAACCAATGATCGGAAGGAAGAGTATCCCCATCGGAATCACCATCAGCATGATGTTCTCGGCAATTCGTCTTACCACCACACTCCAGCCTGCTCGGCAAAGGTGCTGAAGCATCACAAAAAAGAGGCATCCAACCGCAATGGAGATGCAGTAGATAAAGGCAGTCAGATAGACAGACATGCCAAATCTTGCATGGATGTTATTTGCGATTCCCCAACCGGCACCCAGTAACACCAAACCACCAATGATCAGTGGAATGCTTAGCGACCCGAGCGAGGCGGGTAGTTGAAAAGCCGGGTCATCGGCCGGTTTGACATTCGGTGTAGCGTGTTCTGACATCGGTATCAGGTGTTGCGATAACGTTTAAGGCAAATGGTTTTGTTTTGGTGATCTTTAACTCGCCGAGCCAATCGACGAGAAAGATAATGTTGTTTTACTCTTGGGCAGCTGCTTCCTGAGTTTGTTGCTCAGCCTCAGCCTCTTCGAGAAGTTTTTGCTGAACAGCTTCCTGCATCTCGAGGATTTCTGCCCGCTGCGATTGAGGAATCAAATCAATGCTCGCGTTTCGGCTCAATTGCAAGGCTCGGACATAAGCCACGATTGCCCAGCGGTCTTCCGCTTTGATCTGGGCTGCGTAACCGGGCATCTTGCGAATTCCGTTGCTGATTGTGCTGAACAGCTTTCCATCAGGATATTGGTCGCTGTAGAGGCTTTCTTGATGGAGAGAGGATGGTGGAATCCAAGTTGGGGAGAGGATCTTTTGCGCTCGGCGGTTCACGAGGCCATTGCCACCACCATTCATTCCGTGGCAAACGGAGCAATAGATGCCGAAGTACTTTTCACCTTGAAGGAGGACCTCTTTGCTGTTTCCCAGCGGGTTGGAGGTCAACCAAGGAGTGGTGTCCTTAGCCGCTTCACCAGATGCTGAATCGGAATCATTCGCTGCTTGTTCGCCTTCTTCCGCTGCAGGGGTGCTGTCTTGATCCTGCGGTCCAATTGGTCCATTCGACAAACGAACCAGACGCTCTGCACGCGGAGCATCGATTGCCGACAACTTATCCATGTCGACTCCGGTCATGAAATTCATGTCATAGTTGGAGTCACCTCGGGCAACGGTGCCGGGGACATCGGGTCGCATCGCACGACCATCCGCGAAGAGTGTGGAGCCCTGCTGAGCGTCCTTGGCCGGTGAGAAATCCATGTCGTAGAAAATATGGAAACGAGGCTGATCGCTGTTGGTAACTCGCATCTTCAACACGATCAACAATGGAATCACCGAAGCCGCAATCACCAATCCCCAAGCCATAAAAATTGGTTTTGGAATTTTGTCTGATGAGTCATCATCGAGTACGCTGTTGATGTGCTCGCCGCCGGTCTGCTCGTAAATCTCTCGAACCGCCTTTTCGTCATAGCTTTCATCGGAAGCATCGACGTAAAGGAAAAAGCGATCGTCGGTGACGCGGTCAAATCTTGGGTCGGTGAACAATGGATTGCTGAACCGTGGCAAACCGTTCAGTGCCCACATCCCGAAAAACGCACCGAACGACGAGAACAGAACCGTCAATTCAAATGCTACCGGTATAAACGCTGGAAGCGAAATGTAGGGCTTGCCCGAGATAATGTATGGGTAGTCGATGGAGTTCATCCAAATCTGCATCACCAAAGCGGTGACCGTTCCGGTGAGCCCACACCCCAGTACGATCCAAGGTAAGACCGTTGGCTTGATCCCCAACGCCTTATCGATTCCGTGAACCGGAAACGGAGTGTAGGCATCGGTCTTCTTGTAGCCCGCATCTCGGACTCGTCGACATGCATTGAGAAGCGAGTCAACTGACTCGTATTCAGCGACGATTCCGTGAACTTTCTTTTCGTTGTTATCTGACATCAATTCGCAGCTTGTATAGCCAAGGCCACAGTTGGTGATGACTCGTAAGTTTCATCAACCGGCGAGGTCATTTGCCTCACCCGTTGATCCTTCAATTTAAAATCTTAATGCTCGTCCGAATGGGACATGTGGTACTGCTTCGCCAAGGTCGATTTGGTTTCCGCCATGTTGATGACTGGCATCAGTCGGCAGAAAAGCAAGAACAGGGTGAAGAACAGACCAAACGATCCAATCAGCATCGACCAGTCGACCCAAGTTGGACTGAAGTACGCCCAAGCGCTTGGGAGGTAATCGCGTGAAAGGCTCGTAATCACGATCACAAAGCGTTCAAACCACATTCCGATATTCACGAAGATCGAAATGATCACGATGATCCAAGGTGTCGTTCGGAATTTCTTGATCCAGAAGAGTTGTGGACTAATCACGTTGCACGAAATCATCGTCCAGTAAGCCCACCAGTAGGGTCCAAAGGCTCGGTTAAGGAACGCAAACTTCTCTTCTTGTACCTGACCATACCATGCGATGAAAAACTCGGTCCCGTAGGCGAGGCCCACAATCGAACCTGTCGCCAAGATAATCTTGCACATATTGTCCAAGTGGCGGATGGTGATCAGTTTCTCCAATCCCAGCATCTTTCTCGCTGGAATCATCAGCGTGAGCACCATGGCGAAACCACTGAAGATCGCACCGGCCACAAAGTAAGGTGGGAAAATGGTGGTGTGCCAACCGGGAACCTGGGAGACCGCGAAGTCAAACGAAACGATGGTATGAACCGATAGAACCAGCGGTGCTGCGAATGCCGCGAGCAACGCATAGGCTTTCTCGTAACGCATCCAATGCCGAGATGAACCAGACCAACCGAGGGACAGAATCCCATAAGCCATTCGTCTGAATTTGTTTTTTGATCGGTCTCGGAATGTTGCCAAGTCAGGCACCATACCCATGTACCAGAAAAGCAGCGAAACGGTTCCGTAGGTGCTGACCGCGAAAACGTCCCACAAAAGTGGGCTACGGAATTGTGGCCACATCCAGAGATTCAAACTTGGATACGGAGCCAACCAATACGCCAACCATGCTCGACCCACGTGAATACCTGGGAAGGTACCCGCACAGGCGACCGCAAAGATCGTCATCGCCTCGGCTGCTCGGTTAATACTTGTTCGCCATTCCTGTCTGAATAGGAAAAGGATGGCACTAATCAGAGTTCCTGCGTGACCAATCCCGACCCAGAAAACAAAGTTCACGATCGGCCAACCCCAGAAGATCGGCGCGCGGTTACCCCAAACACCGACACCGGTGTAAATCAGGTAAAGGATGCAGACAGTGAGCCATTGCAACAGTGCGAATGAAACAAGAAAGCCAATCACCCAACTGGTGCTCGGTTTTCGTTCGGCGACCTGACAAACCGATTCGGTGATGTCGTGATAGGTCGTGTCTCCCAAGACCAACGGTGCTCGTTGGCCAGGTTGTTCGACGGAGTTGTCCAGTCCGTTGGGAATGGCAAGTGACATAGGGATTCAGGGTTCAGATGGCAATGAATGGGTGATGTTATCTACGTAAACTGCGTTTGCAGTTTTCCTTATTCCGATGCAGTTGCTTCGGCTTCGCTGTGAGGTGTCTCTTCGTGACCGCGATCATCATGAGTTTCGGCGTGCGCAGCCGTGTCATGGCTCCCGTGGTCGTCATGACCATGATCATCGTGGCCGTGGTCGTCATCTCCGTGACCATGATGAGCGTGACCTTTGAGCGTTTCGAGATCTTCGATCTGCTTGAGCGTCATCAGGCGGCTAGGAGTGTTTCGAATGCGAGCGAGATACTCAGTTCTCGGCTTCACATTAAGTTGTGAAAGCATTCCGTAGCTGTGAGGTAGTTTGTGGCTCTTTGCTACGGCTGATTCGCTATCAGCGATGTTTCCAAATTCGATAGCCTTGGTTGGACATGCCGATTGGCAAGCGGTAACAACGTCGCCGTCCCGGATTTCTCGACCACCTTCCTTGCGTGCGGTGATCTTCGCCGATTCCACTCTCTGTACGCAGTAGGTGCATTTTTCCATCACACCGCGACCGCGAACGGTAACTTCGGGGTTCATTACCAAGGCTTGGAGCTTTCGATTGGCACTTTCAATGTTGCCTGGGAAAGCGTTCCAGCCGTAACCCGTCCCGATGTCTTCGTTGTAGTTAAAGTAATTGAAGCGACGAACTTTGAACGGACAGTTGTTCGCACAATAGCGAGTTCCGATGCATCGGTTGTACGCCATCGCATTGATGCCTTCGTCGGTATGCACGGTGGCAGCCACTGGGCAAACTTGCTCACAAGGAGCCGTTTCACAGTGCATGCAGGCAACGGGCTGTTGAACGATGTCCGCGTTTTCTTCGTCGCCTTGGAAGTAACGGTCAACACGCAACCAATGCATTTCGCGGCTGTTTAGCACCTGCTCGCGACCCACGATCGGAACGTTGTTTTCGCTTTGGCAAGCTACAACGCAAGCGCTACAGCCAGTGCACTTGGAAAGGTCAATCGACATGCCCCACTGGGGTACAGGATTGCCCTCTTTTTCGTTTCTTTCCTCGATTTCGTTAATCGGTTCTTTCCACGGCGATCCGCTCGCACCAACCTTGGGCACGTGTGGACCCTTGTCGTCGACAAACCCATCATTCTGAGCCAGTAGTGCGGCTGTGCCTTCACGAACAAGCGTGAAGCTACGCGTCTCGGTCTCCTCTCGGCCACCTTCGTCGATTGCCCAGTGGTCTTGAGTGGTTGATAGCTCGTAGCGATCAAGTCGACGACGTGCTTTGACACCGTAAGCGATTGACGGGGTGTCTGATGTACGAATGGGTGAAACATCGGTACCAATGATTTCGATACCTTCAATCTCGTGTCCGCCAACCAAGCCAGCCCGAGTACGTCCGTAACCTAGCGTGGTGGTGATCACACCAGCTGCACAGCCGGGCATCTCGTAGACAGGCAGAGCCACTTTTTCTTCGTTTACCGTGAGAACAACGAACTGCCCATGTTCAATTTCCAGAGCCGCTGCAGTTAGCGGACTCATGACAGCCGCGTTATCCCAGCTCAGCTTGGTCAGTGCCTGAGGCATTTCTTGGAGCCAACCGTTGTTGGCGAAACGGCCATCGTAAAGACCATCAGCCGGTGCAAAGATGATTTCTGTGTTGTCCTTATCCACGTCGGTGGTGGCCACTGGGCTGTCCGCAATCGAAGCCCCTTCACCCTGAAGAGCAATCTCGATGGCATCAACCGCAAGTTCCGACGAATATCCGTCGTGAAGTAATTGTCGCCACTGTCGGTCGCTAAGACCCTCGCCAGCAATGGTGTCGGCAGTTCGGCGTAGGATGGATTGCGAATCCGTATTCGTTTCACCAGCAATCATTGCAAGGAATTCGACGACATCTTTCCCGCCTAGCAACGGCAAGATCTGAGGTTGGCCAATTCCATAGAACCCGTTGTCATTGACGGTGTCGCCCCATCCTTCGAGAGGATGAGTCAACGGAACCGACCAATTGCACAGTGCTCCGGTTTCGTCGTTGTATAGACCTGCATAGACAGAATTTTCAACTTTGGAAATCGCCGAAGCAAAATCTACATCGCCTGGCGAAGTGACGACGGGATTGCCATCCAAGACGACAAGGCTGTTCACCTCTCCTGCGGTCATTTTTGTCGATAGGTCGCGAAGCGAGACGGTGTCGGCTAGTTCAGCGTCCGGTAATGGATAGAAGTTTTGCAACGTTCCCAATGAACCAAGCGTTTGGTTCATGCGAATGCCCGCTTCAATGCTTTCGGCACCTAACTGCTCGCCGACGACGATTACTGTCTTATCTGCTTTTTCTGCGATGTCATGCGCGAGCACATCAAGGAATCGTTCGAGACGTTGCCCAGCCGGTAGTTCATCAAATGCTTGTTGATCATCGCCATGCTGGTGAGCTTGACCGCCTTGGATTGCTGCAACACGCCGCCCAAGTTCAGCCAGAAAAGCAGTCATTTGACTCGGTGCCAAGGCAAGCCGGGTGTCGGCCGACGCCCCAGTGCTTGTGTAACCACCTTCGACGACGTAAAGGCGGTTCATGCCATTTTCTGCAAGCGGATCGCGACGCTTCGCGAACCCGGATGCGTTGTTGAGCATCCCGCTGTCATTGCCAAGGATGTCTGCTTGGATCGCAACAACGATTTCAGCTGAGGCCAAGTCGTAGGCTGGTCGGGAAGCGACTCCGAGGACTTTGGTTGTGGCTTGCCGCATGGCATCACCATTGACGCTGTCGTATCGGCAAAAGGTCGCTTCGGGGAATCGATTTTTGACCGCTTTGAGCATGCGAGCCACCGAAGGTGACCGGGTCGACTCAAAGACGATCGCAAGTCCCGATCCTTTCTCGGCACCGCTAAGAATGCCACCAAAGTATTCGTTGAATTCCGACCAGTCGCTAACGTAACTGCGGTTTTCTTCCTTTGAGTTGCGAAGCAGGAAACCTTCATCGTCTCGGGCGCGGTCAGGGTCATAAAGACCTAAGATTGATGCTTGCGAGTAGGAATCGGTACCGACCCCACTTGGGTGTTCGGTGTTGGGCTCGATCTTCAACGGACGTCCATCGACGCATGAGATCAAGAGGTTGTAGACCCGACCTGCGAGTTCAAAATTGGTCGCTCGTTGATAACCTTCTCCCGGAACTCGTCCCTCAGGGCGAATCACAAACGGTTCGATTGTCTCTTCGGGGTATCGGCAGCCAGCAACCCCCGCGAAAGCGAGGGAGGCGCCCATCAATTGCATCCAGCGGCGGCGTGATACGCCCTCGGGAAATTCCGATGCAGCAACTGGGAATTCACGATCGAGATATTGATCGAAAGCTTCGCTTCCGCGCAATTCCGAGAGGCTTCGCCAGTACGATGGCTTTCCAGACTTCGAAGATGAAGAAGATGCCGAGTCGTTGGGGGTCATATCGAAAGGATGAGTGAAGGGACGTCGGGAAAATGAATTCAATAATCGGTTGTGCCGGTCACGAATTACGAAAACCGGTCACCACCTCAGTCAATCACGAATCATGTTGTCGCGAAAGACTGAGGCTTGTTGCGGAACTAGCGGTGGCAAACCGCACAGTGAACTTGAGGATTGATGTGTTTTTCCTCTTTCAGCTTGGCTCCGTACTCCTGTCTCTGCGCTGAAGTAAGTTCCTCACCGTCAGCATCCTTTGGCTCCCAATCAAGCTGGGTCACCTTATCAACAGGTCTCAGGTGTGGTTCAGGGTTGCGGTGGCATTCGATGCACCAAGCCATGGAAAGTTCTTTCGCTTGGTACACTTCTTCCATTTGGTCGATTCGGCCGTGGCAGCTTTTGCAGCTGACGCCCGAGTTCACGTGTGCTGCATGGTTGAAGTACACGAACTCGGGAAGATTGTGGATTCGTTTCCATCCCACGCTTCGGCCCTCAAGCCAGCTTTCATGGATCGGCTCAAGCTTTGGGTTCTCCGCATGAACCGCTGCGAGTGCGGTGATGCCTTGATCATTGGCCGGACTGTGGCAGTTGATACAGGTCGCTGTCGGAGGCACTGCGGCATGTGCTGCGTCAAAGACCGTGTTGTGGCAGTAGCGACAATCGAGTTTGAGCTGTCCGGCATGAATCGCGTGACTAAACGGCACTGGCTGCTCAGGCTGATAGCCGACGTTGAGCGTTTGTGGATCAGTGATCAAACCGCCCATTGCGCCGGCAAACACCGCTCCCGCCGCCCCAGCGACTAACAAAAGGCCGACGAGCGGATTGGTCCAGCGAGGAAACAGAAAACGTTGCATGATTTGGATCGGCCTCCGATCAAGTCGAGGCCCATTTCTAACGTGCTAGTATCAAATGAAAAATGGATCGCCTCACGACGACACGTGAAGCACAGTATGATGTTTGATGGTGCTAACTGGCAATGGCAGCAAGAAATTCAGCGACATTGTGTCGCAGCATTCCGACTGCGTATTCAGTCTAAGTCCACCAGTTCCCGTCTTCGGTGATCGGACGGACCGGGCAACGCATTGAATCGAGTGCAGAAAACAGTTCCGAGACGGCCCAGTTTCTATCGTTGATTTCAAGGCGATATTCCGGCCAGTTCCATCCCGAGGGCCACATTTGGTGGGGTGCTGGCCAGGGGGAGTCGGTGGTGCTGACTTGGATCCGACCGATCAATCGAGGGATCAACGGATTGCTTTCAGTTCGCGTTGGACTCAAGTTTGAGGTTCTCGAGCCCTTTCCTTGGGCATGCTGGATGTTGGGCACAAAGCTGCTCACCCATGGCGCATCCCCTAGGAGTTTTCGGCCGCTTTGCCGGCTGCCTTGCGGATTAATCGGGTCTTGGTGGTTATCTGTTGAAATTCCACTTTGTGGGCTGCTTACTGAGGTGTGGCGATTTGTCGCTGGCGTTGGCTCGTTTAGTTTTTGTGCGTCAGCCAGAACCTCTTTTTCCTCTGAAAGCCCGGGGGATGATTCGTTGGAGCTGAACGCCTCAAACTCTTCAGTCGAGGTGAACGTCACGATTCCATGCTGCTGGTTGAGTTTTTGGCACATTTCCTCACGCAAAGCTTCGTTGCCACCTGTAAGAGCGATCGAAGGCGGAGCGGAATTCAGGTGTGCGGTGAGTTCAGCAATCGTCCAGCCGAACCGTGGGTCGCGGTAGTGAGACGCAACGTCGCAGGCTGGCCGCAAAACAAACTGCCTCGCCGTGTATCGGGGGTGGGGAACGATCAACCCTGTTCCACCACCGACCAGTTCTCCGTGGAGGACGACATCTAAGTCAATCGATCTGGCGTCCCATCGCCGTTTCCGCTCTCGGCCCAGCCTTTGTTCAACTTCTTGGAGCATTTCGAGGATTTCTCGAGCAGTTCCCGTTGTTTCAAATGCTGCCACCGCATTGAGGAACGGTTCTTGACCCGAGGGGCCACCAATCGGGGGCGTCTCAAAGAGTCTGCTCGTCTCCATGGATTCAACGAGGTCAATCTTTGAAATGATCCTCGCAGCTTCAGCGATCAGGCAGTCACGACTGCCTAAATTGCTGCCAAAGCTGATGAGACACTGGGACTTCAAGGTCATTTCGGGGGACGGAGAATCGGGGCCACAAACGGGAGGTTGCAATCGAATTCAGGACATCCTGAGACGTCGCTACACCAAATTACTGACTCAACTGAACGCATCGTCACCACAGCCTATCGGCGGAATACGCTTTCTGGAATCTCTACTTCCAAGAAACGCATGAGCTTGTTGCCATTTGATTCTCCCATTGGGTGCGAGATTCAACCATCTACGGGATTTCGGGTGACTTCATCCCAGTGTCAATGGTCATCCTTTGCCCTACTCGGTACACTTCCCCGTCCACTGATCCATTCAAAATAGACCTGCATTTTCGATGTCTGATCCCAGCAGCGAGCAACTAGAACAATCGCCGGATGAGGTTTTTGTCACCGCGGTTTTATTCGAAACGGCACTCGCTGTCGTCGCAATTGCCCTTGGATGGGCGTTAGGTCCATCTGCTCGAGAATTCATCCCCGCCTGGAATCTTGATGATTTGCAACCGATCATCGAGGGTATTTGGAAGGGGACGCTTGCCGCGGTGCCCATGCTCATTTTCATCGAAGCGGTTCGGCGAATTCCTTGGGGGCCGATCCAAGAGCTCGAAAAGCTAAGCGACGATCAGATGATTGGAGCATTGGTGCGGCTTCGGGTCCCTGAGTTGTTGACCATCAGTCTTTGCGCGGGAGTTGGTGAGGAATTACTCTTTCGTGGCTGGCTAATGGGGTGGATCGATCAGGGGCTGATCAATCTCGGTGTGCCAGTTGACCCGGCTTGGATTGCTTTGGGTCTTTCTTCGTTGGTTTTTGGTTTTTTTCATCCCATCACGAAGATGTACATTTTTCTCGCCGCATTAATGGGGCTGTATTTTGGCGGTTTGCTCATTTGGTCGGAAAATCTGTTGATCCCAATTTTTGCTCATGCGGTCTACGATGCGGTTCAGTTGCTGATGACGAAGCGACAGGTGGCACGCAGATCTGAATCGTAGCAGCCTTGTTCGTGAGGAATTGGCTCTTGGAAAATACTTTGATTCTTGGGCTCAACTACTCTAATCTGACAGATTGCGGATGCTTCATTCGCCTTTGCTCCAGACCTCAATATTGTGTTGGCAGATGACATTGCTTTTCAAATCACGTTTGGGTCGCAAGATTGCAGCTGTGATCACGTTGTTGATTGCGGTCTGTTGTCCAACATCGGCTGATGAGATCTCTTCTGATTCCGACGCCGCTATCTTCTTCGAAACGAAAGTTCGGCCCCTCTTGGCTGAGCATTGTTTTGAGTGTCACTCTGGGGATAAATCCGAAGGTGGCCTTCGTGTCGACCATCACCAAAATTTGATACTCGGTGGAGACAGTGGTGCGGCGATTACTCCCGGAGATCCAAACGGCAGCCTATTAATCAGTGCAGTCCGGTATGAAGAACTCGAGATGCCACCTAAGTCGAAGTTGAGCAAGGAAGATATTGCGATACTGGAGCTTTGGGTTGAAAACGGCGCGGTTTGGCCGCAGCACAAAGGTGCAGAAGCGACGACCGAAGAGGATCTTCAGGAAAGAATTAAACAATGGTGGGCAGCTCAGCCACTGGACCCTTCGCTTCCACGAGGCGATCTTGCTTCTGCTCATTCTCAACAGCTCATCGATCGATACATTGATGAACAATTAGTAGAGGTGGGATTACAACGTGCACCAGCAGCGGATCGCGCACGATTGATCCGTCGACTCTCGTATGATTTAACTGGCCTTCCGCCTAGCCCCGAAGCGGTCGAGAATTTTGAAAAGGATCAACGCCCAGGTGCGTACCAGAGGTTGGTGAATGACCTGTTCGCGAACCCAGCTTACGGCGAACGGATGGCTAGATTGTGGCTTGATCTCGTTCGATACGCCGATTCAGATGGCTGGCGTGCTGATGCCTACCGACCGCAGGCTTGGCGTTACAGGCAATTTGTAGTCGACGCCTTTAATCATTCAATGCCATACGATCAATTTGTCAAATGGCAAGTCGCTGGCGATGAATACCAACCGAGCAATGAGGAGGCCCTAGCGGCGGTCGGGTTTTTGAGGTTGGGGATCTACGAATACAACCAACGCGATGCTGAAGGACAGTGGCAAAACATCGTGGATGAACTCACCGATGTGACCGCCGATGTTTTTCTCGCTACCGGTTTAGCTTGCGCGAAGTGCCATGATCATAAGTTTGATCCCATTCCTCGAAGCGATTACTACCGGATGAGGAGTGTTTTTGAGCCGGTATTCTTCAATGATTGGAAAGGTGAGCTAAATCTAAGTGAGGACCAACAGGCGGAGGTGAAACGGCTTCTCACCGAACTCGAGGAGGTCGAGGGTGAGGATATTCATCAACTTGGCATGTCGGTGGTGAGTAAATTTACCACCGAACTTCAGGCGATGTACGACAAGTCACCTGAGGAGCGTTCAGCGTATGAAAACCAGATGGCCTATCTTGTGGGTCGGCAATATTTTGAGGAGGGTATCTCGGGAACTCGCTCAAAAAGTAAATTGGGCGATGAACGTTTTGCTCGCCGCGAAGAGGTGCTCAAGAAACTCGACCAGTTGGGTGCGAACCCCTATTCACCCGCTGAATTGATGTCGATTCGTGATGCAGACGGTGAAATTCAGCCGACTCGGTTGCCCGGCCGATCTTCGGGCCGCGAGTTTCTACCAGGGGCTCCGGAACTTTTTGGTGGTGCATCGCTTGAGTGTCAGCCACCGAGTGAATCGACTGGCTCTTCCGGTCGACGGATGGCGTTGGCGGAGTGGATTGTGTCGGACGATAACCCGATTGCTGCTCGAGTGATGGTGAATCGGTTATGGCAATATCACTTTGGTACTGGACTTGTCGACAGCCCCAATGACTTTGGGCAGCTTGGCAAAAAACCGTCGCATCCACATCTGTTGGATTACTTGGCATCAAGACTGATCGATTCCGGTTGGGACATTCAATCAGTGCAACGCGAGATCGTGATGAGCGAAACGTACCGACAGTCTTCCGATAACTCGCTCATGGATCAAGCCATGAAGGTTGATCCCAGTAATCGTCTGCTTTGGCATCGCACCGTGCGGCGGGTGGATGCGGAGCAGTATCGCGATACGCTCCTTGTTGCAATGGATCGCCTGAACTATGAGTTCGGTGGGCCTGCAATTTCGGGGACAGGGCCGCGAAGGTCGCTCTACCTTCGCCGCATGAGAAATTCGGTTGATGAAATATTGACTGCCTTGGACACGCCACCGGGCTTGGTGGGAACGGCTAAGCGAGATGTCACGACGACTGCTCCGCAGTCTTTGATGATGATGAATAGTTCTCGAGTGATCGGAGTAGCGAGTCAATTTGCATCTCGGATTCGCTCGGAGATTCAAGCAGACCCAGCGTCGACCGGTACATTTGCCGAAGCTTTTGTTGACCGAGCTCATCGAGTCATTGCGGGTTTGCCGGCGACCGAGGATATGAAAAAACTGCTTTCTCCACTGGCACAGTCCGGTGATCAAGGGCAAGTCGACGTTTGTCATATTTTGATCAACAGTAACGCCTTCCTCTTTATCGATTGAGCAAAATGATAAGAAAAGAATCTTCAAGTCTTTGCCAATCGGTTGGCGTTCCGCATCACGCAGTCCCAGTCAATCGGCGTGAATTTTTTGCCAACGCTGGGGGTGGTTTTGGTGCACTGGCGCTCTCAGGTCTATTGGCTCAGTCTGCTGAGGCCGCGAGGTTTGTTGCAGCACCCAACGGGCACCACTCGGCAACCGCAAAGAGTGTGATCTTTCTGTTCATGGAGGGGGGGCCAAGTCAACTCGATACGTTTGACCGAAAACCATTACTCAATGAACTCGCGGGACAACCGCTTCCGAGTAGTTTTCGTGAACCCCTCACCGCGATGGGTGAAAAGAATGCACCTTTGCTTCCAACGAAACGGAAGTGGGCACGTTACGGTGAGAGTGGTTTGGAGATCAGTGACTGGTTTCCTCATGTCGCCCAACATGCAGATCAGCTCGCGGTCATTCGATCTTGCTATGGCGAAGGCATTAATCACTCCGGTGGCTGCAATTTGATGAATACCGGAAGCACACTCGGAGGACGACCCTCACTCGGTGCTTGGGTCTCGTACGGTCTGGGGACCGAAAACGAAGATCTACCTGCCTTTGTGGTCATGAAAGACAAACGGAGCGCCGGTACAAACGGAGTCCGAAGTTGGGGGCAGGGTTTCTTGCCGGCGACCTATCAGGGAACCCCAGTCGGCGATAACGCTAGTGGCGAGGCGATTGCAAACCTTCAGCTCCCAAAAGGAGTGGACGAAGCAAGGCAGCTGCGAAAGCTGGATTTGATTAGGCAAATCAATCAACAGCATGCGGCGAGGCTTCCAAATGTGTCGGATCTTGAAGCACGGATTGAATCGTACGAGCTAGCTTATCGCATGCAGTCGGCTGCTCCCGAAGCGGTTGACCTTGCGAGCGAGACCGCGGAGACTCAGGAACTATACGGGCTGAATGATAAGAAAACAGCTGACTTCGGTAAGATCTGCCTGCTTGCTCGCCGAATGGTCGAACGTGGCGTTCGCTTCATTCAACTCTACAGCGGCACTGGTAGTGGATGGGATGCACACTCGGGTATTGAGTCAAACCATACGAAATACTGCGGCGCTGTAGATCAACCCATCGCCGCTTTACTCTCCGATTTAAAACGACGCGGATTATTGGATGAGACGCTGGTTGTTTGGGGTGGAGAGTTTGGTCGAACACCCATGAGCGAGAAGGGTGACGGTCGAGATCATAACCCGACCGGTTTTACCATGTGGATGGCGGGTGGAGGCGTGCAAGGTGGGCAGGTCATCGGCGCTACGGACGACCTCGGTCTTTACGCGGTCGAAGAACGTGCACACGTTCATGACATCCACGCGAGTATCCTTCACCTCATGGGACTCGATCGCTTGGAACTGAGTTACAACTACCAAGGCCGACTGGAGCGACCTACGGTGAACGAAGGGAAAATGATTTCAAAACTGATCGGTGCGTAAGCAAGTTCAGTTCGAGTTCATGCGGTCAACAGGCTACTTCCATTCGCTGATCAGTTTGCCATCGTCAACGTTCCACAATCGCAGTACGCCGCTTTGCCCCGATGCGAGTAGTTGCTTGCCATCGAGGGAAAGGGAGAGTGAATAAAGAAAGTCTCCGCTCGCGTTGAAGCTTCGGAGTGATTTTCCATTTGATGTGTCGTACAGTCTCGCTTGACCGTCGGCACAAGCGGTGATCAGTTGATTGGTCGCTGAGACGTAATCGATTGCCGTGATCTCTTTACCAAAGCCAGTGATCGTTCGACGTTGTTCACCGGTGTCGATGTCCCAGATTTTGATCGTTTTGTCGGCACTAGCCGATGCGAGGGTTTGTTCATCGTCTTGCCACGCGATCGCTAAGACATGATGGGTGTGACCTTCTAGGGAACGCTTTGCCTTGCCCGTGGCCAAGTCCAATAAGCGAACGGTTTTGTCCGCCGCGGCTGACGCAATCATGCCACCTCGTGGGGAGAATCGCAGGCCAAGTACCGAATCACTGTGAACGTCACCGAAGTCTCGAATCAATCTCCCAGTCTCAACGCTGAAAACTTTGACCTCGCCAGCGCGACTGGGCGAGCCTGATCCAATGGCGAGGCTGAGACCATCGTTTCGGAAGTCCATGGCGGTCACGCGGTCACTAAGGATACTCGCATCATCGGGTGATCCAATCGTTCGCTCGAGCTGCCATCGCTGCTGAGTATTCCAAGCTTGAGAGGGCTGTTGGTTACCGAAAGCAACCACTTCCGCTCCGAGCCAGCACAATCCGATTGAGTTTGCAGTGACAGAATTGACCTGTGCGGAGAATTTCATCGCAGCCTTCCCGGACTTCAGATCATAAATCCGGACAGACTGATCATGGTGAAGCGTTGCAACCGAGGTCGAAGATGGGTTCACAGCGATTGCGGCAAGTTGATGGTCAGTACTGTTGAGACTTGATTTTGTCTTCTCGAGATCCGCAGCGATTCGTTCCTTTTCACGCGTTTCTGCAGCGATCACTAATTGGTGTTCTGGGATCGCCTTCTCGGCGCGGTTCTGTGCTTCCTTGGCGGTTTCGAAAGCCTGCTGTCGTTTCGCTAAATCCGCTTCACTTTTGGACTTTTCCTCCTCGGTTTTTTCTAGGTTCTTCTTTTGGGACTCGAGGTCCTTTGTGCCTTTTTCGATGGCTGTTTTGGAGTCGGTCATCGTTTTGGCCGCGGTATCGATTTGAGTCTGGGCCATTGAGGCTTGCTGTTTCACCTGCTCCAAAGACTCCTTTTTCGCATCGACTTTCTTTTGGATTTCTGACGCGACACTTTCTGCTTGTTTTAGCTTTTCTTGCATCGCTGCAAGATCCGCTTTGAGCGATGTAACGGTTTGACTGGCCGACTCAAGCTGAACAGTTTCGGCCGCAAGTTCAGTTGCTATGACTTCAGACTTGGCCGTGGCTTCGGAGAGCAACTTTTGCGATTCGGTCGTGATTTTCTCTGCGTCGGCGACAGCCGTTTGAGCGGCTTGGATCATCGATTCAGTCGCTGCCACTAACTGGGCCGCATCCGCTCTACTTTTCTCTTTTTCATCTAAAGCTGTTTTCGCCTTGGTTTGTTCTTCGGTGGCCTTCGCGAGGACTTCGTTCTCACTTTTTAGACGCTTTTCAAGTTCTTCAGTTTGCTTTGTCAGTCGATCAACTTTTTGATTCTGCCTTGTTGAGTCGCCCTCTTTGTAGGCGAGGAGCAGTTGGCTTTGAGGATCCGATTGAAGGGTGAGGATGGGATCGCCTGTTTCAAGATTCCACGAGCGAGTGACTCCGTTTACCCCGCCGGTGAAGAGTTGCTTAAGGGTTTTGGAAAGAGCGATTGTCGTAATGGGCGATCCATGGTCGATCTTTCGAGCGACTTGGTTTTCTTGATTCAGGATTGAAGCATGCTGCGTTTTATCACAAATCACCAAGTTCGCGGCATCGAGAAATTTCGCATCGGAGACTGTGGCGAATCCATCTACGGGTGTGTCGGAAATGTTGACCTGATTTGTTTCCGCATCAATCGATCCGCGGTGCAGATTTCCCGAAATTGAAACGACAGCGATCAGGTTTCCGTCGCCGGAGATTGACATCTTCTGAATCGAAACCTTGGACTGCAATTGTGTTTGAATGCTTCCATCTGCCACGTTCCAAAGAATAATCCTGCCTGATGTGTCTGCGCTGATGATCTGCGTCGATGAAAACCAAGCTAAGGCACTGACCTTGTCAGCGTGACCACTCAGAGTTTGGGTTAATGAACCCTCTGCGAGGTTCCAAGTCTCAATGTCTCCGAGTGGGTTGACCCATGCTGCAACGGTTTGATCCGCGTTCAATGCAATCAGTCCGCTCGCTCCCAACAGTGTATTGACCTTTTCGGAGAGAGGTCTGGTAACTTGTTTCCACAATTTGACCGTTCTAAATCCACCCGTTGCAATTCTCTGCCCATCGGGCGCGATGGTAATCGATTGCACGAGGTCAACATGTGTTGCGTTATCTCCGGGGACTGCAGGATCAATGAGATTGGTGATCTGAGTGGGAGTTTCCGTTTCGTTTGTAGTGCCGGCGTCCCCTGCCTCACTGAGCGGGATCACCTGGGTGCGGTTCCCTCTACCAACAACCGCGAACTGACCTGTTGGTGACATCGCGACCGCGAACGAGGTCTTGATCGATTCAGGGATCTCCTGCCACTGAATCTTTTCAGCAAGCATCTCACTCCCCTTAGCTCCTTGTTCGATCCACCTTTTGATCAGGCCGAGTTCTTCTGGAGTCAAGGTCTTTGCACCCACTGCATTGTCCTCGGGTGGCATCAGCGGTTCTTCTTCTCCTGTGGTCCTCGTTAGAAGCAAACTTTGAACGGGACTATTAAGATCGAGACTTGACCCGCTGTCTCCACCTTGATGGATTGCTTCGATGGTCTCGAGGATCAAGCCACCTTCAGCTTCTTTTTCGTGGTGGCAAGCGAGACAGTTCCGTTTCAGAATGGGCATGATTTCTTTTGAGAAATCTACCTCGGAATCTCGTTGGATCTCCGCTATTGGAATGGGGAGATCCTGTGCCGAAGTCACAATTGATGAAAATAGGACTGGAAGGAACAGTAAGCTGGGGATGATTCGAATCATGGATCGATGACGCGAAGATTCACGGTGTTAGTGGGTAGAAAAACGGTGATTTCTTTTTCCTTGGAGGCATTCTTTGCGGCCTCGACCGCTTTGTCAGCCTCAGTGATTGCCGCCTTGATTGACTCGGCATTTCCCTCGTCTCCAGCATTATCGAGTTCTTTTTGAAGCAGGTCTCGGTAAGCCTGAGCACGCTCGATTGCCTGAGGATTCGGTTGTACCTTGATTTTAGTTTCGACTTGCATCCACAGCGAATAAGTTCCTGCTACCGCGGACGCTTCTGACTTGATTTCAATCTCACCTTCGTTATTTTCCGCGGGAATCGTCAGATCCGCAGTTTTGATACCCGGTGGGAAGTGCCGTGCTCTGGCCACCACTGCTGCTTTGCCACCCTCTTGTCGCCCGAGCTTGACCGGGATTTTGACAGCTTCCCCTTTTTTCACCTCAACCGTCTCAGCCGTTCCTAGCTGTGCTGTAAGTTGGATTTCGTCGAGCTCAGAAACTGACAGCCAAAGTGAGTCGGTCAACCGTGTTTGGATGAAATCACGACCGGCGCCTTTACCCCACTGAATGACCGCGGGAACTGCACGTCGTTCGACAGTTCCATCATCGCTACGTCCGATGAGCTCAATGGGATTCACTGATTTTGCTGCGTTAGGATCAGCCGTGAGAGCAATTTGAGCGAAGTTTTGATTTGCTTCAATTCGGACCTCAGAAGCTCGCACACCCTCAGGTAGTCCCTCACAACGGACTTGAATCGCTCCACTCCATCCATCCTTGCGAATCGCCATCACACGAAGAATTTCGGTACCGCCACGATGTAAGCGTGAACCGGTGGGTTGCGATTGGTTTAGATCGCTGTGCGAAAAAGGTCGGTAAGCAATCAAGTCGAAAGTTGGCTGAGGTGTACCGATGCGAACATAAAAAGACTTTTGATCCTGAAGCGTTTTCCCGATGTCCAGATCGCGTACGGAAATTAAGTATTGGGATGTCTCTGGAGCGGTGAATATCCCAGCAGGGTCTTTGGAGATGAGATTCATTGCACCATCGGAAACACCTTGGCTGTCATCGAGGTTCGCCACATCGTGGAGTTTAGGTGACGTATCCTGTTGGACTTCAACGCGTTGAATCAAAACACGTCCATCGGTGGGTTGTCCGACTCGATCTGCAGTGACTTCCACCGCGATCGTCTGTCCTTTTTCGGCAGCGAACTCAAAGTCTTGTTTTGATGCGTCTCCTGTGAAAACACGACGGCTGAGATGTGGTAACTCAATTGACGAGGTAGGTGTGTCGCCTGAGCCCGACTGCTCTGAAGCGTTTTCTGGGACACCGGGACGGCGAAATCCATTGTCATCAGCCAAGAGTGTGGAGGCCGCCCTCGAGGCCCACACCGCAGGCAGTTTTCCCTGACTAGCTTCTGAATCACCAAGTACCAATAGTTCAGGGTTCACACTCGCGATCACCTGATAGTGATAATCCGTGCCACCGCGATAAATGAAATCATTTATCGCAATCAAGTAAATCCCGCTTGGTAAGGGATCGGCTGAAATCCAAGAGACATCAACACCGTCCGCTCCTCTAGCACTTGCCAGTTGATGACCGGATGAATCAAGAATCTTACAACTCGGTATCATCCTGGAATCAAGTCGCTGTGCGATGATCTCCACTCTCACTCTTGCTGGTTCTTGTAGTTGGATCTTGTAGTAATCTATCGCGGCAGCTGTTGCATCCGCATGGCTGAAATGTTCTAGAGGTAAATCGGTTGGCGTGTCGAGTTGATGGCTGACAGCAGCGGGGGATTGATGGGGCTGATCGGTGACAAGAAAGGCGCGAGGATTCGAAAGTCCATTGCGTCCAAATGCTCGTGCCTCATAACGTCCCGCAGCAAGAGTGTTTGGAATTGAAACGGTGAAGTTTCCAAATTGCTTAACCCTCTCTTCCGAGAAAGGTCGTGGATTCTCGGTGACCACCTCGGCTCGAATCTCAGGATGCGAAAAAATCAATTGATCCACTTCGATTAAGTGGTTGCCAACTTCCGAACGGACTTGGAAGCTGGTTCCCTTCTGTCCACCGGTATGGGAGAGCGATAAGAGTTGAGTTGGTTCCACTTGCCCATAGGTAGCTGTCGAGCCGGCAAGATGAAACAGCGAGGTCAATCCGATGATCAGGAACTGAGTCAAACCAAACTGGTTTTTCGTTCGGCCACCGTTGAAGCCTAGTCTCGTTTGTTTGTGATCCATGGAGCTGATGGCTAGGGAAGTGGAAAGAGAGCTCGCTCGGCTCTAAGGTTACGAGTCAATTGGAACCAATAAGGAAACAGCGGCGATGAGGTTCAATGGTTGAAGAGAAACTCTTTCGAATTGATGAGGGACCAAATTAAATCTTCGTAAGCCTCCCTCTTGTTCTCCTTTGATGAGACGTAGCTCATCGAAGCTTGATGTTCCACTTCATCTGGCTGACGTCCAAATGCAACGAGATACAGTTCGTTAATCTTCTGTGCATCATCCCTTTGATCTTCAGCTAATTGAGCAGCACGCCCTCCATCAGCAGAAAGTTTTGCTTGAATCTCCTCTGAATTCAGCAGATGGAGACTCTGCGATAGATTCGCTTCTTGAGAACGCTCGCATTCGCATGCGGTACTCGACTGCGGACGTCCAAAGACCGTTAGGAAGTAAGAGTCAAAACTGGTGTCCGGTAAAGCAACCGCACGCATGCTCGTGGGTACCCCGGAAAAATGAGTTGGGCTAAGTGTGACCCGATCAATCGCGTCGAGTAAAACTTCGGCCTGAAGTCGCTTGGGGTAGTACCTAGAGTAGCTGCGTTTGTCACCAAGGTTCCTCGGTTTCGCATTGCTTGAGAGTTGGTAGGTTTTTGATTGGACAATTAATCGAATCAATTCCTTGGTGTCGAATCCATAACGAACAAAGTGCTCAGCCATACCCTCAATTAGCTCAGGGTTAGAAGGTGGATTGGTGACGCGCAGGTCATCTTCGGGTTCCACCAGACCTCGCCCCATGAAATGCTTCCAGTAGCGGTTTACCAACGCTTTCGCGAAGAAAGGATTTTCAGGATCCGTCATCCAACTCGCAAAAGCTTCGCGTGGATCTTCGTAAGGTGCGATCTGCATGTCTTCCGAATCGAGCCCAGCAGGAACTAGGTTTTGTCCGGAACTTGGGTCGCGAGCCGTTGCTCCACCAATTCGAGCAAAGAAGCTAGGTTCTGTTGGATCACCGAGGTTCTTTTTACTGACGGTCGTAAAGAAGGCGGAGAGTTGAGCGTAATCGGCTTGGCTCCATTTCTCATATGGATGGTGATGGCAGCGAGCACATTGCACTCTCTGTCCCAAGAACAACTGCGCCGCGTCTTCAATTCGCTGATTGGTGTCAGGCACTTGCTGATACCAAACCACCGGCGGATGACTAGCTACGCTTCCCGATGCCGCCACGATGTCTCGAACAAATTGATCGTAAGGTTGGTTTTGGAAAATGCTCTCACGAATCCATTCATGAAATGCCATGGAGGCAAATTTTAAGCCGCCACCGGTTCGTTGGTTGCGAAGAATTGAGTTCCACTTGCCAGCGAAGTAATCAGCGTAGTCTTTACTTGCTAATAATCGCTCGATCAACGCATTGCGTTTGTTGGAATCTTGATTGCCTTGAAAAGATGTAATTTCTTCAAGTGTTGGTAAGCGTCCAGCAAGATCGAGTGTGACTCGTCTTAAAAAGGTGCTGTCATCACAAATCTCCGAGGTGGGGATACCGAGCGACTCAAGTTTCTTCCAAACTAATTCATCGACAAGGTTACCGCTTGGATCGGAGTAGGTGGGTTCGGTTTCACCTTCTGCACGCTCCAAGGGGATATCTGCTTGAAAAACACTCACATGTCCTTGATACCGAGTCATGACCGCAACATCACCAACAACCTGATTGAGATCGACAAGTCCTCGATCGGTGACCGACGCCATGGACGGGTCATTGGATTCGAAGACCGCAGCTCGCGTGATGTCTTCCAAAGTGCCATCCGAGTATTGTGCGACGACGGTCAATTGTTGCGAAGACTTAGGAGACATGCGTCTTTGCTGAGGGACGACCTCGATGCCAATTAATTTCGCCGAGTTCTCCTCTCCATAAGGCATCCCCTGTGCGATCCATCGACGCATGATTCTGTATTCATGGCTATCTTTTTCCAAACGCTGACCTCCTCCATGCGGCGAAGCGTTGATCGCCTTGAGGAGCAAGAGACTGCCGTCTGGATTCGCGAGCGAAATCCGACGACCCCGAGATTCGCTAGCCAAGTGCTCGTGGTCCTCTCTTGGACCGAACCCTAACAGTGATAATTTGAAACCATTTTGCCCCGCGACTTTGCCGTGGCAGCCACCACCGTTGCAACCGAGTTTGGTGAAGATTGGAACAATCTTGTCGGGAAAACTGATTGGCGATTCATGCCCCATTTGAAGCACTTTAACCGTGCTTTTAATTTGTTGCCCTGATGCCGTGTTCGCAAAGATCGATGCTTCACCATCAGCAAGCGGAACAACAAGGCTACCCTCAAAGCTGACGATGCCTGCAGGTTCAGCAGAAAAGGTAACATCGTGCGAGATGTCAATTTCTTGACCCTCTGCTGTCTTGCCGGTAACGAGTAGCTGCAGTCTTGCGTCTCGTCCTGACAATTGAAGTTCTTGGGTATGGTCGAAACGAACCGACTCGAATTTGGGTAAAGGTTGGTTTGCCGCGGTCACCGAAGGCAACTCAAGCTGAAGCACCGCGGTCATCACAAGTAGCAATTTCCATTGAGTATTCGCCATCATGAATTTCATCTGAAGCTTCTCGTTGCTCATGTCTAATTGTGGGGCGTAGGTGGGGTGTACGAATGGATCGAGAAGGCACTCGGCATGCCTAGTGAAGAATCCGCTTGGAAGACGGATTCGATTCGATCCTCGCTTTGCGGAGGCTCGGCGTTTGACTGCGGAGCTTTCCTGATTCGAACTGCATCATGAGAGTTCGCGAAGCGACGTCTTCAGTGATGTTGCTTGGATGATGGGTAGTTACAGATCTTTCGTTCTTGAGTGAACATGTGCGTCATCCTTAACGCTCAAAGCAACGATCCTTGCAAGCGGTTGAGTTGCTAACCAACCAGTTCAGAGATTGGGTCATGGTCCACGAGGTATTGCGGCCGTCCGGTGGGATCAGGGATGGTAACAGTTGCCGTGTCGATACCGAGGTTATGGTAAAGCGTTGCAACAACCTCCTGCATGTGCACAGGGCGATCTGCTGGAACTTCTCCCATTTTGTTTGTAGCCCCGATCGCTTGGCCGGTCTTCATGCCACCACCAGCAATCCATGCACAACTCACTTGTGTCCAGTGATCACGACCCGCATTCGCATTGATTTTTGGAGTTCGCCCAAATTCACCCCAGACGACAACGGTAACGTCATCAAGCATGCCACGCACTTCAAGGTCTTCAATCAACGCGCTGAGGCATTGGTCTAACTTTGAGCCGTGATCTCTGACGAGGTCAAAGTTTTGACCATGGCTATCCCATCTGCCGTAGCTGAGGCTAACGACTCTCGCACCTGCTTCCACTAAACGCCGAGCCATTAATAGGTGATCGTTGCAAGTTGGTGCTCCATCGTATTGATACTGATATGGCTTTCCATCACCGTAGCGAGCAACCACCTTTGGATCTTCTTTGCTGAGGTCTAACGCGTCGAGCAACTTGCTACTCGTTAGAACATCTAAAGCCCGCTGACCAAACGCGTCCATACCTTCCATCGTCCCAGAAATATCGATATCTCGACGCATCGAATCGATCTCTGAAAGAAGTCGTCTCCGATCTGAAAGACGTTCCAAAGTGATTCCGTTAAGGGACATGTTTTGCATGCCTGGACCGTCCGGTTTGAACGGGGCGTATGCAGCACCTAAGAATCCTGCTGCGCCGGAGTCAGACCATGGGACATGCTTGGTTCTTTCCGCAAGTCCGACATTCGGTGGCATCGACGGATCCACTGGACCAAATAGTTTTGATACGGCAGAGCCAATTGCCGGTCTTCCACCAATGCTTTGCAATTCATTTGGACGCCAACCAGAAAGGCATTGGACTGCATCATGGCCGCCCGAGCATCCAACGACGCTGCGGATGACCGCCGCCTTGTCCATCATCGAGGCCAGCTGAGGAAAGACTTCGCAGATTTCAATGCCTGGTACATTGGTCTTGATGGCTTGGAATTCGCCGCGAACTTCACTCGGTGCCTCTGACTTGATATCCCACATGTCTTGATGTGGCGGACCACCAGCCAAGAAAATATTGATGACCGCTTTGTGTGAATGCCCTTTACCCGATGCCGCTTCCGCCCTCAGTAAATCTGCCAAAGACAGGCCGCCTGCCCCAAAGGATAAGCCACCAACCTTGAGAAAACCGCGACGCGAGACTCCGTCACAGTATCGACTTTTCCGCCCATGAATGGTCAACATAGAGTGATCGCCCAAAGCAAATGGTGGGACGCTGTCATCAACGCTCACAAGACACGTGATGGAACAACGCGGGTAGAGGTAGGATGCCAAAGTTTAGCACCCCTAATGATACTCACCATTTGTCAAGCGAAGCAAGCTTTTCCGATCCCGCTCCTCTGCGGAGGGGGTTGCCGTCGGTTTGTGCTCGTTTTGCCAATAGAAACGTAGCTTGTTCCTTCACCACGAACACGATCTTCCATTACGCTGCCTGAATGTCTCTCTCTCGCACGAGCTACCCCTGCAGACCCCTATGCCTCTGCCCACATCCAAAACACCGACCACCACTGATGAACTGGATGATTTCCTCTCGCAAGCAGACGATGGTGTCCTCAAGACCATCCAATCTCACCCTGGCGACTGCCTTGTTCTCGGAGCCGGCGGGAAGATGGGATATCACTTGTGTCGAATGATTCGAAGTGTGCATCGTGAACTAGGGGATCGCTATCAAGTTACCGCAGTATCTCGTTTCAATGATCCCTCTAAGCGAAAGCAATTCTCTGATAGCTCAATTGCAACCATTCAGGCAGATCTGAGTGATGGGAGGGCGCTTTCTCAACTGCCAGACGCACCCAACATTTTTTTTCTCGCGGGGGTGAAATTTGGAACAACAACACAGCCACAGTTACTGAAAAAGATGAATCAGGAGGTTCCAGAGCTAGTGGCAAAAAAGTACGCCGATGCTCGCATTGTGGCTATGTCGACTGGTTGTGTTTATTCCTTCACGCATGCTGATTCAGGTGGTTCAAAAGAGACCGACGAGATGAACCCGCCTGGGGATTATGCAAGGTCATGCATCGCACGCGAGAACGCTTTTGGAAAGCAATCAGAGAAAGCGAACACTCCCGTGGCCATTGTGCGACTGAACTATTCGATTGATTGCAGATACGGCGTCTTGGTGGATATCGCTAAGGCGGTGTACGAAGGGACGTTGATTGACCTATCCATGGGTTATGTGAATGTCATTTGGCAACGTGATGCCGTTTCCCAAATCATCCGTTGTCTCCCGCACGCACACTCTCCTCCTTGGATCATCAATATCACCGGAGAGGAAACCTTATCCGTTCGGTGGCTCGCCGAGGAATTTGCTGCTCGGATGAGAAAAGAGGCTAAATTCACGGGGCAGGAGGTAGGAGAGTGTTGGTTGAGCAACAGCGAGCGTGCTCAGCAATTATTCGGCAGGACTGAAATGCCGCTTTCCACGATGATGGATTGGATTACCGATTGGTTAACTCGCGGAATGCCGTTGCTGGATAAGCCGACTCATTTCCAATCTCGCGATGGTAATTACTAAGGCGAACACGCTTGCCTCCGACGACTGCTTAACTAACTGCGACAAAAGAAAACAACAATCAATCACACTTGAAAATGATATCCGGCACGGCGGGAATATGAAAAATTGGGAACAATCACTTCTTGAAGGTCAGGTGATTCCTGCGTGTCCTCTGGCTTTAACCTCATCAGGCGATTGGTGCTCGAAGTATCAAAAAGCATTGATTCGGTATTACCAGGCCGCAGGTGCCGGCGGGGTCGCGGTCGGAGTTCACACAACACAGTTCGAACTGCGGGAACATGGCCTCTATGAGCCAGTACTTCGAGCCGTTTCGGAGGTTTTGGATCAAAGTCCGTTTTCGGAGTCTGAATTCATCAGAGTTGCGGGGCTCTGTGGCTCGAAAGGTCAAACGCTTGAAGAAGCGCAGTTAGCACACCAGATGGGGTACCACCTTGGTCTACTCTCTCCATCAGGACTGAAAGATTTGACAGAAGATGAATTGGTCATGCACACGGCAGCGGTCGCAAAGGTCATCCCTGTCTTCGGTTTTTACTTACAGCCGGCCGTTGGTGGGCGAATCTTTTCGGCGGATTATTGGCGGCGACTCGTGCAAATCGACAATCTAAAGGCAATCAAAATAGCCGCGTTTAATCGGTATCAGACGATCGACGTCCTCCGCGCAGTCGATGAGGTTAACCGCGAAGACTTAGCGATCTACACCGGGAACGATGACAACATCATCGTTGATTTATTGACCCCGATTAGTCTGAGCCAAATGGAATCATTGAGGTGGATGGCCGGTGGATTATTGGGGCAGTGGGCCGTTTGGACACGTCAAGCAGTTCAGATGCTCACAGCAATTAAGGAATCTCGGCAAGAGGGCAAAATTGAGCGGCGATTACTTCTTGAAAATTTACGGCTCACCGATGCCAATGCCGCGTTGTTTGACGCGAGGAACCAATTCAAGGGTTGCATCGCAGGGATCAACGAGGTTCTTTACCGGCAGGGGCTGCTTCCCTCGTCGAGATGCCTAAGTGCGACTGAACGTTTGTCGCCGGGGCAATCCGTCGAAATTGACCGGGTTTATGAATACGGTGCGCTGGAGCATCAATGGATTTCCGAAAACCTTGAAAATTGGCTTTCCGACTAATTCCTAGCCCATGCGACTGAGGGTTGATGGACTCCTCTGTCGGGAGCCGACATGCATCGATGTAAGATCGCGATAGGCGAGTGATGAACGCCTGATGAGCGCACGAAAAAACCCACTTCGGCTGGCGACGAGCCGAAGTGGGTCTTCGTTGATATTTTGGTGATGAATTCTTCCAAGCGAACTTGGCTTCTCTCTGTTGAGTCGAATACGAGACCACTATCACAGATTCAAGTATCTCGGTCACCCGAAACACTCATATTCTAAGAATCCTTAGAAAGGAGGTGATCCAGCCGCAGGTTCCCCTACGGCTACCTTGTTACGACTTAGTCCCAATTGTCGAGCTGACCTTCGGCGCCTGCCTCTCTTGCGAGTTAGCT
>CALIBL010000082.1 GCA_938045805.1 uncultured Rubripirellula sp. | reverse complement strand
GTTTGGAAAGGATTCTTTTGAGTCCAGATGATCGAGCGTTACCGAATCGGGAGAACGAGTCGTCACCTCCCCTGCCCGCGTGCAGATTTGTTCAACAGATTTTTAGTGCCTAGGGATTTTTAGTGCCTCGCGAGTCGCCTTGAAGTAAAAACAATTTCGCCCGTCTTTTTTATTTGCGGTATTCAATCGCAAAAAAAACGCTGACTGAATCATCTTCAGCCAGCGTTTAAATTTTTTATTACGGAGCGTGAAATCAGTTCCCGGAAGCACCTTGAGCGGAGGAGCCTTCTCCTGCCTTCATCGCTGCTTCGTACTCACTCATCTGGTTGGTTGACATTGATTCTTGGCCAGCCTCTAGGTCTCCCTCAACAACAGTGTTACCGGTTGGGCCACCACAGCCGATCATCATTGCACATGGTAAAGCGACTAAAACGACTGCAAAGAGCATCTTTTTCATTGGAAGAATCCGCGTGTTTGGATAGTTGTGAATGGAAGCTACCGAATAAGCTAGGCATTAGTAAACACCTAGCCGAAGGAGGATCATAGCAAACTGAGCCATCTGGCGTGTCGATTTTCGATTAATCCTGTTTGGTTTTTCTGGCGGTGACGTTTGGCACGGAAAGTTGTTCCGGCTTGTCACGACTTCAGCAAGTTGTTTGGCCGAGAATTCAACGACTTGTTGCTGCAATGTGTCGAGGATGAAGTTGGCTTTGGCCTTCGACCAGAAGGTAACGACCTGCCGTTACATTTTGCAGCTTTTGCTGCTCGCCGGATGGCCACTTGATGACGATTTGATCGATCAATTGGGTCCGCCCTAAACCGAACTCCACGGATGACTCGTCAGAGCAAAGGTATCCGTCACCGGCGGTCACCCATGCACTCGCACTGTGATCCGAAGTTTCCACCGTTACTTGGGCGCCGATCGCATCTCGTTCCGAAGCGGTTCCGATTAATTCCAGCGTGAATTGAAATCCAGGGCTTTCGGTTTGGTTCTCAAGGAGGGCTGCTGGTTGATCAAGGTGATTGATCACCACATCACTCCGCCCATCGCGATTGTAGTCGAGTCTCGCCATCGACCGACCCAGATAGGTCCCTGACCAGTACTCGGACTCATCGATGACTTGGGTTAATTCGAATCGAGTTCCACGATTCATCAGTAACTGTGGGGGCATCTTAAAGCCTTCCCCGTACTGACTCATGTCAAAAATGTGGCCGTTGGTAACGATCAGATCTAACCAACCATCACAATCAAAGTCGATCGCCTTGGTGCCAAACCCGACATAGGGCATGCTAACGGCGTCGAGTTGGTAGCGAATCGCGAAATCTGTGAAGCCGGAACCTTCATTCTGAAGATAGAGATTAGCGGATTCACCGTTGAAGTTGGTGATGTGCAGATCAATACGCCCATCACGATTGTAGTCGCCTGCAGCGATACCCATGCAACCATTTGCAGCACCACTGAAACCGTTTGCCAACCCAAGTGCGTCCGCGGAGTTGAGTAGCTTAGCGGCCGCGAGTTCACTTGCTGGGCTTTGCTTACCTTGGTGGCGAAGGAAGTGGTTGGGACGCACGTCATTGCCAACAAAGACTTCGTTACCATCCTGCTGGTCAAAATTAGTAATGATCAGCCCTAGCGAAGTGCCCGGCCTCGCATCTTCTCTCGAAACGATGTTTTCTTGAAACGTTCCATCACCAAGATTGCTGAACCAGCGATCCGACTCGGCATAAAACTCGAGAGGCGAAGGCTGAACTTCTTTTCCGTCATTTCCAATTTCAGGAAGGGCAAAAGCACCTTCCATTTCGATATAGACGGATTCGAACAGTTCAGGTAACGCGTCCCCATCAAGATCCGCGATCCCTAGCGATGTTGAAAATTGGTCGCTGCATTTTCCAAGCGTCTCGGTTACATCTCGGAACGTTCCGTCACCATTATTGATTAGCAATCGGTTTCGCCCCAAGCTACCGATATAGAGGTCTATCCATCCGTCTTGATTGATGTCTCCTGCCGCAAGACCGGATCCGTAATTGAAGTCCTCGGAGTCCGCCGGAGAAGTCGTGTCGACGAAGCGACCTGCAAGATTCCGCATCAAAACGCTGGACCGCGTGCAGGATGATGTTGGCGGTTCTCCCGAACCTTGTGCGAAGTAAAGATCAGGCCAGCCATCCTGATCGTAATCGAGGACCGCGATTCCTCCCCCGATCGACTCATGAATTGGGATGGAGGCGAGGTTGATTTCGCGATCTTGGTACCATTGAAATTCAAGGCCGACTGATGAGGCAACATTACTCAACGACGGAACTCCTAGGGGAGTGATTTCTCGTTGCGTGTCTTTGCGTTGGTTACCGGTCTTGTTTTGAGTGAGTGATTCGAAGGCGGGGCCGAGTTTGTACTGTTCGATCTTCGCGCCGATCAATGCAGCCTGCCGTGACATCGATCGTGCATCCGCAGATTCAAGCAGGGCGTTGCGCTGCTGAGCGATGGATTGTTGCTGCGCAATCGAGGAGCTTGGAAATACAAGGCTGGCCCAAGCGAGTGATTCAAATGGACGTTCTAGTTCTAAGGTTTGACGCATCAACTGTTTTCGAATTTCCAATCGTTCTCGATTGTCCGACACGGACAGCATTTGAAGCGAGTCAGCGGTCGCTTCGGTCTGCGCCATCGCCACGCCACGCCGCCGGTACTGTTCAGCCTGTTCGGCTTGGCCTAAGGCATCGAATACCTTGGCGAGTCGTTGCATGGTGCGTCGATCGGTTGGATTTCTTCGAATCGCTTCGAGCAGGCATCTCGCGGATGTTTCAAACTGACGAAGATCAAAAAAATAGATTCCGAGAGCGGCCCAGTAATCTCCAAGTTGTGCAAGCTGGGTCTGGTCAATTTCTGCGTGCCAAGCGGGGAATTCTGTGATCGCTTGCGTTTCGGAAAGTAATCGTCCGTAAAGTGCCTCGCCGGCTGCTGAGAGCGGTTGCGATGTTTTGCTCTGTGCGAGTTCAGTCATCGCGGAGCGATAGTCGCCTTTGGTGAACAGCCAGCGAGCTTGACCTAGTCCCGCTTCAAACCATTTGTTCGGAGGATCGCCGTCGGCCAGTACGCTCGGATAAGCATCTGAACGGCGCATCAAGGAGTTCAATTCTTGTTCCGTTGCCTGTCCCGCTCTGCAAAGCATTTCGGCTTGCAACGATGCTTGCTCTCGCTGCCCTAGCCGGTTTAAGAGTTGCCAAACGCGATGTCTCCAAAGCCAATTTGTTGGAGCTCGCTCAATTCCTTTTTCCAACAACTGAGCCGCCTGCGAGTATTTTCTCAGGCGATACAGAGCCTCAACCTGTAAGTCGATCGCCTCATCGATGAGCCTTGAATCAATTTTGATCTCACTTGCAAATTGGATCGCGAGGTCATCATTTCCACGACCAAATTCCGCTTGGGCAGCGATTAATGTCGCTTCATCATTCTCTGGGGATTGCACCAAAGCTTGAGCCGCTGATTTGGCTGCTGAATCCCAGAGGCTACGCTTGAGCTTTTCTCGTGCGATCGCCAAGTGATCCACCTGTGATGCCGCTTTGATGCTTTCAGCCGATGAGTCCGATCCATCAATGGATTGTTTTGGTTGTGTCTTTGGATTCGATGAATCACACCCAAGGGTCAACATGGCCGCCGCAAACAGCATGTTCATCAGCCAGCGACCGGCAGAGTTCAAGCTGGTTTCGCTTTGTCTCGGCTTCGTTGTTTTTGATTTTAGACGGTTCACGGACAACGCAAGGGTGGGTGGATGTGCTGCGGGGGCGACGAACGTTAAGATTGTACGGCGATAAATAAAAATAAGTCTGCAGATCGACAAGGCAATCTTTGTAGCATTGTATGCCACCTAGCAATTCTGAGTTGGAATCTTCTAGAACTCGAACAATTCGTGATCATTTTCGATGATGAGTATTTTCGTGTCCACCGAATTTGGTTCTGCGAATTCCTGCGTCTTGCCAGTTGGCCAGTGGATAACCAATTTTGAGATCTCGTGATTCTTACCCAAGCCCAGTAATGCGGCTGATTGATTTCGGCTCAGGAATCCATCGCCTGCGGTCACCCAATGTACGACTAGATCGTCTGTGAGGTGTACTTCAACACGCGTTCCGATGGCATCACGCTCGCTCTCTGTCCCGCGAAGTTCTAGATGGATCCAATGATGGTTGACTTTCGTTTGGTTGATGAGCAACGCGGAAGGTTCGGATTGATGCGTGACCGCTAAGTCAGGTTTGCCATCCTGATTCCAGTCGAGTCGGGCAAGTCCTCGACCCACGTGATTTTGAGACCAATATTTTGATGCATCGGTGACTTCGGTCAACTTTAGTTTGGTACCGAGGTTGGCGAACAGTTGTGCGGGTTGCCGATAGAATTGGCGAGTGCTGACGGAATTCTCGATGTGACCATTGAGGACAGCTAAATCGAGGTCGCCGTCCAGATCATAGTCGATGGACTGAGCACCAAAACCGAGTACCGATTGACTCGGTTCCGCAAGGCCGTACTGGAGGTTCCGATCACGGAACATGCCTTCGGAGTTCATGTAGTGGCTGGCACTTTCACCCTGGAAATTTGTGATGTGTAAATCCAGCCATCCGTTCCTATCAAAATCACCGGATGCGATTCCCATTGATGCCGTCTTTGCTCCGCTGAAACCGTACGCGCAGCCAAGCAGCATTGCGGTGTCCTGCCAGTTCGATGAGTTGGTGTCCCACGACCAGAGTTGATTGGCATCGACGTCATTACCAACAAAGATTTCATTGCCTGCCTTGTGATTGAAGTCACCGACAACGACTCCAAGTCCCGCCCTCGCATCGGTAGGCCGTTGGTTGAGGATTTGAGCCTTGATGCTTCCGTCCCTCTTCTGCAACAGGACTCGATCAAAAGCTGACTCAAAATCCTTTGGCATCAGTGTCTCAATCACTTCTCCGCGTTCATTTCTCCTCGGTCGTTTGGAGAGTTTGGTGTCATGGAGGTAGTTGACTTCGAATAGATCCGGTATTCGGTCTCCATTGAGGTCCGCCATCGCAAGGGAAGTGCTCATCAGCGTCTTGTCATCCCGGTCATCAATCTCTCGGTGCTGAAAGGTTCCATCGCCGTTATTGAGAAGTAGGACGTTGGCGCCAATGTTGGAAACCACAAGATCGGGAAAGCCATCTTGATTCCAGTCACCCGCGGTAGCTCCCAGAGAGTACCGTTTAATGTCAGTTTCAGAAGACGACGCAACCAGAGACGCACGTTGGTCAATGTTACGGTACAGTTCGTTGCCGGATAGGGAAATGAAATCAGGAGGGTTTGCTGCACCTTGGCAAAAGTAAAGATCCTGTGATCCATCGTTGTCAAAGTCGAGTGCAACCACCGCACCACCAACACTCTGGTAAACCGAGAAACCACTCTCCTGAGGATCTTTGGCGATGCGGTAGGCATGCTGTAATCCCACGGTTTCCGCAACGTTGGAAAACTCAGGTTGTATTTCAGTTGACTGAATTTGACTCGCCACGCGTGGTTCCCGTTTTGCCATTTCGTTGCGAAGTGACGCGAGATTGGGTAACGGGAATGATTTTGGTTGTAAGCCGCACAATTGTGAGTTCCTGTCGGGGAATCCCTGGCCGGCCTCTAAGACCTCCCTAATTTCTGTTTGGATCTTACCCATTTGTTCTGGCGAAAGATTTTGGCGAAAACCCGCGAGCAGTCGCCACATCGTCGCTTCGATTCTTCGATCAATCGCTTGAAGGCGATCGGCAAGTCGAAGCATTGCTTCGGTGTTTGGCAGGCTCGAGTCAACAATTTGATTGTTGTCCTGTGAAATAAGCTTTAACGCTTGGAATCTTTCTTCGATCATCAATGCGTGCGATGAGTCGTCGGTTGCTTCCAAGATGGAGCGAAGGCGACTAATGGTTCGGAAGTCAGTCGGGTCGCGGGACAGAGCTTCCAGGAAAGCACGACCCGCTTCGGTGATCCTGTTCTCTTGCAGTAAAACCAGTCCGAGGGCTGCCCAGTGATCCGAAAAAGCTTCCGCTTTCGAATCCGACTTTTCGAGCCAAATTTCTACTCCCTCCTCATCTTGAGCCTCCGCCGCGGCGCGGCCCAGTAAGGCAACCGCTGCGGGTAAAGATGGTCCCTCTGGGAGATGTTGCTTGAGGCGATCGGCAGCCGATTGGTAAGCATGACTAGAGAACTCTCGTCTCGCCTCGGCTAAAGAGCCGATGGGCCAGTAACTACGATCTGTGGCCTGATTAGAATCAGCTTGAGACTTTGCAGCGGAGCTGACTTCGATGGGGTCGTACATCGCATCACTGAGATGGATCAAAGCATGGAGTTCATCTTGTAGGACGTTTCCCAGAAGGCATAGCGTTTGAAGGTGCTTGGCAGCTTCTTGACGTCGACCCTGGCGATTGTAGAGGTAGGCAAGTTGGCGATGCGCTTCGGCAGCATCCGGGATTAGCTTGATGATCTGCTGGTACTTCTCTTCTGCCTCTTCATAACGAGCCAAAGAAAAGCACCAATCCGCGGACTGGCCAAGAGCCGGCAGTCCGGCTTCGGGATGATCTTCTGGAATCCCTGACATGTAATCGATTGCGTCGGCCAAATTACCGCGTTGCGCCACGGTAGATGCCAGTCGGAAAATGACTTCCACGTCTTCGGGGTTTGAAAGCAGAGCGGTTTTAAGGGTCGCTTCAGCGGCCGAAAGATTCCCCGCGGCTAATTCGGCTTCAGATTTTTCTATTAACTTGGCACGATTATCAGCTGACAGTTCTGCCGGTGGATCCACCGCGGGCATGCTGCCAGTTGTTTCAGCACTTGTTTCTTGGTTGTCTATAGAACTCTGTGCTAAGTCGTTTTCAGTGGGCTTGTTGCAACCAACGAAGATGACTGCACAAACGAGGAGTTGTCGCGGCAGGGGCAAGTTGATTGAAGGCATTTTGTCCAGCTTTTTTTGTCAACGCGATCGTTCGTTAGCGTTGAAGTTCTTCCACGTTTCAATTCGTTAGCGAGTGTGGGTGAGCGACGTTTTCAACGATCATGATTCGTTGGTCAACGGACTCAAGGGTCAGTTCCTGCTGTGAGCCACTAGGCCATTGAATCTGGATGTTATCAACTCGGCTCGCATCACCGAGTCCGAAACTGATCACATTGTGGTTTCGACAAAGGTATCCATCGCCAGCAATAACCCAACTCGTAAGGGATTGTCCGGCAAATTGAACCGTCACCTTTGCTCCAATTGCATCTCGTTCCGATTGCACTCCGACCAATTGAACTTGCAGCCAATGATTATTGGTTTTGGTTTGGTTGTGGAGTAGAGCCGATTCTTCGTTGAGGTGTGTGATGATGAGGTCTTCCTTCCCATCACGGTCAAAGTCTAGTTTTGCCATCGATCTCCCCAGATGCATCTTTGATGCATAGGAGGAAGCATCGGTCCAAATTGTTTCGCTGAACCGATTGCCTTGGTTGATGAACAACTGAAAACGTTGTTTGAAGTCACCAGACATTTTTTGATAATTGTCGATATGGCCATTGGAAACGGCAAGGTCGAGTAGGCCATCCAGATTAACGTCAATGCCTTGGCATCCAAATCCGAGTACTTCGTAACTGGGAACTCCCAAGCGAAATTGAGTGGCACGGTCTTGGAAAATCTGATTGCGAGATAGGTAAAGGCAGGCGTTTTCGTTTTGGAAGTTAGCGACGTGTAGATCCAGCGTTCCCGACCGATCAAAATCACCGGCAGCGATGCCCATGCTTGCAGTTCCACCTCCATCAGAAGAAAAAGCGATACCACTCGCCATCGCGGCGTCGAGCCACTCAATTTCACCGGTGGCGTTATGCCTCGAGTCCCAGAGCTGGTTAGGTGATTTATCGTTTCCGACAAAAATCTCGTTGCTGCCGTCTTCGTCGAAATCCGCAATGACGACCCCGAGTCCTCGATAGGTGGTTTCAGGCTTGCCGCTCAGTGGAACGAATTTAAATCTACCGCGTTGATCGTTCAGGCCGATTCGATCGTTCGATGGTTGGAAGTCCGCTGGTCCCACCGCCTCAATCACCGCGTTGTCTTGATCTCGTTCAGGACGCAAGTCGATGGTTTCGTCATTGATGTAATTGGTTTCAAACAGATCAGGAATCGCATCGCCATCGAGGTCGGCCATTGCAACCGAAGCCGGCATGTTCTGACTACTGCTTGTGCCCGGAATCACCTGCTCTGTAAACGTTCCATCCCCGTTGTTGATCAGCAACAGATTATTGCCGATGTTCGCTGTCACCAAGTCAGGCAGTCCATCTTGATTCCAGTCACCGGCGGTGCACCCAATGGTGTAGGAGGAATCCTTGGCATTCGCCTGCTGCGCCACCTCTAAAAAGCGTATCGATTGATTTTGGGAAGTTGCTTGGTTTCGATAAAGTTCGTTCGGGCTTGCACTCTTGAAATCAGGAGCATCCGCAGCACCTTGGGCGAAGTACAGGTCATCAAAACCGTCGCTGTCATAATCGAGCACCGCGACCCCGCCTCCGGCCTGATGGTACATCGCAAATCCAGATTCTATCGGCTTCGTTGCGAGTTGGAATTGATGAGTGATTCCCGCCGCTGAGGCGATGTTTCGAAAGATGGGGATGACTTCAGACGACTCGAAGCTCAAGTTTTCGGGATGCGGGGATGGTACTAGCGGGTCACCGAATGCTTCCATGCTTGGTAGTGCAAATTGATCCCGGTCCATCTCGCAAAGTCGAACCGATATGTTCGGAAAGCATTGGTTATTCTGAACCAGTTGTTCTCGTTGTTGATTCCAGCCACTGAGAACCTCGGTACCGAGTCCGCGATGATAGGACTCAAGCATTTTCCAGAGAACTGCTTCGAGGTTTCGATCCAGGCCGGTCAGTTGAGAGGCAATTTCGTCCATCGCTTCAACATTCACTTCAGCACTTTCTGAAATTGCATTATTTGCCAGTAAGACTTCTCGGTTGGATTTCCAGCGGTTCTCCCATCGTTTCGCCTCCTCCTCCTTGCCCATTAATTCCAGCATTTGATGCAATCGATTCATGGAACGGAAATCGGTTGGATCCCTAGTCAACGCTTCGAGAAGAGCACGCGATGCGGGTTGGGGTTTTTGTTGGCTCGCCAAGTAGGTTCCGATTGCAGCCCAGTACTCGGCCTGTTCTTTCAACGCATTTTGTGTTTCTGTTTTCTGATACCAAGCCAAGAACTCGGGGTCATTTTGCGATTCCGCCAATGTCCTTCCATAGAACGCGATGATCGATGGAGGCACGGCTCGGCTTTTGGATCTCGCATCTGGTAGTGCCAGACTCTCGTCAAAAGATGCTCTCAATCGCTCCGCTGCCTCGGCATACTTTCGTTCGGTGAAAAGGATGCGGGCTCTTCCCCAGTCATTAATGGGTGAATAATCAACGTCCGATCCTTCCGGTTGATCCATCGCCGGATTCGAATTAGCAGAAGCCAGATCTTGATCTTCAGCCTCATTGGAACTTCCCATGGCATCACTCAAAACGATCAATGCGTGAAGTTCGTCTTGCCGCACATCACCCATTTGGCAAAGCGTTTGAATGTGCGTCGCTGCTTCGTGTCGCCGACCCTGTCGATTCAGGAGCAACGCGAGTCGCCGGTGAGCAATCGATGCTTGCGGCGCCAGTTGCAGGATCTTGCGGTACTTCGCTTCGGCGTCTCTGTATTTCTTTAATTCCATGCACCAGTCGGCTGACTGTCCCAGCGCCGGAAGTCCCGCTTCTAAGTCATCCGGTGAGATTGAGTCGAGGAAGTCGATTGCGGATTGCAGATCGCCGAGCAAGGCGGTCACATTGGCGATTCGGAAAATGACCTCAGTGTCGTTTGGATTCGCTAGTAGTAGTTGTCTCAGGACGCTTGCTGAATCTGAATAGCGTTTTGCCGCTTCTAGTTTTTCCGCTTCTTGTAAACGCAGTTCTCGTTGCTTGACTGAGGTTGGCGAGCGGTTGTCCTTAGGGGATGAATCACTTTGAGCAACTAAGTTTTGATGATCTTCGACCGTGGGTGAGGCTTTCGAATTCGTAGCATTCTGTCCTTGGAGATCTGAATCTGTGTCCGGATATGATTTGCCGCAACCGAATGAGATCGCAGCGAGAACCATGAGCAAGCTGCATTGAAACCAACGAGACGACACTCTCGAAAAGTTTGGATCATTCCGGAGGATAACGTGAGAGAAATCTGAATCGTGACCGCTTTTTTCGCTGCCGTTCGATGCTGATGTCCGCATCGTTGAGTCCGACCCATTTCTCAACACTCGTACCGGTTGGGGGCGCGTCCGATGCTGCGTTGAGCGAGGCCTATTTGGGTTCATCTACTTCAGTTCAATCGGTTCAGCTTGGACGGTTCAGGTTAGCACACATTTTACAGTAGGAATTACGTCTTGATGATGCGGTTAGTTCGTACCGCAACCAAGGTATCCACGCACTCCATCCATGAATGGTAAAGATTTTCACATCGCCAATTCATCTTTTTTGCTCGGGGTAAAGCAATCGCAAAGTGTTTAGCAAGACGATAGACTAAGCTTTTTCAATTCGACAGTTCTTTGTTCGGTATGTCCAGAATTCGTTCGGGTTTTTAATGCGTCATTCGGGAAAAGAAGTCACAAGGTGCGAAGGGTTTGAGGTGAGCCGCAGCCGATTCAACGCAACTTGTTTCGTTTTTTTGCTTTTCTTTCTTGGGTGCTCTAACGAGTCGCTCGATGTGAATTTAGCCGATCAAAGCGATGGCGTGCAGCAATCAAGCGGGATCGCTGAGCGTGCTCCAACCACTGAAAAAGCAGCTGATCAACCGTCTGGGAGAATTCAGGAGGCGGCCTCCAGATTCGAACGCGGCGATTTGGACGACGCTTTGGCATTGGTTCTCGCGGAATTGGTTGCCAATCCAAATGAGCCTCGGGCGTTGCAGTTGGCAATGGCGATTCGCGGCCGCAAGGGTGAATATTCTGAGGCGGGGCAATTGGCTCGGCAATTGGCTGAAGTAGACGTTGAAAATGCTTCACAGATCTTGCTCGCAGCGTTTGATATGCATTTGCGAGCGGGTGAATTTGGTTTGGCCGAGCAAGACTTGATTTTGGCCGAAACCGCTAATCCGAGTTCTGGACAGGTACAGCGACGTCTGGCGCAATTTCTCAATGCTCAAGGTCGTCGACACGAGGCAAGTGTGCATGTCCTGAATCTTATTCGTTTGCGGATCATTCAACCGGATGAACTGCTGAGCTTGGTGGATCGACGCGGACCATTTTTTTTGGTTTCCTTTGATGAGTTTTCCAAAGAAGGGAAGAAGGATCTTTTTGAGCTTGGTCAGATTCGCTTACGTTACTCCGCAACTCGTAGCGATCGAGATGCTGAACTTCAAGCGACCCGCGAACTCGCTGACGCTTTTCCTGACGAACCGGCGCTATGGGCCTTCTACGGGAGGCTCTTAGTGGAAATGGAGAAGTACGATTTGATGGAGCAATGGGTTGCTGAGGTTCCCCCAGGAGTTGATCAGCAGCCAGAGTACTGGAATGCAATCGGTTCTTGGATGGTTCACCAGCAGCGTGACGATGAAGCGATTCGAGCATTCGCCGAAGCGATCAATCTTGATCCAGGAGATCGTGAATCGATGCGATCAATGATGGCTATCTTTCTTTCGCGTGGAGAGAATCAAGTCGCTGAAACCATTCGGCAGCGTTTAGCCGACCTTGATCGACTGTTTCGAATTGCAAAAGAAGCGAGGCGAGAGGAGGCGCTTTGGATTTCGAACATGATGCAGGAGCATGCTCGACCTTGGGAATCTTCCGCTTGGTATTTGTTTGCCGCTCAAGCGGGAAACCAGTTTGCACAGGTATTGCCTGAGTTGGATCAGCGACATGCGTCGATTTCGAAATGGGAGCGTAGTGCTCCGGTTAAAAGTCTCGAAAAAGCAAAGTTCAAACAGCTTCTCGGGTTCGCAAAATCAGATTGGCCCGTTCCTGATCTTTCAACCGTGGAGAAGATTTTGCAGCCTGAGGTTCCCTCCGAGTACCAACGAGGAATCAAGTTGGTGAACACTGCGGTTGAGCGGGGATTGACGACCTCCTTCGTCAGTGGGTTTCCGCTCGACGGTGAGCCGATGTTTCCACATCAAGCCAACGGAGGTGGAATTGCCGCGTTCGATTATGACATGGACGGTCGATGCGACCTCTATTTCGTGCAGTCCGGTGGTTCGCCAACGGTGGTGAATAGTTCACAGCCGAATCAGCTTTACCGATCAATTGAACTTGGCGGCTATCAAGATTTATCGGCTTTTGCTGACGTGCAGGATCGTGGGTTTGGTCAGGGGGTTTGCGTGGGAGATGTGAATCAAGATGGTCTACCTGACCTTCTGTTGGCCAATATTGGATCCAATGTGATCTATCTCAACCAAGGCGATGGTACTTTTGCTCAATCCGATCACTGGTTGCAAGATCAGCAGGGGAAATGGACATCAAGTTTGGGACTTGCGGACCTAGATGGTGATCGGTTGCCGGACCTGATCGAGGTCAACTACATCGATGACGAACAAGCATTCGAGATATCGTGCACGGACAACTACCTTGATTGTCAGCCTCAGGCATTTCGGAAATGTAAAGATGTCGTTTATCGATTGAAGGGCGAGGGTGGATTTGAGCTTTGGCAAGAAGGCTTTCTGTCAGAGGTAACACCCAAGTTGGGGTTCGGTGTCGTGATCGCTAACTTTGATCGCCGACACGGCAATGACTTTTTTATTTCCAATGATGGTGACCTCAATCATTACTGGGTTAGCCAGCCAGAATCTGCCGATCGCAAAGATCGCTTTCGCTTGCGCGAGTCCGGGACGTTACTGGGATGCAGCATTGGGCGTGGTGGTAACAGTCAGGCTTGCATGGGAGTCGCCTACGGTGATTTCAATCGCGACGGGACACTGGATCTTCACGTCACGAATTTTTTGGAAGAGCCCGTCAATTTGTTCTTGCAGTCTACCAACGGTACCTTCGTTGACGAAGCGATGAGGTATCGTCTCGCTGATTCCTCTCGGGGTGTGCTGGGCTTTGGTACCCAGGCCATCGATTTTGACAACGATGGCTGGTTGGACCTCGCGGTTCTCAATGGTCATGTTTTCGATGGGCGCGTTGACGATCTCCCTTTTCGCATGCAACCGCAGATGATGCGGGGCAGCGAAAGAGGATTTGTCCTGCAAGAGGCAACCGAGGTAGGTAATTACTGGGGGCAGAAATCGGTTGGGCGCACGTTGGCAGTGCTCGATTTCAATCAAGATGGCCGGATGGATCTTGTCGGAAACCATCTCGATCGACCCGTTGCGCTGCTGGAAAATCAATCCGAGTCACTCAATTGGATCCAAGTTGAGTTGGTGGGCTGTGTCAGTGAGAGAGATGCGATTGGAGCCGAGGTAGTTGTCCATGCCAACGGAGAGATGTGGACCGCTTGGCAAACCGGCGGAGATGGGTTGATGGCGACCAATGAACAGGTTTTGCACTTCGGTGTTGCCGAAGCTAAAAAGATCGATTCGCTTGAGGTTCTTTGGCCGACTGGCGAAAAGCAACGCTTCACGGATCTATCAGTGAATGAACGTTACTTGATCGTTGAGGGGCAGAGTCAATTGCATCCCTATTAAAGCTGAAAGGGAATTTCCTGTTCAGCTTGACCGTCGGCTCCCTATCTCGGGAATAGTAGGTCTTGCCCTTCGATTGCAACGTAACAAGCGTCGGTCGCTACCCCTTTAAAGGTTTGTGTGATTCCTGATGGCCACTGAATGGCCACCGAATCCAGGGTTGACCGATCGCCGACCCCAAGATGCAGTTGGTTTTGATTGGTACACAAGAAACCGTCTCCGCCGGTTTGCCAAGCGGCCCACGTTTCACCACCTGCCTGCACGGTCACGACTGCGCCAATCGCATCTCTCTCGCTTTGTGTTCCTACCAGTTCGATGCGAAAGCTTTTAGCTGTCCCGATTTGTGTTTTGTTTTCGAGTAATGCAACAGGTCGATCAAGATGGTTGGTTACCAAATCCATTCGTCCGTCTTGGTTCCAATCAATCAATGCCATTGTGCGGCCCAGAGTTGGTTCAGACCAATAGTTGCTTGTTGCTCGATCGATTGGTTTCACGAGGTTGAATCCATTGGCACCACCTTGGAACATTTGAGGTCGCATTTCATAAGGTTGCCCTTGTCGAGATAAGTCCGTGACGTGTCCATTTAGCACTGCCACATCGAGCCATCCGTCGTGATTGAAGTCCGCTGCCTGCGTTCCCCAACCAACGGTGTCGACGCTGTCTTCAAACAAGCCAAGTCGATAGTTACCGGGTGTGAAGCTGCCACTGTTTTGCATCAGATAAAGGTCTGCGGCTTGTTTCCAGAAATTTGAGACGTAGAGATCCAGCGTTTGGTTGCGGTCAAAGTCACCAAAGGAAATACCCATGCAACCACGGGCTAGTCCGTTCTGAGAAGCCGCGCAACCCAATATCGGTGCGCTTTCAACGAGACGATGTGCGATGTCCTCAGAACTTCTTGGTTGGCTGACCCAAAAATGATTGTTCTGAGTATCGTTAGCAATGAAGACATCGTTTCCCGCTCTCTGGTCAAAATTGGCAATGACAATTCCAAAGCCATAATTGGCTAGGTTCTTGATGCCTTCGCACACTTGAGCGACCTGGATGGTTCCATCGTGCTGAATACTAAGGACTTGATTTTCGGCAGGCAGGAAGGATGCGGGATTGCAAGCGATCGTTCCGTTACCACATGAAATCGTAAGTCCGGTCGGATCATCCAAGTAATTCACTTCAAAGATTTCTGGAAGATGGTCACCCGTGATATCGCCCATCGCAACCGAGGTTGTCCAACCACCGTCTGCTCTGGGGTGCTTCGGGAGTGCGACTTCCGAAAAAGAACCATCGCCATTGTTTTTATAGAGTACGTTCTCGCCGAGGTTTGCGACGAGAAGATCTAGCCAACCATCCTGATTGAAATCAGCTGCTGCGACACCCTGTGCATAACCGAGGTTGTTGACCTCGGCGGCATGACCAATCTCACTCCATCGGGTGCCGGACTGATTTCGAAATAGTTGATCGGCTTGATTGGATTGACCCGAAAAGGCATCGCCTCCACCTTGTGCTAGATACAAATCAGGCCAGCCATCAAGGTCATAGTCAATCACGCCAATTCCTCCACCGGTCACTTGATGAATGAAAAGCTCGTTGCTCTCTGGGTTCTGTCCATTGAGGTACTGAAAATAGAGTCCGGTCTGCTCAGCGATGTCGATCAAGGTAGGTGTTGAGGCTTGGTTTTGAGTCAGGCTTGATTCCGAGGTTGGCTTTGGAACGTCATTTTGGTTGAAGTTAGGCAGCGGCCAAGGATCGAGACTGAGTCCGCATAAGCGAAAAGTTTCAGAAGCTAGGGATTGTTCCGGTGCCTGTTTAATTGCCTCCAGCAACTCCCTTCGACTCTCTTCCACGTCATTGACTTCTTGTTCGCTTGCGCCCTGTTGTTTCAGGGCGATGATTCGCCAAGCAAAAGATTCCCAAGGGCGTTCCATCTCCTGCATTAAATCGGCAATCCGATGAAGTTGTTCGGAGGACCCGCGTTCATAACCGAGTGATTTTGCGATTCTTGCGGTTTCCGCCAACAACTCGGAGCGTTCAAGGCACCTTTTGGCGCCATCCCGTCTCTCCAACTGATTGAGAAGTTGAGCGAGCGATAAATACGCAGGCCGATTGGTTTCGTCACGCAAAACGGTTTCTAGGTAGCAGCGAACGGCCTTGCGCGGTTGCTTCTCGAGTTCCATCAGGACTGCAACCGCGTGCCAGAATTCCGCTTCAATCTCGATTCCCTCCGGCACTTGCGTTAACCAACCTCGAAGGTTTTCGGCATCTTGTTGGTCAGCGTAGATTCGTCCTAGAAAAGCTTGGATCTGCGTCGAGTCAGGATGCTTTTCAGATAGTGTTTTTGTCAGTCGAGCAGCAGCCGCAAAGTCCCCTTGGCTTTTAAGTTCCCGAGCCATCACGAGCAGTTCCGGAACGAGATCACTGCCGAAGTCTGGTTTGGGCATCGACTGATCGAGGAATGGATTTCCGATCGTGACCATGGCAACCAACTCTTTTTCAATGATTTCACCAGTCTTAGCGAGCGACTTTAAATGCACGACTGCTTCCCGACGTCGTCCTTGATTGTTGAGAATCGTGCTAAGGCTTCTCAGTGCTCGCGTCGGATCGCCTGGTAATCTGAGTAACGCGTCGAGTTGCTCTTCTGCTTGTTGGAATTGATTCAAATCGATGGACCACTGAGAGGCTCGCCAAAGTGCTTCCGCTTTGTCTGCAGCGGGCTCATCACCGATCGAATTGAGCGTTTCGATGGCTTCGGGTTTGCGACCCGAGATGGCTTGGATCTCAGCCCAAGCAAGGAGGACCGCAGAGTCATTCTGGTCGGAGATTAGTAGCGGCCGGAGTTCTTCTTCGGCCGCTACGGGATTGCCGTCACCGATGAATTGAATCGCATTTTCAAGACGTTCTTCAGGTGACTTGGGTTTCGCAAGTTTCTCGGTTTCTCTCTGTTGCCTCGCTCGCAGAAGATCCTCTGCCATTGGATCATCGGATGATGAGCTGCATCCCGTCCCGAGGGCGGTAATAAAAAAAAGAATGAGTAGGCAATCGGTTTGAGGTCGTTTCATTAGTGCGCTCTCATCATGAATGGCGATCCTTCACCCTCGACGATGATTACTTCGTTACCCGCAGCAATCGGGCCGATGGTTTCAGTGCGGCCAGATGGCCACGAGATTTGGATCGATTCAATGTTGGACTGTTGTGAAGTTCCAATTAGTAGATGGCGTTGGTTGGAGCACATGTATCCATCACCAGCAAAAAGTTGATGGTGGATTTTTCGCCCCTCAACATTCAGGGAAACTTTGGTGCCGATTGCATCCCGCTGTGATGCGGTTGCTACCAAGCGTAGCGTGATCGACTGCCCCGTTTGTTGGGATCGATTCATCAGGAGCGTTGTGGGGGCGTAAAGATGCGTAATGGCAACGTCGCTTAGGCCATCACGGTCAGCGTCTAACGTTGCTAAGGCACGCCCCAAGTGTTCCGCCTCGAAGTAGTCGCCAAGATCTTGGTTTGGAATCAACTTCCAGCTTCCCGCTTGGTCCAGTTCAAAAAGCTGTGGTTGCATGTAATAGGCGATGTCTTTGGTCTCAACCTCATCAACATGTCCGTTGGTAATGATCAGTTCTTGGGTTCCGTTATTGTCAAAGTCAATCCATTCGGTTCCAAATCCGAGTTGTTTCATTGACGGGTCACCAAGTCCAACTTGGAATGACCTGTCAACCCAAAGTCCATTGCCAACTTGTTCGTAAAACGTATTGTGGTCATCCGCGAAGTGAGTCAGGAAGAGATCGACATCACCATCAGCGTCGGGGTCCCCCGCAGCAATTCCCATGGAGGCTTGCGAGAAGGAGCGTCCGCTGATTGCAACCCCTCGCACCGATGCAACATCGGTGAATGCAAAGCCGTTGGGAGTTGTTTGTCCCGACCAGAGGTGATTGACGGTCATGTCATTGGAGACGTAGATATCGAGGCCTTCCTGATTATCCAAATAACCCACTTGAATTCCCATCCCACGTCCAGGTGATGCCTGATTCAACCACTGCATCGAAACATCGGTGAAGGTTCCATCTCCGTTGCCCTTCCAAACGCGATCAAGTTCAGCTTGGAAGTTAAGAGGTGTGCAGGTGGAATAGAGGCCCTGCTGATTCTTGCAGGGGACCTCGTATGGTTCGTTGCCACCACAGTAAGCGGTTTCAAACAAGTCGGCGATGCCGTCGCGATCGAAGTCCGCGATGGTTGCTGAGGTGGTCCACGCATCTCCCGACAAGCCCGCAATCGCCGAAGTCTCAGTGAAAGTTCCGTCACCGTTGTTTTGGTAAATACGATTCTGTCCAATATTTGCATCGAATAGATCGGGCAGGCCATCATCGTTGAAGTCACCAACCGTAATGCCCTGTCCGAATCCGGTGTCAAGATAATTTGAGGGGCCTGTTATCTCGGAAAAGTTTCCGGACAAATTTCGAAAGAGACGATTGGGTGATGAATTGGCTTCCAGAGGCGTTCCGTTGAGCATGGCAGCAGCGAGGTCTGGCCAGCCGTCAAGGTCATAGTCAATGACGCCAACTCCACCACCCATGCTTTGGTAGATCCAGTGGCCCTCGGTGATTGCTTCTGGCGCCACCTCGCACGTGTGATTCCATCCTCGCTGCTCTGCTTCATCAACGAACTGCAGTTTAGCAATCCTTTCGGGCAGGTTGCTCTGCTGACTCTGTCCATGATTGTTCCACTCAAGTGATGGAAGTTCAGAGAGGTCAATCTGGTTCGAAATTGCTCGTTTCGGATCTTGCCAAGGTGTTTCGACAGTGAGTTGATTGCGGATCGCCAGATACTGATCTTTAAGGTTACCAATCGGATTTTGCTTCAGGGTGGTTGCTAGTCTCGCCCAGCCCTCCGCTTCCCAGATTCGCCCCATTGACATTAAAGCTTGAGCAACTTGCATGGCTGCCTGTTGCGAGGCAGCCTCTCGAACAAAGTGGGTGGTCAACGCATCACGCAAAGCGGCGCGCTGAGCAATTTGATCATCGACCGCTTTGGCATCGGTTTCTCGGTCGATTTGTCTCAATGATCTCGCGAGTCGAGGGAGAAGTTCGGGGTGTCCTTCGACGTCAATTTTTACGCCTTGCCAGTAGCACTTAGCTGCTTCAGGGTATTGCTGCAGATGCTCGGACCAAGCCCCAGCAACTAACCAGTAGCTCGGTGATGTTTCGGCGTCTGCAGGAATGTTCTCACGCCACTGTGGGATTTCATCGAATCGATTCAACTCGACCAATGCTCGTCCGTATAGACAATGGGCCGGTAGGAAATCGGGGTGCTGGTCTAAGACGACCTCAAGTTTTTTTCGCACCTGTTCCCATCGCAATTCCGAAGCGTCGATTCTTGCGATGGCGTATTGCAGTCGTTGATCTTCGGGATATCTCTGCAGCATCTTGTTGCAAAGTTCGTCGTCGGCCTGAACTCGCTGAGGGTCGGCAAGGACTTGGAGGATATCTGGATCGGTTTTCCCATGCTGGGTCAGCCATCGTAGTGACGGGACCGCCAATTCTGGAAAACCAAGCATCGCGCTCAAGCCAATGAGATCGTATCTCGCTTGAAGTTGATTGGGGAATTTTTCAACGCGTTGTACCAAGGTTTCCATGCTTTCCATGGCTCGGTTCCCTTTCATCTGCTCCATCGCCAATTTGTTCAGCAGTGGCTCAGATGGGGTTTCGGTGACCTCGACCGCCATCTGATATTGAGCGATCGCTTCATCCACCGAAGATTGAGCGGAAGCGAGATCACCGGCCATTTCCAGGGCTTTGCCATCGGTTGGGTTTTGGAGCAGGTAGTTTCGAAGGTTCTTGGTTGCCCCGTTTCGATTACCCTGTGCAAGTTGCGTCTTGATCTGATCGAGGGAGATTACAGCGGAAGCCCCAATCACGCCCGAACTTTCGACTGTATCGCTGCCCTGGGTCGCGGATGGTTCGTTTGAGTTCCCGCTACAGCCAACGACCAACATTACGCCGATGATCGTGGAGAGGCCTGTCCCGGTGATCCCAAAGAGATACTTGTTTAGATACTTTCCGAAGCATGCCGATTTTTTGCTCGTCGGCCTCCCCCGAGAGTAAAAGAGCTTGCATTTTGGCGGCATTGTGGTCGATTCCATGCTTACATCTTATCGGCTAATTGAATTTTTGTGCGTTGTTTCAGCAACCGCGACGCCAAATCTTGTTGACGACCGACCAACTTTCAGCACAATTATGAGATCCCTTACCGTTCAACAAGGGAATCCTTCCTGCCATTTTTATCGGAAACGTATGGCAGTTCGTTTGTTTCTTCACCGCCAAAACAAGGCAGATGTTCAATGACCCTTAAATTTTTCCGACTTACCCTAGCTGTGTTGATGATCGCTGGTACTGTTTCTTTCGTCGGTTGCAGTGATGGTGGTGGTGAAGCTGTCTACGAGGAAGGTTCCGCTCAGACTCAAGAAGAAATCGACGCTGCTGAAGACTACATGAAAGAAATGGAGCAGCAGCAGCAACAGCGTCAGGGCTAAACGAGTTCCTGCGTTCTAGATCAACGACAGCCTCCTCTTACGAGGGGGCTGTTTTTTTTGTCTTTGGCGGACTTCAATCCCCATTCTGTTCTCCCCCTTTCATCCGTCGCTTCTCGGCTGCGTTCTCTCTTCCGCTAACGGCAATAAGGGCATTTTCAGCCCCCTTCTCCTGCAGTCGCCTTCCCCGCAAGAGGGGTTTCCGGTGTTTTTCGTTTTGATTCGGCGAGAAAGTTTCAAAAGGGCATGATTTGCGATGTCTGCAGCGTCTGATCTTTATGCCTAAACCTTACTAAAGGTGATTTCTTTAATATTAACGTAGGTCGTTGGGGTCGTAAGACGGTATTCGAAAAGACCAGCCAGGCTTTTGAAATGTCCGGTTCTTTTTTTGAAAAATCATAATGCTTATTGATAAAACACACGACTTTCTACAAAATCCAAGTACCTTCATGAAAAATCTTGAAGGTCTATGGTTTTTTGCGGGTATTATTTAAACCCGTACTTTTCTTTTAAGGAGTTTTCTATGAGATTGTCGAATTCTCGGCGACAAGGTTTCACCTTGGTCGAGTTGTTGGTGGTCATTGCGATCATCGGCATTTTGGTCGGTTTGCTGCTCCCCGCTGTCCAAGCTGCACGCGAAGCAGCACGACGAATGAGCTGCAGTAACAACTTCAAGCAGATTGGTTTGGCTTTGCACAACTACCACTCTGCCTACAAAAACCTG
>CALIBL010000081.1 GCA_938045805.1 uncultured Rubripirellula sp. | reverse complement strand
CCAACGACACCTGATTTTGGAATCAACGCCGGTGAGGAAGATGCTACCAACCAAATGCGTGGTCAGGGTGTCGCGAAAATTGCGGGCACAACATCTGAGTTGCCAGGAATACGCGTGACGACCAAGGGACCTGAGTCGATTTTGATTCGTCAGAATGCTGAGTATGAAATTTTGGTGGAGAATCGCGGCAAGATTGACGCCGAAGGCGTGCTGATTCGAGCACTCGTGCCAGAGTGGGCCGATCTACAGAGTCAGGTTGCAAGTCGCGGTGAGATTGCAAATTTGCGTGAGGGATCGGCTGACCGACTTGTCTGGGAGATTGGTAAGCTTCCTGCTGGGAAAGCTGAGACCATGAAATTGCAACTTACGGCTTCTCGCAGCGGAAATTACGATCTGGATATAGACTGGACATTGGTACCACAAAAGAGTGTTGCTCGTGTTCAGGTTCGCGAGCCACGTCTTAACTTGACCATCGAAGGTCCTGATGAAGTTGTCTTTGGTGAATCTCAAACCTACAAAGTGCGTGTTTTGAATCCCGGGAACGGGACGGCATCCAACGTCACTTTCACGCTTTCACCGAACTCCGCAACGCCTCAGAGTCAAAAGATTGGCGACATTCCACCTGGCAAGGAAGCTCAGTTCGATATCGAATTAACAGCTAAAGATCATGGGGATCTAAAGATTCATGGGTTGGCCGCAGGTGATTTGACACTTCGTGCGGAGGCCGAAAAAACGATTAGCGTTTCCGCAGCAAAACTCGAGGCTGTTCTAAGCGGTCCGCAGGTGAAGTATCAAAATACCGAGGGTCTTTATAGCTTGCAGGTTCAGAATCACGGTGACGCAGCAAGTCAGCAGATTCAAGCGAGTATGCGATTGCCAGCGGGTGTCGAATACCTCGGTGGGATTGAAGGTGCAATTCAGGAAGAGCAACTCTTGCGTTGGGATTTAGAGCAGCTCGCTCCAGGTGCGATACTCACGTACCAATTCCGTTGCAACATGAACACCACCGGCGAGCATTTGTTTACATTCGATTGTCGAGGAACCGCGGCAGGAGCTGCAGCCGTTTCCATCGCCACCCGAGTCGAATCGATTGCTGACTTGGTACTGACCGTGAGCGATCCCGTTGCTCCAGCTCCGATCGGCACCGATGTTCCCTATGAAATTGTTATTCGCAACCGTGGTAGCAAAGAAGCGGTCGACGTTCGTGCGATAGCACAGTTCAGCCATGGAGTTGAGCCGCATCGAATTGAGGGTCAAAGTGGTGAGGTGATGACAGGCCAAGTGCTCTTTGATGCCATCCCGAGAATCGGGGCGGGTGAAGAGGTACGAGTCAGGGTGATTGCTCAGGCCGACCGCCCCGGTCATCATCGCTTCCGAGCTGAAATCCGATCCGGCGATACGGTGTTGGTTGCCGAGGAGGCAACTCACTACATGAGCCCAGAGGGCGAGCGGGTCAGCCGAAGGAGTTCGGAACGCCTTCGTCGCTAATACCTAGCGATTGAAAGAAGTGTGTTGACGTTTGCAACATGTCAGTTAACGATCTAGAAGGCGCCTTCGCATTGCGAGGTGCCTTTTTTCGTTGCTTTGATAACACTACTCCACCCTTTTCGCAGCGGTAGTGTGTCACTTGGTTTTTCAGAGCAAATGTTCGGCAAATGGGCTAGGTTTCGATGAATTCCAACGGCTGGTTTTCAGTGACGTCTGCCACTCTAATCGCCAATTCACCCGCTAGGATTTTTCGAAAAGCTTTTCCAACGATTTCACCGCGCCACCCATCAAGTAAAGCTGGGATTGGATCATTTTCCCGACGATCTAGCTCGTAGCCAAGAAGTTCACGAACGTCGTCCGCATTCCCAACGATCGGTGGGGCGAGCTTTTGCTGTCGGCTAATACAAGCGATCGAAGTTGAGAGGAATTGGCTAAGCATCGGAGACACCACTCGGCGAGTTCCCCTTGGACGTCTTGGCAATTCTTTGTCGGGAGTTTTTAACCCATTTTCGATCGCCGCTGTAATTGCATCGTAGTGATCTGACAGTCCTCTCCGTTCCATGCCGCGGATATCGCGTATCTTTCGTTGATCCGTGATGCCGCGTTTAGCCAGTTCCACCATGAGGTCATCGCGAAGAATTCGCTTGGGGAGCCGATCTCTTTTTTTTGCTTCCTTTTCCCGCCATCGCCATAGGTGTTTAATGATTTCAAGCTGCCGAGGCTTGAGGCCAGAAGAGCCGCTCACCCTACGCCAGTTTTCCTTCGTTTCACCATCGATGACTTTCTGTTGCAGTCTCTCTGTCTCTTCCACCAGCCATGACTCACGATTAAGCTTCTGCACTGCTCCTTTGAGTTGCGAGTGCATTTCAATCAGATCGGTTACATCATGTAACGCATATTCAATCTGAGCTTTCGAGAGCGGTCTTCGAGACCAGTCAGTTCGTGTCTCGCCTTTGGGCAAAGTTTTGTTGACGAGCTTTTGCACGAGTGTTGCGAGAGAAGCTGGATACTCCATCCCGACAAAACCGGCAGCAAGCTGGGTGTCAAACAGACCAGCGATTGGTTTTCCGCTGTATCGAAAACAGAACCTCGATTCTTCTCGAGCCGCATGTGCGATCACCGATCTGCCGGGAGTTGCAAGTAGGTCCCAGAACTGATCGGTGTGATCCACACTCAGCGGGTCGATGATTGCCAGATGCTCCGCGGTTGCAACTTGAATGAGGCACAGCCGAGGCCGATACGAATCGTCCGAGACGAACTCCGTATCGAATGCGATCACTGGTTCTTTCGAGATGGCGTCGCAAAAGTCTTCTAAAGCTTCGGTCGTGTTTATGGATTCGTAATGCAACGTTACCTTGCCTGAAGCGGTGTCAGCTGACAGATTGTCTGAGAAAAGCTAATCTAACGAGCGAGACCGATTTCGGCAAAGTGGACAAAGCGGTGCAGATTGGATTTCAGCCCGACTTTTTATTTAGGTGAAGGCGATTGTGAGTAGAGCTCCTGATTTTGAGGAGATGGTGACCCCGATGGCTGATGTGGACAGTCTCGTCAGTGTTCGTGATCTCGATGAGTTTGATCTGGTCACTCACGCCGGTGTTTCGATCGTCGATCTCAAAGATCCCTCGCTGGGACCGTTGTCCCCAACCAGCGAAAAAATCTGGGAGTTGGTTGAGAAACGATCTCATAATCACGCGAGTTTGAACGCTGGGAATGAATCTCGCTCTTCAGTGCTATTATCCGCTGCGCTTGGGGAACGAAATGAGGCAGTTGCGGCAGCAAGGTTGCTTCCGAGGTGTTTTCAGTTCGCCAAGGCTGGACCCTCGGACTGTTCAGATCGTTTTCAACTCGATGCACTATGGAAAGAGCTTCGCATTTCGCTTCACAGTGAAACAGAGCTTGTCGCGGTTGCTTATGCCGACTGGCAACTGGCTAACGCGATGAAGCCGATGGAGATTCTTCGGCTAGCGGTTGATCAAGGATTGGATCGTTTTTTAATTGACACATTTACCAAGGATGGCCGGTCGTTGATTGATTTTGTTGGGCTCGAGGAGCTTGGGCGACTGCAGCGATTCGCCGCGGATCATCAACTTTGGTTTGCAATGGCAGGTTCAATTAATCAGAGCGAAGTTGAAAGGTTAGATCAGGCGGGTGTTTGGCCTGATTGTTATGCCGTAAGAGGAGCCGTGTGTGGTTGCGAAGGTCGTTCTTCCGCAATCAGCCGGGACCGACTGATTCAATGGCAGGATTTTTTGCGAACGCGAGGTGCGGGCATGGGTGCTGATCGGCTGAATTAACCACCGAAGAGATTTTGGTGGATTAGCAAGTTAGTTGCGTGATTGGGTGGTCGTTCTGAGCAAACGATCGACCAATTCCTCGATTCCTTGGCCCGTGAAGTTAATTGCTGCAATGTTGCTTTGTTGATTAACGATTGCGAGAAAGGGCATTGATGTGATGCCGAATTGCTCGGCCGTCGCATTGGGTCCCTCGTCAGACATCGCGGATCTAGCATGAAGGTTCTCGAACGGGAGTTCATTCTGCCTCAGAAATTCACCGAGCAAAGCATCATCATTGTCAAGATTCACCCCGAGTATGGCTACTCGCTCTGGATTTCTGCTCTGTATCGATTCAAGTAGTTTCATGATTTGCAAAGATTCCGGTAAAGTCACTGTCCAAAAGGGGACCAATAGGATTTTGCCCTCGTAGGCTGAAGTTTGCAGGGAACCCTGTGTAATCAGCGGTAAGTCGATTTTAAATTGAGTACCGATGATGCTTTGTCTGGTTTGGTAGGCTTTGAACGCAATGCTCACTTCCTGCGCTGTGTCCGATTGAGGATCTGCGAAGGACTCTTTTAAAATCTGAAAAGTTGCATCAACAAGCTCGTTATGCTTTCGTCCTTCAAGCTGAAGTGCCGCGCCCGCAAGATATTGCACGCATCGCATATCACCAGTTTGATCTATCAGCGTTTTGATTGATCGATTCCATAATTGCGTTTCAATCGGCTTGCCATTTCTCACGTCACTGAGCAATGTTTCGATTTGGTCGTAATAAACATGGTTTGCTAAATCATTCGCTGCTGCGCGCAGATCAGCGTTTGATGATTCTTGGTACAGATCCAAGATTTTGTTTCTGACTTCACTCGCTAACTGCTGCTCTCCATATGCAGCGAGGGCGTCACGGGCCTGTCCTAGTACCATCAGGGTGGGAACATCATTGGAAGCGGTTGATTTGGAAATATTCAATAAGTACTGCATCAGCCGCGTCTTTGCACCTTCTTCACCTTGCTTCAGACCCTCCAATTCAAAACCAATCAGCACCAAGCGACTGTCTGATGCGAGGCTTGTGTCCGGTGATTCAAGATTCGATTCAGCGATCTTGCGAAGTTCCGTTGCTGCGGTGAGATCATTAAACGAAGCCAAGTGCGAAAGTGCTTGAAGTTCACCGCGAGCGCCTAGTGACTTTTGGCGATCGGTTGCCCGTTCATGGCTTTTCAGATTTTGTGAGGCTTGTAATTTTAGTTTTGCAATACGTATGAGTTCTTGGCGGCCCCCTTGGATCTGTTGCATACGTCCCCAGATATCTTGCATGTCACGATCCGTAATACTGAGAAACTCCACTAACTTTGCTGGTGACCAGTCATCCGAAAGAGATGGCTGTCGACTGATGATCTCATTTGCATTGACTTTCGGCGTTCCGGAAATTTGTGTCTTGCTCGGGTACGATGATGGATTTTGGTCGAGATTTGAATCGGCATCAGCTGGAGGCGTCGCAAGTGTTTCCGCATCAGAGGATGGTTTTCCTGTGTATCCAGCGCCTTGTGGGTCGTTCGCTTCAGCTGGTTGCTGTGCAGCAGTCTCGTTTGATGCAGCTGTGTCGGCCAGTTGTTGAAGTGTGGCGTTTGATCTGAGTTGATCGCTTGTAGCTGGTAAAGCTTGTTGCTGAGACGATTCCTGATTGCCAGTTTGTTTAGTCTCGTCACTCGGTGCACACCCAGCAATCAAACAACCAGTTGCGGTCAGGGTTAAGTAAAGCAACCGAAATCTGTTCGTTGAGCGTCCCTGCGATACAGAGTTGTGTCGCAGGCATTGGAGAAAATTACTCATTTTGCTTAGGTCACTTACCAAGATTCAGATCACTTACCAGGATTCAAAGAGGACAAATCCCTGTTCCATCACGCTGAACATGATTTTGGTCCTCTCTTCGGGTTCGATTTCAGTTTTTTATGTGTGAGAGTTAACCAGTATTCGAATGATCCAATAGCTTTCAATCAAGGCGAGTTTTGGATCGGAGCATGATCCGTACCACTTCGATTCTCTGTCACCGGGACCGGTCTTGATTTTAATCCGGTAAATTGCCGATATTCCCCATTCTGACATTTGGTGGTTCCATAACTCGAAGTGATTAGCAAACGCTGAAGTGTGCCAAGATTGACCCGTTCAGTCCCATTGATTTGCGATGAGTTAAATCATCTCTCGGTTGATAGTGTTATTGGGGGAAAGCGAAACCGATGACCAAGATTGACCGATATGTCCTCGCGTTATTTCTGCGAACGGTGTTCATTTGTTTTTGTTCACTGGCGGGTATTTTCGTCGTCTTTCATGCGTTCACAAGCATGGAAGATTTACTACGTCAGGCAGAGAAAGGTGGCGGTCTTGCGGCAGTCATGGTCCGTTACTACGGGCCGTACCTTCTTCTGCTCTTTGACTGGACTGGGGCAATCATTGCTCTCATGGCTTTTCTCTTCACCATTGGTTGGCTCCGAGGAAACCGTGAGTTGACCGCAATGCTTTCATCGGGAGTTTCGCACGGCAGGATTTTTCGACCGATTCTGATCGCTAGTTTTTTAATCTTACTGCTGCAACTGTTAAATCGCGAGTTGTTGCTGCCGCAGTATCGTGATGTCTTGATGCTCAAGGCAAAGGATCTTTCTGGAGAGCATGAGCAACCGATTCGCGCGCAGTACGACACCGCCAATCGCGTTTTGATTGATGGTAGAGCCTTAAAGACTCAGAGACAGTCGATCCTCGATCCTAGTTTTCGCCTCGATGGCGAGTACTTTGATTTCGGTGACATGATCCTCGGAGCAAAAGCGAGTTGGCAAGAAGCCAATGATGAGCATCCGAGCGGCTACCTGATTGATCAAGTTAAAAGACCCGAGGGAATTGACGATCTACCGTCAATGGGTTTCAAGGGACGCTACATCCTTCTCACTTCTCATGATCAATCGTGGATCGGATCAGGCCAATGTTTTTTTGCTACCACATTGCATCCCGATTTTCTTCAGACCAAGCAGTCAGCGATACGAATGGCATCGATTCAGGAGTTAATAAAACGAGTAAAGAATCCGTCAGTCCACAGCAGTATGGGACTTCGTGTTCTCTTACATGAACGACTTGTTCGACTGCCGCTTGATTTCATTCTAATCTTGCTGGGTTTGCCGATGATTCTCAATCGTCATGGACGCAATTTGTTTGTCATGATAGCTGCGGTATCGATCACGGTTCTTGCTTTCTTTGCCATTAAGACAATCTCGGGTGCGATGGGTGGTAGTGGTTATTTACTTTCACCCATGATGGCAGCTTGGTTGCCTCTGCTAATTCTGGGGCCTATCGCTTACGTAAGACTGAGAGAAACAGCGATCCAATGACGCCGAATCAGATTTCAGTTGTCATTCCGACGCTCAATGAAGAAGAGAATATTGGTGATGCCATCGAGTCAGCATTTAATGCTGGAGCCGGAGAAGTCATTCTTGTCGATGGTGGTAGTCGCGACAGAACGGTCGCTGAAGCCGAGCAGCGAGGGGTGACAAAAGTCGTTCGATCGCTTCCGGGAAGGGGCATTCAGCTGAACGCTGGTGCAACATTCGTTGGTCCGGAGCAAGAGGTGATCGTTTTCTTGCATGCCGATAATCAACTCACGAGGCATTGTTTACACCAGATCTGTAAAAGCGAAAACGTGATTTGGGGGGCGTTTTCTCAAACCATCGATTCTGGACGGTGGATTTACCGGTTCGTCGAATTTGGGAACAACTTGCGAGTGAGGTGTTTGCGGGTCCCATTTGGGGATCAAGCGATCTTCGTAGTGAAAGACGAATTTCTTCGTCGGGGAGGTTTCGAGGAAATCCCACTAATGGAGGATATCGCCTTTTCTAAAATGATGCGACGCGATGCTAAACCTCGATTACTACCGGGGCCGGTAGTGGTTAACTGCCGACGCTGGGAGAAAAAGGGGGTCGTGGTGCAGACCTTGCAAAATTGGTTTTTGCAGTGTGCTTACAAGTTAGGCGTCAGCCCGGAGATCATTAGCGCTTGGTATCGTTGAGATGCTACCGGCTTCAGGAACCGCCGCCTGCCCTCGGATGTGCCTGCTCGTAAACTTGACGTAAATTGGCAGCGCTAACGTGGGTGTAAATTTGAGTCGTCGCCAGACTCTGGTGTCCAAGCAGTTCCTGAACGCTCCTGATGTCGGCACCGCGATCGAGTAAGTGCGTCGCAAACGAGTGTCTTAAGGTGTGCGGGCTGGTTCGAGTATCAAGACCTGTTTCACGAATGTACTTTTCAAGCATCCGTCCCACGCTACGTGTCGTGAGTCTATTGCCAAAACGATTTACAAAAACAGGTGCTTGGCGATGAAGCGACTCGGATTTGCTGCTTCGTGATCTTTGTCTTGCGTAGCGTTTGATCGCTTTGATTGCATAGGAGCCGAGCGGACTCATTCGCTCTTTTCTTCCTTTTCCTTGGATGCGAACTAACCCTTGTTCAAAATTCAAGTCGCCGTCTCTTAGCGATACCAGTTCGCTGACACGAAGGCCTGCGGAATACATGGTTTCAAGAATGGCGCGATCCCGTAGTCCGGCCTCGGTGAGATGAGAAGGTGCCAATAGCAGTCGACCGATCTCCGCATTGCTGAGTACATGCGGGAGCTTCCTTTGTCGACGTGGATTTCGAAGTGGCTTCGCTGGGTTCTCGTTGGTAATGCCCTGCCGCATTGCAAAACGATAGAAACTACGAAGGGACGCCAATTTACGTGAGATCGTCGATCTGGCGTAGCCAGCTTCCTGTAAGGCTGACTGGTATGCTCGGAGTTCCTGTGGCGATAATCCGCTAGGAGAAGGTGCTTGGCCGTGTGAAGACTCAAGCCAATCAATGAGTCCGAATAAATCTTCTCGGTACGCTTTGATCGTTAAATCGGAGGCGTTCCGTTCATTGGCGAGAAAGCGTAGGAATTGCGCTACGGCACGTCGCATGTTTAATGAAAATCATCGATCGAGAGACTGTCAAATTCTTGACTCGCCAAAAGATCCTCGTCGGTCGGTACAGCTTCGCGGATCTTACGACTCAGCATTGCTGCGTCGTACCAGCTGAATTCGATTTCCGGGTCAGCCGCAAATCTCGCTAGTTGCCTCAATGTTTCATCGCGATTCATATCGTCGAAGAGGAAGATGAACTTTTCTTCACCTTTGACCAACGCGAGAACGTTGATTTCCTGATCCATGGGTCACTGCGTCCGATAGCATGAAGCGAGCAAGTTGATTGGCACGATAATGCCAGTCCCGCATTTCATCGGCATCTTGGTAGCTTCAAGATGAGTACGCTTTGATTCGTTCTTGGTCTGCTTCGTGATTCGTTCGCTCGACGGTTCATAACAGCCATGGATTGCATGATTGTTATGGTTTTTGTGATCGGACTAATTTGACTTTGGAGATGATTTTTCCAGCTGATTTACCCGTTTTTCTTTAAGGTAGCTGCACGCGATGAATCAGTGCCCGACTTCAATCCCCCAGCACTCTTCCGATCCAAAAAAACAACCGGAAAGGGAGTTTGCTGGTGAATCTATGAGAAGCGATTTTTATTACGACAAAGACCAGCCCGCACGTGGTGTGCGTTTGAGAAATGGCTGAGCTTCAGGGCAATTTTTGCATTCTAAGTTTTTGGAGTCCCATTCAATCTTTTTGCCCACCCTGAACGCCACATTACCGAGATGATTTGCCTCGGTGAGTGGACCCGCGTAGGAAAAAGGACTACCAGTTTCTCCTTCACCTCGACAGGCCGCAAGCCACTCTTGATGATGGCTTGCAGGGGGATTATCACGCAAGGCCGGAGGTTGGAATTCACGATAGCGATCTTCGGGTAGGAGTTGATACTTTCCGTAATCAGACAGAAGCATCCCTTTCGAGCCGATAAACAGCACGCCGTTGCCCCACGTTGGGATCCCACCGCGTTTCCAAATCTCTGGCTTGTGTGATCCTTGGTGCCATGTCAGTGTGACCGCTGGCCGATCTCCTCTTGGCCCATATTCATAGACCGCGCTCATGGAAGCGGGGGCAATCTCGGGGTGTGGGTCCGGACCAAAAGCCTCGACCGTGCGAGGTGCGTCGAGTTCTAGAGCCCAGAACGGAAGGTCGTTCCAGTGGCTACCCAGATCTGACATGGTACCGTTACCAAAGTCCCACCAGCGGTACCAGTTTGGACCTGGGAAATAAACTTCGTGGAAAGGTCTTTGGGGGGCGGGGCCGAGCCAAAGATCCCAGTCCAGAAATTCGGGTGGTGTCATTTCTTCGCGGGGTCGTCGATCGACCCATAAGCGATCCTTATTGGCTTTTGCGTCCTCCTCGGACTGTAATCCCCATGCGCGTGATACCCAAACATGAACCTCGCTGACTGAGCCGATTACCCCTGACTGAATCAATTCAACCACTTGGTGATAGTTCTTGCCCGCATGAATTTGGGTGCCCATTTGTGTTGCCACCTTTGCCTTTTCGGCAGCAATGGTGATTTGGCGAGTTTCGTCCACATTGTAGGCGAGCGGTTTTTCGCAGTAGACATGCTTTCCAAGTTGCAAGGCCGGCATCGTGGCAAAGGCGTGTGTGTGTTCCGCGGTACTCACAACGACTCCGTCGATCTCAGCGCCCACGGCATCGTACAACTTTCGAAAGTCGCGAAACTTGGTAGCAGCTGGAAATAGCTCGGAGGCGTTTTCAAGAAATCGCGAGTCAACATCACAGATCGCAGCCACATCGATCTGCTTTGTGGCAGCGAGTGTTCGCAAGTTTGCGCCACCCCGACCTCCAACGCCAATGAACGCTAGTTTTAACTTGTCATTTGGTCCAAACGCTTTGACCTGTTTTGAAGTTGCAAGTGATGTTGCTGCTACAGCACTGCTAAGCATGAAACCGCGACGGTTCAATGGTGAAGCGGAAATCTGCATCGTTTTTCCTTCGTTTCGGAACTTGGGGGGATTCACTGAATCGCTCCCACAGTAAGCGTGTTAGTCGTCTCTGTGGAACCTGCGTGACGAAATGGTGAGCTAATTGCAGCCTTCAGTTTAACCCTAAGCTTTCCGGAGCGTGTTATCTCTTGGCGGAATAATGATTGGGTGAAGTTTTTATAATAAAAAAGACTCGGAATCAGCAGCTCTGGTTCCGAGTCCCGTCGTTGTTGAGTTTGGTCAGATAGACAGTGACCGATTTCTGATCAAAGACATTCGATTCAACTTTAGTTTTGTGAATGCTCTTTGGTCAGCCGTTTGCAAGATGCTTTTAGCTCGCCGTGGGTGCGTTATTTAGCGTCTGCAAAACGTGCTGCTACCGCGTCCCAGTCGACGACATTCCAGAAGGCGGAAACGTAATCAGGGCGACGGTTCTGGTAATTGAGGTAGTAAGCGTGTTCCCAGACATCGAGGCCAAGAACGGGGGTGCCAGCAATTCCAGCGACTTCAGCACCCATTAATGGGCTATCCTGGTTTGCTGTACTGCCGACTTTGAGTGTTCCATCTTCGACGTAAAGCCATGCCCAGCCACTGCCGAAACGAGTTGCAGCGGCAGCAGAGAACTGTTCTTTCATGGCATCAAGCGAGCCAAATGCGCTATCAATCGCTGCTGCGAGTTCCCCGGTTGGTGCTCCACCTTTTCCTGGTCCCATCACGGTCCAGAAGAGGGAGTGATTGGCGTGACCGCCACCATTGTTGCGAACCGCTCCGCGGATATTTTCTGGAACGCTCGATAGATCGCTCACCAAGTCTTCCACGGATTTGTTCTCGAGGTCCGATCCGGCGATCGCATCGTTGACCTTTGTGATGTATGCCTGATGGTGCTTGCCGTGGTGAATTTCCATCGTCCGAGCGTCAACATGTGGCTCGAGGGCATCATGAGCGTATGGGAGAGCTGGTAGTGAGTAGGCCATGGTTTCTTTTGTCTCCGTAGTTAAATGGTTGTTTTGAATTACTGTAGAACCATAGCGAGCGGTTCAATGCACGCAAGTATGGGTAGCGGTGAGAATAGCTTCTCGAGAGAAACTTGTGGCATAGAGACACGCCGCGTCGGTTTTATCAATTGATAACGGTCCCGTGTAGTTTTTCGCCATCGCTTTTGGTGATACTCACCCGAACGAGGTCACCAACGGTCACTTCGGAACCACTGGAATTTTCCAAAACGCTTTCAACCGGCGCGTAACGACAACTGGTACCACGCACGAGCATGTCAGTGGATATAGATTCTTTTGTCTCAGGAAGAAGCGGTTGATTTGGTGGTGACGCTTGGAGCGAGCCTGTCGGAGCAAGTCTCCTCGCAGATTCTACGAGCATCTCTAGTTCGCTACCCACGAGACTTTCATAATAATCTTGACGCAATTCTTCCTCTAGCTCCGTTAATAAAGAGACCCGTTGTGACTTGATCGACTTCTCAATTTGGTCCGGCATCTCTGCAGCAGGAGTCCCGCGGCGGGCACTGAAAGGGAAAGCGTGAATCTTGGAGAATCCAGCTCGACGACAAGTTTCTAGAGTCTCCTCAAACTCTTGGTTCGTTTCACCCGGGAAACCGACGATCACATCCGTCGTGATGGCTGGATTTTGAAGCGACTCGCGTAGCAAGCGACAGCGATCTAGAAACATTTTTGTTCCCCAGCGACGTCTCATTCGCCTGAGAACCGAATCACTACCACTCTGTAAGCACAAGTGGAGGTGCGGAACGATTCGGTCACCGAATTCATTGAGGACCGAGATCAGTTCGCGGGTTACCTCCGTCGCTTCTATGCTACTGAGGCGAATGCGAAACTGTCCTGGGATCTGGCAGAGGTCTCGTAGAAGATGCGCCAAGCGAATCCAATTCTCCCGAGGTTGGTTTCGATTCCAGTCCACTCCGTAGTGCCCAAGGTGAATACCAGTGAGGACGACTTCACGATGCCCTGCGTCACTGAGACGTTTTACTTCGTCCAAGATGTGCGATTGTGGACGACTGGTGAGCTGCGGACGGACATGAGGAATGATGCAGTAACTACAGCGAAGTAGGCATCCGTCCTGAACTTTCACGTAAGCCCTATGCCGACCAGAGAATCCATCGAGTCCCGTTGGAACATCAATGACGCCAAAACGAGACATTAAATCAGGCAGCTCGCGTTTATCTTCAACGACTTCGACCACACCCGGTAGTTTCGAAATCTCATCAGGTGCACGAGTCGCATAGCAGCCCATGACGACAATCTTCGCATCCGGGTTGTCTCGGTGCATCCTTCTGACAACTTGCCGGCTCTTAGCATCACCTTCGTTTGTGACCGTGCAGGTATTGACGATGCAAAGATCTGCCGATTCATTTTCACCGCAGTCATTGTAGCCGGCGCGTTGTAGGCCCTGCCTCACGAGTTCGGTTTCGTATTGATTGACTTTGCAACCTAAGGTTGCGACTTTGATTCGAGCGCTCATGGATGTGAAGTTTACTGTGGACTGCGCGTCTTGCTGGTGTGACTTGGAATCGGTCGGCACTTGTTCGGGTTTTTGATCCCTATCTCTATTTTCTTGTCGTTCATTCCGCTGCTGGTTCGATCATGGCGGACATACTTCCTTTGCACTGTGCCACTAATTCATCTTTTCCAAAAGCGTGAATCTGGTCTCGTTTAAGTTCGGCGTGTTCCAAGGAGGTTGTTAGGCAAATGGCTCTTCCGGCTTGATCGACTTCCTTCGCGATTTTAAAACCAGTTTCGATAGGAAGCCGAAATAGTTGCTTCATCATCAGTACAACGTAATCGTAACTGTGATCAGAGTCATCGAGAAGAATCACATGATACCGAGGCTGCCTCTTCCGATTGTTGGCCGATCGCGGTTCGCATTGGGTGCTATCAATCTGAGGACTGTCAACTTGGGTGCTGTTGGATGTCGATTGAGTGGGCATAGAAATTACGTTTCCTTGCATCTCCATCGGGGAGCGACACTGAGCGATCTGGGGCGAGCAATTTACTGTTTGAGCAGAAATAAGCTGAAGCGGAAAATAGTTGGCCTCGATCGGTTGATATGTTGCAGGGCATTCATCAACTCGCATGACCGCTATATTGTAGCGCTGAGAGCAACCAGTCGGCAGTCCCGAATATGAAGGAAATTGGGTCTCCAGGCATGATTCAGCCGAGGTTGTATCTCTGGGAGTCGCTCGTTTGATTCTTTTTTCGGTGTTTTACGTCGCTCAACGAATCGATTCATTCATTTGACCACCTCAGGAATCAGTCATGACAACTTTTTCTGCAATCTTGGACACACTGAAATCTGCTTCCGACCGTCATTTGGATGATCTGGTGCAATGGTTGAAAATTCCCAGTATCAGCAGCGATAGTCAACGTGGTGAGGATATTCAGGCGGCCGCTGACTGGGTTGCTCGGAAATTGAGTGCTGCGGGGCTCGACGTAGAACTCATCACGACGGATCGGCATCCATTCGTCTACGCTGAAACCCAACCCGTTCCCGGAGCACCGGTTGTTTTGGTCTATGGGCACTATGATGTTCAACCCGTCGAGCCCTTGGATCAGTGGGTGAGCGGCCCATTTGAACCCACCATTCGCGATGGCAACCTTTATGCTCGTGGCGCGACCGATGATAAAGGACAAGTACTGACACATGTGCAGAGTGTGTGCGAGTGGATGGCGGCGGGGTATCGGATGCCGCTGCAGATCAAATTTCTGATAGAGGGAGAAGAGGAAGTTGGTAGTGAGAGTCTAGAGGCTCGTCTCGAGGGGCTGAAGGAGCGGTTGGCGTGTGATTGCGTGGTTATCAGTGACAACAGTCAATACGCTGACGGGCAACCTGCCATCACCTATGGGCTGCGTGGGATTGCGACCTACGAATTGTCGATTCAAGGTCCGAGTCAGGATCTACACAGCGGCTCTTTTGGTGGCGCCGTGATGAATCCCGCAATTGCTTTGTGCCACGTTCTTTCATCTATGGTGGACAGAGAAGGTGTGATTCAATTACCCGGTTACTATGATCGAGTGCGTCCTCTCGATGAAGCTGAGCGTCAGCAGTGGGAACGCCTGCCGCAGACCGATCAGCAGTTCGCTGACGCGGTTGGTGTTCAAGAGCTTTTCGGTGAGGTAGGCTACTCAACTGACGAACGACGTTGGGCTAGGCCGACCTTCGACATCAATGGACTCAATTCGGGACATCAGGGGGAGGGTGTAAAAACCATTATTCCTGCTACCGCATCCGCAAAGTTCAGTTTTCGTTTGGTGCCAGATCAAGACCCCACAGAGCTCACTGATTCCATCGAGAAGCATCTCGACGATGTCATGCCACCCGGTGTGACTTGGACTTTGACGCCGGACCACGGCGCGCCAGGAATGTTGGCATCGACCGAGAGTCATTTTGCTCAGGCAGCGAAGGAGTCGATCAAAGAAGCATTCGGAGTGGAGCCAGTATTGATTCGAGAAGGTGGATCCATCCCGATTGTTACGAGATTTCAAGAGGTCCTGGGATGTGATTGCCTATTGCTGGGCTGGGGATTATCCGATGATAACGCTCATAGCCCGAATGAAAAATTTCGAATTCAAGATTACCATGATGGGATTCTTGCTTCGGCAGTGCTTTGGGAAAAAATCGGCAAGTTGAATTCTTAAACCATAGATACCAGATGCTAGATCGTAAATTTATTTTGCAAAACGCTGATGCTGTCCGCGCCAACTGTGAGAAGAGAGGCGTTGAATGTCATGTTGAAAATATCACAACTTTGGATAAACAGCGTTTAGCAGCTTTGCAGTTGGCAGAGGATTTGAATCGCCAAGCCAATGAAACGAGCAAGCAGATACCCAAGGCGGCCGATCAGGAAGAGAGAAATGCTCTGATTGAGAAAGGACGCGAGTTGCGGCAACAGAAAGATGCTGCCCAGCAGGATCAAGATCGACTTGATCGAGAAATCTTGGATCTGATCTCTGCAATCCCAAATATGACACATCCCGATGTGCCGACCGGTGGAGAGGATGATGCGGTTGAAATTGCTTTTGGTAAACATCCCGTCAAATCCTTTGACTTTACAGCAATGGATCATGTTGACTTGGGTGCCAAGCATGACCTATTCGACTTTGATGCAGGTGGGCGGGTCACAGGTTCGGGTTTTTATTACCTAAAGAACGAAGCGGTTCATCTTGACCTCGCGCTCCAGCAATATGCCATTCGTTTTCTCTGTGATCGTGGATTCACCCCAGTAACAACTCCCGATTTGGCTCTGACTTCTATCCTTGAGGGTATTGGATTCACTCCACGTGGTCCCGAGACGCAGATTTACAGTATCGAGAATACGGAACTGAACTTAGTCGGGACCGCAGAAATCACACTCGGTGGAATGAATGCGGGTCAAACGCTTGCTGCTGAGGAACTGCCTCTGCTTTACTGTGGCCTCAGCCACTGCTTTCGAACGGAGGCCGGAGCGGGAGGTCGCGCATCAAAAGGTCTCTATCGCGTCCATCAGTTCACCAAAGTAGAGATGTTTGCGTTCACTCTCCCTGAGCAAAGCGATGAGATTCATTTACGACTCAAGGACCTCGAATGTGAGTTGTTCGATTCGCTCGAGGTTCCCTACCGCGTGATTGATACCGCGAGCGGTGATTTGGGTGGCCCCGCCTATCGCAAGTTTGATCTCGAAGCTTGGATGCCGGGCCGAGGTGAAGAGGGTGAATGGGGTGAAGTCACCAGCACCAGTAATTGTACTGACTATCAAGCTCGACGCTTGAATGTTCGCTGTAAGAGGCAGGGGCAGAAAGGTACCGAGTTTGTCCACACCCTGAATGGGACTGCGGTTGCTACCGGACGGGCAATGATTGCGATACTGGAGAATCACCAGCGGGCCGATGGCAGTATTGCCATTCCGAAGGTCTTGCAGCCGTGGGTGGGCAGCGAGAGTATCGGATCATAGGTTCAACGAGTCTTTCGATCAGAAAGGCTCCGGTTAAGAGGGATGTAGCGATGATGCAGCATGATTTTTTTTTGCATCATTCATTCTTTGACGACGATGCTTTTGTGACCTAACTATTTGTTAGTTAAACATGTTCGATTAGCGAACCTTCAACGATTGAGTTGACCGGTGGAGCGGATCGAGATGTGGTCGCAATTCGTCCCTTTCCCTCGGTCTCGACGGAATTCAGTATGTCATCTGTAGTTTCCATTCTCTTGGTTGATGATGATCGCCACCTTGTTGAATCCATGGCAGATTGGTTGCGGGAGTGCTCGCATCAGGTTTCAACCGCTTCTTGTTTAATGGAAGCAAAAGAGAAGCTCCTGCAAAATTCATACGAAATGGTGATCACCGACCTTCGGTTAGGGAATGAAGACGGTTTTGATCTGATTCGTCATCTGAGGCAGCAGTATCCGGAGGTCGCTGTTCTGGTGATGACCGGCTACGCAACACCAAGTACAGCGGTCGAGGCTATTCAGGCAGGTGCTTTTGATCTTTTGACCAAACCGATCATCGATGAAGAATTATTGCTGGCGATTCAGAGGGCGGTTGAGCTTCGTGAAATACAACGCGAAAATCAGCGTCTCAAGGAAAAAATGGATCGTCGAACGGGCCTCGAAAATATCCTGAGTCACGACTATCGAATGCTCAAAATCTTTGACATGGTCGATAGTGTTGCCGATGCGCGGGCTTCCGTCTTGATCACCGGTGAGAACGGGACCGGTAAGAGTATGATTGCACGTGCAATTCATGCACGAAGTTCGCGCCGCAATGGGCCATTTGTGGAAGTCGCTTGTGGTGCTTTACCCGATACCTTATTGGAGAGTGAACTTTTTGGTCACGTTGCGGGTGCCTTCACCGGAGCCAGCCACGACCGGATGGGTAAGTTTAAACAGGCAGATGGTGGAACATTGTTCCTCGATGAGATCGGTACGGCGAGTCCTGCCATGCAGGTTAAGCTCCTCCGTGTCCTTCAGGAGTTTCAGTTTGAACAACTTGGTGGCAGCGAGACACATTCCGTAGATACGCGTGTGATTCTTGCTTCCAACGAAGATCTATCCGCTGCTGTTTCAGAAGGTCGATTTCGACAGGACCTTTATTATCGCATAAATGTCGTCAATCTTGTCCTCCCATCGCTGCGGGAGCGATCGGGCGATATCCCTTTGCTGGTGAACCATTTTCTGCATGAAGTCGCCGAAACGTGCGGACGCGAGACCTCCTGTTTTGATCAAGAAGCGATGAGTCTATTGTCGGCGTATCAATGGCCCGGTAATGTTCGGCAGCTTGAAAATGTGATTGAACGGGCAGTGCTTCTTGGGCGTGGGGCGGCCTTGACGGTTAATGACCTACCGCCAGAACTTACCGGACAACAGGACAAATGGTGGGCTACTCCTCAGGCAAGCCAATTTGGAGACGAGTTCGCCTCAGCTGCCGTGCAGGGCAAAACTTTGCGAGAGGCATTGGAGGGACCCGAGCGTGAAATCATCTTGCAGGCTCTTCGCGATCACGCGTGGAACCGAGCTGCTACCGCTGATGCTTTGGATATCAATCGAACCACTCTCTACAAAAAAATGAAGCGGCTCGGCTTGGATGACCCACGATTGCAATTCGCATGAGATGCAGTTCATTTCAACTCCAATTCACAGCGATAAGCGCGCTGATGTCTGAAGCATGTTCATTGCAGTTTCTCTCATGAAGCGGTTCGTTGATACTTAGACGCGCGGCGAATATTGGGAGTGAAACAACAAATGTTTCACGAGAAGATCCCTAAAGTTTCTCTAAACTGACTAATCGTTGGGACCGATAAAGGTTGTTGAGGATAGATACCGCTGCGCGCAGACAAGGATGTCATGTTGTCAGGAACGACCGCACCACGACCAACAACGGATTCAGATCAAAATCCTGATTGGGCACACAATAGTCAGTGGGCTCAATGGATTGTTGGGTGCGGCACGCGTGTTGTGCATGGAGTCACCATGATAGGTGACATGTCATTGTTTACGTGGCAGATGTTGCGTTGGCTGATGACTCGTTTACCTTGCAGAGGGACCGTGCTGGTCACCTTCTACCAAGTTGGTGCTTTGAGTTTGCCGGTAATCGCGTTAACGGGCACGTTCATAGGCATGGTTTTGGCCGTTCAAAGCTATGTTCAGTTCCATGCGATTGGCTTGGATAGCCACCTTGGCGTTGTGATCAATAGCACGTTGGTTAAAGAACTCGGTCCGGTACTCGCTGCGACAATGTTGGCTGGTAGGGTGGGCGGTTCCATGGCAGCGGTGCTGGGTACCATGAGAGTCACCGAGCAGATTGATGCACTCACTGCGATGGGTTCGGATCCCGTTCATTATCTCGTCGTACCGCGATTTCTCGCCTGCATTTTGCTGATTCCGGCATTGACTGTTGTGGCCGATTTCATGGGGATCTTGGGTGGTTATTGCTACAGCGTGATCATTCTGGGGATCGACCACGCTGCCTATCTCTCGCATTCACGCGATGGCGTTGCCCTGTTCGATCTCTTCTCGGGCGTTTTTAAAAGTGTATTTTTTGGCGCGATCATCGCCGTTGTGAGTTGCTACCAAGGATTTAACTGCGAGCCTGGGGCTGAGGGCGTTGGTAAGGCTGCGACGACAGCATTTGTTTATTCGTTTGTTTTCATTTTGGCGGTGGATCTATTTTTGACCATCGTTTTGAATTCGGTTTACTACAGTTTTTTCCCAAACGACTCATCATTCCTATGACGCAAGAAGTTGATTCTTTATCGGAGTCACTTCCAGGAAGGATTCCGAGTCGACCGTTGATTGAATCGCGGCAATTGAGCGTGAACTTTCATCAGAATGAAGTTCTGAAGGACGTCGATGTATCGATCAAACGTGGGCAAACCATTGCGGTTATTGGTGAGAGTGGCTGCGGCAAGACCGTGTTCATGAAGTCTCTGGTCGGACTCGTGAAGCCGACATCGGGTGAGGTGCGATTTGATGGACGAAATTTACAAGAGATTCAGTTTCAGGAATTGACCGAAACCCGTCGCCGATTTGGATTTGTTTTTCAGAACGCCGCTTTATTCGACAGTATGTCTGTTTTTGACAACGTCGCATTTCCGCTGGTTCAGCAAGCGGTCGCTCCCAATGAAGAGATTGAAGAACGCGTGATGCGTCACTTAGCAGAGGTTGGGCTTCCCAAGGAAGTTGCTCGTCGACAACCGACTCAGCTTTCGGGTGGCATGCGTAAACGCGTTGGACTCGCGAGAGCCCTGATTTTACGTCCCGAGGTAGTTGTCTATGACGAGCCGACTACCGGACTCGATCCGATCATGAGTGATGTAATCAATGAGTTGATGCTTGATACCAGACGCCGCTATCCGGTAACGAGCATCATTGTCACTCACGATATGCGAACGGCCCGAAAGGTTGCGGATCGTGTGCTGATGTTTTATCCCCGTCATCGACTCAAGCCGGATGATCCCCAAGTCATATACGATGGGCCACCGAGCGAATTAGAACACGCAGAAGACCGCCGCGTCCGACAGTTTGTTCATGGAGAGGCGGGTGAACGAATTAATGAAATGCTGCAAGCAATGGCCTAGCAACGCGCACTCAATCAATTGAGTCAAGAAATCATGGATGAAAATAAATTACGCTTTGGCGTTGGAGTACTTGTACTCTCCGCACTCATCATTGGTGTTGTATTAACGTTCCTTTTTGGAGCTTTTCCCAGCGTCTTGCAGAGCGAGTATACGCTGAATGTTGTGTTCCCATCGGCTGAGGGTATCGGTGAAAGTACACCGGTGGTGCGAGACGGTGTTCGTATTGGTCGCGTTTCGAGTATTGAACTGAGGGACAAGGGGGGAGTGCTCGTCAGTCTCTCGATGGACGCATCGCGACCAATGACCCATCGATACGTACCACAAATTGGAACCGGGAATTTTGTGACCGGAGACGCGCAATTGGAATTCGTTCGCGCGTCACAGGTAACCATGGATCGCATTTTCGCTTCGGATCCTTCGGTGGTAAAAGCACCTTATGGGGACGGAGAGTTCATTGACTATGGAACGAAGGCGCGGAGTTTGTTTGAGATGCAGAGTGATCTCGAAATGACTTTCGAGGCGATCCGTAATGCAGGTGCAACCATTGCTACGGCAGCCGACAGTGTCAATCAGTTGGCGGCTGGTATTCAGCAGACCGTCGGAGGGTCAGATTCCAAGTTTGAGCAAATGTCGGATAAGGCACTGCTTGCGATGGGTGAGTTTCAGGCAACCATGCAGGAGATTCGGTCGATTGTCGGTAATCCTCAGTTGAAGGCTAATCTTCAGAGCACATTCGAAACCTTGCCTGTGGTTCTCGATGATGTACATCAGACATTGGGAACTGCACAGCAGACCTTTGATCGTTTTGAAAAAGTGGGTGTGCAGTTTGAGCTCGTGGGCGAAGCGGCTGTTGCGACGGTAGATACGGCCCAAAAAGCCGTGCAAAACATCGAGCGGTTCACGGATCCTTTTGCCGAAAACAGTGATGTTATGGTGCAGCAGGTGCTGCAAACCATGCGTCAACTCGATGCGTCGATGGGCCAAGTGACTCAGTTCATGGCTGCTCTTAATAATCAAAACGGTACCGTGAGAAGGCTTCTTGAAGACGAGGAACTCTACTGGGAAATTCGCCGAACGGTTGAAAATATCGAGCAGGCTTCCGCAAGAATGAGGCCAATCCTGGACGATGTGCGTGTCTTCAGTGATAAAATTGCCAGAGATCCGAGGCAGTTGGGAGTGAAGGGGGCATTGACGACTCGTCCCTCTGGGTTGGGCCTGAAGTAATGCCTCGCATGAGAATCTCCACGCTCGGTTCGGCCATAAAAAAAGCTGAGAGCGTAGTGGCTCTCAGCATCTAGATTGAGGTTCATTCACGTTGGGATCAAAATCAGCGTGAAGCCCGAACCTGACCGCGAGCTCTCATCACTGCGATGGATTTGAGCTGTGACTCTTCTTGACTATTGGCCGGTAGTTCGAGAGCTTCTTGAAGAGCATCTCTCGCCTCTTCAGAATCAAGAAGGTCCGCAGGTACTGCTTTACCCGTGATGACATTGACCACGTCACCTTCAACGTGGGCGAACCCACCGTCGATGTAATAACGCTCAGGGCCCGCGGCTGTCTGAAGCTTCATGGTTCCGTAGCCTAGCCGTCCTATCATTGGCGCGCGACCTTGCATCACACCGAGTTCGCCATCGAACATCGGTAGCGAGACATATTCGGCTTCTCGATCTAATTGGGTTCGTTCAGGAGTGACGACAACACATCTCAATGCCATGATTACTTCTTCTCTTCCATTTTCTTGGCTTGAGCTTCAGCCTGCTCAATCGAGCCGACATACATGAAGGCCTGTTCTGGCAGGTGATCCCACTTACCATCACAGATTTCTTCGAAGCTGCGAATCGTGTCCGCCAGTGGAGTGATTTCACCCGGTTTGCCGGTAAAGACTTGGGCAACAAGGAAAGGTTGGCTCATGAATCTTTCGATTCGGCGAGCTCGATGCACGACAAGTTTGTCATCTTCGCTCAGTTCGTCGACACCGAGAATCGCAATGATGTCTTGGAGTTCTCGGTAACGTTGGAGGATCGTTTGAACTCGGCGAGCGATCGTGTAGTGACGATCACCAACGTATTGAGGATCGAGAATACGTGAGTTCGAAGCGAGTGGGTCAATCGCCGGATAGATCCCTTTTTCAGAAATCGATCGTTCTAAGTAGATGAACGCGTCAAGCTGGCCGAATGCCGTTGCAGGTGCGGGGTCAGTCGGGTCATCGGCAGGCACATAGACGGCTTGAACCGAGGTGATCGCCCCGTTCTTGGTTGACGTAATACGTTCTTGAAGAGCACCCATCTCGGTAGCGAGTGTGGGTTGGTAACCCACTGCCGAGGGCATACGACCGAGCAATGCAGAAACTTCGGAACCCGCTTGGGAGAACCTAAAAATGTTATCAACAAACAACAGCGTGTCCGCACCGGTTGAGTCACGGAAGTATTCGGCCATCGTCAAGGCTGAGAGGGCAACACGAAGTCGCGATCCTGGTGGCTCGTTCATCTGTCCGAAAACCATGCAGGTCTGCTCAATCACCTTGCGTCCGGTATCACCGATTTCAGTGTCCTGCATTTCAAGCCAAAGGTCGGTGCCTTCACGGGTACGCTCACCCACGCCAGCGAACACGGAATACCCACCATGGCTACTAGCGATACGAGCGATGAGTTCGGTAAGAATCACCGTTTTGCCAAGACCAGCACCCCCGAACAAACCAGCTTTACCACCACGAACAAAAGGGGTGAGAAGGTCGACAACCTTGATGCCCGTCTCGAAAACTTCGGTGTTGGTTGAAAGTTCGTTCACCGCAGGAGCTTGCCTGTGAATCGGCATGTGAGTGTCTGCTTCAACGGGGCCACGCTCATCAATAGCATTACCCAGAACATTGAAGACGCGGCCTAGTGTTGCGGTACCAACTGGTACGCTGACAGGCTTACCGGTGTCGACAACTTCCATGCCACGCATCATTCCATCGGTACTACCGAGAGCAATGGCTCGCACTCGTCCGCCTCCGAGGTGCTGTTGAACTTCACCAGTGAGGTTGATTTCAACACCTTTGTGGGATGATTTGATCTCGACTGCGTTGTAAATCGCAGGCATGTGTCCTTCGGGGAACTCAATGTCGAAGGTCGATCCAATCACTTGTGTGACGCGGCCAAGGTTATTTTCGGTTGCGGTTGACATGATCGTGACTAAGAGAGTTAGCGGTTGTCTTTCTGATTGAAAATTGCGAGTGATTTAATTCATCGATGTGAGGTTAGCCCTCGAGAGCTTCCACACCACCAATGATTTCCATGATCTCGCCTGTAATTTGACTCTGTCGAGCGCGGTTGTAGGTCATCGAGAGTTGACTGATCATCTCACCAGCACTCTCGGTAGCACCTTTCATCGCGATCATTCGTGCTACTTGTTCACTCACAGCAGCATCGAGGAAACATTTGAATAACTTCGCTTTGAAGCTGGTCGGTACAACCTCTTCTAGGATGCTATCCGCAGTCGGAAGAAATTCATACTGACTTTTGTTGTTGGATCCATCAGTCGTCGTCGACTCGTTACCTTCATCGAGTGAGCCAAAAGGTAAAAGGGTCTCAATCGTTGCTTCCTGGCGACTCGTACTGATGAAGCGTGTGTAAATCACATCGAGCCGATCGAACTGACCGGTGATGTATTGTTCGAGAAAACCAGAAGCGATCTTATCCACTTCATCGTAGGCCGGTTGGTCTTCGAACTGGGTGTAATTACCAGCGGTCTCAATTCCGCGAAACTTCAAGCCATTAATCCCGCGTTTGCCACTGACATCAACGCTGACATCACCAATGCTTTCTCTGAGTTCACGAATTCGCGGCACTGCTGCACGGAGGATCCCCGCGTTGTAGCCACCACATAGTCCTCGATTACTGGAGAGCACCAGAACTCTTACAGCCTTGGGGTTTTCACGTGGCTGCAAAAGCGGGTGATCAACCTCTGTCCCAGCAGCCGACAAACTACTGACAATTTGAGCAAGACGATCGGTGTACGCCGTAACGGCGTGCGCGCGATCCATCGCCTTCTTGTATCTCGCAGTTGCGATCAGTTCCATCGTCCGCGTGATCTTGCGGATGTTACGGATCGACTTGCGTCGTTTGTCGAGAGCGCGGGCGTTGGCCATCAGTCAGTGAACGTTTCAGCTTGAGGTGACGGGTAAATAAAGTTGTTTAACGGGGTCTACTCTGCTTCAACTGGCTTGTAGCCACTCTTGAAATCGCTGATGCAAGCCTCCAGCTTAGCAACAACATCATCGGTGAGATCCTGAGCGTCATCGAGTGCTGCAATCAGATCACCGTGCTTGTCCTTAGCAAATTGCAGGAAGTCAATTTCCCACTGTGAAACGGCTTTGACGGGAACGTCATCCAGATGTCCACGGGTACCAGCAAACAAGCTCAGAACCTGCTCGGTAACGCTGAGCGGTTGATACTGAGGTTGCTTGAGTAGCTCAACCATGCGGTAACCACGGTCGAGTTGTGCTTGGGTCGCTGCATCAAGATCGGTACCGAGTTGTGCAAAAGCTTCCAGAGCACGGAAGGCGGCGAGGTCGAGTCGCAGACCACCAGCAACCTTCTTCATCGCTTTGACTTGTGCAGCACCACCCACTCTTGAAACCGAGATACCCGCATTCATTGCGGGACGAATTCCAGCAAAGAAGAGGTCGGGTTGAACATAGATCTGGCCGTCAGTGATCGAAATCACATTGGTCGGAATGTATGCTGAAACCTCTCCCTCAAGAGTCTCGATAATGGGGAGACTCGTGATGGAGCCTCCTCCGAGTGCGTCGCTGAGCTTTGCGGAACGTTCCAACAATCGGCTGTGGCAGTAGAAAACGTCACCTGGGTATGCTTCGCGTCCCGGTGGGCGACGCATCAAAAGGCTCATTTGCCTGTAAGCGGTCGCTTGCTTAGAAAGGTCATCGTAGACAACCAACGCATGACCACCGTTGAACATGAAGTGCTCTGCCATTGACGTTCCAGCGTAGGGAGCAACGTATTGCAGAGGAGCTGGGGCGGAAGCACCCGCAACGATTACGGTTGTGTAGTCCATCGCTCCGTTCTTCTCGAGAACGTCTACAACTCCAGCCACTGCCGAGTCTTTCTGCCCAACCGCAACGTAGAAGCACTTAACTCCCTTGCCTTTCTGGTTCAGGATGGCGTCAATCGCGATGGCCGTTTTACCGGTTTTCCGGTCACCAATGACGAGTTCACGTTGACCACGTCCAATCGGGGTCATCGCGTCAATCGCTTTGATTCCGGTTTGCATCGGTTCGGAAACTGGTTGACGCTCAGCAACGCCGGTAGCAATCAATTCCACCGGACGAGTGACATCTGTCTGCACAGGACCTTTACCATCGAGCGGATTACCAAGCGGATCTAGCACTCGACCAATCACCGCATCGCCCGCTGGCACGGACAGAAGGGTTCCTAGAGCCTTGACCTCATCACCCTCTTCGATTGTCAGGTAATCACCGAGGATGATCACTCCAACGGAGGTTTCTTCGAGGTTGAAGGCCAACCCGATCGCACCATTGGGGAACTCTACCATCTCGCCGGCCATAACTCCGGAGAGCCCGTAAACACGGGCGATCCCGTCGCCAACTTCGAGTACGGTCCCAACTTCGCGAACGTCGATTTTGCTGTCGAACTGCTCGATCTCTTGTTGTAAGACCGAAGCGATTTCGTCACTACTGAATTTCATGGGTCTGTTCGATCGATAAAACGTGAACGCCGGTGT
>CALIBL010000080.1 GCA_938045805.1 uncultured Rubripirellula sp. | reverse complement strand
CGTCATCAGATGCCTCTTCGCGGAAGCGATCGTTTACCTCCGACGGATCCGTCTTACCGTTCCCTGCATTGCCACTTTCCGAGAGTGTCGTGAGGCCGCGTTTGCAAGATTCGAGCATGAAGTGGCCCGATCAACCTCAACGCCTCGCTGAAGATGCTCCAAATATTTTGATTGTCTTGATCGATGATGTCGGCTTTGGTGTTTCCGAAACATTTGGTGGAGAGGTGCACACACCGACGTTTAGCAAGCTCGCCGAGCAGGGCTTGAAGTACAACTGCTTCCACACCACTGCGATTTGTTCGCCGACACGGGCTAGCCTGCTTACCGGCCGGAACCACACTCGCGTTTCGTCAGGTACGATTGCGGAGCGAGCTGTCGCTTTTGACGGGTACACGGGCGTGATTCCCAAGGAAGCGGCAACTGCAGCCGAGGTGTTGAAACAATACGGTTATCACACTTCTGCTTTCGGGAAATGGCATAATACACCTGCCACCGAGACCACATCGATTGGGCCGAAGGATCGCTGGCCGAACGGCTATGGGTTTGAGTACTTTTATGGTTTCCTCGCTGGTGAAACCTCGCAGTGGGAACCTCGTCTGGTTGAAAACTACAACACCGTGGAGCCTCCAGCGGACGAAAGTTATCACCTGACTGAAGATATGGTTGATAAGGCATTGAGTTGGTTAGATCAGCGGCAGTCGTTTTCACCGGATCAACCTTTTCTGATGTATTGGGCTCCCGGTGCTGCACACGGTCCTCATCACATCTTTCCGGAGTGGGCAGATAAGTACAAAGGGAAATTCGACGATGGTTGGGATGCTTATCGCCAGCGGGTTCACGAGCGGCAAATTGAGATGGGAATCATTCCTGAGGGCACCCAGTTAACTCCACGCGATCCAACGATGACAGCGTGGGAGGAGATTCCGGAGCAGCAACGTGACTTTCAACGCCGCGGGATGGAAGTTTTTGCTGGTTTCGTGGAACACACTGACGCACAGGTCGGACGACTGATCGATGGCCTTGAAGAGAGGGGCCTCCGCGAGAACACGCTCGTCTTTTACATCTGGGGCGATAATGGATCCTCTGCCGAGGGGCAACAAGGGACGATTAGTGAGTTACTGGCCCAGAACAACATACCGAGTACCGTCGAACAGCAGATTGCTGCACTAGATAATCTCGGGGGAATCCGAGAGCTCGGATCACCCAAGACCGATAACATGTATCACTCCGGTTGGGCGTGGGCTGGTTCAACACCGTTCAAGGCGACCAAGCTGGTAGCATCACATTTCGGCGGGACGCGAAATCCAATGGTGGTTTCTTGGCCCAAGGGGATCAAGCCCGACAGTAAGGTGCGGTCACAGTTCCATCACGTGATCGATATTGTTCCCACCATCTATGAGGTTCTCGGAATCAGCCCACCTCAAGTGGTCAACGGCTTCGAGCAGATGCAAATTGACGGGACGAGTTTGGCATACACCTTCAAAGACGCAAATGCTGAGTCAAGGAAGACGGTTCAGTACTTCGACAATAACGGTAGTCGCGGTATCTATCGCGACGGCTGGCTTGCGTGCACCTTTGGTCCATTGTTGCCATGGGATACACCAGCCTCCATTCCTCGAATCGCCGGTTGGGATTCGGCTACCGACAATTGGGAGCTGTATCACATCACCGAAGATTTTTCACAGGCGCATGATCTTGCTGCAGATCAGCCGTCAAGACTTGCTCGGATGAAGAAAGAGTTCCTCGAGATCGCCGAAGATAATCGCGGTTTCCCCATCGGCGCTGGTAACTGGCTTCGGTTGCATCCGGAGGATCGGGTTTCAACTCCCTACACGAGTTGGAAGTTTACCGAGGCGACTCGCAGGATGCCTGAATTTACGGCTCCGGGAATCGGTCGCCAAAGCAATCGAGTGATCGTCGATTTTCAATGTGGTGACAAAGCCAATGGCGTTCTTTATGCACTAGGCGGTGCTGGCGGCGGCTTAACGGTTTACATGGATCAAGGGCATCTTGTTTATTTCTATAATATGATGATCATCGAACAGTACCGTGGTCGAACGGAAAAGGCAGTGACTGCCGGTGAGCATCGTCTTGAAATTCTCACAAAAATTGACGGACCAGGAAAACCTGGGACGGTATTGGTAACGCTTGACGGGATAGAGGTCGCGAAGGTTAATTTGCGAAGAACGGTACCCGCTGCTTTCTCCGCCAGCGAAACGTTCGACGTTGGGGTCGATCTGGGTTCAACTGTCGCTTTAGACTATTACGAACGGCGTCCATTTGGATTTGACGGAAACATCAAGAGTGTGCAGGTTCAGCTTCTCGAGTAAGAGTGAGTCTGCATGCAAAACTTAGTACAGAGTCCAGGTCTCATTCGTGGTAATCATGTGGGCATCACATCCCTGCATGGCTGACTTCCGTGAAGCTAATACAGCATGATGACGGCGTCACTTGCTAGAAACGTGGTGGTTAAGATTGTCCATGCGGCTAATTCGTCTTTCTGGAAATCTTCCCGGTAAGGCGTCTCACCGACGGAGAGCAGTTGCTTGGCGTCATCGGGGGAGGCTTGGTAGCGTTCACGCATTTGGGTCAAAAGGTTCAGGCAAGCTGCTTCTTCAGCTGGGCTTGGTTGACGGCAAGTGATCCCCGAGAACATGTGCTGGATTCTGTTAGCATCGGATCCAGCTTGGCTCAGTAGTTGGGAAGCGAACGCTCTGCCGATCTCGATCCGTTGCACTTCGTTTAGCATCCCGAGTGATTGCAATGGGGTGTTGGTTCGGGATCGCCGAACACAACTTGATTCGCGGTCGGGTGCATCGAACAAAGTCATCATTGGATGGGGACTTGTTCTCTTCCAGTAAACATAAAGACTGCGGCGATTAAGTCGCTCGCCGGTGTCACGCTGATAGCTTTTGGTGTTACTCGCCGGATGTGCCAACGCAGCCCACATGCCATCTGGTTGATAGGGTTTGATTCCTTCACCGCCCATGGTCGTCGCGAGCGAACCACTTGCCCACAGTCCCAAGTCCCTCAGCACTTCCGCATCCAAACGGTAACTAGAGGCTCGTCCGAGCAAGCGATTTTCGGGATCGTCGATTGCATCACGCCACTGCGATGATTGGCGGAAGGTGCGTGTGGTGACCATTGACTTGAGCATCGCTTTGAGATCCCAGCCAGAATCGATGAGGTCCACCGCAAGCCAGTCGAGTAGTTCAGGATGAGTGGGTTGTTGTCCTTGGACACCAAAGTCTTCTGGTGTGCGAACCAATCCTAAACCAAAGACACGCTGCCAAATTCGATTGATGAGCACCCTCGCCACGAGAGGATTGTTCTTGGAGGTCGCCCATTGTGCGAGTCCAAGCCGATTCTCCGGGAATTCCGGCGACCACCCGCCCAGTACTGCGGGAGTGGAGGGAGTTAGCGGATCACCTTCGGGGAGGTCATACTCACCGCGTCGCAATACTCGTGTGGTGCGAGGATTGGGTTGTTCGACCGCAACCAAACTCGTGGTAAACGCCGAACGGTCGGTGGTGATGTGTTTTACCAAGTCGGCGGTTTGGCTTTCGAGCGAACTTGATGTTGCCGCATCGAGTTCCCGGTGAAAAGGCCCACTGGGATCACCCAGCATCTTGAGTTGATCTAATTGGTCGCAATCATGAAACGACGACTTGGTCGCGAGCGGTGCCCAAGGATGATTCAATTCAAGAGTCAAGCTTTGCAATCCTTCATATCCTCGAATTGAAAAAGTGAGCCGGTGTCGCCCTTTGGGTAATCTTAGTCGCTTTGTGGTTGATCCCGCGTCGCCGACTTTGGTTGCGATCACTTCCTCAATCGTTGCTGAAGCGGATTGCTCATCGCTTGTTGCGTCGGTCGTTGCATCAAGGGATGTCATGGAAAGTGTCGATTTGTCTCCACCGCTAAAAGTGATGTCGACTGTTTGCGGGATCATGGTTTCCACCAACACCGAGATGTCGGTTTTCTGCCCAACTGCTGGCAGGCGTTTCTCATCTTGTTTAGACGTTACGGTACCGGGAAAGCCGGTGATGCTCTGGAGCGATTCCGTTTCATCGGTGGGTGTTGGTTCTCTGGTGTCGATCTGCTCGATGGGGTATGGAGCTGAACCAATCCATTGATTGATTTTCAACTGGTTTGTCGCGCTGGCGTAATCCTTGAGAGCACTTTCGGTAGGTTTGAATGTATGTTCGCGAATCAACTCGGCAGTTTGATTCTGTAAATGGTTCCAGCGCTGCCAAGCTGATTGATCCGCGGGAACTGCAATGGTGGATCCGTAGGTGTAGGAGTTTCCGTCCAGCGGAGGCTCATTGGTGTTGTTAAAGAAGGAGAGTAGTTCGTAGTACTCGGTCTGTTTAATCGGGTCGTATTTGTGGGTGTGGCACCTAGCACAGGTGAGCGACAGCCCGAGGAAGATGGTTCCGAAGGTTTCTACACGATCGAAATTATTCTTCATTTGAAACTCTTCCGCGATCGCTCCCCCTTCACCCGTGCTCGGGTTCATTCGGATGAAGCCCGTGGCAAGTTGTTGTTCCATGGTTGGCGCATCGAGAAGGTCGCCGGCGAGTTGCCAAGTGATGAACTCGTCCAGAGGCAAGTTCTCATTGAGGGCACGCACAACCCAGTCGCGATACGGGTAGATACCGCGTCGATTGTCCAGATGCAAGCCATGGGTATCCCCGTACCTGACTGCGTCAAGCCAGTATCTAGCTTGGTGTTCCCCATAACGTGGGCTTGAAAGCAGGTGATCGACGAATCGTTCGTAGGCCTCTGCTGATGGATTCTTGAGGAATTCGCTCAGCCATTGAGGTTCCGGCGGCAGTCCGGTCAAGGTTAAGGAAACCCGCCGGGCAATCTGCTCTGGAGTTGCTTGGGCCGCAAGTTTAAAGCCTTGCTCTTCAAGTTTAGTGGTGATCATCGTGTCGATCGCAGTGGTCGCATCCCTGTGGGGTTGCGATTTGAGTGGTGAGATCCAGGCCCAGTGACTTTCATAATCACCACCCTGTTTCACCCACCGAACCAGTGTTTCTCGTTCACTCACCGAGAGTTGCTTTTCTGCTTCCATCGGCGGCATGGGATCCGAAGTGTCCAGAATACGCTTTAATAATTCACTCTGTTCAGGGTGCTGCTGATTAATCGCTTGGTAACCGCCTCGATCCTCTGACGCAGAGGTGAGGTTATCGAGTTTCAGGTCGGTTTCAGGATGATCATCTGGTCCGTGGCAAACAAAGCATTTGTTGGCAAGTATCGGGAGGATGTCCCTTGAAAAATCGACCTCCGCGGCTCCGAGAGACGTTGCAGAACGAGTGAAAGCCAAGGTTGCGATGCAATTCAAGAAAAGTAAATCACGGATTCTCTTCTTGGATGGCATCACGCAAAGCATGTCAATCATGGCGTCTAGACAAAATAGGTTGGGTATGGGGTAGCAACGGCTTGGAATTGGTTGCTCAGCGGGAATCATTTACGGTCCAAAGAGAGAGCCGAGATGGACCGCCTGATCTTCCCTTGATCGCTGATTTTTACCGGTGAAGTATAGCCCACTCAACATCGATCTGCCCGTAGGGGGAGAGCAGGGATGTGGATTCTTCCCATGGTTCTATTCGGCGATGAAAAGACGCGATCGAATGACTCGTGTTTTATCGTTCCTAGGCCCGATTTCGCTGGTTTGGGTCAATGACATCGACGGGAAGGTGTCGTAGGATGACAGGATGACAGGTTGGCTCGGGTGGGAATGAACAATCACCCGTTCCAACGCCATTCCATGAAGCGGTTCACCCACTTTTTTCCTCGATGTTCATAGTGGATGCCATGAGTCTCGCCACAAAGACCTCTGTTTCGGATTCGTTTTCTTCTTTCAAGGGTCATGAGGAAGCATCGATCTTGGATGCGGCAGATGGCTTTGAAAGGCGGCATCTTGGTTCCTCGGGCATTCAAGTCGAGCAGATGCTTCAATCGCTAGGTTTTAGCTCGCTTGACGATCTAGCCTCTCAAACGGTACCGCAGAAAATCCAGTTGGGGAGACCGCTTGAGATTGAAGGACCGTTGGGTGAGAGCGAAGCGTTGCAGGCACTTGCGGTCATCGCGGAGAAGAACAAGGTCTACCGCTCGTGCATCGGGATGGGATACACCGGCACGGTGACGCCGCCTGTGGTGTTGCGAAACGTCTTGGAAAATCCTGGCTGGTACACTCAGTACACACCCTATCAAGCGGAGATTGCTCAGGGGCGCCTGGAGGCGTTGTTGAACTTTCAGACCATGATTGCGGATTTGACGGGCTTGCCGCTCGCGGGTGCCAGCCTTCTTGACGAGGCGACTGCAGCTGCCGAGGCGATGGCGATGTGTGTCTCGCTCGCTAATCATCGCGCCAAAGGGTTTTATGCCAGTGACTCTTGTCATCCGCAGACCCTCGCATTACTCGAGACCCGAGCAAAGGGGTTGGGAATTGATTTGTTTGTTGGCCCGATCAAAGAGATTGACTTTGAAGCGGGACAGGGCGGTCTTTGTGGTGTGCTTCTCCAGTATCCCACGACTGATGGACGCATCGAAGATTACTCGGATGTGATCCAGCAAGCCAAGCAGGCGAAGTGTTTAGTCGTCGCTGCCGCGGATCTGCTCTCTTTAACCGTCCTGACACCACCGGGGGAATGGGGGGCGGATATTTGTGTTGGCAGCGCGCAGCGGTTTGGTGTACCGATGGGACTCGGGGGGCCGCATGCCGCGTTCATTTCTACCCATCAGGAGTTTGCAAGAAAGTTGCCGGGCCGAATCATTGGCGTCTCGAAGGACGTTCACGGGAATCGGGCTTTGCGGATGGCGATTCAGACTCGCGAGCAACACATTCGCCGCGATAAAGCGACGAGCAATATCTGTACAGCACAAGCTCTCTTGGCGATCATCAGCTCCTTTTATGGCATTCATCATGGTCCCGAGGGGCTCCGGCAAATTGCAGATCGCACACGCGCTTACACAGCAGCACTGGCGGCGGGACTTACGCGACTGGGACATCATGTCCTCGGTGAGGGACCTTACTTTGACACCATTCGAATCCGACTCGGTAAGGGCCGAATTCATGCGGCGCGACAGGTGGCCGATGCCGCGCGTGAGCGTCAGATCAACCTACGAGAGTACGACGATGGGACTTTGGGTGTCACGCTTGATGAAACGGTTGATCGACGCTTGGTTGCAGACCTGCTTGCTGCATTCAATTTTGGGCACTACACCGGTTTTGATATCGACGAATTGCTGCGACAGGCACGTAGCGAGGGGCGATTGGAGCTTGGGGCATTTAAGAGAGTTTCCAGTTACCTAGAGCACGAGGTTTTTCATCGATACCGCAGCGAGACTGAGTTGTTGCGGTACATTTTCAAGCTGATGAGTCGCGACCTATCGTTGGCTCAGTCGATGATTCCGCTTGGCTCGTGCACGATGAAGTTGAATTCAACTTCCGAGATGATTCCTGTCACTTGGCCCTCCTTTGCCAACGTGCATCCCTTTGCACCCGATACTCAGTGGCGGGGATACACGCAAATGTTCCGCCAACTGGAGGCTTGGTTGTGCGAAGTCACAGGTTTTGCGGCGGTGAGTCTACAGCCGAATGCTGGAGCCCAAGGGGAATATGCAGGATTGTTGGTGATCGCTGCCTATCAGGAGCACCTTGCCAAGAAAGCTGGAATCCCTAATCGACGAAACGTTTGCCTGATTCCCACATCGGCTCACGGGACTAATCCCGCCAGCGCGGTGATGGCAGGTATGAAGGTTGTGCCGATCAAATGCGATGAGAAAGGTGAGATCGACTTAGCTGATTTGCGTGCCAAGGCGGTAAAGCATCAAGACGATCTCTCAGCTTTGATGATCACTTATCCTTCGACTCACGGGGTATTTGAGCCAACCGTTCAAGAAGTATGTGAGATCGTGCATGACCACGGTGGGCAGGTTTACATGGATGGGGCCAACATGAATGCTCAGGTTGGTTTGACGACACCAGCGGAATGCGGAGCGGATGTTTGCCACCTCAACTTGCATAAAACATTTTGCATTCCGCATGGCGGAGGTGGCCCCGGAATGGGGCCAATTGGAGTCGCACCGCAACTCGAACCGTTCCTGCCGGGCCACTCGGTACAACGCCCCGACACGGCGGGAGAGTTCGCGATTGGGCCGGTAGCTGCAGCTCCCTATGGTAGCCCCAGTATTCTCACCATTAGTTATCTCTACATCAGCATGATGGGCGGTGAAGGATTAAGGCGTGCGACCCAAATGGCCATTCTGAATGCTAACTACATGGCGAAGCGTTTATCCGATCACTACGAAATACTCTACTCCGATGCAAACGGCAGGGTTGCGCATGAATTTATCGTGGACTGCCGCAGTTTCGAAAAGACCGCCGGCGTCAAAATTGATGATATCGCGAAGCGTTTAATGGACTATGGATTTCATGCGCCCACCATGTCCTGGCCAGTTCCGGGCACGTTGATGATTGAACCGACCGAGAGTGAGTCACTGGCGGAGCTGGATCGATTCTGTGATGCGATGATTTCGATTCGAAAAGAGATTGCGGAAATTGAGTGCGGGAATTGGGATCAATCGGATAATCCACTCAAGCATGCTCCACACACGATGGAAGTGATTGGTGCGGATGATTGGCCGCATGCCTATTCAAGGGAGCAAGCGGCCTGGCCACTGCCGTGGTTACGAGACAATAAGTTTTGGCCGTTCGTCGGACGCATCGATAATACCTACGGCGATCGTAATCTGATTTGCAGTTGTACTCCAATGTCTGAGTTCGAAGAGTGATCAACGCTTTCGAAGGACGAATACGGCATCGGTGAGGTCGTTATCGAACTCACGTTTCTCTTCGATGTCGTAATCGAAGTCGTGAATGCCAACAAGTTCAAGCTGATCGTCAACGCAAGCTAGCAGGTTTCGTGCTTGGTTGTGCGTGTAAAGCCGCAACGGGAACTCGCTGCGAATCCTTTCAATCTTTCCCGATCGCTTGGTCGCTTTAATCGATACGCGAAGTTGTTCCTGACGTATTTTGCGTTGGAAGTCAATCACCTTGAGTGTCACACTGACATCGGTGCCGCCATGCGAAGCTCGCCAACGCTCGATGCACTCGGTATCAGCATCAAGCGGAATGATGTGAAACCCGAGGATATAGATTCCTCCAGGCTTTAGATGTTGTGCGACGCTCCTGAGGTGGTTAACTGCGGCATGCTCCGATAGGAGATGGCGAAAGGTGTTGAAAGTGCAGAATGCCGCGTCGAACGGTTTCCGAAAGCTCATCGCCACCATGTCCCCAAGCACCAAGTTAGCGTCCAGGCCACGGCGTCGCAGACGCCTTGCAAGATAACTTAGCATCGGCTGACTATTATCAAGACCGGTGACTTCATATCCGAGAGCCGCAAGTTCTGCGACCAACCTCCCGCTCCCGCAACCTGGTTCGAGCAGTGATCGGATGGGTCGACTCGCGTAATGTTCAAATGCCCGCTGAAAGAACTCGATCTCAGCAGGCGTCTCATCACGAAAGACCATGTCAAAGTATTGAGGGTGGTCATACCAGTTAGCCATGCTTGAACGATCGGATTTTGAGTAGCGTGAACGAGGGGAGACGCGAGTGATTAATACTTTCACCCGATAATGGGAGGCAATCAGACAAGGCCGTTCAGAGTGAACGCAGGTAGGCGATCAAGTCAGAGACTTCCTGTTCCGATAGCTCACCTTCACCATTGACATCCTCGGGGCGGTGAAGGTCCGTGATCACACGATGAAGATCACGCGCTCTGCCGGTGTGCAGCATGCGGACCTTCTCGTGCACACCAAGCAGCGAGGGTGTGTTGTAGCCCTTATAGAAATCAGATTCTGTACCAGTCCCCACATCGTGTATCTTGCCATCGCTAAAGTAAGCTCCGTTGTGGCAATCGATGCATGCCGCCTTCCTGCCATGAAAGACCACCTTGCCACGCTCCGCTTCCTGACTGAGGCTCCCGTCGGCGTTCCGAAAAGGATTGACAGGAGCTTTGAGCGTCGCGAGGAAAGCGATCAAGTCTCGTTTGTCCTGCTCTGATGGCTTATCACCCTGCATGGTCGACGTCACAGATTTTTCCATCGAATCCATGAGGCTTGTTTGCCAACCGTGCCATGTCCAAGGAAAAGTTCTCGTAACGTGATACAGCGGCAAGACGGTTTTGAGTGTCATCTCGGTGCCGTCATTCATCGTGTCCATCGGCCGAGCATTGGTGCCGCCGTCCTGATGGCAAGTGTGGCAACTGTACCATTGATCCAAACTACGCGTGCCATCGTAAAAGATCTCCATGCCACGCCGCGCGTCAGTTTTGTTCTGAGGGCCACCGAGGGAGATCGTGTGCGCAATCGTTCCGCTTGCCACATCGATCACTTGGACACAATTGAGGAGGTAGTTGGCAACGTAGGCTGTTTTGGAGTCTTTGCCGAAGTGAATACCCATCGGTCGACCTCCAACGGGTAATCGTCGGAATCGTTCGGGTGAATATTGCAAAGAGCGATCAATCAAATCTCCTGGCCCACCTTGGGCCACAAATGGTAGATCAGCAAGGCGATAGATCAGCAGTTCATGAGTGCCTGACCCAGTTGCGATCAAGGTTGATTGATCAGGGCTGATTGAGAGATCGTGTGGATCCGAAACCGCTTTGCCGGGCACATCGAGTGAAATGGCTTCGCGATAGGCCGGTCCATCAAAACGCACGCGGCCAATCCGACTGGCAAGAACCCAGCCACGACGAATGTTGCCGACGTTGATTGGATTGGTTCGGTAAACCATCCATGTGAAATAGGCATACTTTCCGTCCTCTGACGATCGCATCTGACCAAGGTTGGTACCGTTGGCTAATGGTTCGGTGTAAAGGGTTTCACCCGATGCAACATCCACAATCGCAATCTTTGACTCTCCTCCAAGTCCCACGGCAAGTCGTTCACCACCGGGTTGCAGGGTGAGGTATTTGGGCCATTTTCCGACAGTGATCTTACGCCTGATTTGTTGATGCTTGAGATCAAATTGAGCAACCTGATCCGCCGCAGCTAAACCGATAAACGCCATCTGTCGTTGATGATCGACAGCGAGTCCATGGGGATGTTCACCAATCTTCCATCGGTGCTGCAATGAAATTCTGTCATCCCGAATTTCGAATTGCTGCAATTCGCCCTGCCATTTCGCGGTGACCAATAGACGCTGGTTGTCGAGGAATTCGAGATCCGTCGGTTGTGCACCACACGAGATTTCATCAACCAACTGATGATCTGACAGGCGTATCAGGGAAATGGTATTGGAGATTTGGTTTGCGGTTGCCGCGTACAACTCGTCGGGCGAAACCGCCAGATCGTAAGGAGAGCGATCCACGTCGAGCGGAATCTCGCGTGTGGATTCGTCCGAAATGCTTAACTGATTCGCCAGCGGTTCGTTGTTTTGGGCATGGAGCGGCCCGAGAAAACCAATCAATAACAGTGCGAGGATCTGTCTTGTCATTTGGCACACTATCGTGGATTTCAAAGAAACAACAGGGAAATTGACCAGTAAAGAAACATTAAATTGGATCGAAGACGAATCGTGTTGCGATTCGCTAACCATTTACCGAGAGTAGTCTATCGTAAAGGCATCTTAGTTGTGGCGGCCGGCAAGGCCACCGTAATGAATTGCGAGTCCTTCGGTTGACCGCTGTCGTGCCGGCACAAAAACATCGAGAGATACTCGCCGAGGTTCGATTAAGGCAACCTATTTCACCATCGCTAACTGACTTATTCTATAAAAACGGGGAGGGAGGTCTCCCTGAGCTTTACGACCGGTTAGAATACAACAAGAATCGCGGGGTGCGATTCCCCCCTCTACACCTCTCCTCGAAGGGATTATCTGTGAAAAATCTATGTGTGCTCAGCCTAGGGCTCGTGGCAGTTCTAGCATTTAGTGGTGTCGCATCGGCTGAACCCACTGTCAAAAGTGGTCCACAGGCCGGCGATAGCCTCGGCGCATTTTATGTGACCAAGGTTGCAGGCGCAGAGAACGACGGCGTCGACCAAAATGCAAACCTTTGTTACCGCTGCCGAAATGGACGACGTCCTCAGGTGATTGTGTTCACTCGTGCTGCTGATGGGAAAGTTGCTGAACTAGTCGCGAAGCTAGATAAGGCTGTCGAAGCGAATTCTGACTCAAAGCTACGCGTATTTGTTAACGTGCTTGGCGAAGACAAAGCGGATGCAACTGAACACGCAAAAAGTCTCGCTACGTCAACCAAAGCGAAGAACATTCCTTTCGTTGTTCCAAACGAATTCGAGAACGGCCCTGATAATTACGGGATCAATGCTAAAGCTGCGATCACTGTGACCATGGCTAGCGAACTTGGGGTCAAGGCATCTCACGCTGCTGGCAGCGCAGACGAGCTAGACGTTGCTTCGGTTCTTGGTGACCTGAAAAAGATCCTCAACTAAGAGTTTCAAGAGAACTTGACTTGAGGGAATGGACCCATTCCAGACCAGACGACGAACCGGCAGGACACACACCTGCCGGTTTTTTTGTTTGTGATTCAATAAGCAATTATTGAATCATGGCGGTTTCGACCCAACACACCATTGTAAGTTCTTTAAAACGTGAGTGATATGGAAATCCACGATACGCCAACTCCTGAGATGTTGATCCAGCAGTTCACCACAGAGCAACTGGTGCAATTATTTGATGAGATTGGGTATCAGGTCAGTGAACGCGAAATAGATCATCTGAGATCTCGAGTGATTGAGACCCTTAGCGTTGAACAAGCGTTTCAAGAACTGATTGACCGTAAGCAGGCCGCATCGCAAGCGTCAACGGAATGATTGCTGGAAGCCGAATTGCTCAGTTTGATCCGCAGGGTTTCTTTATTCTTTAAATCGATAACCCACACCACGAACTGTCTCGATGAAGTCTCCGGCTTCACGCATCTTTTTACGCAGTGCTCGAATATGGACATCAATGGTACGGTCGAGTACCAAGGTGTCCTCACCCAACGCTGCATCGACGAGTTCGGCTCGTGTGAAAGCCCGACCAGGTTGACGAATCAGGGTTTCGAGGAGTTTGAACTCGCTTTTGGTGAGTTGCAGTACTTGATCATTCACCGAAGCAGAGAATCGTCTGCGATCGACGATGACTCCGAGTTGTGCATATTGATCGGTCTGTTGCACAGTGGGTTCTCGACGCCGCAGGAGAGCCTTAAGACGCTGCAGGAGTACTTTGTAGCTTTCGACCGGCTTCACGACATAATCGTCGGCTCCCATGGCGAATCCTACTACCTGGTCTGACTCTTCACCCAATGCTGACAGCATCAGGATAAGCGTGTCTTTGGTTGCGGGGTCCATCCGCAACTGTTTGCAAACTTCAATGCCGTTGAGCACAGGAAGGTCTACATCGAGAAAGACAACATCTGGGAGGCTGAGTTTCGCTTGCTGTATCGCTTCTCGACCGTCCGCGGCTCGCAAGACCTCGTACCCTGCTCGGTTTAGCTGGTACTCGAGCGTTTCTGCGAGAGGTTTGTAATCTTCGACCACAAGGACTTTGATTTTCGACATCGTTTGCTTCGTGCTTGCGTTAGGGCATTCAGATGGAGAATTCAGACCGACCGGAGCGAGCGCTATTCTTGCATTTCATTGCCTTTTTATGACACGCTTCCCGCAAAGGAATCGTGAAGAAATGGTGAAGATTGTTCGGGGGTGCCAGTCAGTCCTCTAAAAGAAAGCGACGATTTGTTCGGTCAGGCCTTGGGTAGAAGAACTTCAAATTTTGAACCCTTTCCCGGAAGACTCGATACCCGAACCTCACCATCGAGGGTGGATACGAGATTTTTGACAATCGACAACCCAATACCGGTTCCTCCGTCGGGCGAATCAGAGCGTTTGTCAACGCGGTAAAACCTCTCAAAGATGCGTTTTTGATCTTTCATCCCAATACCGATCCCGGTGTCTTCCACCGCTAAAGCCCATTTGTTACCCGCATCACGGCATGAAATTTTAATTGACCCTTTTTCGGGAGTGTAACGCACCGCGTTGCTGATGAGGTTATTGGCAATCGTCAGAATAGCCTCTGGGTCACCACGAACAATGGCTGGTTGGTCCAACGCGGTGAAATGAAGTTCGATGTTCTTGGCACTCGCTAGATGTGATAAAGACTTTAGCGACTCATTAATCGGCTCTTCCAGTGAGATATTGCTGAAATTCATCCGGCTCGGGCCAGCCTGAGCGCGCGCTAGTTGCATCATGTCCTCAATGAGGCGTTCGAGTCGCAAGCACTGACTTTGAATCTGCTTCATAAAATGTGAGGCAGCCTCAGGGTCGTCATTGATGGCAAGTTCGACAGTCTCAGCGTAGCCTTTGATCGCCGCCAATGGCGTTTTCAATTCGTGAGAAATATTTGCAACGAATTCTCGCCGCATCGCTTCCACTTGATGGCTCTCCGTTTCATCTCGCACCGTGATGAGGAGGTGGTTGTTAGATAACGACCCGAAATGATCGACCCGGATTTTCAGCGGCCGGACGTGATTGTCGTGCTGGATTTCCAGTTTCAATTTCTGTGAACCATCCCCGGAATAGGCTGCTTTGATCGCACGACTGAGTTCTGGCTGACGCACCATTTCTCGGAATGATCGATCTACCATGTTCAGCGATTCCGAGATACCGAGGAGTCGTTTGGCCGCTGGGTTCATTAAGAGGATTTGATCGTTCTCCCCCAGCATGATGACTCCATCACGCATCCGAACGAGCGCTGAGGTAGTATCTTGAGTCTCGCGATGGAGTCGCTGCCAGCGTTCTTGCCACTCCTGAATCTCTTCCAGATGCTTTCGTCGAAAGTCATCCAGTCGTAGTTGTTGAGCGAGAAAAGAGCTGTAGGTCCGGTGTCCAATGATCAAACCGAGTACGACGTTGACGCCAACCACGGCAGAGGACGAAAAGTTGAGCAAGGTAAGTAACACCGATGCAAACACCAGCCATCCAATGCCCCGTAAAGCGACCAGCAGACTATCCTCTCTCGGGTGGTCTCCTTGTTTAGTTGATCTTTCGCTTGGCATCGGTCTTCAGGAAAAACGAGGGCGTCGGTAGGTCTATGTTGTACCCACCGGAGGCAATTCATGTCGTGAAGATATTGAGAAGATCGGTTCGGCAAGCCAAAAAACGCGCGGGCTAGTGTCGACGCCCAAGAGGAATAAAGGGGTCTGACCCCCTTTATCGATCACGCTGCCCGGGAGGTAACTGGGCTCACTGGGAAGTTTTTGTGCAGGCGATCAATTGCGTGACAGACATCACTGACGTGAATTTGACGCATTGCCGTATTATCCGCTTTTCGCCGATGTCTTCGGCTACCGGCTTCGTAAGCGTTTTGTAATGCGATCTGTTGATAGGGTCCGCTGTCGCCAGGTTTGGTCGCTCCGTAAAGCCCGATGGTGGGAACACCCAGAGCAACTGCCATATGCAGTGGCCCAGTGTCACCGCTGACAAAGAGATCCGACTTGGAAATCATGGCAGCGAGTTGGTGAAGGCTCGTGTCGGGGGCCAAGACAGCTGTTCCTTTGGAATGTCTCACAATCCACTCCGCCATGGCTCGCTCCTTCGCGCCACCCCAGACGGCAACACTGCGGTAGCCGTAGCGTTTATGGATGATTTCTGCTGTCTGCCCGAACCGGTCAGGCTCCCACATCCTTGATTCCGCCGTGCACCCAGGATTCAAAATAGCAATCCGCTCGCTGGCGATTTTTTGACGCCAGCCATTTGCCCAATCGGTGGCTTCTGCTGGGATTGGCATTTGCCAGTCTACCTTGGGGGAATGTATCCCGAGCGGCTGAAGTAACTCCAAGCTCCGGTCGACAATATGGCTCGCGGTGGGTTCAATCAATTCGTTGTTTAGCCACTGTGTTAGTTCCCCGCCGTGACGGCCAGAGTACCCGATGCGCCGTTTTGCGCCCGACAACCACCCAGCGAGAGCGGATTTGGTGAGCCCTTGGCAGTCGATCGCAATCTCTGGTTCAAACGCTTGGAGTTTTTGGCGTGTCTCTCTCATACCTCGCAAAGAGGTGAACCAGCCTCGCTCGAGTTCGACCACCTCATCCACCACCGGATGATTGCGGATCATGGGAGCCGCTTTTCGTTCCACCACCCAAACAAGATGTGCCTCAGGGAACTCACTCCTCAGCGCACACGCGACTGGCATCGTAAGGATGGTGTCACCGATCGCACTCATCCTGGAAAGTAGAATCCGCGGCTTTCCGTTGTTAAGCGTAGCCTCTGGCATCGGTCCGTCCTCCGTGGGTTCTCACCTTTGCCGCTAACGATCCCTCGCGGCTACCATGCGACGGCATCAAAGCCGTTGGCCTTGGCACCGAGTGTTGGGTCTGCAATGTACCTTGCTTGGTGTGTGGTACCTGCTGGTGTGCGCTATCACTCCTCTGAGTTTAAGTAACGGAAACTGATTCATCCAGACCAGTAGCAATCACCGCTAGCTGATGCAATGCTTGCATTTCGGCGGTCGGGTATTTGATGAGCCGAAAAACGGGCATTACCGATGGTCGTTATCCTTGGGAAGAAGAGAAGGTAAGTTCATCCAACGTTTGGAATTTGTGCGGCGGAAAGGTCTTTGCGAGGTCAGAATTCGCATGAGTGTGATCCCACTGGGATACTCCAATGAGCTAGACTGCGCAATCGTACACTCAACCAAAATTGGTTCTTCTCCTTTTTGAAATCAAATACATCGATGAAACGTTTAGTGGCTTGCTTGATCATGTTGACCTTCTCATTCGTCCCTGAAGCCTCTTTGACTCATGGGGACGAGGGGATGTATCTGTTCAATGACCTTCCCGTGGAACTGTTGAAGAAGCGTCATGAGTTTGACGCAGATCAGGCATGGGCAGACCACCTTCGCCTGAGTTCGGTACGTTTCAACAGCGGTGGCTCGGGATCGTTCATTTCAAGCAACGGTTTGGTGCTTACCAATCATCATGTTGCAAGTGATACACTTCATAAATTGAGTACACCCGAGCGGAACCTGATTGACGACGGGTTTTTAGCTCGTCGTTTCGATGAGGAATTGAAAGCTCCGGATCTCGAACTGAACCAATTGGTGTCGATTGAGAATGTTACCGACCGCGTGAACCGAGGGGTTGAGTCGACAGCCAGTCCGGAGGAAGCAGCCAAGCAGCGACGCGGCGTCATTGCAAAAATTGAGGAAGAGTCGCTCGAAGAGACCGGTCTGCGTAGCGACGTGGTCACACTCTTCGGCGGTGCTCAGTACCATCTGTATCGCTACAAGAAATACACGGATGTACGTCTGGTTTGGGCACCGGAGACCGCCGCCGCATTCTTCGGCGGGGATGCTGATAACTTTGAGTATCCGCGTTACAACCTTGATGCCACCATTATGCGAGTGTACGAAGACGGGGAACCCGCAAAACTTGACCACTACCTGAAATGGAATCTAAAGCCACTTGAGGAGGGAGAGTTGGTTTTTGTTAGTGGTAACCCGGGAAGGACTCAGCGAATCTTTACGGTCGATGCTCTGAAGTATCTTCGGGACGATCGGATCCCGTACATCCTAGATTTTCTGCGACGCAAAGAAATCTTGATGCAGCAATTTGGTCTTCGAGGTACCGAGGAGCAACGGCGAGCGAGAGATGAGCTATTTGGGATTCAGAACGCCCGTAAGGCTTACACGGGAATGCTCGGCGGATTGCAAAACCCCGAAACCTTCGTCACCAAAGCCCAACAAGAAAACTCGATCCTCCAGTCGCTCGAAGGCAGCGAGCAGGGACGAGAATTGATTGCGGCGTGGGGGCGTGTTCGTGAGGCTCAGGTTGAAAAACGGAAATTGCTTGGCCAGTCAGTTAGTTTTCGCAGCAGCCTCTTTCAGATTGCAATGGACTTGGTGTTGATTGCGGCTGAGGACCAAAAGCCAACTGAGGATCGGTTAAGCGGATTCACCGACGCGGCACGAGACTCTCTTCTCCGCTCGCTCCTCAGCACAGCGCCGATCTATGAGGATCTTGAACAAGTCAAGCTCGCTGACGAAATTTCAATGTGGGTCGAAAAGCGAGGCGCCGATGACGACCTTGTGATGAAGGTGCTTGACGGAAAAAGCCCTCGGCAACTTGCTGCATCGCTCGTCACTCAGACGGGATTGCTACCGGTTGAAAATCGCCAGAAAGTACTTGATGGTGGGCAGAAAGCAATCAGCGAGAGTGTGGACCCGATGATTCGTTTGGCTGTGTTGCTCGAGGATGAGTATCGGCGTTTGCGAGCTGCCAATGAAGAGGTCGCAGAGACGGAACGTCAGGCTTATGCCTTGGTGACCAAAGGAACGAATCAAGTTCGTGGAACCGGTGGTTATCCCGACGCGACATTTACCTTGAGGCTCGCCTTCGGTGTGGTAAGCGGTTACGAGGAAGATGGGAAAGAAATCGAACCGACGACCAACTTTGCTGGAGCCTACGAGCACAGTGCTTCTCATCAAGGACAAGATGATTTCGATCTGCCACAGTCCTGGATGGATGCCCAAGAGAAAGTCGATCTCTCGACACAATTGAACTTTGTTTGCACGGCCGACATCATTGGCGGCAATAGTGGCTCGCCTGTTGTTGATCGCAACGGTGATTTGGTCGGTTTGATCTTTGACGGCAATATCCAAAGTTTAACCAGCGATTATCTTTACACCGATCAACAGGCGAGGGCCGTCAGTGTCTCAGGTGTCGGAATCATCGAGGCACTTCGTTCAGTTTACTCTGCTGATGATTTGGCAGATCAGATCGGTCGGTGAGCCTGCATCGAACCGTTGCAGGTTGAGAATGAAAATCCCATTGCTAGGAGGTCATCATGAATCAAGAGAGCACTGATAGTACGGATCGGACGACGCAAACGCTGCGAACCAAGAAGTGCCTTCCCTGTGAAGGCGGGGTCGACCCTCTGACCGATGAGCAGTCTCGTGGTTTATTATCCGGATTATCAGGATGGTCGCTTAGTGGGGACGGAAAATCGATCAGCCGTTCGCTGAATTGCAAGCATTTCCCCGCTGCAATGAAGCTGATGAACCAAATCGCAGATCTGGCCGAGCAGGAGCAGCATCATCCAGACCTTCATTTGACCGGCTATCGACACCTTGAGGTCGTTCTTACAACGCACGCAATTGGTGGTCTCAGCGAGAACGACTTCATTGTTGCGGCTAAAATTGATCCTTTGGTTGATGTTTGATCCGTTTTTTGGAGAGGTGGTGGACCTAATTTGAATCATTAGCCCCGCGGTTTACATCCTGAGGTTTACAGTCTCATGCTGGTGTCGTGCATTTGAAGCTTCTGTAATTTATTCAAGACCGCTTGGATGATGCGCTGCCAAATGCTCTCCGATGAGGCATAATGGATCTTGATGAGCGAGATATCTTGGTCACGTTCAGTTCTAATTTGTTGATGTTAATGAGGTGCGCGTAGCGAATCAGGGATGAGCTTCGCGATGTTGAACCCGGACGCAAGGATGGTCCGCATGGGCGCTATGATTCGAGATTCACCCGAGCTTTGCTTTGGCGCGAATCCTTTCAATCCGCACGCACCGCGACCAACGGATCTCATCGGTGCGACCTCTAAGAAGCAACTGCGACAGCGGGTGGCACAGTCTTGTCCGAGAGTGCCCGGTGTGTACGGCATGCTGGATCGCCATGGACGCCTGATTTACGTGGGAAAAAGTAAATCCCTGCGATCGCGGCTTGGTAGCTACTTCGCAGATTCGAATACGGATGAAAAAGGCGGTCGGATTATTGAGAATACGCGTGCAATCATTTGGGAGACACAGCCAAGTGATTTTGCCGCGTTGGTTCGAGAGCAGCAGTTGATACGACGGTTCAGCCCTCGATGGAATGTTCAGGGTGTCCCCAAACGTCAGCGACCCGTCTACCTTTGTTTGGGACGCACGCCGGCAACGTTCTTTTTATCGGCGGAGCCTCCAGCGGATTGCGTGGCGGTTGAAGGGCCATTTCATGGTGTAGGGCGAATGAAACGAGCCGTGGATTCACTTAATAAGGTGTTCCAGTTGAGAGACTGCGGTCAAAAGCAGGTTTTTCACTTTGCCGAACAGCTGGAATTATTTTCCATGGAGCATCGGCCGGGGTGCCTTCGATACGAGGTGGGGACGTGTTCTGGTCCTTGCGCAGCCGGATGCACACGCTCTGAATACGATGCGCAGGTCAGTGCGGCAGAGAGCTTCGTTGATGGCTTCAATGATGAACCGTTGTCAACGATGCGGGAACAGTTCAGTCGCGCGATGGACAATCATCAATATGAGCTGGCGGGACGAGCACATCAAACCGTGAAAAGCCTCGAGTACGTTGAGCGGAAACTGAAGCTGCTAGCGAGTGCGAGGCGAAGGTTCACCTTCATCTATGCGGTGCCCGGTTACGATGGCTGTGGGATTTGGTATCTCATACACAGTGGGGAAATCGCTGATGCGATGGCCGCGCCTCGGACAAGTCGACTCGACGCCGGCGCGGAAGCGAAACTTAGGGAATGGAAAGCGATGACCGAGAAGCAGTTGCAGCGAGGTCACGGGCTCTACCCATACACCCTTTCTTTAGTCGCTTCATGGTTTCGTAAGCATCGCGTCGAGTTAGAAAATGCGTTCCCCATCGTTGATGCTTCGATGGCAATGCGGTGCAAACGGCAAACCGCCTAGTTGGTTAGGTTTGTTGAGATTCTTAGATTCCACCAATTTGGGGGCTTGTCGGTTGTCTAGCATACTAGGGTACCAATCTATCCACGGAGCAATCAATGAAACGCTTAGCCACAGCCCACAACTGTCTTCTCTCTCTGTTTTCGCTGGGTCTCATCGCCTCGACTTCTATCTTAGAAGCTGCAGACTGGAATCAGTGGAGGGGGCCAATGCGAGATGGTATCGTTTCGACTGAGGCCTGGCCGCAGCAGCTCGAAGGGAAGTTGAATCTCGCGTGGGAAAAGCCACTCTCGCCGAGCTACAGTGGGCCGGTGATTCACAACGGTCATGTGTTCACGACCGAGACCATTGACAAGAAATTTGAGCGAGTCACTGCCTACGACCTCGCCACGGGCGAAGAGGCTTGGTCCGTTCAGTGGGAAGGCTCCATGTCGGTACCCTTCTTCGCAGCCAAAAACGGCGACTGGATTCGCTCGACACCCGTCTGTGCAGAGGGGAAACTGCTGGTTCTGGGGATGCGTGATCACTTGGTCTGCTTGAACCCCGACGACGGGACCGAGCTCTGGAAGGTTGATTTTTCCAAAGAGCATGGGACGCCGCTTCCCTCTTTTGGAGCTGTCTGTTCGCCGTTGGTGGATGATGGTGCTGTCTACATCCAAAATGGCGGAGCGGTATGCAAGCTCTCTCTGGAGGATGGAAGTCAGATCTGGAAAACACTCGAGAATGCCTCTGGCATGATGAGTAGCGGTGCGTTTTCGAGTCCCGTCATTGCGGAACTCGCGGGTGTGAAGCAGATGGTCGTGTCGACGCGAATGGAACTTTGCGGTGTGGATCTCGAAACTGGCAACGTCTTGTGGAAAGAGCCAATCGAGTCCTTTCGTGGGATGAATATTCTCACACCGTTGGTGATGGGAAATAAAGTTTTCACTTCCGCTCACAGCGGCCGTGCCCAACTGTTCCAGATCGACAAAGATGATGCGGGAACTTGGTCCGTCAAGGAATTGTGGAATCAGAAGACTCAAGCTTATATGTCTTCACCGATTGTGGTTGATGGCCAAATCTACATGCACTTGAAGAACAAGCGTTTTACGAGTCTGAATCCTGAGACCGGAGAGGCAAATTGGACGACTTCGCCCGTGGGTGATTATTGGAGCATGGCGTCCAACGGTAAAGGTATTCTGGCTTTGAGCGACAAAGGGGACTTGCGACTCATTGCTCCGAACGCAACGAAGTACGAATTGAAGGATGAGGCTAAGGTTGCTGACGACTCGTGGGCTCATCTGGCCGTTCAGGACGACCTGATCATCGTCAGAGATTTGAACGCCCTGAAAGTTTACACCTGGAAATAAATGGGTGGCCGATTGCTACCAGACCGGTAACTGATCAGTCCTGATCTTCTTGGCGTTTCTCAATCACGGACCAGATTTCACCTTGGTGCAATCTGGTTCGGATCCTCTGCCCAACCCGAGTCTGCGAAACGTTTTGGATTGCCTCGCCTTCATCGGTCAGGGTCACACTATATCCCCGTGTAAGCACTTGAAGCGGAGAGAGCGCTGAGAGGGATGCTGCCGCTGATGATAGTTGCGCTCGACCTAATTTGATTTTGCTGAAGATTGCTCTTCTGGCCCTCGCGTCCAAATCATCGAGAACCCGAGTGCGATCGTTGACAATATCATGAGGTCGTCTGAGGACGGTTCGGGTCGCGATCGCATCAAGTTGGGCGCGGCGGCTTTCCAGCAGGTAAGTCGCCTGACGTCGTAAACGTTGCCCCAAGTTTTGGATGTTCCGGTTAAGCGAGTCGGCATCAGGCAGCACTTTTGTCGCTCCGTCGGTCGGAGTCAGTGCGCGAACGTCAGCCACCAGGTCACAGAGGGTCACGTCGATTTCATGACCGATTGCAGAGACCGTGGGGATCGTGGATGCTGCGACGGCACGGACGACAGCTTCTTCGTTGAAGCACCATAGATCTTCAAGGCTACCGCCACCCCTCGCGAGCACAATCGCGTCAAGTTTGGGTTGGTAGTGATGCGCGGACTTGATCGCACGAACAATTCGCTCAACTGCCTCGTTACCCTGCACCAAGGATGGGATGACAACGATTTCCGTGCCTCGCCATCTGTGGGATGCCGCCTTCAGAAAGTCTTGGATCGCAGCGCCACTGGGGCTCGTGATAACGCCAATGCGCCGGGGGAAGGTGGGGAGTGGTCGTTTTCGTTCTGCATCAAACAAGCCTTCTTCATTGAGCTTGGATTGCAGTTTCTGAAAGGCAGCTTGCAGTCCACCGACGCCTTGAGTTTGAACTTTTCGGACGACGAGTTGGTACGTGCCTCGCGGTGCGTAGACTTCCACATCGCCGAAACACTGGACGCTCTGTCCGTCTTTGAGTGGCTCTTTTAGGCGAGATGCTGCGGTGCGCCACATGACGCCCCGAATCTGAGATTGCGAGTCTTTCAACGTGAAGTAGACGTGACCGCTCCTTGGTCGAACGACGTCCGATATCTCACCAGAAACCCAAATCGAAGGAAAAGTGCCTTCAAGAATGGCTTTGATGTGTCCGGTTAATTCGCTGACCGATATCGAGGTGCTGTCCGTTTCACTCATCGTGCGATCCGCCTCACTCTTTACTGGTTTGACGATAGCGGCCATTCACCCTGAAAAACTTCGACTGCCCCGCCAGTCATCATGACATGATCCGATGATTCTTCCCAATGAAGCAAGAGGTCACCACCGAGCAGGTGATTGCGAATTTTCCTCTCGGTGCGTCCGGTTAGAACGCCCGCAACGCAGACCGCAGATGCGCCGGTTCCGCATGCCCATGTTTCACCCGATCCACGCTCCCACGTTCTTTGCCGAACCTCTGATCCTGAGATCACTTCGACAAACTCCACATTGATGCGATTGGGGAATCGCGGATCCGATTCAATGATCGGCCCAACGCCGAGAACCAGCTCGTCCGTTGCTTTGGGGACAAAGATAATGCAGTGAGGATTACCCATCGAAACACACGTGGCCTCGAATTGATGACCACCGAATTCAACGGGATGGTTGACGACAGAGCCGGTTTCCAGCAGTGTCGTTGGAACCTCTGATGCCTCGAGAATTGGACGCCCCATGTCGACGGTCACTTCCTCGACAAGATCCAGATGATTGACATGCAGGTTCAAGCTGAGAACACCCGCTCCCGTTTCGACCAGCATCTCTCTTTTTTTGGCGAGTCCGTGGTCGTATGCGTACTTGGCGAGGCACCTTATGCCATTGCCACACATCTCGGCTTGACTGCCATCGGCGTTGTGCATCTGCATCCGCACATCGGCGACATCGCTTGGGCAGATAAAAATGATGCCGTCGCCACCGACACCAAAGTGGCGATGTGATACCTGCTGTGCGAGCTCAGCAGCATTGGCGGGAATTTCTTGCGAGAAACAATCAACGTAAAGGTAATCGTTTCCGGCTCCGTGCATTTTCGTAAATTTCATGACGGACATCCTAGCGTGATCACTTCGTTTTGAAAAGAAACCACACTCTTTTCTCGTTTGCATCTTACGTTGCCTTGCCGGTATTTCACTGAGGCAATCAGGGTTTAGAATGTCGCGGGTGACGGCAGAGTGATGTGCGGTTTGTCCGATCCATTCATCTTCTTTCCCCCCTATACAACCGGTGATGATCCATGGTGCAGCTCAGTCAATTCATTCGTGAGATCCCTGATTACCCCAAGCCGGGAATTCTCTTTCGCGATATCACTCCACTTTTGGCTGATCATGCCGCCTTTGAAGCTGCAATCGCTGCAATGGCGGAATCATTTCATGATGCAAAGATTGACGTGGTAGCGGCTGCCGAGGCTCGCGGCTTCATCTTTGGAACACCTCTTGCGTTGCGTCTCGGGGCTGGTTTCGCCCCGATTCGTAAGCCGGGTAAATTACCCCATCAAGTACATTCGTATCGATACGATCTTGAGTACGGACAGGATGAACTGCAGATTCACACCGATGCTTTCAAGCCTGGCCAGCGGGTTCTCATTGTCGACGACCTACTTGCGACCGGCGGCACGGTGCAAGCGTGCTGCAAGTTGATTGAAATGTGTGGTGCCGAGGTGGTGGGCTGCGCCTTCTTGATCCATCTCAAGGCATTGGGCGGGGATGCGAAGCTCGATGGGTATCGCATTGAGTCGGTGCTTGATTATGACTGATTTGTTTTAAAGTGCTTTTTCGATCGCGGCGCGAAGATGATCCCGGTATTAGGGATGTAGGTGGGATGCCTAAACCGCGATCTAGATGTTGCGAGAGCCACCATCGAGTCTTGTGCCGCATCGATAGCAGTAAGTTGCGTCCAACTGATGTTCATCAGCGTCACACTGGTGGCACCGAACGCGGTCGGGTTTGCTTCGTCGGTGCATGATTTCTGCACTAACAAAAGTCGATGGCACGATGATCAGGCTGTATCCGAGCAGGATCAGAATTGCCGAAATCACTTTGCCGGCGGAAGAGAGCGGTACAACATCTCCGTAACCAACGGTTGTCATGGTCACGATCGCCCAATACATCGCCTGCGGTATTGAAGTGAAATCACTCTGCTGACCATGACTGTCTGCCATCATGGTTTCGATATGGAACATGAGTGTTCCGCTGATGGTAACCGCAACCAGAACTACGGCTAGGAACACGATGATCTTGTTCCTCGCGGACCACACCGCAGCCGACAATTCATCGGCCTCATTCATCATTCGCCAAAGCTTCAGCACTCGGAAGACTCGTAGCAGTCGAACGCTTCTCAGAATCACAAATGATCTTGAGGAGGTGCCTACCAGCAATGTTAGATAGTTTGGCAGCACACTCAGGAGGTCAATGATTCCCCAGAAACTGAATGCGTACTTGATCGGGTGTCGCACACAAGAGAGTCGCAGAAAATATTCCACGGTGAATAGAACGGTAAGAATCCATTCGGCGATGTCAAAGAACGACATCAAACGACCCATTTTTTGGTAAGCAGGTACGGTTTCGAGAGAAACCACGCTGATGCTTGCCAAAATAGCGATGAGCAAGCCGATGTCAAACCACCGCCCCGGTCCCGTGTCCGCCTCGAAAATAATGTCATACAGCGAAGCCCTAACACCTTCTTTGTCGGGGCGTTGGGTCAATCGCCGTTTGACTTTCGAATCCAATTTGACCTGTGTCATGGAATCTGCCCAGGCATGCTTGCAGTCGGAAAGTAATGAATCATAACCGCTAATCGTTGTACTGGATGTCCTTGTTTAATTCGATGCCAAACACGGGTTACTCAGCGGTGAGGGAAAAATTGCAAAGCGTCTGAGGAGCAACTTTCATCAGTATTCTCGAGGTTCTCATTCTCTTCTGAGGCTGTTAGATCCGCCATAATCACTACTCCCCAACAACCTTCTCAAGCGATTGCTCCTTTTCTGTATGGCGACAAGCAACCAAGCGGTGTTGGCGTAAACGATACTCAAGTGTGCTGTCATCACTCCTGATGGGTCCGCCATGAGTCTCCCTTCCATCGTGCCCACGTGCCAATCAGAACCAACCGATTACTACCGATGCCCCGTTGATCCTTCGGCCAGTCTCGGGCGTATGATTTGGAGTCGCCGAAGATCGACGGTCGTGAGTGTCCGAGAAGTTGCCATCAACGGATTCACGGTGATTGCGCCAGCCGAGTGCGAGCGTGTTTTAGGCTCGATGAATCTCGCCGTACTGGAGTTTCAGGATGCATTTTTTGAGGTAAAGACGGAGCAAGTGTCGCACCTTGATGGTGGCAAATTATGGGTGATGCTCGAGTTGGTTCGAGATGTGACCAAGCCCAGTCGCATCAGGTGTCGACATTCTTTTTTGAGGCGATCACTTACAAGGTTTGAATCAATTGCCGCAGTGCCGCTCTTTGCAATATTACTCATCACCTGCCTGGTGATGCTTGCACTTCCGGGACTTGGAGATGTCCTTGGCACTGCTAACTTGATTGAATCGGTGCTCTCTTGGATGCGAAAAAGTTTTGATCAGTGGGTTGGATCACCTTTCTGAATTTCTCGAACCGTGCGAAGCACTTGTTCAAGCACCTCTTCTGATGTCATTCCATCGCTATCGATGACAGTCGCATCTTCGGCTGGTCGGAGTGCTCCCATGGGGCGAATTCGGTCTTCCTCGTCTCGTTGGTTTTGTGCCTTGAGGATTTCTTCGAGTGGCAAAGGTCGCCCCATTGCAGATAGTTGTTGGTGACGTCGCTTTGCTCGCTCCTCGGGAGACGCCGTGAGGAAGATCTTGCATTGAGCATCGGTGAATACTTCGGTGCCCTGGTCACGACCCTCGGTGACCATGTCTCGACCGACTGCAATTTCTCGTTGGATCTGAGAAAGCCTCTCTCGGATTTGAGGTAAGTCTGCCAAAAAGCGGATCGCATCGGTCACAGGGGGAGTGCGAATCTGTTCACTCACGTCTTCACCACCGAGTAGGACGCGATCACCATCCCATTGGATTTGCACTGACTCAGAGAAATCAATGATCTCCGTGTCATTTTGAAAGTCGACCTGAGCTCGGATCGCAGCCAAAGTCATCGCACGGTAGAGGGCTCCGGTGTCCAAGAATTCAAATCCAAGCCGTTCCGCAGCGTCTCTCGCGATGCTACTTTTGCCAGCTCCAGCTGGCCCATCAATGGTCACAATCATCTCGCACGGTTCCTTTCTGCATCAAGCTGCAAGACGGCGTCTACTCCCTTTGTCAGCTCAGACAACGCAAGGTTGATGCGATGTTCCAGATTTGAGTTGGTCGGTGTGCTAATTACGGAAGCGAGACTTTCGCCATGGTCGGAAGAATCGACAATCTGGGCACCCGTGGCAAGACCATCTTCGCCCACATGCCCTCCATAACGAGCGGCGTAGAATCGGTCTGTCAAGAAATGAAGGGATTTTAGGGCTGGCGTGAACTGGGCTCCGGTCAGTTTTTCACCTGCTGTGACGCTGAACTCCTTAGGCGTCTGGCCTAAGCGGGGTTGGATACTCAACCTCTCTAAGATTCTCAATGCTTCTGCATAGAAATCGAGGCTCGGGGTGTTTTTGATGGAGTCACTAGGCCGCCTCTTTATTTTGTGATGTTTGACGATTCGGATTTGTAGCAACCCAGCCAACATCAAGATCGCAACAAAAGCGATGAGAGCTGCCTGCCATGAGAACCAGTCACGACTTGCGAAGGCACCACCACCTAGTTCACCGGCGCGAATTCTGCTGACCATCAGGCTGAGACGATCAATGACCTGCCGATAGGACTGGTTCATCGAATTCGAGCCGCCGTTGAGTAGTCCAGACTGCTGCCTCTCACCATCCATCTCAATGACGTAGTCGTCCCAAACCGTTTGCGCCAGATCAAGTACTTGACCCACTTGGCTCGCTTCGCGAACTCGCCCGGCTGGCGGGGTTGGGTCAAGTCGAAGCCAGTAGCGAGTGTCTTCCGGTTGCCCAAAGGCCGTTGGAGTGCCGTCACCCTCGTTGATTTCAATCAACGCCTCAACCCACGCGTGGGCGTGCAATTGCCTTGCGACAAAATGTCGAGCAAGCTCGTTGTATTCATCGGTGTGATATCCGGCAACAACTCTAGCGGGAATGCCTTGACTGCGAAGCATCATGGCGAGTGCCGAAGCAAAGTACTGGCAATGTCCACGCTGATCGATCCGGACAAACTGCTCAATTGGATCCAATCCAGGAACCGGTTCCGCATCGAGGTTGAGGGTGTACTGATATTTTCCTTGCTCGGAGAAATGCCGTTCCATTGCTTTGGCAATCGCGTAATCACTACGTCGAAAGCCGTCTGAATCAGTGATGAAAGTACTTGCCAATTGCTCAATGGTTGGCATGGTACTCTCAGAGAAGACGAGCAACTGCTCGATGTATTCCTGCGAACGTCGTTGGTCGTCGGCGACGTTGAGTCCCGCCCGAGTGCCAGCAACACTCAAGCCGCGATAAAACGGATCGCCTCGTTGCTCAACACTCAGTAGCTCGCTCTGAATGCCAGCACGAAATGCATTGGTACCGAAATGATATTCAATGCGCGGATAGATCCAATCCGTCTGACCCTCGCGACCAAGTGTCCAGAGTTCAGCAAAGTGCATCACCTTCGACAACGCCTCGGTTCCATAGTATGGCGCGATCGCGAACAATGCATCGCTTCTCATCGACTCACAAACCACTTTGACGTCGACGGAATCATAGTAAGCAACATCGGATCGCTCCGAGGACACATACTCGGTGGGTAATCTCTCAGGTTCAGATAGGTAGCCTGCAGGAAGCGATTTCCACGACGCGCCCGAACCGGTCAGGTTGTTGTACTCCTCGTAACGCTCCATCACTTTGCCGCGGAGGTACAGGCCACCGAGAACCTCATAAGCATTTCCTGTTTCACGGTCGCGAAGATGGACACGGAGTGCAGGTTGGGTGCTTTGCATCATCTGCCCGATCTGACCGAGGCGGAGTTCGTCAGAGAACCCCACCATCGCTTTTCCCCGAGATTGCACGCGGGCGGCGTCCGTGGTGCGAGGTAACGCGTAAAAGAAAATCAGCGATATCAAAAGCACCGCTGGTGCCAACATCATCAAAACTGCCCGCGATAGACGGGGGGCGGCGCCAAGTACCAAGTTCCAGCTGCGTGTCGAATCGACCAACACGGTATTGTGAGCGGTAGAAATCCGTTGCTTGCCACTCTGGGTCACTTCAATCGTACCCTCCGTCACCCACTTTGCAGCGATGATTGAAAGAGCGATGGATCCGATTAAAGCGATCGGTAACAGTAACACGCCAAAAAGTAACGCGTCATTGAATACCGCAGCGACAATCAATTCAAGAAGGCAAAAAACTCCAAGTTGCTCGAAGATACGGCGTGATTTCTTCTGGAGCATTAAGATGGACTGGACAAACACTAGCAGTTGAGCAACCACCCCAATCTGATGCTGTCCGGGGGCGTTAAATTCAAGGAAGTCACCAACGCAAAACATGGCTGCCACTCCCATCGCGGCGTAAGCGGCGACCGAAGGTAGTGCAAAAAATTCGAGCCAGTCCACGAAAACGAAACCAAAGATTGCAAAAAACAAAGCAATGATTGGTAATGCGGATCCTTCGGTGCCAGATGCCAAAACGAGCCCGCCCATACCGCTGATCGCCGCAAACAATAGCTTCAATCGGAGGTTGATCGAGTGCCGCGTGTGCAAAAGAAGAGTTTCTGGCGACATCCGCGTCTCCTCCCGCAATGGTTCGCTTTGCCTGAGGTCCGCAGATCGTCCAAGCGACGATTGTGGGGGTGCCGGATTGAGTTGGTCACTCGGCATAGCTCGCCTCCTTGCTCGAAGGTGAGCTTGCTCCGATGTGCTTTCTTGGAGCGTCTTGTATCCAGCGACTCAGATCCGATCGAACATCGAGCCAATGTAGATGACCGCGGCGTTGCCAATTATCGAGTGTTTGTGCTTCTGCTTCATGTGATTGGCTGAATTCAGCTTGAGTTCGAGAGCTGATCACAATCATCTCTTTTGCGCGTACTCGGTGATCACTAAGTTGTTGCAGTGCCGACTCCCAGTCGGGTGTCGGGCTCGATTCGACTTGCGCCAATGCTTCAAGCATCTGCCGAGCGACACGATCACCTCCCCCGGGTCCGCTAGCGAGCAATGAGTTTTTCGCAACGCAAACCAGAGCCACCTGGTCATTCGAACTTGTCGCGATCTCGCTCGTCAGTGTTGCCGCAAGGCTAACCGCGGATTCGACGGGATTCGAGCTGTCTTGCGTGTTCTCGTCTGGGCCGATCCAAGCATCCAGCAAAATGCAAAGGTCCAAGCGTCTTTGATGCTCGAATTGTCGAACCGCAAGTTCACCGATACGCGCTGATGTTCGCCAATGAATCCATCTCAAACTGTCACCATTCTTCCAGCTTCTGAGTCCATAGAATTCACCTTCAGCCGGCCCCTGTCGGCGACGGTGCAATGAATTTCCAGCACCTTGGTGAGCTAGTCTCTTGCGCCAGTTTCGTCTGAGCTGATAAAACGCGGGGTAGACGATGATTTCGTCTGGTTGAGTGTCGTGTAGCGTCGATGTGGAAAGTGAGAATGGGAAGCTCGTCATCACACGAAGATTCACCAAGCGATACCGGCCGCGTCTAGTAAATCGAATAGCAGTGGAGCTGGAGCGAGTTGCATTAGGCTCCACTAACGGCACGCCGGCTGAAATGGTGTCGCTCGCCGAGGCACTTTCGGATTGAATTGAATCCTCGATCCTCAGCATCCACGCAGGAATCCAGTTGCTTAGGTTTTGTACCTGATACCTAATCGTTGCAGTTCTTCCTGTAATGAACTCACTTGGTAATGTTCGCTTTGCAGTGATCCTTTCTAAACTTCGCCTCGACCAACGCCATTGCATGATTAACGCACCGACCATCAACCCGGCGAGCACCAGCAGTAGATTGAATCCCCTTAGCGCGCCGCCAAGCATGGCGAATGCACCCACAAATATCGAGTGTAAGCCAATGCGAGTTAGCTTTTGCGATAAGCGGCGATCATGCAGTGGTGGTTGAGCCAACGCTTCCCTCCTAATCTTTCCAGTCTCGTCGATGTGTCATTGGCCTGTGGCTTTTTTCGAACCACGCTGCTCTTAAGCCAAATTGGGTCACATCGGGACGGGAATGCTTTCCACGAGTTCCGTCAGTTGTTGCCTAATGGTTTGTTGGCCGACGTCTTGAAACATGCCCTCACTGAGAAGACGATGAGAAAGACAAGGGATTGCGAGTGACTTTATATCGTCTGGAGTAACGAAGTCACGTTGTTCCGTGATTGCTTTTGCTTGACATCCACGGTAATAACTCAGGGCACCACGTGTGCTGACTCCCACTTGAAACGCTTCATGTTTCCTCGTGCCTTCGACAATCTCCAAAAGGTAATCGACAAGTGATTCGTCAAAACGAACATCCCTCGTTGCCGCTTGCGCCTGACAAATCTGTTCGGCGGAAACGACTGGCTGGAGATCATCCACCGGTTCGCCCAGTCGATGCGTCGACATCACCTTTTTCTCCACCTCTCGATTCGGGTAACCAATCGTCGATCTCAAAAGAAAGCGATCCATCTGACTTTCAGGCAATGCATAAGTTCCCTCGAACTCAAACGGATTTTGCGTTGCCACAACGATAAAGGGCTTGGGTAGAGTGTGTGTGACTCCGTCAATTGAAACGCAGCCTTCACTCATCGCCTCAAGAAGTGCCGATTGAGTTCGTGGTGGAGCACGATTGATCTCGTCTGCCAAAACGACGTGATTAAAGATTGGACCTTGTTTGAACTCAAAGTCCTGTGAGTCCGATCTGTAAATTGCACTGCCCGTGATGTCGGTGGGCAAAAGATCGGGCGTGAACTGCAATCGGGCAAACGATCCGTGCAGGCTCTGCGCTAACGCTTTGGCCGCAAGGGTCTTTCCAACCCCAGGAACGTCTTCTAACAGGACATGCTCTCCCGAAAGTAGTGCAACCACTAACAGTTGCACCACTTCCTCTTTCCCAAGTACCACTCGACTGATGTTTTCGCGAAGAAGTCGCGACGTTTCAAAAGCATCCTGAGACATCGATGCCAACTTTCCGGTAATGCTGGTTTGGCGCGGCTTGATATGATCCGCCTTCGGATCGAGCAAACGGCGCCGTTGTTCCGACTCATTGTAGCAGTTCCCCAACCCCCAAGCGGCTTGGCGTAATGGGAGGGCGAAGCAGGCTACGATTTGGCGGAGCGGGACGGCACTCTTCCCCCCCGCTTCCTAGCTGAATTCAAAGCGAGTTCGACTTCAATTACCAAATTCGAACGCGGTCTTCTGGCTTCAAGTAGAGAGCAGAAGATTCGGTAATGCCAAACGCTGAATACCATGCGTCAAGATTACGCACGATGCCGTTTGCGCGGTACTCACTTGGGCTGTGTGGATCCGTGATTAAACGATCCAGCAACTCGCGATCGCGGTACAAGCGTCTCCAAATCTGGGCCCAACCGAGAAAGAATCGTTGGTCTCCCGTCAAGCCATCGATGATTGGAGCTTCCTCCCCATTAAGGGACAACCGATAAGCTTCATAAGCGACACTGAGCCCACCCAGATCACCGATGTTTTCGCCAAGCGTTAGTTCACCGTTAACGAAGTTCCCTTCAATCGGCTCGTACTTCCCGTACTGATCAACCAGACCTTTCGCTCGACGTTCGAATTCCTTTCGGTCATTTTCAGTCCACCACATGCGGAGGTTTCCTTCGCCGTCAAATTTGCTTCCCTTGTCGTCGAAACCATGGCTCAGTTCATGTCCGATCACGGCCCCGATCCCCCCGTAGTTGACCGCATCATCCGCTTGCATGTTGAAAAATGGAGGCTGAAGGATTGCCGCAGGGAAGACAATCTCGTTCATGGTGGGGTTGTAGTAAGCGTTGACCGTTTGCGGTGTCATGTGCCATTCATTTTTGTCAATCGGCCCACCCAGTTTGTCCAATTCACGTTGAGCTTCGAACTTCGCTGAGGCGAGCATGTTGGTCGCAAGCACATCTGAATCAATCGATAGTTTGGAGTAATCTTTCCAAACGTCCGGATACCCGATTTTGGTGGTGAACATCGACAGCTTTTTTAAAGCTTCGACTTTTGTGTTCTCGCTCATCCAGTCTCGAGTTTTAATCCTCGCGTCGAACGCCTTTTCGAGATTCTGCACGAGCTCTTTCATCCGAGCCTTAGCCTCTGGCTGAAACTGTTCCGCTACGTACAGTTGGCCAACCAGCTCGCCGAGTGCTCCACCCGTGACGGCAACACCCCGCTTCCACATGGGGCGTTGCTGGTCGACACCGCGGACGGCGGTGCTGTGAAAGTCAAATGAGCGTTTCTCGATTGGCTCTGAGAGACTCGATGCGTACTGATCAATGGTGTGGAATTTGAGATAAAGTTTCAGGACGTTGATGTCAGTTTCCGCAAACAGCTTGGCGAAGGAATCAACAAAACTGGGTTGGCGAACAACAAAGGCTGACTGTTCCCCAACGCCGGCTGAATCAGCAAACGGTTGCCAAGCAAATCCCGCCATGCGGCCAGCGAGGTCTGCAGAGGAGATCTGATTGTACGTTTTGACCGGGTCTCGGTTTTCTGTCTTTGTCCAGTGATAACCGGCGATCTCGGTTTCAAACTTAAAGATTTGCGATGCGGCGGATTCTGGATTGTTGGTTCCGAGAAACGTCAGCATGTCCGAAATGTATTGCTTCAGTTCATCTCGCAGTGCGACGAATCTTTCGTTTTCATCATCGAGGTAGTACTCGCGATCTGGGAGAGTGAGACCTGATTGAGTCACGTAGACGGTGTACTGGTCACTGTTTCGCGCATCCACGCTGACGTAGGCGGCGACCGGCCCGTAAACACCTTGGTGTAATAATTGGCCAAGGACGGATGCTGCGTCTCGGTGAGTTTTGACGTTGTCAATCATCGAGAGGATATCAGCGAGAGGTTGGATGCCCGCCTCGTTGCGGGTTTTGACATCCAGCACTGACTTGTACAGGTCACCCACTTTCTGTGCCGGGGTCCCCTTCGCCGATTCAGAATCTGCCGCTTTTTCGATCAGCTTTCGTACCTGCTCATCCGCCTCATCCGCCAGCAGCGTGAAGATTCCGTAATTGGACTTGTCCGCCGGGATCTCCGTTTCGTTGAGCCACTTTTCGTTTGCGTAAAAATAAAAGTTATCCCCAGCTTTGACGGTATCACTGAAAAGGCTGCTGTCGATGCCAGAGATCTTTCCGCTGTCTCCACCCTTTGACGAACCGTCTGTTTGATTGGTGGTTTCAGCGAAAACGACGGAGGATGTGATGAGCCCTGCAGCAAGGCAGGCTCGAGTGATAGAGGTCATGACGTCACTGGTTTTGGTCAACACGATGGGGTCCTTTTTCGGGCAACTGATCAAGGCTCGCTTTGTTAAAAGAATACCAGACCGGCAATCGCGCGTCAGGGTATGCGTTCAGTGGGTGGTAGGTGATGAGTTACTAACGCCACTCACTTGACCAATCTTTGGTCTTGATGCCACTACGTATTCTCCATTCCCTGAGTTCAGCGAGGAGATCCTCACGAATCTGGCTGTGTGGGGGTTGGTCCCACAGGTTGTTCGATTCGCTGGGATCGTCCACGAGATCATAGAGTTGTCCGTGTGGTTCATCCAGGAAATGAACCAGTTTGTATCGTTCGCTACGAACCATCGTCATGAACTCGCATCCGGTTAACACTGCATCGCGTGCCTGCTCGCAATAAACGTACTCGCGACCTCGCCAGTCCTCACGTTGCTCGAGCGTGCCGTTGAGCGAGATCGCTTCCCAATCGTCGGGCACTTCGAGTCCAGCCCATTCCAAAATCGTTGGCCCAAGATCCATCAGTTGGACGAGCTCCTTCACCTCACGCCCTACGCCAAAGCGTTCGGGAGCCCAGATGATCATGGGGACTCGAGTGACCTGTTCATACATGGTCCACTTCTGACTGTGGCCGTGGTCGGTGAGGCAGTCACCGTGATCGCTCGTAAAGATCACAATTGAATTTTCAAGGTACCCGTTACGCTCGAGTGCTTCCATGATTTCGCCCACCTTCTCGTCGATCATGGTGACGTTCGCGAGGTAGTAGGCTCGCTGTCGTTGGCGTTGCTCTTCCGTTGGCGCAAGCTCGAGAACAACCGAGTCGTGATCGATGTCAAAGTTGTGCTGGCGTAGCTCTTTGAGTGCGGGCGGCTGACCGTTTAGGTCGTCTTCGCTGACCGGGTCGATCGGTAGAGTTTGCTTGAGGTAATGTTCGGTGTAGCGGGGAACGGGATCGTAAGGTGGATGTGGACCCGGAAAACCAATTTGAAGAAAGAGTGGCCGCATCGGAGGTTTGTTGTTAATCCACCATGTTGCCATATCACCGACAAAGAAATCGGGGTGAGTCTCTTCGGGCAACTCCCAGTCAAAAGCCCCCAGCGACTCTCGGTAATCTTCTCGCTTTCGGTAGAACTCCCGCTGTTGCTTCACGAGTCCTCGGTAGCGGAGGGCGCGGTCCCACTCATCAAAAAAGTAGCGTCCCTCGAGATAACGATCTTTGTTCTCGACAACGAAGCGTTCGTGAAAACCAAGCTCGGTTTGATAAGGCCACGTGTGCATCTTGCCGATGTTCGTGCAGTAATATCCCGAATCATTCAAACGCTCAATCCAGCTGCGTCGCCACGTATCCGCATTCTTCAAGATGCCCGTGGTATGTGGATAGTATCCTTTGAAAAGACTTGCTCGAGCTGCTGCACAGGAAGCTGCCGTGACGTGGCACTGATTGAAGGTGACCCCTTCGCGAACGAGTCGGTCGAGGTGCGGTGTTTTGAGATGCGGGTAACCTAGGGCAGCGATGGTGTCAAATCGCTGCTGATCCGTGATGATGAAGATAATATTGGGCCGGTCGTCGTTCTCTTTTTTCTTCTGAACGAACATTTGCTACCTGCTCTCGAGTGGGCGTAAAAGGAATCACTGCGTGAGCACTTTTTACCTTCTTGGAACGGTAGCTGCTACCTGAGAGGATCTAGACTGCGGCTCCAGAAACCACGTCAGGTTCAAGTCGGTGTCGACTGGAATCACTGTCGGTAATTTCGTGCCAGTGCATCACGCGTTCTTCTCCGAGTCGCCAGCATAGGCTGATGCGACGACGATCTCGCGTTGCAGGAAAATCGACCGATCCATCGAATGGCTGGTGAGACTTGAGGCCCAATGCGGTCAATTCCGCACGGCAAGATTCAAACTGTTGTTCCAATTCAAGGAATGAACGTCGGACGTCTTCAACCTCGTCCTCATATGCCTCGTCTTCAATTGGCTGACAGATCTCATCAAGACCCCTGAGCTGTTCCCGGTGCAGATCCATGTTGTTGTGAAGTTCGCTCATCTCTCGAACGATTCGCTCGACCAAAGGTAGTACCTTCGACGCCGATTCGGCGGTGAACCCGTCTGTCGGTTCCGTTGTCTTTGGCTGCTCGTTTGAGGAAATGCTGACCATTGGGAAAGTTCAGTGCTCGCGGCGTTGGGTGTGGGCTTGCAGATGATCGTTCGAGATCAAGCTGCGAGTGGTTGTTTGTCTGTGGGATTGTTTAAAGCGAGGTTGAGCAGTGTGACTGCAGTGACCACCGTGTGGCGACGATGCCCGACTTACGACTCGATTCTAATGATCGAACTCCGGCTTGTGAACGAGCGTCAGGCGATCTGACACATCGAAATTGACGCTTTTCCTGTTGCCCCTTTTGGAAACCGACAACGAATCGGAAACGACAACTCTCTGGACTTCTATTTCTTTATACGTCAAAACCGCCCTATCGGTTCCGCAAAGCGTTCATCAGTTGAAACGCTTTATTGGATGCAATCTCACCGTGTCGGTTGGAGCAGCGCTAGTTTTCTCCCACAAAGCACTGCTGGAGCGCTTTTTATCTTTCGAATGAGCCTGCTTATTGGCTGGGCTCATCTGTGTTTTTCTCGGAGTAATTGAGAAGCAGCAGACAAAAATCAAGAAAGAAAATGGGCCAAAAGCGTTGGCAATTCGTACTTCAAGGGGGGGAAATCGGTAAGTCGGGGGAATTATTCCGGTTTTATAGGCCCCAGGCGGTGAAGGAATGTCAAAAAACGGTCTTTGTCAAGCCGTATTTCCTTGACGGAATGATTTTTTGACCTAAGTTTGAACGTCGCAGGAATAGCGGACCGTTACAACATTCGGTCTGCAAATGCAACCGGCCTACGAAGCGGTGAGACGGAATCCCAATGGTGGTGATTCTGAGAGGCATCGGACTGTAGGCACTCACAACTAGGAAATAGTTAAGGCCGGTTAATAAAGGACTGGAACATGTTAGTTTTATCCAGAAAAAAGAACGAGAGCATCGTTATCAACAACGATATCAAAATCGTGGTTGTTGAGATTCGCGGAGACAAGGTACGTCTGGGTGTTGAGGCCCCTAGGGAGGTGCCAGTTCATCGCCGAGAGGTCTACGATGCGATTCAGCGTAGCATGGAATCCGACGACGCTGCGATTGAGTCCTGATCGATCTTTCTTGCAACTTTCAAGTCGCGATTGTTTGTGGCTTGAAATTCTACGAGACTCAGTTTGCTGAAAACTGGGGTACCGGCCACTCACGGCGATTATCTTTTCGTCTTCGTGGCTGAAAAGGCGGTGATGTTGCCTCCTTGGCAACGGATCACCGGAGACGGGAGAAGTTGAGTGTTGGTTTGGGAATTTCCTAGGCAACCGGTCAATGTCCTGAGCGACTGCTCGAAAAGATGAGCGAACGCCTCAAAACAACCCTTTCCGCTTCAAGATATCAGTTGGTGTTGTCCGACTATCTACGGTAACGGTCTTGCGGGCGGTTGCTGAGAATGCCTGCAAAGAGAGAATGAACCGGCCAACAAGCGGTTTTGGAATCGACCTAAGTTT
>CALIBL010000079.1 GCA_938045805.1 uncultured Rubripirellula sp. | reverse complement strand
GCTCTGCGATACGTGATCCAAAGCGACCTCTTCTTGATGAAGTGATTCATGGAGTCACGTCGCGCAAACTGCAACCGTGACGAGAATGCAGTCCTGTGCCGATGTCGAATCTCCGGCGACAAAATGCAGTGCCAACCTTAGATCAAAGGGAAACACGATCATGACCTCATCACCACAACTCGATCGACGTGCCGTCCTTCAAGGAGTTGCCGGAGCCGCATTGGCGCTTCCGAGATTGGAGGCGATGGGTGATGAGGTGAACGCCGAGCTGCCACGCCGTTTTTGTGCCCTCTACACCGCCAACGGAATGTCTCTGCCTAAGGCCGAGAATGGGATCGATGAGTGGAGCTGGTTTCCGACCGCCGAAGAAGAAGGCAAGTTTGTTTTTGGCCAGTCGACCGCTCCTTTGAAATCGTACCGCCAGCAGCTCAGCTTCATGGGCGGACTCTATCATGAAAATGGAGTCAAAGCCGACCCGCACACTTGCAGCGACATGTGGCTTACCGGTGCTCCGCTGCATGATTCCACTCGCGAAACCTACAACACCGTCGGTCTTGATCAGCTGATCGCACAGCACACCAAACAGTACTGTCGTCAGCCTTCATTGGTTCTGTCGATCGATGCGGGTGTTGGTTTCTTGTCTCGAACAGGAACGATTTCCTACGACATTCAGGGACGGCCCATCCCTGCCGAAAATTCGCCACAAAGAATTTTTGACCGGCTGTTTCGGGCTGATCAGGATTCATTGAAACTGCAGCGTGAAAAGTTGCGTTCGCGGATCAAGTTGGTGGATGCCGTGCTGGAAAGTTCACGCAGTTTTAATCGCCAACTGGGTTCAGCCGATCGTCGCAAGATGGATCAGTACCTTGCGTCCCTGAATGAGATCGAGTCGCGTTTGATGGCGTCGGAGCGGTGGATTGACATTCCGAGCAAGGAGCAGGATTACAGTCACCTGAATCTTGAGATCACCAACGAGGATGATCCACGCGAGTATTACCAAAACATGTTCGATCTGATTTCACTCGCATTTGATGCCGATATCACTCGCAGCGTCGCATTTATGCTGAACCGCGAAGACGGCATGGGGATTAGCGACACTTTCCCGCTCAAGTTGGGTTTGAGTCGTACACATCATCAGCTTTCCCATGCCGGTGATAAAGATGGTCAGCTTGATTTTGCAAAGTATGACCTCTTCCTTAGCGAACAGCTCTCGGGATTCTTTGATCGCTTGAATCGTTATCAGGATGCTGAAGGGAGTGTTTTAGACAACACGATTGTGCTTTACGGCAGTGGTGCCAGTACGACTCACTGGTCACGCAACCTTCCCACGATGGTTGCCGGTGGCGCGAACATGGGGCTCAAGCACGGCCAGTACTGGCGGGACGGCGAAACGCGAATGAGTAATCTGTACCTGAGCATCCTTCGGTCGATGCAGATTGAAGTGGAAGGTTTCGCGGATAGCACGGGTGTGCTGGGCGATTCGATTTTTGCGAACGTCTAGGTGGAGTCTTCTTTTAGTCGCTTGCAGTAATGAGATGCTTATTAGGAATTAACTTGCTGGCTCGGATCAGTTGCCGGTGGTCACCAATTTACTTCGTTCTTTGACGAGTGTTCTGTTATGCCGTTCGTTGCATTCTGTAAATTGACCCACATCCGCACCTGTCTTTGTATCGCCAGCGTTTCGTTGTTGATGACGATCACGAACGCAGATGAAACTCGATTCTCGCCTGAGTTGTTCGCGTTTCAGACTGGGTTTGCGAACGCGCAGTCTCAGTTACCCGAGGATTTGGTCAAGCTCGTTGCTGAGTCAGGATTCGACGGTGTCGAGTTGATGGGGCTAGGACAGGTGGAGCGTTTCATGCCGCACTTGAAGCAGCGTGGACTAAAGCTGCACTCACTTTATCTCAAGCTTGATATTGATCGACCGGATCAGCCGGTTGATCCCAACTGGGTGAGCGTCATAGAGAAGTATGGTGAGGATCTGAACGCTGTCTGGTTCCACGTCCATAGTCAAAATCATGGCCGAAGCGATCCAGCGGGTGATGCGGAATGTGTTGCGATCCTTCAAAAGCTCTCAGGTGAGGTGGCACCTCTCGGTATTCAGATTGGTATTTATCATCACGTCGGTCTTTGGGCCGAGAAGTTTAGTGACGCGGTACGTGTTGCAAGTCAGGTAGATCGATCAAATGTGGGAGCGGTTTTCAATCTGTGTCATTACTTGAAAATGAATGGGCCGCAGAATTTAGAACGTGAACTGGGTGATGCCTTCCCTCACTTGGCACTCGTCTCGATCAATGGTGCCGATGATGGCGAGACGAAGTCGATGGGATGGGATCGTCTGATTCAGTCACTCGATCGTGGATCGTTTGATGTGACGCGCGTGCTACGGGTGTTGAAGCAAAACGATTACCAAGGCCCAATTGGTTTGCAAGGCTACGCCATTCGAGAGAGACCCGAAGATTTTTTTCCGCGTTCAGTTACCGCTTACAGGCAGATGTTGGAGAAGGTGAACCGGTAGCAGGATTGAATCGTTCTCAATGTTGAATACTTGTCGTGAATCGATCATTCCGACGATGGATGATCACGATTGGTTCGCAGGGTCAATGAGTTCTGCGAATTGTTCATGCAGGTGTTCCGCCAGGTCGAGTCGGCCTAGCATCCAAGCGAATAGATTCTCGATCTCCTGTGGCGATTCAGATATTTCGGACCACTGAGCGAGACGTGCTGGCGGCACTAGTTTTTCGATCATCCGACGTCGTTCGTTTTCTTCTGATGAAAGTGTTTTGCTGGGATCAGCCAAGACATTTTCAAGGTACCAGAGGTAGTGTTCGGTCCATTCACGTTCCCGATCCAAAATGGTGATCATCTCGCGAACCGATTGATGCCGCAGAAGGTCACCGGGTGCGGGCTTCTTCTGGGAAAATTGATCGCACATGGTTCATCTCGCGTCACGCGGTAGGTTTTCAACGAGGTACCGAGCGATCAGCATTCTTACGTGAACTCGCGAACCGGGGCCTTCACTGAGACCATGATTACGATTCGGGTAGACCATGTAATCAAACGGTTTACCGAGTTCAACTAGTCGATCCACCAAGCCTTCGATGATTTGAATGTGTGTGTTGGTTTCACCGGAACCGGTGACCATCAGCAGTTTCCCTTGGAGGCCTTCTGCGAAGTGCAGTGGTGCAGATTTTTGGTAGCCTTCCGGATTGACCTCGCGGGTGCGCATGTAGATTTCTTGGAACCAAGCGTTGTAGAGATGGGGTTGTGGTTTGGGGACAACGGCGATTCCAACCTGATAGACATCCGGCTTGCGAAAGAGCGCATTGAGCGTATTGGAACCACCGCCGCTCCAGCCCCAAATCGCGACGCGATCCAAGTCGATGTACGGATTTATCTCCCCGAGTTTTTTGATGGCGTTGGCTTGGTCTTCGGTGGATAGCGGACCGAGGCTACCGAAAACGGCGCGTCTCCATGCAGCCCCTTTGGGTGCTGGCGTGCCGCGGTTGTCGATCGAGACAACGATGTACCCCAGATCGGTGATCACTCGATGGAAGAGGCTTTGTCCGGCGGCCCATTGATCTAGCACGGTTTGTCCGTGTGGTTCACCGTAGACGTAGACAAGCACAGGATATTTTTTGGAGGGATCAAATTCACGTGGTTTCATGACCAATGCATCCATCGAAACATTGGACTCCGTTTTGATCGTGACGAATTCCGTGGGATTGACTTTCCACTTTGCCATCGTTTCCCGTAACGCATCGTTTTCGTGAAGCACTTTGATCACTTTGTGATCGGGCAGAGAGACCAGTGAGACAACAGGCGGTGAGTCGATCGTCGAATGGGTGTGGATCGCAAAATCGTTTTTCGGTGCAAAGTGATAATCGTTGGTTCCGGTCAGTTCGGCCGGAGTGATTCGCTGGAGCTTGCCATCGCCACTTAGTGAGACTCGATAAAGATGTTTCTGAGTGCCGTTTTCGGGTGACGCATAGAAGTAGAGCCAGCCCGTTGTTTCATCGGCGGGGCCTCGCTCGATGATGTCGTATTCACCGGGTGTTAGCGTGGCGAGTTCTTCGCCGTTGCGTGAATAAAGAAAGGCATGTCGCCAACCATCTTTTTCACTGATCACAATGAACTTCGATCCACCTTCGATCCAAATCAGTCCAAGGTTTTTTCCTTGACTGCTGATTGCCCAAGCCGAATTGGTTTCGTCAAAAATGGTTTTGATTTGTTGATCTTCAGCGTTCAACGCCGTGGGGTTCACCAGAAGGAATTGTCGACGCTCTCGGAAGCGACTCAGTTTTTCGATCAGCAGTTCATTCCCATCGGGAGTCCATTGGACCTGTCCGAGATAAAAACCTTGTTGACCATTGGAGGTAACGGGATTGAGATCAACCCAGGTAATCGACTTTGTCTCGGGATGGATCAAGCCAACTTGGAGGGTTGCGATCGTTTCACCGACCCTTGCGAAGTACCTTTCTTCGACACCGGGGTAGGATGGGTCCGAAGGCACCAGCATTGACCGTTTTCGAACGTCGCTCATCTCTGATTGGATGAATGCGAGGTGCTGCCCGTCAGAGCTCCACGTCATCCCGTAGAAGCGTTTGCCGTCTGCGGCATTGAGTACGAGGACAGGTTCGGGCGACGTGTTATCGGTGCCACGATTGTTGTTCAGGACGACTAGGTTTCCGTCTCGGATTTCATGTCGGTACGTTGGATTTTGGTTTTCTTTTGTTTTCTCGGTGTTGTCTCTAACTGTTTCGAGGGTTTCGGAATTGCGTTTTGTTTCACTCAGACGTTCAGGTGGCGTTGTCACTTGTCCTGTTTCAGTGAGCAGCCATTGCCACGAGTCTTGTCCCGTTTCTGAATTGGTGCGACGGATGCGAAGTTTGTTTCCATCGCCGGACCATGATGGCTGAAGCGGAGACGCTCGAAACGTCTCACGATCGTAAATCTGCTTCAATCGTTCTTGTGCAGAAGTTTCCCAAGAACGATCGATCCAAGATTGCGCGATCCCCTGCGGTATGGATGGGGCGATGAGCGGGAAAGCCAGTGAAACAATTAACGTCAAATACGAGGTTGCAAATTTCATGAGTCGTGTAGCAGATTAGAAGTTAATCGTTATCAATTGAATGATTGGTCGGATCAATTTTGTATTGGCTCTACAGCCATTACAAAGTTTAGCGGCTGAAAAAAGTTGCGTGTCAGGCATTCGAGTTAATCCAACGGATGATAAGATGACGATCGCATTGACGAGCTGCTACCCGGCGTCGAGACAATCGAGAGTTTCAATGCGTGGTGTTGCGTCTATTGGAGAACGAGAGAAGGTTATTGGGCTGAGTCGTAAAGTATTGAGGAATCGATTGATGGATGATTCGCTAGAACGACTCGCGGTTTGGTTTTGGGGAGCTGTGGGCGGGTTTCTGATTGGCGCGGGATTCTCTCAGGATTGGACATGGTTGCACTGGGTCGGCGGTGCCATGATTGCGTTTTTCTTTTACTGGCTTGCTAAGAATCACAGATGATCGGTG
>CALIBL010000078.1 GCA_938045805.1 uncultured Rubripirellula sp. | reverse complement strand
AAGCTACCCCGCAAGGACTCGAACCTTGAATGACTGAACCAAAATCAGTAGTGTTGCCGATTACACCACGGGGTAGTGAGCGGGAGTTTAACAAGTTGTCGAAAATGGCTGAAGGCCGGTTGCTCTCAAAAACCTGTTTTTTTCACCACTCCGCGGCCCGCAGAACGTGGGAAAATGTAACGGTGCGTCGGGAAAAACTTTGACGCTTCTGCATTGCTACTGGCCATCTTTTCGATCGACAACTTGAGGTATCGGTTCCACCACTTCACCACGACTCCTTGCTCCCCGTCCAGGAACCCCTGAATCCCCGAGTTCCCTTCTCGCTTCATCAGCCAAACGCGATAGCTCTTGAACCAGTTGGGGATGTTGCCCCGCGACATCGTGCTGGCAAGACTGGTCACTTACCAGATCGAATAGCAACGGATCGCGTGACGGTTGGTGAGTAAAATGCGGATGCCTTCCGTAAGTCTCCAGCGGCAAGAAAAGCTTCCACCTTCCCCGACGCACCGCTTGCAACTGATCGCGATCGTAATAGTAAATCGCTTCATGCGGCGACTTGGCTTTTTCGCCGATCATCAATTCGGAGATATCCTTTCCGTCGATCAAGCGTTGCGGCAAACGGCCACCAGACCACTTTGCAAAGGTCGGTAAAAGGTCCATCGTTGAGGCGATCTCTTCACAAATCGATCCAGCTGAGATTCGGCCCGGCCACCAAGCGAGGGTGGGCACGCGGAACGCCCCCTCACTGGTCGTGTAGCCGCGACCATGCAGTGGCTGATTACTGCCGCGCGAGAGATCACTAGGATTCCGAGCCAGCGGAGCGCCGTTGTCGGAGGTCCAAATCACGAGCGTCTTTTGATCAAGCTCAAGCTTCTCGAGAGTGTCCAGAATCTCACCCGTTGACCAGTCAAGCTCCTCGATCGAATCCCCCCAGGGACCATTGGCGCTCTTCCCTCGAAACGCATCGCTGGAGAAAGGCGCTGTCGTACTACCAGGCATCGCCTGAGGAAAATACAAAAAGAATGGCTCGTCCCGATGTTGTTCAATGAACTTAACCGCTTCCTTCGTGAGACGCTGTGTTAATTGGTTGCGATCAACTGGTGCCTCGATCACCTTCTCGTTCATCATCAATGGAAGGGGTGGCCATAACGCACCATCCAGCTTGGAGCTAACTCGTCTGCCAACTTCGGCTGTCATGTCGTCACTGTAGGGAATTCCAAAGAAGGTGTCGAAACCCTGCTTGGTGGGAAGAAACGCTTGCTGGTCTCCGAGGTGCCACTTGCCAAAGATCCCCGTAGCGTAACCTACCTCTTTGAGCACCTCAGCGATTGTCTCTTCTTCGGGATTCAAGCCATATGGCGAGACCGGCCTGAGTACGTGACCATCTCTTTCGTTCAGGTGCATCCCCAGCCGCTGCGAATAACAACCTGTCAACAAACTCGCTCGGGATGGTGTGCAAACACCAGCGCTGACGTAAAAATGCGTGAACTTCCTTCCCTCGCTCGCCATCCGATTCAGATTCGGGGTGCGATGAAGAGTCGATCCGAATGGCTCAATATCTCCGTAACCAAGGTTGTCACAAAAAATCACCACATAGTTGGGTTTACTCGGGAATTCAGCTTGCTCCGCTTCCGCCTTGATGCAGTTCAAACCGCAAACCAACCAAGCGGTGAGTACGAATTTGAGTCGTACGCTGCCTCGGACAACGCTTTCGAACGGAAAATCCATGAGTAGCGGTTCCTGCAGGGATTTCGAGACAGAGGATGGATCACGAGCATTCCGACCCATGACACCCGCATTGTAGATGATTCAAAGCGAATGCAGGGAAACCCGCCAGCTAATCCGTGACCGTCTCTACTCTCTACTTTGTGATCCACCGGCTCCGCTCGTTGAACGGTCGTCACCGGAGAGAAGTGCTCATGACTGGGGAATTTGCTACCCGCGTCGCGAGAGTCGCATGTGTAAAATCAGCAGAATCTTTGATCGCTGCATGCACAAATGCCTTCAACGATGGGGTACAGTATTGCCCCACAACATTGTTTTCAAATTCATTCCCAACGAGAAAACCTTTGATGCAAAACGACAGGAAAACATCTGAAAACCAGCGAGCCGCTAACCTAAAAAAAGATCCACCGACCAAAGAAGGTCGCCGAGATTTTCTCCGCACCGGAACGGCAATCTCGGCGGCTGTTGCGGGCATTGGCAGTGTGCCAATGGTGCATGGGCAAGAGACCCAAGGCGGCAACAGTGACACCGTCAAATTAGCGATGGTCGGCTGTGGTGGTCGTGGAGGCGGCGCGGTCAACGACACCATGAGCATTAACGACAACATCCAACTAGTCGCGATGGCGGATGTGGACGCCGAGAAACTCGAACCCTTCCGCAACGGCGCTAAAAAGCGTCACGAAGACAAAGTGAACGTCGCTGACAGCAAGATGTACTCTGGGATCGATGCCTACCGCCGCGTCCTCGATGATCCGGATGTTGACGTCGTCATGTTCGCAACTCCACCGGGCTTCCGCCCGCAATACATCGCCGAAGCAGTCGATGCAGGGAAACACGTCTTCGCTGAGAAACCAACCTGTGTGGACCCCGCTGGTTTTAAGATTTGCCTTTCCGCGCATGAACAGGCCGTCGCGAACGGAACGGCAATCGTGACAGGTACACAGTACCGCAGGCAAACCAACTACGTCGAAGCGATTCAACGAATTCACGGCGGCGACATTGGTGACATCATTGCGGCCACAAGTCGCTACTGTTCAACCGGAATCTGGAATCGGATCCGTCGAGATGGCATGAGTGACACGGAGTACCAGATCTTTAACTGGATGCACTTCATTTGGCTCTCCGGAGACCAAATTGCCGAGCAAGCCGTACACAATATCGACACCATGAACTGGATCATGGGTGGCCCACCCGAGTCGGCCTACGGTAGCGGTGGCCGATTTACTCGCCCCGAAGGCAGTGAAATGTGGGACAACGTTGAGGTGGATTACATCTACCCAGGAAATCGAATGTTGTCGTTCATGTGCCGACAGATTCCCGGCACCGCTGGTGACAACAGCAACACGATTTATGGCAGCGAAGGAATCTGTACCATTTACGGAGGCAACCGTGGTGCAACGATCACCGATCGAAAGGGAAACGAAAAGTGGTCAATGAAGGGGGACATTGGTGCTGCTTATCGTCAGGAGCATAAAGACCTGATTGATTCCATCCGAGCGGGTAAACCAATTGTTGAATTGAAAGCGACCGCAGAGAGCTCGATGACCGCCGTTCTCGGTCGTATGGCCGCCTACACGGGACAATCGGTCAGCTGGGATTTTGCGACGAAAGAGTCAAAACTCGATCTCTTCCCGAAAGATTTCGACATCAAAGGTTCGCGACCAGAATCAAAGTTTGCAATTCCCGGTCAAACCAAGCTTACCTAGGCAGCGGTATCGCCGACGGAATCATACTCAAACGCAAGCAATGGAGACTCAACCACTCAACCTGGTTGAGTCTTTTTTGTTGGTTCACCCATGGGTGAACAATTCGGTGCCCGACGAGCTCTACCGACTACTCAGCTCAACATCATGACTTCCTCGTCAGTCCCTGCCCTTGCCGGGCTGCCCCCAACGACGAAAAAGATCGTGCTCAATGCCGAAATAATCGAAGGCTTTCCCAACGGTTTGATCAACGATGTCTTCAATCGACTGAGGCTCATGATAAAAGGCAGGCATCGGAGGCAGAATCATTGCACCAAGTTCGTCCGCTCGAGCCATCATCTCCAAATGACCACGGTGTAGCGGCGTCTCGCGAACCGAGAGCAGAAGTTTTCTCTTTTCCTTAAGACACACGTCTGCTGCTCGTGACAGCAAGCAGTCCGCATAGGAATGAACGATACCAGAGAGACTCTTGATGCTGCACGGCATCACCATCATCCCAAGAGTGATGAAGGAGCCCGAAGCGATGCTTGCCGCAAGATTATTAGGACGGTGAACCACATCTGCCATATCCCGCAAGTCATCGGCAGTCACATCCGTCTCAATCTTTAGATTCAACGCACCTCCCTCGGTTAGCACCAAATGCGTCTCTAGATCCTCTCGTCCGCGGAGGTGCTGGAGAGTTCGGACGCCATAGATCACACCCGACGCTCCGCTGATACCAACAATGATTCGCTTTTTCATCAATCGCTTCCATCAAGGGTGCATGAAGGGCCGCTAGATATCGACACAACGCTAAAGAATTTCATCAAATTCGCAGACGTCGAATGACTCATTCTACTCGCCTTACCGCGTGCGGTTCTCTCCGCCACTCATGCGAGCCCCTATCCCGTCAGACAACTGTAGCAACTTAGCAATACTAGACTCAGCGAGAATCAGCCATTTGAATAGCAAAGATATCGTGACTCGGACCCCGTAATGCGCCTTCTGCTCCACTGTTCGCTACTTGACGTCTTGTCGCAGCATCACCATTCGCGTTTCGCTGTAGCTCAGTCGCGACTCAGAATCCGGGTGTTGGCAAACTGTTTCACTGGCGGAAGACTCACTCCGCGCTTGCCGCACTCGTATTTCATCGCTCGCTCAAAAAACGGGAACGGGTATGAGGGGTTTCGCCTGAGCGCGTAACGCTCGAGCGCAATCACAAGCCCTCGATCGACCTTACCCTGTCGAACCAACCGTATGACATGGCTTAGATAACCCTTCTGATCATTTCGAGTCGCACGAAGACGATTGACCAGTTGCTCCTGAAGGGTTGCCAAACGATCTTGCTCCGCACTCAAAACACGCGGTCCGGTGATCTGCGCAGCAGCTGGCACAGAAAAACTCATCGTGATAGCAACAACCAAAGCCGTGAAACTTCGCATGGAACTCCATGTCCTTTCTATAAGCAACCGATCAACTAAGCTCGGCATATCAAAACAAAGTGTTGTGCTGCAAGTCGAACATGCGTTCGATGGTAATTTGAATCGATTACGGGATCACTTCCGTTCACCACTGCACAACCTCCCCTCACCTTTGCAGGTTTCTTTACATGTCTTCAAACGGAACGCCGAATGATCCACATGGATAGTTGTTGACGGGTCTGTTCTGCAGGCTCCGACCCTCTATCGACCATATCTACTGGTCCGCCCCTCGTTGGCGGTGAGAAGCTCGGGAAGGAATCCGGAAATGAATCGAATTTTGATGCTTACTGCTTCAGCAGTACTTTTGGTGGGGTCAACGGGATGCCTGCATCACCATACCCGTGGGGGCCTGAGTCAATGTGAACCCGCGAACTGTGAGCCAGGAGATGGCTGCGAGCCCTGCGGTTCAAGTGCCAATGGTGCCGGCATCCTTGGCAAAATCAAGAACGCAGCGTGCAAGTCATGTGGTCGCACAGGATGCGTCGCAAGCAAACTAGGTTGGCAGCGCGGAGGCCATGATTACAGTTCACACCTCGGGCCGGCACACCGCCACGGCGGAGCTGCTGCATCGCATGGGCCACACGGAGCCCATCACTCCGCAATGCAATCCGCAACCATGGCGTACCCCTATTACACCATTCGCTCGCCTCGAGACTTCCTAGTGGACAACCCACCGACCATCGGGTACTAAGCAGACATGAAGCGGTTTGAACCGCATTCAAAGCCGAGCACCAATCAAGAGGGCCAGTGGGAATTTCCTATTGGCCCTTTTTTTCTTCGTCAAACGCCAACATGTCTCATTCCCTCAAACAACCTTGCCAGCCGCGGATCCATCTCTCCGGATCGTTTGAACTCTGAGACGTTGCGTTAACCGACGGATTAGCAGAAAGTCGGCAGCTTCACGTTCTTCCTTTCAAACGCTACCTTTTAAGCTACTCGAAAGCCTTCAATAGGAGTTAGTCACGTGGCCTCAGATGTTCGCCTAAAAGAACAATTGCCAGACCTAACCGAATTGATTGTCCAGACTTACTCCTCTGAGGATAGGATCAATCATCTCGGGCATTGCCCGCTTCCGAGTTATACTGGAGTGATTGAGTGTCTGCTGGATCTGAAGGATATCCTGTACCCGGGGTACCGGCGTAAGGTTGGCCTGCACCAAGGGAACATTCACTTTCATGTCGGAAGCCTCCTCGACACACTTCACGATCAGCTTACCACCGAGATTGCTCGAGCGCTTCGACACGAACAGCGGGTCGGGTCCCAACATCTTGACTGCGTTGATGAAGTTGACTTCGAAGCCAAGGGCCAAGCCATGGCGATCGAACTTCTCAAACGCATCCCCAAGCTCCGAATGATCCTCGCCAAGGATGTGGAGGCTGCCTACGATGGCGACCCCGCATGTCGAACCACCGATGAAATCGTGCTCTGCTATCCAGGCGTCATGGCGATCACGGTGTACCGCATCGCCCATGAGTTGGTTGAACTCGACGTCCCATTTTTGCCGAGGATGATGACCGAATGGGCTCATCAGAAAACTGGAATTGATATCCACCCAGGCGCCACGATCGGGGAATACTTCTTCATCGATCATGGAACGGGTGTCGTGATCGGAGAGACGTGCGAGATCGGAAACCATGTCAAGCTCTACCAAGGAGTCACACTTGGTGCCCTCAGTTTCCCGACCGACTCCGAAGGACAACTCATTCGCGGAACCAAACGCCATCCAACCATCGAAGACCACGTGGTGGTGTATGCGAACGCTACGATCCTGGGCGGCAAAACCGTGATTGGCCGTGAAGCGGTGATCGGATCGAGTGTCTGGATCACTCGTAGCGTTTCAGCCAAAACCACCGTCCTGCTCGAAAAACCACAGTTGCGAGTGCGTGGTGTCGTGAGTGAAGCCGACCCCGAGGAAGATATCAACTTCCAAATCTAGTTGAATTGCGATTTAAACGACGGACTACTGCTCCGTCGTGTCTTCAACGGTATCGTTGTTTGAGTCTGAATCAGGCTCCGCCGCATAGATCTCTGCTAGTGGAACCAAGATCTTTTCCAACTCCAACAAGTATTCAGCTCGCGATAAACTCGCCTGCCTCGATACTAGATCATCCAAAGCACGCTCCTGTTGATCGCGGAACTGCCGCTGTGTGAGCGTTAACTCCGCATACCCCTGCTCCTCTCCAAGCGATGCCCGGGCGCTCACTCTCCCATCTACCGAATCACTGGATTTCGATTTCCTTACCGCTCGAATACCGCGGAAAAAGACCGCCGGTGTACCCAGCTTGTCTCCGTTGTCATCAACCAGTGCGTGCTCGGTCAGCAGTCTCTGCTCCGAATCATAAAAAGCCTGCGTTTGAGACGATGCTGAAAGAAACGCCTCCAACACCGAAACCCTTTGGTCGTGATCGAGATCCGAAGACAAATCCCCAAGCGATTCAATGAAGTAACCACCGAATCGGCTGTAGTTCTGCTCCTGTCCGCTCTTCGTCGCACTAACAACCACTCGATTTTCGCCAGAGATCGCATTGATAAACGGCCCACTTGCAGAGAAAAAATTGAGGGCGATCAGCGGTCGGGAGAAAGTGGCTAGATGCTCAGCCAACTCAGCACCGCTGATATCCGGTCCACGAAGGTTGAATTTGGCGACACCGCGAGTGTAGGTTCCGTGCCCGATTAAGATTAACCAGAGCGGCTCCTCCGTCTCTCGATTCATGAGCCGAAGCGATTCAATGAGTAGCGAGCGATCATTGCTCGGGCCGCCTTCCTTCCCGGCATTGGTAGCCCCACCCTGACTTTGACTCCGATCCTGCGTCCCCTCCTCGTCTGTCCCAATCACTCGGTAGCGTGCTTTGGAGTTTTCTGCCAAATCCTTCCACCGTTCCTCCCAGAGTCTGAACTGTTCTCCGTACTCCGAGGTTCCCTCAGCACCGACAACCACAAGAACGTCAGGGTGAAAACCAGTCGCACCTTGGGTATCAACTTTCGTCCCCGCGTTCGACTGCTCAGCCCGATCATCTGCACCGTTTGATGGATCCGACTCGCCGGCTAAAGTTGTCGTGACTGAAACGCACACCAAGACGAGGGTGCAAAGCAGAAACCCCAACATGGCACATCCTCTAATGTGATTCATCATGCATGTCCTTTCATCCGACGAAGGGTCCATTCGAGGGAGAGGCAGGCGATCGCCAAGGTTAAGACCCATGGACTGTGCCAAAGTGGGTACAACCATTTTTGGCGGATGGGCACCTTTTGATTGGGTAGTTCCCGAGAGAACTGATCCAGTTCATTTCGACGAACGAGGTGACCACCTGTACGCCGAGCGATTTCCTCGAGGCGATCACGATTGATTTCCAGTTGTCTGAACTCGTCTGCACCCACATTTTGCGTCCAGCCCACATCTGCGGTCCCGATGTACTCGCCCGAAATGGACTCCACGGACGCATTTGCGTGAAATGCGGTCCCTTCCTGTGACCAATACTCAGTGTTGTAGACCCCTGACGCCTCATCATCCATCTCAGCCTCCAGCTCAACACTCTCCCCACCAAAAGGTGTCACGGTGACCTTCACCACTGCGTTATCCATCGGCAAGTAGGAGTCATCGAGGACGGTGGTGGAGATCGTGACCGGCTCGTTGGGATCCGGTGACTGTCGAGCGTCTAACTCGACCCGCCGAGGCGCATCGTTAACGAGCCACCGTGCCATCTGTCTCCATGCCTGACCGCCAGAATCATCATCCGAGGACTCACGACGCATGGCAGATTTCCAGAGATCGCCCACCAGCCAAGCCGCAGCACGCCCACGTCCAAAACGCTGTGAGATGAGAGCTGGCAAACGATCCTGCCCCCCCGTCTCGGCATATGCCAGTATCGACGCACCCGGTTTAATCTGCCCGCCCAAATTAAGCGTGCGAAAAATCGGTCGGGCTCGGACCGATTGATTTTCACCTTGCTCATTGTCACTCAAACGCAACCAAGGCTGCAGCATTCCCTCTTGAGTGAGTTCGATCCGGTAGGGACCAGGTGGTTTTGGATCACCACCAGACGGTGCGCCATAAATCGGCGAAAGCTCACCCAGAGGAGTCTCCCGCATCGCTTCCTCAGCAAACGCTTCCTGCCCACCAAGCAGCATCAATCCACCACCTCGTGCACTGACAAACTTCCGCAACAGCAGCATTTGATCCTGAGTGAAAAAGTCGCTTTCTATGTCATCCAAAATGACAGCGTGGTAAGCGAAAAGCTCTTCCTCAGAATCTGGAAAACCTGCACTGAGTTCCTCGGACTCCTTCACCCCAAGTCGAATCAAAACCGGCTCATCGTACTGCTCGGCGGCGTCCTCCTCCTCTTTACCAAGACCCGCAAAGAGTGGATTGGTTGAGGTAACCGAACGGTCACGGAAACTAAACTTGGGCTCTTTTTTCGCAATTCGTATCAGTCCAACCATCTGCACTTCAGCGTCTGACTGAATCGCGCGTCGCAAAAATTTGTACTCCCAATTTGGCCGACCCGAGAGGTAAAGGATGCGATAGGGTCCCGACTTACGGTTTACCGAAACAATCTGAGCGTTGTTGAGGAGCGTTGCCTCGGTCGCATTCTCCATCCCTTCAACCGTCGGGTTAAGCAACACCTCGCGATCCGCTTCCGTGAAAGCAAGGACTTCATAGAAACTCACTCCACTCGACTCTGGCCGGAAGCGAAACTGTACCTCATCCTCATCGTATGAACTCCCTATCGTCTTTTTAACTTCTTCGATGATCGAACCAGTTTGAAGGTCCATCAACTGCACGGTTAACTCCTGACCAGAGAGACCCGAAGCATGGTAATCCACGCGTATTTTTGTCGGTGACGACTCAAAGTCCGTTTGCTGAACGCTAATGGTGTCGATGCAAAGATCACAAAAATCAGGCTCATCATCGTTGATCACGGGGTAAATCGGAGCCGGATATCGATCTAGATCCAAAGCGTTGGATTCCCCATCGGTCAGATTCCCGTCACTAAAAAGTAACACACCAGCCAGTGGGCGACGCTGTAACCGGTCACGCAACTGGTCAAGGGACGTCAATAGTGTCGAAGCTGTCTCTGTGGCATTAACGGAGTCGCTGTCATCAATTTTCTGAAGCCGTCGACCAAACTGATACGTTCGAACATCAAAGTCTTGTTGCAAACGGATCTTCCATGCTTGATCGTCTCGAACGTCTCCCTTCATCTGCTCGAGACGATCATTCGGGGTCTCGGGAGCCTTGAGCTGCATGCTTTGACTATTGTCGAGCACAATTGCAACCACGTTTTCCTGCGGTCGTGCGCGCTCTCCAAGTCGCATCGGTTTGACCAAGCAAAGGCAGACAATCGCTACTGCAATCAGCTTAAGGCCGGCCGAAGAAACGCGGAGACCATTCCCACCGCGCATTCGGAAGGTGCTCCAAATAATGAGACACGCAAGCCCGAAAAAAATCACCAGTGCCATGGACGCCCACTGGGGCGTTCCAAGCACAATACCACCAATAACTTCATTCTCAGGTAGCTCTGCCTGCGGAGCGGCCGATGAACCATCGGACTGAGCAAACCCTCGATGCAACGGTACAACACTAAGTAGTGCCAATACCAAGTACCGGGTGAGCGACAGCATCGTTTGAACCGATTTCGACAATACCATCACCTGCCGCTCCCGAGACGCTCGTAGTAATCTCGAACAGCATCTTGGTAGCGTTCGGGAACAGGATCGCGATCAAGTGGCACCACTGCGTTCCTCTCGGCACTCTGACGCATCAATTCGTCGGAGACCCGTTTTTTAAGTTCACGAAGAGGAGTGGCGATCATCTCTTCGACCAAATCCCATTGCGGCACCCTTGATAGACGTCGCGATTCGCGGCGAATCTCTCTCGCTCGATCTCGAATCTGTGCAGCATTGGATCGCAGATCCGGATCACCAACCATCTCCTCAACGTCTCTAAGTCGATCCGTCCAGTCACGAAAACCGTCACCAGTGAGCGGATTGCTTGAGGGTTCACCCGCCGCGAGTTGGTTGAGTACCGATCCAGCGGAAACTGGAGAACCGTTCTGCCTTGCACCGCCCCCGCTTCCTTGCCCTTGGCTTTCGGATGGTTGCCCCTGGCTCTCTGATGGTTGCCCCTGGCCCTCTGATGGTTGCCCCTGGCTTTCGGACCGTTGGCCCTGGCTTTCGCTTTGCTGTCCAGAGGGATCCACCTGTTGATCTGCTGACTCGGACTCTGACGTGGATCGCTCGGTCTGCTCTCTGGACGAGTCACTTGGTTGATCCGATGCAGCGGTCGACGCCGAACCATTCTGTTCCATCTCTCGCCTTAGTTCAGCCTCAAGTTGCTCCAACTCTGATAGCGCCGACTGCAGCGCTCGAGTCTCATCACCGAGCACACTTTCCGAAGCCCTCCTTAGACCTTCCTGCAACGCCTCGATCCCTTCGGCCGCAGCGGATTCAAGCTCCTGCGACTGGGGCTCAAAGCCTCTCTCGAGCAAATTGGCAGACTCTTCGAGCTGACGCTGAGTCTGTCTCTGCGACGTCTCCCGAAAGGTGTCGTAAAGCCGTTGTGCAAGAAGGGGTTCGGCTTCTTCAGCCTGCTCAACCGTCTCCTGCATCTGCTCAAGAAGCCCCTCCAAATCCTCCGCCTGTTGCCGAAGATCTTCGACCGTCTCTTGGCGATTACCTCCCTCGGCGCGAAGGCCGGCGTTATCGGGTTGCCCGCGATCGGGCTGCATTTGCTCCGAGATCTCCTGCTGTCGTTCGCGAAGTTGTTCGGCTTGCTGATTCAATTCCCTGACACGCTGGTTGAACTGCCCCGATGCACTCTGACGAAACTCATCCCGCATCTGCTCGAACTCGCGTTCTGCCCGCCTACCAGCGGTCAAAGCTTCCGCCGCGTTGTTTTGTTCAAGCTGCTCCGCCGCCTCCCTGACCTGCTCACGAGTCTGCTCCAATCGCTCTGCCGCTTCAGACATTTGTTGCTGATCCGTGTTTTGCTGCATGCGTTCGGAGAGTTCGTCTGTCTCGCGAAGCAACTCCTGCTGCTGATCCCGTAAACGCTTCAACTGCCGATCCAGTTCTTCTCGTTCATCGGAATCTTCAGCCACATCAAGCGAAGACTGAAGCTCCGCGATGGCGTCATTCAGGTCCTGCTGCCGTCGCGCGAGATCACGAAGACGATTGAGCACCTGCCGCGTTTCTCGCTCCTCGGCCTGTTCTGCCTCGGATTGGGTAGCCTGCGATTCCGTTTCATAACGATCCTCCTCTTGTTCTAATTCCAATTCATCCAACTGTTGTTGTCGTCGATTCTGGGAAGAACTACTCGACGAAGATGACGAGGATTGTTGCTGCTGTGACTGGGTAATTTCAAATTCTCTGGCTCGCAGTTTGAGCAGGGCAGAATAAGCTTCTGTTTCAGATTGCAAAGCGATCCGAAGCGATCCCGAGGTTGGATCGGCTTGTATCTCCTGCAATGTTTCCACCGCCGCCCCCATGGAACTGACGGCCAAGTCGACGAACCGCTGTGATCGTTCATCCGTCACCTCGGCGGACATTTCGCGGACCTGATTCATCGCTTCGTTTTGGGAATCGATAACCAGCTGGATATCATTCAGGAAAGCCTCCTCCTCCGCTCTCTGATCTTGGTCACGAAGCAGTCTCCAAGTTGCATTGATGATCTCCTTTTGCAGGTTCGCAAGTTCCTCTGCCTGCTGTCCATTTTCACTTTCTTGGTTGGATTGCTCGGACTGAGCAGCAGCCTGCTGCTGAGACCTCTCGCGATAGATCTCATCAAAAGCACGCACCTCAGCAAAAAACAAATCTCCCTCGCTGCGACGGATCGATCCGTCGGGCGCATGATCCTCGGCCCAAAAATGGTACGTCAGCAGGTCGTCAGGAGCAGCAGATAAGTCCTCGAACGAGATCAGGTGCTCGGCGGTCTCTTTTGCCCCTTTAGGAATCTCACTCCCCAAAACAATGTCCATCGGGTCGGAGCTACCAAAGGTGTAAGTCAATCCAAATTGGAGCACTCCGAAATCATCAACCACTTCCGCGGCAACCGGGTACTCTTCGAGCGGGGACACCGCGGCATCACCCGCAATGGTCGCCTTTAACTTGACAGGATCATTGGTAATCATCCGCGCAACGAGTTCCGGCGGGAACGCGTTCGTTCGTCCATCTTGATCCTCCAAAAGCAACGTGTATCGCCTCGTCTGATCGAGCATGACTTTCGCAGCGTACAACTCGGGTTGACTAGCGTCCTGAATCAGTTCGATGCGATCATCGCTTTTCTCATCGCGAAGCACAGCTTGACGAACGGACTTATTCAGCAGGCAAGACCATTGAACAGTCGATCCTTCGACAGCGGAAACACGAATCGTATTCTCAATCCGCCGAGCCGGCATCTTGGTGTAGTTTGGGTAAGTGATTTCAGCATCACTTCGGATCAACTCGGGCCGCGCGTAGGTTGACGCGCTAAATAATTCACTTTCCCAGTCACGATCAACCACTCGATAGCGAAACGAGCTGTTCACATCACTGAGTACCACGCCTAGTACGGGATCACTGAGGTTTCTTTTCATCACGTGGGAGACCTGTGTCCCATCGTCATATTCCACCACCAATGTCGCTTGATCGGGCACGTTGTCTGAATATCGAGCGGTTACCACCAACGACGTACCCAATTCCAATTCAACGTCACCAGGCTCAACCAGAATGGTTCCAGAGGTGGTTGTCGCACCTTCGACCGAAACCATTGACCCAACGGGCACCGGTTCTCGGTAGGTATTCCAAAAAGAGGATAAGCAGAACAGTGTTGACGACAGACAAAGGACTTGTGCGTGGAGCATTCGACTACGCGGAACCACATGAGACCATTCGTTTGCATCAGCATGACTGACCGCTTCCCGGATCACCTCGGATTCCAAATAACCGAGTTTCTCATCCCGAAGCTCCACTGCGGTTAGCAGCCTCTGATTCAGATCGGGGAAAATCGCTTCTACCCTCGAAGCGACAACACCCGCCCCAATGCGATACCGCCTCATGATGAGCATTAGCACGGTGCAAGCGAAGGCACCGAGCAGTCCCAAGACAGCCACCGCCTCCGAAGGTGCAAATCGCTGACCCTGAATCGGCTTGATCGTCAGCCAACTGGCAACTCCCAAGATCAGCATCAAACATGTGACATATTGCATCAACCTCAAACGCAACATCCTTCTTTCAACCACCGCAATGCGATCGGAAAGCTGCTGATTCATGTTAGGGTTTCCAAAATCAATAGGTTGATCGTCAATCACCACGTCCGCAAACTTCAACTCTCCCGCAAACCAACTCAGCCTATATCACCCTTAGCCTAAGTTGGTTGCGTGCTTGGTTCGCCCCCGCCCACACCATCATCGCCTTGAACCGACATTGGACTTTGAGGGACCAGCGACGCCCAGAGCGTCTCCACGAAAATAATCACCAGCGCGGCAATCAATGCCCACTGCCAGAGCCCCTGATGCTCCTCAAGCTCACGATCCCGTAGCTGCAATTCCTTCGCCGTTTCTCGTTCTTGATCAGCAAGCTCTCCCAACTCTACCCCTAACGCTTCGAATTCATCCGAATCCATCGCGTCGGTTTGACTTTCGCTTGACGCTAGGTTGACCGCCACAAGGGACTCGAATCCTTCACGGCGATAACGATAGATTCCGGGATTGGTCACCTCAGCAAAATCGCCGTTCTCACGATAGTCGATCGTCGATCCGTCGGGTTGAATGATTATTGCGTCGGGTGCGGGAGGAAAAGGAAACCCCTCTCCAACCTTGATCTCTAACCCATTGTCCGAGTCGGTTGGGGGATTCACCATCGAATCGATCAATGGCAGAAACTTTGTTGATAACGCTAGCTGACTGCGACTTGGTTGCCAGCCAAATGCGGTGATCAGCAAGTGCCCCTCACCAACATTCTTCTCAATGATTGCTGGAGTGGCGTCATCAAATGTCGCAACTACATTAACGCCCTGCCCCAGGCCATCGAGCTTCTGGCGTGACCAAAATTTGATCTTCGAGAAATCGCTGAATTGCGGGTCAGAGAAACTAGCGAAAAGCCGGTGCTGATAATCGATAGAGGAGAACATCAAGTAACCGCTCGCCTCAATACTGCCATTTGACTCAACCGGTTCATTACGATTACTGATTAGCTGCAGGTCACCGAGTCGATTTAGGGAGCCTCCCTCCAGATTACCGCTCCCATCCAAGACACCGAGCACGGTTCCACCGGTTTCAATATATCCCCGAAGCACTCCAGAAATTGATTCATCAAACGATTGAGCCACCACCACCAAAGGGACTCGCTCGAATTCCGCAAGTGCTAATTCTGCTGCATCCACGACACGACAGGTTACCTCTCGCACACGGGTACTCAGCGGCAAAAGACTTAGATAGTAGAACAGGTCCTCGCGAGTCTCTTCTGAGCGCGGTCCAAAATACAAAACCTCCAAACTTGACTTCTCTGGCTGCACGAAATAACTCAAGTTATCAAAGGCTTCGCCATCGCCATCAAGCTGAACACCAACAACCGAGATCTCAGGCAACGGCAAGTTCACCACGCGTGTGCTTCCCGGTGGCACCTGCACTTTCTGAATTGAAGAAGCCTGCAATTGCTCATCAACCCAAGCGAGATCGAATTCAGAAACCGTTGAGGACGCCGCGTTGTCTACTCGAACACGAACACGTTCTTCTCCTAAATCCTCCTCAGTCTGCCGCAGGCGTTGAACTGTCGCATTGTTAACGCGATCGGGTCGAAGTTGTCGCAATTCAACAGCTACTTCATTGGGCCATGGATATGACTGTATCGAACGCACGTTTGAGCCACGTTGCAGATCACTGACAACCACTAACTGTGTCGCACGCTGCAATTGCGTTTCATTGCCAGAATCAGCTTCTCCATTGGAATCATCACCCCCCCCTGAGACAGAGGAACCCTGCACCGCATTGGCAGCATATTCCGCCGCAAACTGCAGTGATTTGCCCAATTCAGTGGCGTGATTGGTTGGACTTAGCGTCAGCAGTGTCTCCAACACAACCTTTCGTTGCTCGGTGCTAGGTCCTGCCGACTCCTCGCGAAATGGCACCTGAACTTTTACCCCATCATCGAAACTAATCAACGCGATATCATCGAGCGGATCCAGCCCACTGATCAAAGCTTCAACGTTATCGGTCGCCTGCTTCCATAAGCCGGATCGCGCCATACTCGCGCTCGTATCAACCATGACGATCACACGCCGTCCCAATTCAACTCGCGTCTCCTGAGAATCACTACGAAGGAAGGGACGAGCAAATGCCAACACCAAAGCACAGATCGCAAGGACACGCAGCAACAATAAAAACCAATGATTGATTCGGCTTCGCCGCGTCAGCCTTGGGGGTGTCGGCTTGAGAAAAAGGAGCGAACTGAACGCCACGCGATCCTTTGGCTGACGACGAATCAAATGCAACAAAATCGGGGCCGCAATCGTTAGTAAACCGAGAGCATAAAGTGGTGCTAGAAAACTCATCCACGCCCTCCGCCTTCGAACGATCCGCCGATGTTGTCGTCGTGACTAGGGGCCACCGCTCGGTTTCCATTACCGAGTGTGGAGATTAGCCGATGCAACGCGTTCTCCACCAAGTCGCCGGTGGTCATTTCGAAGTAATCGACCCCAATCGTTCCACAGAGTCTCACCAGATCTTCTCGATGTGACTCAAGTGCGTGCCGGTAACCGCTCGTTGCAATGGCGGGATCAACGTAGATCTCCGAACCTGTCTCCATGTCGAACAGCATGCTCGGTGACTCGATCCCAAAGTTCAACTCGGTTGGATCAAGCACTCGCAAAAGCAGTACTTGGTGGCCTCTGGCCCGTAAAAAGCTAAGTCCTTTTTCCATTGAGGAAACCGGAACGAGAAAGTCAGAGGCGATCACAATAAGTCCTCGCCGTTTCGCTACCGCTGCAGCCTCCTTCAGCGGGCGTTCCATATTGGTATCCAGACCGCTAGGTGACTGAGCGAGACCCGCGAAAAGTCGCCTCATCTGACCATGAGTCCTTCTTGGCGGAAGGTACTGCCGAATGGTTTCATCGAACGTCAGCAGTCCGACACTATCTCGTTGGAGATTAAGGTAGTAGGCAAAGGTTGCGAGCACCGTGCTAGCGTAATCTGCCTTGCTGTAACCGACCGTTCCGTAATTCATTGACTGACTCTGATCGAAGATCAAAGTGCACTGACGCTGCGTCTCGTCGTCAAACTTTTTGATGTAGTAACGATCACTTCTAGCGTAGAGCTTCCAGTCAAGATTCCGAAGATCGTCGCCAAAGGTGTAAGGTCGATACTCTCGAAACTCAACCGAGTTGCCGTGAAAAGGACTTCGGTGTAGGCCGTTATAAAAGCCTTCGACAACCATCTTGGCGCGGAACTGCAGATTTTTAATCCGCATCAATGCCGCAGAATCCAACGAGGCCACTTGTCCCGCTGAAGCATTCCCCGACTTTGACTGTTGGATGGCGTCCGCCATTTCACGCCCCTAGCTTGACGGACTCAACGACACGATCAATCACGGCTTCGATCGAAACCCCCTCGGCTTCCGCTCGGTAGCTCAGTAGAACACGGTGTCGTAACGTCGGCTTGGCTAAGTAAACGATATCTTCCTTTGTCACATGCGCACGCCCTTGAAGGAGTGCTCTCGCTTTCCCCGCAAGAACAAGGGTTTGCGCGGCCCGGATGCCCGCCCCCCAGCTGATCCAGTCATCAACGAAATCAAAACTTCCTTCCCTGCTCGGTCGGGTCGCTGCAGCAATATCAACCGCAAACTTGGCGACCTCTTCCGCGATTGGCACCCGCCGCACCAATGAATGGAATCGCAGAACATCCTCAGCGTTGAAAATCGGCTCGATCGCCTCACCCGATTTGGAAGTTGTTTTCAAGACCACTGCAAGTTCTTGTTCAGGTGGTAGGTAGTCAATGAGAACATTGAACATGAAACGATCAAGCTGCGCTTCGGGTAATGGGTAGGTGCCCTCCATCTCAATCGGATTTTGGGTGGCAAGAACGAAAAACGGCTGATCCAACTCATAACGTTTACCCGCCGCGGTTACCTGATGCTCTTGCATCGCTTCAAGCAAAGCGGCTTGAGTTTTGGGAGGTGTTCGGTTGATCTCGTCAGCCAAGATAACGTTCGCGAAGATCGGTCCCTTCACAAACTGGAGTGATCGCTCACCATTCTGATTCTGCTCAAGAATCTCAGTGCCTGTGATGTCAGCAGGCATCAAGTCAGGTGTGAATTGAATCCGCTGAAACTGCAGATGAAAAACCTCAGCGACACTTCGCACAAGAAGTGTCTTGGCGAGCCCCGGGGCGCCGGTGATCAGGCAGTGGCCGCCGGAAAAAAGACAGAGCAGTAACTGTTCGATCACATCCTCTTGACCAACAATCACTTTCGATAGTTCCGCGAGGATTTTGTCCCGCCCGTCTCTGATCTGTGCAACCAGTTCCCCTTCTTCATCGGTAGTCATCGGGTCGTTGGACATGAATGCTCCTGAACTAAACCTGGCCCGCAGATGGTCAGAACGCGATGACGCTTTACACATCGGTGCGAGCGCACGTTCTCGATGCACGTAGTATACAGTAGCGGTTCAAGGCGAGGTGCAGCGACGACTCGATCAATCCCACGCAATCCTTGGACAAACCATAAAAATAGATGTCCAATCGATCAAACAAACCGTCAGCCTATCGACTCAAGTGTCGCCAGCATATTCTTCATGCTTTCAGTCACAAGTGTTTCAACACCGGGCGAGTAATCGAACACTTCCACACTGGTCCATCCTTCATAGGAGACATCACGAAGTGCCTCAAAGATCGGTTTGAAATCGACCTCGCCCATGCCCGGTCCGCGACGATTCGGATCATTCGCGTGGAAATGAATCATTGAATCAGCGTTGTCGCGAATGATCTGATCGATCGCGATCCCCTCATCACTCATCGCTTTTACATCTAGGTGCAGTTGGATATGAGAATGGCCGACAAGATCGATCAAATCGCGTGCGTCTGAAGCATGATTCAGAAAGTTTCCCTCTTCACGTCCCAATGGCTCTACAGCAATCCTCACCTGATTTCGCTCAAGTGCAGGAGTCACCGCGTTAAGCACAGCAGCAGCGCATTCCATCGCAGATTGCATGCTTTGCCCCTCAGGTACATTTCTCTGCTGAGGAGAACCGAGCACCATCACGCTACCACCAAGATCTCCACAAAGTTCAGCCAGAAGACTGAGGTATTCAGCTGTTCGTTGACGGACGACGACATCCTCCGATGTCAAGTAAAAGCCATTCGTCTTAGCGAGTAGCCAGTGCAGTCCGATGATCTCTAACCCGGCAGCTTCCACTTCAGCCCGATAGCGTCGTCGCTGATCCACATCAAACGTCCGAATATCATCCGACAACATGAATGGAGCCACCTCCCACCCCGTGTAACCGGTGGACCGTGCCAACTTGAGTGCATCCGCTAAATCCCAGTCACCGAACGTCTCGTTACAAATTGCAAATTTCATGCGTGTACTTTCTTCGCGCGTACTTCAATGAGGTATTTAGCGACCCAGCACTAAAACGGCTGTCCCGCGTTCGTCAATACGTTAGCGGAATTCTTCGCCGACCTGCACCACACCAAACAGACGCATCAAATCAAACCTCGTGCTCGATTAGCGATTGAACTCAACGCCACGAAACATGCCAAACGCGAAGTCCGCGCGACCGGAAACTAAGACACCGCTCAAAACAAATTGCCCCAAAACCCCCAGCCTTCCCGTGTTCACGGGCTTTTGAAAGACTTCGCCGAATAATCTGAGAAATGTTTGAAATGAAAAACCATCACCAGTCTTTGCTAGCAACCTTAACTAAGTCTTAAAATATCATGGAGTTAGGATCGCTCAACGGCACGATCATGCCCCAAAACCCGGACGCAACGAATCGCTCTAAACCGAGTGTCAGCATGAGGTTACACACAAATGTAAAATTCTATTTGACATTGGTCGATTGAGCCTTAAGATTTCGCCCCTGTCGCCCACATATAGTGGTCTAGCGTCCGCGAGGATACTACTGGTAGTGTTTTTACGTTGGCCAATCAGTTTCGCCGTAAGATTCCTTACGGTCTCTGCTCAGGCAACTTAAATGGAATGACACACCCCCCACTTGGGCGATCTCATTTACGCTTCTCACAAATAAATTTGGTCGTTTTTGGTGCTTCGCGAGGATAGCGAATAGCCTTTGGTACTGATGCGACCCATGGATGAACACTTTAGGAGTCTTAGAGCTATGGCCACGGTTCTCACTGCGCAATCCTCCAATGAAGCTTCAGTCGATCCAGCACTGGAAAAAGTTAATCAGGAGCACGGTCTCGAGTACGCCAAGGAGCGATTCGGGACAAAGCTTCGCAAGAGCGGACAAGGTTTGAAAATTGAGTCCACGTTTTGTCCGGACGATGGTAATACACCGTTTGCTACAACCGAGTGGGAACTCCGCAGCGCAGCAATCAAGGACGAGAGTGGGAACGCACTGTTCGAGCAAACCAACTGCGAAATTCCATCGAATTGGAGCCAGCTAGCGACCAACGTTGTGGTTTCAAAATATTTCTATGGTGACCCGAAGAATCCTGCCGAAAGGGAGAGAAGCGTCCGTCAGTTGGTTCACCGAGTCACACGAACGATCAGCGATTGGGGTTTGGCCGATGGCTACTTCGATAGCCCAGAGGATGGCGAGCGTTTCTATCGTGACTTGAGTTGGTTGTGCCTGCACCAACATGGTGCATTCAACAGCCCCGTTTGGTTCAACGTGGGTTTGCACGCTCAATATGGCGTTAGTGGCGATAAGTGTAATTGGCGCTGGAATGCTGAGACTGAGCAAACCGAACAGCCAGAAAATCCTTACGAGTTCCCCCAAGGTTCAGCCTGCTTCATCCAGAGTGTTGACGACAACATGGAAGACATCATGCGTCTTGCTTGTTCGGAAGCGATGTTGTTCAAATTCGGTAGCGGAACTGGAACGGACCTATCAACCATCCGGTCACAGCGGGAAAAACTTTCCGGTGGCGGAACGCCGTCCGGACCGCTCTCTTTCATGAAAGTGTACGACTCCATTGCGGGAGTTGTGAAAAGTGGTGGCAAGACTCGTCGTGCGGCCAAGATGCAATCCCTAAAAGTCTGGCATCCGGACATTCTTGAATTCATTGAGTGTAAATGGGGTGAAGAGCAGAAAGCGCACGCGTTGATTCGCGAAGGCTACGAATCCAACTTCAACGGCGAAGCATACAGCAGTGTCTGCTTCCAAAACGCAAACCTTTCCGTTCGTGTGACTGATGATTACATGGAAGCGGTCCGCGATCAGAAACCTTGGCGAACCCGATGGGTCAGCGAAAAGTGTCAGGCTGACGCGCCAGAATATGATGCGAAAGAACTGCTCAACAAAATGGCTGAGTGCGCGTGGAACTGCGGCGACCCTGGTGTTCAATACGACACCACCATCAACCGCTGGCACACCTGCCCCAACAGCGGCGAGATCAATGCTTCGAATCCATGTAGCGAGTACATGTTCTTGGACAACACGGCGTGTAATCTTGCTTCGATCAACTTAATGAAGTTCGTTGAGAAGGATGGAACATTTGACGTGAAGCGATTCCGGTCCGCGTGCCGCCTGTTCTTTATCGCTCAGGAAATCCTCGTTGATCACGCGAGCTACCCAACCGAACCCATCGCGGCCAATAGCCACCGCTATCGTCCTCTTGGCCTCGGTTATTCGAACCTCGGCAGCGTGCTCATGAGCCGCGGTATGCCCTACGATTCTGACTCCGCTCGCGGACTTTGCGGATCTCTCACCTCATTGCTGCACGGCGAAGCAAACCGCACCAGTGCTGAAATCGCCAGTGTTGTGGGGCCATTTGACGGCTATTCGGAAAATGAGAAACCAATGTTGAGCGTCATGCAAATGCATCGCGAAGCGTGTGATGAAATTGCGGACGAAGGTCCAGCGGAACTGAAAGAGGCTGCACAGCAACTTTGGGACGATGTTCTAGCAATCGGTGAGAAGTACGGTTTCCGCAATGCACAGGCGACCGTGCTTGCCCCCACCGGAACCATCAGCTTCATGATGGATTGTGACACCACTGGGATCGAACCGGATATCGCCTTGGTGAAATACAAGCAACTTGCTGGCGGCGGGATGCTGAAGATCGTTAACCAAACGGTGAAACTCGGTCTCGAAAAACTTGGTTACAGCAACGATCAGATCGGTGAGGTTCTCGCGTACATCGACGAGAAAGACACCATCGAAGGTGCTCCTCATGTTGCCGATGAGCACTTGGCAGTGTTTGACTGTGCGTTCCAGCCTGCTAACGGAGTACGCAGCATTCCGTGGCAAGCACACGTCACAATGATGGCCGCAGCACAACCGTTCCTCTCGGGAGCGATCAGCAAAACGGTCAACATGCCGAATGACACCACACCAGCGGATATCGCTGACGCTTACTTCTGGGGTTGGGAACTCGGACTCAAGGCGATCGCGATCTATCGTGACGGTAGCAAGCAGTCCCAACCGCTCAATACCAAATCGGAAGACAAAGATGATTCGAAGGCTGCGGCCGAGGTCATCACGCAGACCATTGAGAAAGAAAAGATCGTTTACAAGCCGCGACGTGAACGATTACATGACACACGTCAGAGTGTGACACACAAGTTCTCAATCGCTGGCCACGAAGGTTACCTGTGCGTTGGACTCTACCCAGACGGACGTCCTGGTGAGATCTTCATCACCATGGCGAAGGAAGGTTCAACGATCGGCGGAATCATGGACAGCTTCGGCACTGCACTATCCATCGCACTTCAGTATGGTGTTCCGATCGAAGTCTTGGTCAACAAGTTCAGCCACACCCGCTTTGAACCGATGGGACACACGACCAACAAGGAAATCAGGATTGCGAAGAGTGTTGTCGACTACATCGCTCGCTGGCTTGGACTCACTTTCATGAGTGGTCCTGACGCTCTGCCGAAGTCCGCCGACGCTCCAAACGAGTCCACTGAAACCGATTCCGTAAGCACCGTGATGCTCGGCTTAAAGGAAGATGCGGGAGCGGCAGTTGCCCTTGCCGAGCGGGCGACTCTGCTGGCTAATTTCACCGGCTCGACCAAGCGTAAAGAGCCATCCTCTGAGGGTGACACGAAGGCCAGTGGCCAAAGCGATCAATTCGCCCGCTTCCAAATCGATGCTCCAAGCTGTGACAACTGCGGAAGCATCACAGTACGCAACGGAAATTGCTACCTCTGCCACAACTGCGGAAACAGCATGGGTTGCAGCTGATCTCTGGTTTAGCTGATCTTTGAGCCAGCTGTGCAAACAGTCACTGGATTTAATTCGAAGCCGCGGGAGCGATTGCGACCGCGGCTTTTTTTATGCTCCCACCACAATCCGCATCATGGGGCGGTTAAATTATTCCACCATGATTAGTACCACCTCCGCGGAAAAGCTAACTCGAACTCTCTGCATCGCACTCTTTGCGTTGCTCGGCTACCCGAGTGTCCAAGCATGGGAAACGGCCGCGACCGAGACTGACCTGACCAAAGAAGCTCAGCGTGAAAAGGATCACTTCGAATCCAATATTGCTCCTTTGATCGTCCGTGAATGCCTCGAATGCCACCGAACCAAGAGCCGATCGGGTGGACTCGACCTCAGTAACCGAGAAGGCTGGTTGCGGGGAGGTGAGAGCGGTGAGGTAATCGATCTAGAATCGACGGAGGAGAGTTACCTACTTGAGAGGATTCGGAGCCACCAGATGCCACCTCCGGTTCGCGGGATCACGCAGGTGATTCCTGAATCAGATTTCGGAACACTGAAGAAGTGGATTAAAAATGGACTCAGTTGGCCAAAAGGTAGAGTGCTTGATTACTTCGAACGCACCAACGAGAAACGTGCGGGCCGTGACTGGTGGTCGCTTCAACCTCTCGCCTATCCACCAGACAGATCTCTCGACACTGGCTTTGATTCAACGCATCCCATCGATGCAATGATTCGAGAGAAACTCGCGGCTGAGGGCCTCACTTACGCTCCACCGGCGACCCGGAATCAGTTAATCCGAAGGGTTTACTACACCTTACTGGGACTTCCCCCGACCACCGAAGAGCGAAAAAGGCATCTCGCAGACCAAAGCTCCGAGTGGTGGGAAAACCTCATCGATGAGTTACTTCAGCGTCCAGAATATGGACAGCGATGGGCGAGGTACTGGCTAGACGTCGTTCGTTACGCCGACACCAGTGGATACGAACGTGATCAAGCAAAACCATTTGCTTGGAAATATCGAGACTGGGTCGTTGATGCCCTCAACGATGACATGCACTATGCCGACTTTGTTCGACAACAACTGGCTGCCGACCAATATCAAATCACTCATCCCGATCAGTTGATCCCAACCGGCTTCCTTAGGCTTGGTACTTGGAACGACGAACCGAACGAGCCCGACAAGTATCAATACGAACGCCTTGAGGATCTCGTCCATACCACCTCATCGGCTTTCCTCGGAATGACCGTCAAGTGTGCACGATGCCATTCGCACAAATTTGATCCCATCTCCCAGGAGGACTACTATCGCTTCGCGTCCATCTTCTGGACCGGCCCAATCAATCCGCAAAACAAAGAGTGGCTGGGCGGACCTGACCCAGAACAGCTTAAACAGGGCGAAATCCTTGCCTGGGTGGACACGCGTCCTCACCAACCACCTTTGCACGTTTTCAAGAATGGAGAGCCCGACTCACCGCTCTCACAGGTTGCGATGCAGACACCATCCTTCGTGGCGTCACTCGCTCGGCCAATCAGCCGGCCAGAACCCGAGGCATCAACTTCCGGATACCGTCGCGAGATTGCCGAGTGGATCGTGAATCCAAATCATCCATTGACTTGGCGAGTGATTGTTAATCGTGTATGGCAGCAACACTTTGGTAGCGGAATCGTTTCAACCCCCAACAATTTTGGATTTCAGGGAGCAGTCCCAACGCACCCGAAACTACTTGACTACCTCGCCGCCTACCTCATCCGGGAACAAGGTAGTCTCAAGACACTACATCGTCTGATCCTCACTTCGGAAACATGGAAGCAGTCGACGCAGCATCCTCAACAGATGATTCACTCTGAGAAAGACGCCAACAATCGCTATCTATGGCGAGCCAATCGCCAGCGTCTCGACGCAGAGGCGATCAGGGACGCCATGCTATCAGCAACGGACGAGTTGGATCCGAGACTTGGAGGACCTGGTTTCTTCGTCAATATCAGTGATCAAGCATTGGCTGGCCTATCGAAGAAATCAACCGTGTGGAATCCCTCGCCAGCGAGTGAGCAACGTCGCCGCAGCCTCTATCAATTCATCAAGCGAGGGCTCATGCCTCCAATGATGCGGACCTTTGATCTTTGCGAGGCCAACCAATCGGTGGGTCGACGGGAGATCACGACCGTTCCCACGCAAGCACTCACTCTAATGAACAACCAGTTTGTTCATCAACGTAGCCAGAACCTAGCCGCACGACTCCGGAGCTCATCCGATTCGATCGAGACTCAAATCACCACCATGTGGCGGAGGTTACTACATCGCGAGATCGAACCAAATGAACTGACTGACGCGTTACTATTCGTTCGCCAACAGACCAGCACACTGGCACAGCAGCAATCTAACTCGGAGCCGTCCAGTCAACTTGATCAAATCCTAAGCGGCACAAGCCTGCACCTCACTGCAGCAAGGCTCAAGACGGATTCCGATACGGGCCGTGTTCTTGCGATGCTTGATCAGTCCGATCAGCAAAATCACGCTTTGCAATTTGATTCGTCTCATCAGCCCGCACTCAGTCATCAAAACTGGAATGGCGAGCCGGTACTATGGTTCGACGGGAACCAGCGATTCATGAAACTGCAAAGCAAACCTCTGGAAGACTCCCTTTGCAGCGTCATTGCGGTGATCAACGACCAAGCAATCCAGGGGCATCGCGAGATCATTTCGAACTGGAACGCAGGAAGTAATGTTGGCACCTCATTCTTCGTTGGATTGACCGGAGACGAAACAATTCGTGTCACCGACGCTTTTCCCAAGGTGGGTCGCATTGAGAACCGAAATTCCCGTTTCATCCTTTCGGTGATCAGTTCAGATGCCGCGGTACGGGTCTATCAGTCCGGCAGGAAGGTTGCTGAGACGAAGAGCGGGCTGACAAATCGTCAGTTCCATACTCCCTGGGTGATCGGTCAACAAGGAAACATTAACGGTGAATACTGGCATGGCGGGCTCGCGGAATTAATCATGATTCCCCGAGCGTTATCCGCATCTGAGCGAATCACCCTCGAACAATCTCTCGGTGAAAGGTACGGAATCATGATTTCAACTGATTCTGAGTCTACCTCGATCGAGACACTCGCTTTGGCGTCCCTCGCTCGAGTACTTTTCAACAGCAATGAGTTCGTCTATTTGGATTAGCAAATCATGAATCATTCCTTTCGATTCCCGTGCGGCCAAAGCCGGAGGGAATGGATCTGGCAAGCTGGGTGCGGATTTGCCGGTCTTTCCTTGCTTGATTTACTCAATTCCGACAAGGCATTTGGCGCACCCAACGAACGAAAAGATGATGCGAGTGTCTCGAAGTCCCCAACGCAATCAACATCCACAGCGCAGTCATCTCAGTCCAATCGTTCAGAATCGAGCGAACGGACAAGATCTAGGCAGATCAAGTCTTGCATCTTTCTAACCATGAACGGTGCACCGTCACAGGTCGACACCTTTGACTACAAACCTGCTCTCAAAAAATATGCGGGCAAGACCCTCCCAAAGGACAAGACCTATATCAATTCGGGTGGTCGAAAGGTCGGATACCTGACACCAGAGTGGCGCGCGTTTCGCCCAGGAGGCGAGTCTGGCCTAATGGTCTCGGACTACTTTCCGAATGTTCGTGCACATGCAGACAAACTCTGCGTTCTCAATTCTTGCCACACCGACAGTCACGCCCACGGTTCTGCTCTGGTCGCGATGAACACGGGTAAGACGCAAATCGGACGTCCATCACTGGGGAGCTGGACCGTCTATGGGCTCGGCAGCGAAAACGAGAATCTCCCGGGCTATGTCGTCATGCTTGATCAACGAGGCGGCCCGATAAGCGGGCAGGCAAATTGGTCGAGTGGATTCATGCCAGCAAGTCACGCGGGGACGCCTTTTCGATCGCGAGGTCAGCCCATCCTTGATCTTGAGGCCCCCGAGTCGGTGCGTGGAGTCCCACAGAAGAGGGAATTCGAATTCCTGCAAACCATTAACGAAACCCACGCCAAGCAAAGGGACTTCGATGCCAAGTTCTTATCGAGGATAAAAAGCTACGAACTGGCATACCGGATGCAATCCGCCGCACCTGAAGCGGTTGATCTCTCTCAGGAATCCGCAGACACCCTGCGAGCTTACGGAGTCGGATCGGCGGTGACGGATGAATACGGACGCAACTGTTTGATTGCCCGTCGACTCGTGGAACGGGGGGTTAGATTCGTCCAACTTTACTCAGGAGGTGGACATCTCGAAGAGACATGGGATGCGCACGAGAGCATCGAAAAAAATCATGGCCAACATGCCGCCGAAGTCGACCAACCGATTGCCGCCCTACTCCAAGATCTCCAACAGCGAGGTCTTCTTGACGAGACATTGGTCATTTGGGGTGGGGAATTCGGCAGGATGCCCTTTAGCGAAGGCAAAGACGCACCGGGCCGAAATCACAACCCGTATGGTTACTCGATGTGGCTCGCCGGAGGTGGAGTTCGCGGTGGCATGAATTATGGCGAAACTGATGAATTAGGATTTGAAGCGGTAACGAATCGTGTCCACCTTCATGACCTACATGCGACGATCCTTCACCTAATGGGTCTCGATCACGAACACCTGACCTACTTCTTTCAGGGACGCAACGAAAGCCTAACCGATGTCGGGGGCCGTGTGATTAAGGACATTATGGCTTAGCCACTCCTCATCCCTCGGGACCTCGTTCGCAACAACCCACCACGCTCTCAATCATTTCTATGGATCTCTTCGACTTAACATCCTCGCAGGTTGATTCACTCAGTCGCGACCTACCGGTAGTCCTGCCGGTGGCCGCCATCGAACAACATGCGTCACACCTACCGCTTGCGACCGACAGCATCTTGCTTAACGAGGTGGTTCAAAGGAGCAAGCGTTCGTGCTCGGAACACGCATTGTTCCTACCCCTGATGTGGCTCGGCAATTCTCATCACCATCTAGATTTCTGTGGCACCCTATCGGCACCGCCGAGGGTCTGGATGGACCTCTTGTCGGGACTGATCGACAACATGCTTCATCACGGCTTCAATCGACTGCTAGTCATCAACGGACACGGTGGAAATTGTGTTCCGATCAGCCAAGTGTTGTTCGAGCAAAGACAGAAGAACCGTGATCGCGAAGAACTGATGTTGCTTTCTGCCACGTATTGGACTTTGGGTGATCTACCTTGCAACAACAATGACCCGAGCGACCACAACGAATGGGTTCAGCACGAGATGGGGCATGCGTGCGAGTGGGAAACGTCCATGATGCTCGCAATCTCCACGAACAAAGTTGGCGATTATCTCGATTTACCGGACGTTCCGATGAAACCTTCTTATGAAAGAGCGGAGAGGGCGTGGGTGACACAGGATCGTTCTGAAAACGGTTACATTGGGAGTCCACGTCACGCCACCGAAGCCAAGGGTGAAGTGCTACTGGACACCTTTTCCAACGGCTTAGCTGAACTGATTATCCAGATCTCGGAACGAGAAATGACCACTTGGTGACGCATGCTATTTGATTTGACCCGCGTTGAGGCAAAGTGAGCATGCAAGCATGATGGCAAGACTGACGAGAAGTTTTCAATCTGCGGAACACCTTGATCACGCCGATCCAACCTGCCCCGATCCAACCTGCCCCGATCCACCGGAAACATGCACAGTGGGTGGATCACTAACGAAAACAGCGAGGCAAACATGAAGCGTCCTAGCGATATAAAAACCACCGAAACCTCACGACGTCAGTTCATACAAGCAAGCGTCGCAGGTTTATCTCTGACTGCAGGGACTCCGTGGCTCCAGCAGCACGCCCAAGCACAACAGGCCCCAGCGAGCGCGCCGCATGAAACTCATCAACGCCCACGGATTGCATTTCTCGGTACCGTGGTGCGGAGGCACTCTCACGCTCAGCATTTCCTCGACCGACACACGATGGGATATGCATGGGGCAATGGCTGGCAGACACCCCGCATCGAAGTCGCATCGGTCTACCTCGATCAGTTCCCAGATGACGATTTGGGAAGAGCACGAGTCAAGCAACACCGTCTCAAACTTACACCAACCATCGAAGACGCACTGACGCTAGGGACGGGAAAACTCGCCGTTGATGGTGTCGTGATCATCGCGGAACACGGCGATTACCCGACAAACGAAAAGGGGCAGAAACGCTATCCGCGATACGACTGGTTCAAACGCGTCATCAAGGTGTTCGAAGATAGCGGTCGCTCCGTGCCTGTGTTTAACGACAAACATCTCTCGACACGCTGGGACGAGTGCGTGGAAATGGTCAGCGATTCGGAACGCTTGCAGTTTCCGTTTCTTGCAGGATCTTCGCTACCGGTCACCCGAAGGATGCCAGCGGTTGACATGCCACTCGGCTCAGATTTACGAGAGAGTGTCTGTGTCGCCTACGGTGGCGTGGATAGCTACGACATCCATGCACTCGAGACGGCTCAGTGCATGTCAGAAAGACGACAGGGTGGTGAAGTCGGGGTCAAAAGCGTCCACGCGTTGCAGGGAGACGCCCTTTGGAATCGCCTTGCGATGGAGGACTGCGTGGAGACACGAAAGCTTCTGGTCTCAGCACTCACTCGAAGCCACAACCTACCAGTTGAAGGTGGTTTCCCGACTCATATTCCTTCCATTGAGTGGATGAGAGCCAACGCCCCCAACTCGACCGGCTATCTGGTCGAACACATTGATGGACTGCGAACCACGATGGTTCTCACTGGGATCCGTGATTTTAATTATGCCGGCAGTTTGGGTGACGGAAGTACGCTCTCGTGTCAGATGTATCTCCCGATGCCAGGCCACGGATCGACCACGGCAGACTTCTTCAACCCACTGGCACGACACATCGAAGATCTGATGATTGAGCGTCGCAGCCCGTACCCGGTGAAACGTACCCTGCTGACCTCTGGAATGGTGATCGCCGGCGTGGACAGCTTGCATCAGGGACAGGTAAAACTGGATACACCTCACCTCAAAGTTCAGTATCAATCCACCACCGATTCAACCTTCTGGAACGTTTAGTCACCTCCTTAAAACTCTCTCCTGAATGCCCTGTTTTGGAAACCCTGACCAGAGTGGGGAGAGTTTTCGTCATATTCCGGAAACAGGGATCTCCTGTTGACTTCCCATCGGCGGCGAGGTTGCTAAAAATATCGACGAAGTCAATTGCATCAGCATGTCTTACGCCAGATAGGATCGAATCGGTGCCTCGATCGGCATTTGTTTTGGTCGTGAGGCACCCAGAGCCAGACTAGCCCCCGGGTGTTGATCTCCGATGGGCTATCGGATGAAAAGCAGAAACTCCTTTGATCACCGAGCAACAGTTTTCCGATGCCGCTGAACAATTGCGACGGGGTAATCTTGTCGCTTTCCCGACCGAAACCGTCTACGGGCTAGCAGCCAATGCATTGGACAGTGTCGCGGTTGCCAAAATCTTTGAGCTCAAAGGACGCCCCACTTTCGATCCACTTATCGTGCATGTCGCACATCGGCAGGACTTACTGGACCTCGTTCGGGAGGTTCCGCGACCAATCGAGCGGCTGATCGATCGCTTTTGGCCCGGCCCTCTTTCTGTCGTTTTGCCTCGACGCACCATCGTCCCAGATCTAGTTACTTCGGGTCTTCCGTCAGTGGCGGTACGCTGTCCGAGCCATCCCGTTGCTAGCCGTTTAATCACCGAGGCAGGTGTCCCACTCGCTGCCCCAAGCGCTAACCGTTTTGGACGAATCAGCCCGACCACTGCGGAGCATGTTCGAGAACAGTTCCCCAGAGATTTGCCGAACATTCTTGATGGAGGTCCTTGTGAAGTCGGAGTCGAATCCACGGTGGTCGGTTTTGATGGAACGAGCGTGATCCTCTATCGGCCAGGTGGAATTCCTCTTGAAGCAATCCAAGATGAGGTTGGAAAGGTTAAAGTTGCGGGAACTGACGACCAAACTCCCAGTTCCCCAGGGCAGTTAACCCAACATTATGCACCACGAACCCCGCTGACCATTTCCGCTCACTATGGCCCAATCCAGAACGAGCAACGTGTTGGGCTCCTTGCGTTGGCTCAATCCGCCCCTCCTGACAAACCATCGACCTTCACGGCAATCGAATACCTCTCAAAGGATGGTTGTCTACGCGAAGCTGCGGCAAATCTATTCGCAGCGATGCGGCGTTTGGACGAGAAAAACCTCGACCTCATCGTCGCGACACCGATCCCTGAACATGATTTGGGATTCGCAATGATGGATCGTCTGCGTCGTGCCTCTGCACGCTAGAACCCATGCATAGCCAAAGTCAACGCAGCAACTCCTTTGATTCTATCTCCACAGACTCAAGGTTGATCAGGCGGGAAAACAGGCCTGCCTGTTTTATTCGCACTTGCCCATTAATTGGGCAAAGGTCGTGCCTCAACAATTGGCACCTGCATCGGGAACGCGCAGAAAGTTATGCAGTTTCGGGTTCCTGCTCGGCAATCAGGCAAAATCCAAATTTTTTCTAAAGACCATAAGTCCATTGCCATCAATTACTTGCGGACTAAAAAGAGAATCCCCCTCTTGTTTTGGCGCGCACTGTGCCACGTGTTCACGCAGCGGACGCATCCTTGTGTGCACTTCGATCAACAACAGGCGTTTAAACGGCCCGGGCAAAGCGAAGGTGGTTCACAAGCGAGATGAGTTGATTCATCGATGGTAGTTCTCGGTCGTTCCGAGGCCATCCCGCTGATAGATCACCTCCACGAGAAGGGATTGAAATGAAGTTTAGTTGGGACATGTGCACCGGCACATTTTGGGGTCTCGCTCTGATGGCGGTTTTCGCTGTCACACTCAGCGGGAACGTGATGGCACAGGAAGAAGCAGCACCTGCCGCGGCAGTCGAAGAGACGGCTACGGCGACAGAGGCTGTTGAGGAGGTTGCGGTTGTTGAGGAGGTTGCGGCGGCGGGAGAAGACGCTTATTCCTCTGAAGAGTATATCGCGTCCGAAGGTTACTCCACCTTCACCGTGAACAATCTTTGGATCTGCATCTCAGCAGCCTTGGTGTTCATCATGCACCTAGGATTCACCACGCTAGAGTCAGGCCTGACTCAGAAGAAGAACGCGGTGAATATCATCTTCAAAAATGTCTGGATTGTCTGCACTGGGGTGCTGTTGTACGCATTCTGGGGTTTCAATGCGATGTATCCCGGAGATTTCAACGGATACTTCGCCATGGGCAGTTGGTTCGGACAGAGCCTCAACGATGCTTCGATGACGACTGAAGCTTACAACGCTGGGTACACTTGGTGGGGGGACTTCATCTTCCAAGCGATGTTTGCTGCGACCGCCGCAACGATCGTATCGGGTGCAGTTGCTGAACGCGTCAAACTACCTGTTTTCATGCTGTTCTCGATGATCCTTGTTGGATTCGCTTACCCAATCACTGGCAGCTGGAAGTGGGGTGGCGGATGGTTAGATCAGATGGGCTTCTATGACTTCGCTGGTTCCAGTGTGGTTCATGCCTTCGGTGGCTTCGCTGCTCTCGCATGTGCTCTCATCTTAGGCCCAAGAACTGGTAAGTTCACCGCTTCCGGCTCTCAAACCATTGCGGGACACAGCATGCCGCTCGCAGCGATTGGTGTTTTCCTCCTATGGTTGGGTTGGTTCGGCTTCAACGGCGGTTCGGCATTGTCCGCTGACCCAAAAGCAGTTTCGTACGTCTTCGTGACGACGAGCCTTGCAGCTTGTGCAGGTGCAGTTGCCTCGATCATCACCTCCTATGCAGTTCTATCTCGCCCTGACGTCTCGATGGCACTGAACGGTATTCTTGCTGGCTTGGTAGGTATCACCGCCGGTGCTGACGTCGTAGGCGAAGGTTCAGCGATTGTGATCGGACTCGTCGCTGGAGTACTCGTGGTGGTTTCCATTCTCGCACTAGAGAAGCTCAAGATCGACGACCCAGTCGGTGCTGTATCAGTTCACGGAACATGTGGAGTATGGGGTACCGTCGCAGTCGGGCTCTTCTCCTTTGGTGGTCACAGCTTGGTGACACAAACCATCGGAACTCTTGCCATCGGTGCCTTCGGGTTTGTCTTCTCTGCGGTTGTTTTCGGAGCTCTGAAAGCAGCCTTCGGTGTACGCGTCAGCGTCGAAGAGGAAACCGTTGGGCTCGACATCTCCGAGCACGGAATGGCTGCTTACCCAGCAGATACGGTTCCTACTCCTGCCTAAGCAGGGCATGTTAGCGAGACCTTGATCTCGATTGAGAAACGCCGTCACCGATCACAGGCAGATCATCAAGGTGACGGGGGTGGGTGGGCACAAAACCATTTGGTTTGAACGCACCAAATTTTGATCGTAGATCTTCTCGGCTCTTGCCTGGGCCAGAAGCACCAGGTTTGGGAAAGCGTCCGCCTCGCGATCTCAAGCCTGGTTTTTTTATGCGCTGGATCAACTCGGAAACACCCGATTCATCAGCTTTGATGAGACACATGCAGATGATTACTTGTCTCACATAAAAACGCTCTTTAACGTGTCCAAGCGTCATCGCGCAGGGTAAAATTCGACCTAACGACGCAGTCCGTCCTCTAGGCAAACGCGTTGGCAATACCATTTGGGCGGGTGACGAATCCAAGAATCCGTTCTAAACCCGCAAGGTCTCGGTGTCGACGTTGACCTCGGCATCGGTATCCATCGTAGAGGACGCACCTCACTGCTTTGACAATGACATTTAAAATCATTCAGTCCGTAGATTGGTTGTCCTCATGTTCAATCGACGATCCTTTTTATCAAACGGTTTGGCTAGTACTGTAGTCGCCACACTAGGCGCACCGCGTACCGATGCTCTCGCGGAAGGAACCAAGGTTCCGGCACTCAATTCGGTTCGCATCGAATCAATCCATCCCGACGAGAATCTCATCTCTTATGTCATCAGGATCAATGGCTCCTTCGAGTCCACGCTTTACCTAAAACTCATAGGTGCGGCAAATGAGTACAAGGAAGGGGACGAGGCGTTGGGCCTTGCCGCGGTCGACGACAGAACTCGTGATTTGGCGAGGGAGTTACTGAGCAGAACCACACTCGGAGAAATCGATGCCCACGCTCCGCATCAGGACGAGGTCTACCACGAAGGGATAAGAGTTGTTCGTAATCAGCGTGATCAAAGGGACTGGACGCTTAGCGAGTTGAAGTCAAAACTGCTCGGCGGTACCGCAAAAGAGATAAAAGGTTTGATGCCGGACTTGACGAGCGATGTAATTGGCTGTGTCAGCAAGTTAATGAGCAACGAAGAACTGATATCCGTCGGATCAAAGATCTTCAACCCACTATCGGGAACAAATCTGGGAGCCGAAGGCTATCTCGGGGCAAGGATCCAACCCAACTCGCCCACTGATCATCCCGATGACATTGTCTGGCAGGTTTTCGATGGATGGGCTTATGCGGTCGGTGACATGTTGCTCGGCACAAACCCAGTTTCGAGTGATCCAAAGTCCGTAGTGAAGGTTGAGCGAGCTTTGCAAGATTTACTCGTTACCTTCGAGATAGACAGTCTGATGCCTCACTGTGTTTTGTCGCATATTGATATACAGGACGAGGTAGAACAGCGCGATGCGGGAAGCACCGAGTTGTATTTCCAGAGTATAGGCGGATGCGAGTCAGCCAATCAAACCTTCGACACAAGCACGAAAGATCTTTCCCGTTACGCATCAAAACGTGTCGGCCGCTACGGCATGTATTTTGAGACAGGGCAAGGCGCAGACTACACCAACGGCCATGGATACGGCTTCGACATGGTGTTGCACGAATCAAGAAAGTACGGGCTTGCGAGGTCCCTCAAAGAACGTGTGGGCAAGGCGAGTAGCACAACAACAAACACAGAAACCTCAAAAGACTCAGGTACAGCTGGCACATCCAATCCCGTTACTGGAATTCAACCCGATCCATGGGTGCATCTGAATGATGTTGCGGGTTTCATTGGGCCTGAGGTTTTTCGAACGCGTGAGCAATTGGTTCGTTGTTGCCTCGAAGACATTTTTATGGGCAAGCTTCATGGACTTTGTATCGGGCTCGATGTTTGCTCAACGCTGCACATGGATGTGTCACTCGATGACTTGGATTGGTGCCTCGAGCAGGTGATTCCGGCCTGCCCAGCCTATCTAATGGCATTACCGACAAAAATCGACCCAATGTTGGGTTATCTAACAACCGCTTATCAGGATCACGTTCGTCTTCGTGAGAAATTTGACCTGAAGGTGAATGACCCCATCTGGGAATTCTTCAAGCGTCTGGAAATCATTGACGAGGATGGACACCCCACGGCTCACTTCGGTGATCCAACCTGGGTCTACCTCAATTACCGTCGCGCAAAGGGTGATTCGCGTCCGGAGCAAGTCATCCGAGAAGAGGGGCTTGAGAAAATCGCGCAAGTGCGTCAACGGGGAGTATTCATCGCTCAAAATTACGGAGAAAGACCATCGGATCTTGCGAGCGTGCTCAAAAGTGATGTGGATCGAATCTACGAAGATGGAAAGAAAAGTATTTGGGCGGAGCTTCGGAATGATTTCATGCGGAACCTACCCAATGTCATCCCGTTAGAAACCGCTGCGATCGACCGCGAAGACTACATTCTGCATCCCACCCAAGGGGAAACGTTGAGTTTACGTTCAGCGGGTAAAGTACTGGGACTCCGCGATCATCAACAGGGAAGGTTTGAAGTGCAGTTAGTCATCTCTGATGGACTCAACGCCTTAGCGATCCAAGAAGAAGGACAACTAGCAGAATACTTAGCGGAGTTGACAAGTGGTTTGACCAGCATCGGAAAATCACTTTCGGAAGAATACTTACTTATAAGGTCCGGGCGCGTTCGAGCGGGCTATCAGATCGGAACAACATTATTTCGCGAGTTGCCGGGAAAGAGGACGATTGTGCATCTGATTGGTGAGCGACCTGGGACGGGGCACCGAACCTTTAGTGCTTATGTCACAACTGCAGTCGGTGAGCTTTGGACTAAACCATCTGAAGTGGATCATCACATCACGAAGGTTATCTCAGGTATTGCTTACACCGCATTAGCGCCTTCAGAGGCGGCTCGACAGACGATAGGTTTACTTTAGATAACGCTTCATCAGAAATCTGTCTCCCAATGGTGCTGGACGTGAATCATCCGACTCGCTGCTTCGGAGCGTTACCGCAACCAGCAGCATGGAAGGCTATGGACGGCAAACAAATAGCTTGAACGTCATGAAAAACCAAACCTCGGTTTGGATTCAACGTGCTTGACAACTCTTAGGCGGCCTGTCGGCGATGTCCGATTGGAATCTGATTCCGCTCGGCATCGCCCCCATTTTCCGGTTGAAGCAAGTCTTTGGCAGCAAGCCTGTCACCGTTAATCGCGTTCTCGATCTCTTCGATTAGCCAATCGGCAATTTGCCACGGTTGCGGCTGTGTGATTGCCGACTCATTTTCGGAGCCAATACAATCATCACCCGCATTTGGATTGAAAACACGCAACTTGGGAGTCTCGCTCGTTGCCGAACAATTAGCGGTGTCTATCACCAAATGCGGCCTTACACGCGTTGGTCGCACACTTTGACCATCTAACAATACCTGAATACGATTCACCGAAGACCAACTTGCTGAAACCCGACTGTCCCCAAATCGCACTTCTAATTCCGCCTCACTGACGTTACTGCTACCAAGATCACCGGGAACTTGACCCAAGCGTCGTGCAATCTCATCAACGATTCTTAACTCACTAGAGGTAACCTTGGCCCGATCGGCGGAAATGCAAATTGAAAGATCATCAATTCCCCGTTTCTCAATTCCATTCAAACAGCGTTGAAAAACCATTGGTCGAAGCAAGTAGGGGACATTCGCCCCGTCACACCAATTGACAGGTGCCGTTGGATCAACTTCGTGCCAAAGATGATAACCGTAATTACGAGATGCGTTGGACTTAATCCGTACTCCGCTTTGACGCAATCGCATGGCAAGGTCGTCATCTTCACAGCCCCACCCGACAAAGTTTTCATCAAACCCATTGATTGCAAACAAGTCCTTCGCCCAAACCGCTACGTTCCAGCCAACCAGTTTGGGTTTTGAGGGGTGTTTGATCAGGGCATAAAACAGATTTTTATGGTGTCTAGTTCTAAGTTCTTGGGGTAACCGCGTCGGAACCAAACTCATGAAATAACCGGAAATGATCGAATCCTTCGTGATCCTTTCTGAGTCATCTTTGGATAAACGAATGCAGTCACCGGCCCAAGCAGTCCCTGACTGGCGATCTGCTAATTGCGTTCGGACATAGTCCGCCCTAAAGATACAATCGGCGTCGGTCAGAAGCAGATACTGACCCTCGGACATCAGCAGCGCACGATTCATGATCCGCGCTTTTTGATAACCGTTGTGAACCTGCGTGACGACCCTCAAGCGATAAGGAAGATCCATCGATAGAGATCGAACCATCTCGTTTGAGCCATCCGACGAACCATCATCGGCCACAACCACCTCATATGCTGCTGCCGGCAAGCCAGCCTGTCGAGCCAAGGAAAGTAAGCATCTTTCGAGACTAGAGCGACGGTTATAAGACGTCACGATAATCGTTACTTCAGGCTGCGATGTCATCCGATCGACCTTCATGTCCAAAGCCACGCCAAAATGCTATCAAGCCGGTCACTAGGTGGGAGCAGCGACGGCTATCCAATTGGAATACGAAATTACTTCATGCGGAGTCAAGACGCTGCGAACCCCATCAACCGCCAACGTCCTTTGTCCGCCAAATAGATCTCTTTGCTCGCAATAAAAAGTCAGACCATTGATATTGATGTAGCGGTCGCCTGTACGAGGACACACAAACGAACAGCCAAGACTTGACCCAGCACGAGCGACGTTGCTAGCAACGGAACCATCGTGGTATCCTTCCCCCCGGAGATTGGTAACCTTGAGCGCAGCGAGGTCTTTGAAACCCTTTCATTTGAAGTTGGTGATATGATTCACAACATTACTGTCTGACAAAACAACTTCAAACATTCCGTGTCTTGGCCCATTCAATCGGAGAGTAGCATGCCAGCTCGTGCAGCGATGACGGTGATCATTTGCGTATTTTTTCTCGCGATTTACAGTGAAGAACCCATCGCGTCGGCTTCGCCCGATGACCAGTCGAACCAGCAATTGCTTCTCCAAATTGAATCCCTCGAGCGGAGGCTTACGAGCCAAACCGCGGAACTCAGTGCATTCAAACTGCGAATGAGTCGACTAGAACGTGATATGCAGTCCTCACCGACTGGCTCCTCACGATCTCTGCAACAAGACCTCACCAAGCTGAAGAATGATGCCCGCTCAATGGGAAGTCGTGTCGGAAGACTGGAGACGAAAATTGGTGGATTCAATCAACTTAACCTCGAGCGAGACATTGATCGACTTGATCAGCGATTGTCAAGCGTCCAAGCTGACGTCCAGCGTCTCAAGTCACAGCGTTAGAAGGCGAAGCGATGGAGCCCTTCGTGAATAAGTAAGCAGAGCCACATCGACCCAATACTGGTGCGTGTTAAAAAGTGGTTAGCCCCTATTCGTTTGTTTGAGGTCTTTTCGCGTGGTAAGGTACCCACCGAACTTCGCGCGGAGCCCAAGACAATTCGCTCATTATTTGCGGTGAGCATCTCGACGACAGAGGCAGACCACAAATAATGGAAAACTACTTCGTGAAGCGTGGCGAGAAGATTCATGGTCCCTTCAAGTGGGATCAGGTTCAGAAGGGAGTTCAATCAGGGAAACTTCGTGACACGGATCTACTTTCTGAATCAAAGGAGGGTCCATGGTT